>CAZORA010000016.1:0-46758 GCA_964582225.1 uncultured Dokdonella sp. | reverse complement strand
CGCGTAGGGGCTTGCCTTCGTCGGCAGCATCGAGCCGCTGGGCCATGCGCTCGCCTTCCGCCTCGATGCTTGCGATCAGGCCGCGGCGCTTGGCGCCTTGCTCGGCCGCCCGCTCGGGATCGTGCGCGACCACCAGGCGCCGCCCCTCCCAGGTGGCTTCACCCACGGCCAGCAGTTGAAGTGCCTGACCATCGTCGACGAATGGACGCACGAATGTCTGGCGATCGACGTACAGGGCAGCATTCGTGCGGGTCGGGTCATCGAGGTGCTGAGTCGGCTGGTCAGCGAGCACGGTGCGCCAAATCCTCTGCGCTCGGACAACGGACCCGAGTTCGTCAGCCACGCGGTGCTACGCTGGTTGAAGGATGCCGGCATCGACACCGTGTTGAACGATCCCGGCAAACCTTGGCAGAACGGCACGAACGAGAGCTTCAACGGCAAGTTCCGCGATGAATGCCTCAGCATGGAGTGGTTCCGGACGCGCACCGAAGCAAGGGCGGTGATCGAGAACTGGCGCGTCCACTACAACGACGACAGGCCGCACTCGAGCATCGGCTATCTGACCCCGAAGGCGTTCAAGAAACAGGAAGCGAAGAAGGCCAGGATGGCCAAGAGCAAAGAGAAGCAGAACGAGAAATCAAACCCAACCGCGGTGGCTGTCCTCAACTAATTCTTGGTCCGAAGAAAGCCGGCAGGTCACTCGGATACACCTTCACCATGATGCCGGAAGAATTTCCGTGCTCCGGGTCCAGTTGGTCGCGAAAGGGCCCTTCTCCCCCTCGGCCAAACGTCGGTTGCGTGCAGGAGACGCTTCATGTTCGATACCGCTCGACTGCTGGACTGCGCAGGACGCGCTCTGAAGCTCGACCGCCCCCGCATCATGGGCATCGTCAACGTCACTCCGGATTCGTTCTCCGGAGACGGCCGGCCAGCTGCCGATGCGGCGATCGAGCGTGGCCTGGAGCTGGCGGCGGACGGCGCCGATCTGCTCGACGTCGGCGGTGAATCCACGCGCCCCGGCGCCGGTGAGATCAGCGTTGACGAGGAAATCGCGCGGGTGGTGCCGGTGATCGAGGCGCTGGCGGCGCGTACCGGGCTGCCGATCAGCGTCGATACGTCGCGCGCTGCGGTGATGCGCGCCGCAGTCGCGGCCGGGGCCGGCATGCTCAACGATGTTTATGCGCTGCGTCGCGAGGGCGCCATGGCGGCGGCGGCCGAACTTGGCGTGCCGGTCGTACTGATGCACATGCTGGGCGAACCGCGGACGATGCAGGACGATCCTCGCTATGACGACGTGGTCGGCGAGGTGCATCGCTTTCTCGGCGAACGCCTGTTTGCGGCTCAGCTGGCCGGGATCGAGCCACGTCGGATCCTGGTCGATCCCGGCTTCGGCTTCGGCAAGACGCTCGAGCACAACCTCGAGCTCTTGCGTTCGTTGCGACGCTTCGTTGAGCTGGCGCCGGTGGTCGCCGGGCTGTCGCGCAAGGCGACGATCGGTGCGCTGACTGGCCGCGCAAGCGGCGCGGCGCGCGCCGCCGGTTCGGCCGCCGCCGCGCTGCTTGCGGTGCAAAATGGCGCTGCGCTAGTGCGGGTGCACGATGTCGCGATGACTCGCGATGTGCTCGCGGTGTGGGAGCGAACCGGTCCTGCTACGTCGCCGCAGTCGAGCGCCCGCGCCGGGTCGGCGCGGCTGCCCTGGGACGACGTGGACTGAGCGTCGTTGCTGAGCGTACGGCGCGTCACGCGTCGAAGTGCATCCGCAGATACCCTGGCTTGCGCCGGAGTTTCGTCGTGGCCGGCCAATTTCTCGGAATCGCACGCATGGAATCATATACATGCGACTCGTACTTGAAGTGATACCTGAGTGTGATGGCCCGTTGATGCGCGCTCGGAAGTATCTGAACAAGTCGACGTTTGCGCGTCACTCCCGCGAACGCGGGAGTCCAGTGCCTTTGATTTCAAGGATCTGAAGTCGCCGGATGCCCGTCTTCGCGGCCATGACGGGCTGGTTCAGACATTCCCTCAGGGTAGCGCTTCTGGTTCGAGCAGACGCTCGAGATCGGCTGGCAGTGTGGCCTCTGGGTACGCTTCGCGCAGCTTGCGCAGTTCGGCCAGCGCGGCCGCGCGTCGTCCCTGCTTCAGCAAGGCCCGGATCTGGAGGATGCGCTCGGTCGGTTGTCGATCTTCGTCGTGGTGCCCATCGCGCACTGGATTCTGCAGGCTTTGCATCGCGCCCGCGTGTTCATGGGGCGGCACGGACGCTGCCTCCGTTTCTACATCCGCGGATGGCGCGGGTTCCTCCCGTCGGGGGCTCTGCTCGACCGCGGGCGCGGCAGGAACAGGCGTCTGGATTGCCTTCGCGGCGGACGGTGCGCGCCGCCGCGGGGTCGATTCCGCCGCGGCCGACTCGCGCGCGGCTGCAGGCTCCGCCGGCCCCTGCTTCAGCCGCGTCGTGGCGTCGATCGCTTCGATGGGGATCACCGGTGGGCGGGTCGGCACAGGGGGTGCGCCAGCGAAGTCGTGTCCCACCCGCCAGGAGATGCCGGCGGCGAGCACCAGACCGGCCGCGGTGGCGAACCAGCGAGAACGGCGCGGACCGGTCGGCTGCAGGCCGCGCACCGCCCGGGCCGCCTCACCGAGTATCGCGCGGTCGATGCGTGCGGGCGGCTCGATGTGGGGCAGGCGCCTGTAAAGTGAGCCGAGCTCGCCGCCGTCTCGCTGCAGCAGCGCGCGCAACGGCGCCGAATCATGCGTTTCTTCGTTCATGTCGAGAGCCTCGCCCGAATGCGTGCCAGCGCGTAGCGCAGGCGCGACTTGGTGGTTTCCCGGCCGACGCCGGTGACTTCGGCGATCTCCTCGAGGCCGAGCCCGCTCTCGACCCGCAGCAGGAAAGTCGTGCGCTGCTCGTCGGGCAGGTCCTCGAGCGCGAGCTGCAGGCGCCGGCGCCGCTCGAACTCGCTCAGCAGGTGGTCCGGCTCCTCGCTGGCGGGCGCCGCCAGCGCCTCGAGCGTGGCTTGCGCGTCATCGCCGTTGCCCCAGGTGCCGCGCCGCCGGAAGTGGTCACGGGCGAGGTTGTGGGCGATCTGCAGCAGCCAGGTGCCGAAGCGTGCATCCGGACGATAGCGCGCTCGCGCGCGGATCAGACGACTCCAGGTTTCCTGGAACAGCTCATCGGCGTCGGCCGGATGTTGCAGACTGCGCAGCAAGAAGCGGTAGAGGCGGGCGCGGTGGCGGCGATAGAGCGCTTCGAACGCGATCACGTCACCCCCGGCGTAGGCGAGCATCAAGTCCTCGTCAGTGCGATCGTCAGCCATCCGGTAAACGTTGGTCGGCGCGGCGGAGGACGTCATGGTAGCCACTTGAAACGCCGCCGCGCGGCAGTCGGGGTCAAGGGGATGACGAAGGCGAGCGAGGGCGTTCCGCGGCGCTCGACCGGTCAAACGGCGGGTAGCGGTGCGCGTGCAGCCAGTCCAGACGCTCCTTGGCGAGTTGCGGGCGCCCGAAGTAGATTTTCCCGAGCAGGATCGGGTCCACCGCAGGCCAGCTGGCGCGAATGCTGGCTGCCGTCGCGCGGGTGCTGGCGCCCAGCAGTCGAGCCTTGTGGACGAGGTGCAGAGCGTTGGCGCTCGCAAATAGCGCGATGACGCCGAGCGCTGTCGCCGTGGCACGCCCCGCCTGGGCGCGCGCGCGAGCGGTCAGCATTCCCGCCAGGCCGAGCCAGAACAGCGAGGAAAAGCTCACGTAGCGGTTGACGAAGGCCTGTTCGGGGCCGAACGGTCCGGCGCGGCCGGCGGCGATCAGGGCGCCGGCCAGCGCGCCGACCAGGCTCAGAGCGAGCCAGGGTCGCTGCGGCGGTTCGCGCTGGGCCCGCGGCGCGAGCATGAGCAGCAGGGCGAGGCCGCCGCCGCCGAGCCACGGCGCGAGGTCGGTGGCAAAGCGAGCGATGCCGGCGCCGAGGAAGTTGAACCAGTAGGCGAACAACTCGGTCGGAACGAGTTCGATGTGCTCGATCGCGACCCTGCGCCAGCCGATCGCAACCTGGGCGCAGCCGGCAAGCCAGGGCAGGGCGAAGCGCAGGCAGGCGTCGAGCGCCGCTGAGCTCCTAACGCAGGCCGAGCAGAAGCAGCGCAACCGGCAGCACCGCGATCGCGGTGGCAAAGCTCAGGCAGGCGAGCCCCGCAGCAGCGAGTGCGAGCAGATTGCGCCGCCAATCGAGCGTCGACCGGCTGAGCTGATGGATCGCGCCGATCATGCCGAACAGGCAGAGGAACACCGCGACCTGCCAGCCCCACTGCAGGTTGGCCAGATGGCCGGGATACAAGAGTAACAAGGTCGGCAAGAGCGAAAGCATTGCGTCGCGGCCGCTTCGCAGCGGCAGACTGTCGCCAATGAACTCGCGCACCAGCAGCGCTGCCGTCAGCAGCAGACTCCAGCTGAGCAGGCAGTCGAGCCAGGTCTGGCCGCCGGAAAGCTCGGCGCTTGAGAGCAGCGCGAGATAGGGTGCCAGCAGCAGGTGCCCGCCGTAGATGTCGAAGGCGCTCGAGGCGAGCAGCGTTCCGGCTTGGTGCGCCTCGAGTAGCGGAATCAGGTCCAGGTGATCCCAGAGCATCATCGGCACGCGCCAGGCGAGGCTCATCACCAGCAGGCCGGTGGCGAGCGCGGCCAGGGCGAAATCGGGAAGGTGGCGGGTAGGGCGCATGGTGCGAGCTGTGGATTTGGCGGCGAGCGCTTGGAGTATCGACCAGAAACGACGCGAAAATCGACGACAGCGCCAAGCGGTCAGCGGCGGGGCGGGCGGGCTCCCTTTGCGAGGGCGACCGGCTGCGGCTAACGTAGCGAGATGAGCGAAATTCGCTGTTTCGGTGGCGAGGCTGTGCGGCCGTACCTCCCGGCATTGGCGGCGCTGCGCATGCAGGTGTTCCGCGCCTGGCCCTACCTCTACGAGGGCGACCAGGCCTACGAGGAGCGCTATCTGGCGACCTACGCGGCGTCCGCCGGCAGTCTGTTCGTGCTCGCATTCGACGGTGAGCGAGCGGTCGGGGCCTCCACTGCGATTCCGCTGGCGGACGAAATGGAAGCTCTGCGGCAGCCCTTCATCTTGCGCGGCATCGAGCCAGCGCGAGTGTTCTATTTCGGCGAGTCCGTGTTGCTGCCGGCCTGGCGCGGGCGCGGGATCGGTCATCGCTTCTTCGACGAACGCGAGGCCGCCGCGCGCCGCGGCGGGTTTCCGCTGGCTGCCTTCTGCGCCGTGGAGCGAGATCCGCTCGATGCGCGTCGGCCGCCGCAGTATCGCGAACTGGATCGATTCTGGCAGAAGCGCGGCTATCGGCGCCAGGATGACCTGTCCTGCGAGCTGGAGTGGCGCGAACGCGGACAGGCGGCGCCGACCGTGCAGCGCCTGCGCTTCTGGCTGCGTGAGCTGGAGACGACGTGAAGCTCAAGCTAGCCGCAGCGCGCTACCGGATCGGAATGCCGGATGATTTCGCCGATTTCGCTGCCGGCCTCGAGGTGCGAGTATGTGATGCGGTGCGTTTGGGAGCGCAGCTGGTCCTGCTGCCGGAATATCTGGCACTCGAGGCGGCCGCCGCGCAGCCGGCGGCGGTCCGTGCCGATCTGGCCCGCTCGCTGGCGGCGCTGCAGCCGCGTTACGACGATTTCCTGGCGCTGGCGAGCGAGTTGGCCCGAAGGCACGGGATCTATTTGCTGGCGGGCAGCTTCCTGCTCGAGGTTGCGCCCGGGCGCCATCGCAACCGCGCCTGCCTGTCGGCGCCGGATGGTGCGCTTGGCTTTCAGGACAAGCTGAGCCTCACCGGCTATGAGCTCGGCACCGGGCTGCTCGAACCGGGCGCCGAGCTGTGCGTTTTCGAAAGCGACTTCGGGCGCTTTGCGATCGACGTCTGCTATGACATCGAGTTTCCGCTCTACGCGCGTGCCCAGGCCGAAGCCGGCGCGCGCCTGCTGCTGGTGCCGAGCTGTACCGACACCGCTGCCGGCGCCACCCGCGTGCGGGTCGGTTGCCAGGCGCGGGCGATGGAAAACCAGGTCTACGTAGCGCGAGCCGTCACCGCCGGCGCAGCGCGCTGGAGCCCCGCGCTCGACCGCAACACCGGACGCGCCGGAATTCACGGCCCGATCGATCGCGGCTTCCCCGCGAGCGGCGTGCTGGCGCAGAGCGACGCCACGGGAGACTGGGCGTTCGCCGAGCTCGACTTTGCCCTGCTGGATGAGTCGTGCTCGCGCGCTCAGGTGGCGATTGCGCGAGACTGGCCGGCGCAACAACGGCCGGGCGTGCGGCGCGCGCTGGTGCGCCGCTTCGCACCGCGCTGAGCGCGTGCGTTCAGCCCCGCGCTGCGCCCGCCGTCAGACGCGGATTGTCCCAGCCCGGGCGCGCGGCGAAGCGCGCACCGTGGCGCGCGGTGAGCGCATCGAGCCGGATCTTCAGCGCGCCGACGCCGGTATCGCGTACATACTGTAGCGGCCCGCCGCGAAACGGCGCGAAGCCGGTGCCGAAGATCACCCCGGCGTCGAGCAGGTCCGGATCGTCCACCACACCTTCGTGCAGGCAGGCAACCGCCTCGTTCAGCAGCGGCAGGATCAGGCGGTCTTCCAGGTCTGCCGGGCTCTGGTAGCCGGACTCGACCTCGGGCTTGCGTGGTTTACCGTCCTCCCACTTGTAGAAGCCCTCGCCGCTTTTCTTGCCGCGCTTGCCGGCTTCGATGAACTGTTCGATGCCGGGCGGCATCTCCAGGCCAAGGAAGGGACCCAGCTCGGCAGCCACCGAGGCCGCGACGTCGAGGCCCACGGTGTCGAGCAGCTCGATCGGCCCCATCGGCATGCCGAATTTCTTCGCCACGCGATCGATCACCGGACCCGGGATCCCCTCGGCCCAGGCCCGCGCCGCCTCCAGCATGTAGGGCACCAGCACGCGGTTGACCAGGAAACCGGGGCTGCCGGCCACCGCCAGGGGCAGCTTGCCGATGGCGCGGCAGAACGCGAGAGCGCGCTTCTCGGCGGCTTCCTCGAGCTGATCGTGACGCACTACCTCGACCAGCGGCATCAGTGACACCGGATTGAAGTAGTGCAGTCCCAGAAAACGCCCCGGCTGAGCTACCGCCTTGCGCAGCTCGTCGAGTGGGATGCTCGAGGTGTTGCTGGCCAGCAGAGCGTCGGGTTTGAGCTTCGGTTCGGCCTCGCGGTAGAGCGCCTCCTTGGCCCCGGCGTTCTCGTAGATCGCTTCGATCAGGAGGTCGGCCTGGGAAATGTGTTCCCCGGCAACGTCGGCCTTGAGTCGCGCAAGGGCGGCTTCCATGCGTTCGGGCGTGCGCAGCTTCTTCGCGAACAGCGCGCGAGCGCGGTCGAGCGCCGGCTGCACGTATTTCATCTCGCGGTCCTGCAGGCTGACATCGAAGCCCCGCAGCGCGCACCAGGCGGCGATATCGCCGCCCATCACTCCGGCACCGACCACGTGCACATGGCTGATGCCGTGCGCGCTATCCTTGCCGAGACTCTTCAGGCGTTCCTGCAGGAAGAACACGCGAACCAGGTTGCGTGCAGTGGGGGTGGCGGCGAGCCTGGCGACCGCCCGCGCCTCGAGCTTGAGCCGCTGGCCAATGCTGGCGCCGCCGCGACGCCAAGTGTCGATCAGCGCAAAGGGCGCCGGATAGTGCTCGCGGCGCACCTTTGCCGCAGTTTGCCGCGTGAGCAGCGGGGCCAGCGCTTGACGTACCGGCCACAGGTTCGTCGTCCAGGCCTTGCTGCGCTGCGCGAGGCTGCGGCCAGGCGGGTGCTCGATCAGCTCGCGCGCGGTCTGCAGCAGGAGCTCGGGCGCGGCGAGGCGGTCGACCAGGCCGATCGCCCGGGCGTTTTCCGCGCTCGCCGCGCGCCCAGTGAGCATCAGCTCGAGCGCTGCCGGTGCGCCGATCAGACGCGGCAGGCGAGCGCTGCCGCCCCAGCCAGGGAAGATGCCGAGCTTGACCTCGGGCAAGCCGATCCGCGTGTCCGGATCGCGGCTGGCGACGCGGTATCTGCAGGCCAGGGACAGCTCGGTGCCGCCGCCCATGCAGGCGCCGTGAACCGCCGCCACGGTCGGAAAGCGCAGTCGGGCCAGGTTCTCCAACACGCGCTGGCCGTTCTGCAGCACGTCGAGGATGCGACCCTGGGCGGCGTAGCTTTCGAACTCGGTCAGATCGGCGCCGACCGCAAAACTGGTCTTGCCCGAGCGGATGATGAGGCCCCGCGGTTTCTCGAAGGAGAGGCGCTCGACGATTTCCGCCAGCTCGTCCATTACCGCGAGACTCAGCGCGTTGGCGGAACGATCGGCGCGATCGAGGCTCAGGACGACGATGCCGGCGTCGAGTTCGATCTTCCAGTGGTGGAAGCGCAGGCCTTCGAACATGGTGGACTCCAGAAAAGGCCGGACAAGCCGCTATCATCCGGGCAAGCCGCGTGTCGGGTCAATGCGTCGTCCAGCTTGCTCCGCCGGAGCCGGAGCCGGTAGTTCGACCTCGAATTTTCCGCGGCCGGTGCCATCCGGCACACAGCCGGCCGCGGGGGCGCGAGGTCGCGAGCGGCCGCTACGGGCGAAAGGGCGGCCGGCCGCGATCCCTCGGGGTTTCGTCCGCGACAGTCAGGGTGGACGGCGTTTCCGTGTCAACATGTTGGACGCGTGGCCGAGGTTGCGCTTCGGACATGCGGTGGCCGGCGCCGGAAGCGGCAGGCTGCCGGTGCCTGGCTTGCGCGCTGGGCGCTTTGCCCCCAACTGGGCGCTTTGCCGGTGCTCCGCCGGGCGTCGCGGGTTCGCGCGCCAATGATCAGTCGACGAGAATGGGAGTAGGCCCGCATGGGCGACAGCGATCTGGACCGAACGCTCGTCGAGCGCGTACAAAAGGGTGATCGTCACGCCTTCGATCTGTTGGTGCGGAAATACCAGCACAAGCTGATCAGCGTGATCTCGCGCTACGTGAACGACTGGTCCGAATGCCAGGACGTTGCACAGGATGCCTTCGTGCGCGCCTATCGCGCGATCGGCTCGTTTCGCGGTGACGCCCAGTTCTACACCTGGCTCTACAAGATCGCGGTCAACACGGCGAAAAACCATCTGGTGTCGCTTGGACGGCGCCCGCCGACCGAAGATATCGCGGTCGAAGACGCCGTGCAGTTCGAGGGTGCCGGTCGGCTCCGCGAGACCGCCACGCCCGAACGCGAGCTCATGCGTCAGGAAATTGAACGAACCGTGTTCGACACGGTCCAAGGCCTGCCCGAGGAGCTGCGAACCGCGATCACGCTGCGCGAAGTCGACGGTTTGAGCTACGAGGAGATTGCCGAAGCGATGGGCTGTCCGATCGGAACCGTCCGTTCTCGCATCTTCCGGGCGCGCGAAGCGGTTGACGAGCGGTTGCGGCCGCTGCTGGCGGAGAGTTGAGGATGACGAGTTCGATCGACGAACGGCTTTCGGCCCTGATGGATGGCGAACTTGCGCGGGACGAGACGCGCTTTCTGCTGCGCCGGATCGGCGCTGAAGCCGAACTTCGGTGTCGCTGGGCGCGCTGGCATGTGGCACGCGACGCGCTGCAGCGGCAACCCATGAATCTCGCTCGCGCCGGGCTGGCCGACGCGGTGATGAGCGAACTCGCGGCGAGTGGTCCGCGCGGGATGAAGCAGGTAGCCCGAGTCGCGGTTCGCTGGGGCGCCGGCGGCGCGATCGCTGCGAGCGTCGCGCTGACCGCGCTGATTTTCGGCCGACCGGAGCCGCTCGGGACGAGCGTCGAGGTCGCCGAGGTGGCGCGCGCGCGGCCGCCGCGCGCGGTCCCGGCCGAGGTTCTTGCTGTGGCGCCACGCGCTGTTCCACGCGAGGAGTTCCGCGCCCCGATGCTGATGCCGGCGGAGCCGATCGAGGCGGAACTGGCGAGCTTCGGCACCGAATCCGGCGCACCAATCGTCTTCGATCCCCGTCTGCAGCCGTATCTATTGCGGCCGGGCCGCAGCGCCGGCGTCGCGCGAGCGCCGAGCGCGGCGCCGTACCTGCTGATGATCCCGACGCAGCCGCCACCTGCTGCCGCGGAGCTTCAATCGTCGAAGAGCGTGATGCAGGATCGCTGAGCTCAGCGTGCAGGCGTTGCCGCAGCTGATGCGTCCTGGTGTGCGCCTGCTCCGCAGGTTGCGGCGTGTCGGTTCCCGACCCATCTTGCTGAAGCTGGCCTGAGCGGGCACCGTCGGCCCGGAACTTCGGCAATTCGGTCGCGTCCAAGCGCGTGTCCGTACAGCGGGTGCCGCGCGGCGCGAGTTTGTCGCCGCGCGGCCTCATCGAAGAACAACCACCAAGGACTAACCGGTCATGATTCCAACGCGTAGCCGCAACCCCTTTCGCGCGCTTTTCGCAGCAGCCTTGCTGCTCCTGTTGAGCGCCGGCATACAGGCCGCCGAGCTGCCTGATTTCACTGCTCTGGTCGCGCAGTACGGTCCCGCCGTCGTCAACGTGCAGGCTACCGGCGACGTTGGTGACGATGGCGCCGATCAGCTGCAGGACGTGCCGGAGATCTTCCGGCGCTTCTTCGGTCCGATGCCGCAGCAGCCGCGCCGCGGCATGCGCGTTTCGATGGGCTCGGGATTCATCATCTCCTCCGACGGCTACGTGCTCACCAACAACCACGTGGTCGACGGCGCCGAGAGCGTCACCGTGCGGCTCTCCGACCGGCGCGTGCTGGACGCCAAGGTGGTGGGCCGCGATGCGCAATACGATATCGCGCTGCTCAAGCTCGAGGCGCGCGACCTGCCGGTGGTGGCGATCGGTGACTCGACCAGCGTCAAGGCCGGACAGTGGGTGGTCGCGATCGGCTCGCCCTTCGGCTTCGATCATTCGGTCACTGCGGGTATCGTGAGCGCAGTGGGCCGCAGCTTCCCCGGCGCCGATCAGCAGTATGTGCCGTTCATCCAGACCGACGTACCGATCAACCGGGGTAATTCCGGCGGTCCGCTGTTCAATCTGCAGGGCCAGGTGATCGGCATCAACTCGCAGATCTTTTCCAATACCGGCGGCTTCATGGGCCTGTCCTTCGCCATCCCGATCGACATTGCCATGAACGCGGTCGAACAGCTGAAGACCAGCGGTCACGTCAGCCGCGGCATGATCGGCGTGCAGATCCAGAACGTCGATCGCGACCAGGCCAAGGCACTCGGTCTGCCGAGGATCGGTGGTGCGCTGGTGAACATGGTCACTGCGGGTGGCGCCGCCGACAAGGCCGGAGTGCAGGTGGGCGACGTGATCCTCGCCTTCGCCGGCCATGATGTCGACACCTCTGCCGATCTGCCGCCATTGGTTGGTTCGACCAAGCCCGGCAGTCGCGTCGATCTGTCGATTTGGCGCGAGGGCAAGATGCTGAGCCTGCCGGTCACGGTCGGCACCCAGCCGGCCGATGGCCGCGCTGCCGCCGGCGCTGCCAGTACTCCGGAGGCAGTCGGCAACCCACTTGGCATCGCCGTCGACGAGTTGACCGTCGATCAGCGCCGCGAGCTCGGCATCGACCGCAGCGAGGGCGTCGTGATCACCCGCCTGGTCGGTGCCACCGCGCGGCGTTCCGCGCTCGCTCCCGGCGACGTGATCCTGATGGTCGGCCGCAAGCCGGTCAAATCGGCCGATGAGTTCAACGCCGCGGTCAAGTCGGTCAAGCCCGGGGATGCCGTGATGCTCTTGGTGCGGCGTAACGACCAAACCCAGTTCATCGCGGTGACGGTGCCGCAGAAAGACGAGAAATGAGCGTTCCGACGCAACCCGGAACCCGGTGGTGAATCTCCGGATTCGTGGCGAGGGCGGCTGTTCACGGCCGCCCTCGGCATTTCAGCTTTGCATAGGCTGCCGCCGGCGCGCTGACCGCGTTTCTGCGATAATCGACGGGATTGGCTGACCCAATCCACTTCCCGCAGCCGCCTCGGGTTCGACCTTCGTGAGCCCGCCTGGCGCCCGGATCCTTGCCGCGTCGCCAGCGGCTCCTATCGCAACCGTTCGCCTGAGACCCAGGCGGCGCACAACCCGCCTATCGCGATGCGTCACATCCGCAACTTCTCGATCATCGCGCACGTCGATCACGGCAAGTCGACGTTGGCCGACCGGATCATCCAAATGTGCGGCGGCCTGAGCGCGCGCGAGATGGAATCGCAGGTGCTCGACAACAACCCGATCGAACGCGAGCGCGGCATCACCATCAAGGCGCAGTCGGTGTCGCTGCCTTACAAGGCGAAGGACGGCACCGTCTACCTTCTGAACTTCATCGACACGCCTGGCCACGTCGACTTCAGCTATGAGGTAAGTCGCTCGCTGGCCGCCTGCGAGGGCGCCCTGCTCGTGGTCGACGCGGCGCAGGGCGTCGAGGCGCAGTCGGTCGCGAACTGCTACACCGCAGTCGAGATGGGGCTCGAGGTGGTGCCGGTGCTGAACAAGATCGACCTGCCGACCGCTGACATCGAGCGGGCCAAGGCCGAGATCGAAGCGGTGATCGGCATCGACGCCAGCGACGCCATTCCGATCAGCGCCAAGACCGGGCAGAACGTGGAAGCGGTGCTGGAGGCAATCGTCGCCCGCATCCCACCACCGAAGCCGCGTTCCAGCGACAAGCTGCAGGCGCTGATCATCGACTCCTGGTTCGACAACTATCTGGGCATCGTGTCGCTGGTGCGCGTGATGCAGGGCCAGCTGAAGCCGCGCGACAAGCTGCTGGTCATGTCGACGGGGCGCAGCCACGAGGTCGATCAGGTCGGCGTGTTCACGCCCAAGCGGCAGGTTCGCGAAGCGCTGCACGAGGGCGAGGTGGGCTGGGTCACGGCGTCGATCAAGGACGTCCACGGTGCGCCGGTCGGCGATACCCTGACTCTCGCCCGCGATCCGGCGCCGGCTCCCCTGCCGGGATTCCAGGCGATGCAGCCGCGAGTCTTCGCGGGGCTCTTTCCCGCCGCCGCCGACGACTATCCGGCGCTGCGCGAAGCGCTGGAAAAGCTGAAGCTCAACGACGCTGCGCTGCACTTCGAACCGGAGACATCCGAGGCGATGGGCTTCGGCTTTCGCTGCGGTTTTCTCGGCCTGCTGCACATGGAGATCATCCAGGAGCGACTGGAGCGGGAATACGACCTCGATCTGGTCACTACCGCACCGACGGTGGTTTACGAGATCCTGATGACCGACGGTTCGCTGCTGACCCTGGACAACCCGGCCAAGCTGCCGCCAACCCAGAACGTGGCGGAGATACGCGAGCCGCTGATCGTGGCCAACATCCTGACGCCGCCCGACCACGTCGGCAGCGTGATCAAGCTCTGCGAGGAAAAGCGGGGAGTGCAGCGCTCGATCCACTATCTGGCGACCCAGGTCCAGATCAGCTATGAGCTGCCGCTGGCCGAAGTGGTGCTCGATTTCTTCGATCGCCTGAAGTCCGTGTCTCGCGGCTACGCCTCGATGGACTACCATTTCGAGCGCTTCCAGGCTGGACCGTTCGTGCGCGTGGACGTGCTGATCAACGGCGACCGGGTGGATGCGCTGAGCCTGATCCTGCATCGCTCGGGCGCCGACCGTCGTGGTCGTGAGCTGGTCGAGAAGATGCGCGAGCTGATTCCGCGCCAGCAGTTCGACATCGCGATCCAGGCGGCGATCGGGTCGCAGATCATCGCCCGCTCGAGCGTCAAGGCCCTGCGCAAGAACGTCCTCGCCAAGTGCTACGGCGGCGATGTGACGCGCAAGCGAAAGCTTCTGGAAAAGCAGAAGGAAGGCAAGAAGCGCATGAAGCAGGTCGGTAACGTGGAGATTCCGCAGGAAGCGTTCCTCGCCGTGTTGCAAATGGACAAATAGCCGCGGGTGGACGTGCTGATCGACCCGCCGCCGGCTCGGCCGGTACGCTGCTACCGCAGACGAAGGAATACTGATGGATTTTGATTTTGCACTGCTGCTGGTGACCCTGACCGCCGTTTCCGGCGTGCTGTGGCTGCTCGATCGGCTGTTCCTGTTTCCGCGGCGCAAGCGGCGTGCGGCGGCCCTCGAAGCGGTGAGCGGACTGTCCAGCGAAGAGCGCGAGGCGCGCACGCAGGCAGCGCTGCGCGAATCGACGGTGATCGAGTATGCGCGCTCGTTCTTTCCGGTGCTGCTGCTGATTCTGCTATTTCGCTCCTTCGTCGCCGAACCCTTCAAGATTCCCTCCGGATCGATGATGCCGACCCTGCTGGTCGGCGATTTCATCCTCGTCAACAAATACGCCTACGGCTTGCGCCTGCCGGTCCTGAACCGGAAAATCCTCGCCGTCGGTGAACCGGAGCGAGGAGACGTATTCGTGTTCCGCTACCCAGGCTATCGCTGCGAGCGCGGTGGTGAGATCGTGCGTAGCGCGAGCCCTTGCGGCCAACCGTTGCGCCCGGTTGCGCGGGAGGATTACATCAAGCGGGTGATCGGCCTGCCGGGTGACCAGATCAGCTATCACGACAAGACGCTCTACGTGAACGGTGAGAAGATCGCCGAGACGCCGATGGGTAGCTGGGATGGACCCGGTGAAACCGGGCGCAGCATGGGTGGCGCGCAGGTGTTTCTCGAAGACCTGATGGGCAGCGAGCATCGTATTTTGGAAGTGCCGGGGCGCTGGTCGAACGGCGAAGGCAGCTGGACGGTCCCGGAAGGGCAATACTTCGCCATGGGTGATAATCGCGACAACAGCGCCGACAGCCGCTTCTGGGGCTTCGTGCCCGAGGAAAATCTGGTCGGCCGGGCTTTCCTGATCTGGATGAACTTCGATGACGGCATCGATTTCAGCCGTATCGGAAAGCTCATCAAATGAGTGCTTTTCTGACCTTCGGGCCGTGGAATCAAACTGCGAGGAAAAAGCCATGAAGCAAGTCGCCCAGCAGCGCGGCATCACCCTGATCGGGTTTCTGATCGGGCTGTGCATCCTTGGTTTCTTCGCCTACCTGGCGATGCGCTTGATCCCCATGTATACGGAATACATGGGGGTGGTGAAATCTATGGAGCTGGTTCGCCAGGAGCCTGGTTCGGCGGAGAAATCACTGGCGCAGATCCAGCAATCCCTCGCGCGCCAGTTTACCGTCCAGTACGTCTACGATGTGCCGCTGTCGGCGGTCAGCCTCGCGCGTGAAAGCGGCGGCAACGTCATGCGCATTTCCTACGAGCGGCGCGTGCCCTTCGTCTACAACCTCGATCTGGTCGGCAAGTTTGACAAGTCGATGCGACTCACCAACACCGGCGCCGAATAGCGCGGCGCTCGGCCATCACTTCGCCGATGCCGGGCTGCTCGCGCGCGCGCTGACCCACCGCAGCGCGGGCCACCCGAACAACGAACGACTCGAATTTCTGGGCGATGCGCTGCTCAACCTGTTCGTCGCCGAGTTGATCTTCGAGCAGCAGCCGCGGGCCGACGAGGGGGCGATGACACGGTTGCGCGCGGCGCTGGTGAACGGCAGCGCGCTGGCCGAGCTCGCGCGCGCGCAGCAGCTCGGCGAGCGTCTGCGGCTCGGCCCCGGCGAACTCAAAAGTGGCGGTTTTCGTCGCGATTCGATTCTGGCCGACGCCTTCGAGGCGCTGCTCGCCGCGATCTATCTGGACGCCGGCTGGAGCGCCTGCCGCGATTCCGTTCGGCGCCTGTTCACCGAGCGCGCGATCGTCGCGGCAGCCGCACCGAAGGACGCCAAGACGCGGCTGCAGGAGTGGCTGCAGGCGCGCAATTTGCAGCTGCCCGTCTATGACCTGGTCGCTACCAGCGGCAAGGATCACGCGCTGCGCTTCGAAGTCTCCTGCCGCCTGGACGAACCGGAGCTCGAGACGCGCAGCACCGCATCCAGTCGGCGGAACGCCGAGCAGGCCGCGGCCGAACTCGCCCTGGCGCGCCTGTCGGAGCTGCCCGATGATTGAGGTTGTCCCACCACACCGTTTCGGCCACGTCGCGCTGCTGGGGCGCCCCAATGTCGGCAAGTCGACGCTGTTGAACGCGATTTTGGGGAGTCGACTCAGCATCGTCACCCCGCGCCCGCAGACCACCCGACACCGAATCCTCGGTATCTTGAGCCGTGACGATGCGCAGGTCGCGTTTCTTGACACGCCCGGGCTCCACGCCGGCGGCAAGCGTGTGCTGAACCGTCAGCTCAACCGGGTGGCACGGCAGGCCCCCGAGGAGGCGCGGCTCGTGCTGCACCTGATCGAGGCCGCGCGCTGGGAAGATCAGGACGAGGCCGCCTGGCTGCTGATCGCTCCACGCGCCGAAACCTGCCTGCTGGTGATCAACAAGGTAGACCAGCTCGCCGACAAATCCGCACTGCTGCCGTTCGCCGAGGAGATCACGCGCGAGCGCGCCTACGCCGCCGTGCACTTCATCGCTGCGCGTCGCGGCGATGGCGTCGAGGCGTTGGTCGAGGATGTGGTGGCGAGGCTTCCGGAGGGTCCGGCCGCCTATCCGGACGAGAGCTACACCGACCGCAGTGAACGCTTTCTGGTCGGTGAGCTGATCCGCGAGCAGCTCATGCTGCAGCTCGGTGCGGAGCTTCCCTACGCCGCTGCGGTCGAGATCGAGCGCTTCGAGGACCAGCCGAAAATCAGCCACATCGGTGCGGTGATCTGGGTCGAGCGCGAGGGACAGAAGGGTATCGTGATCGGCGCCTCCGGCGCGCGCCTGAAGCAGATCGGCAGCGCCGCGCGCCGCGGCATCGAGGAACTCCTCGGACGTCGCGTGCACCTGGAGCTCTGGGTGCGCGTGCGCGATTCCTGGAGTGACGACGCTGCGGCGCTGCAGCGGCTCGGCTACGCGGACTGAGAGCCGGCGCGTGCGCCCCCGTGTCGCGCCTTCGCCTACAATCGGCGCCATGGTCGAATCTGCCTCCGCTTCGGTTCCCAACGGGGATCCCGTAGCCGCCAAACGCGGGCAGGTCGAGCCCGGCGCGCTGGTGGTGGCGATTTCCTCGCGCGCGTTGTTCGATCTTGCCGAAAGCCACGAGCTTTTCGAGCGCGAGGGCGTCGACGCCTTCGCCCGCTACCAGATCGAGCGGGAAGACGAGCCGCTGGCGCCGGGAATCGCCTTCCCGCTGGTCGAAAAGTTGCTCGATCTGAACCATGCCGCCCCCGCGGCGCCCCGGGTCGAAGTGATCCTGCTGTCGCGGAACTCGGCGGATACCGGCCTGCGCATCTTCAATTCGATCGAGCGTTACGGCCTCGACATCAGCCGTGCGGTATTCACCCGCGGCGCGGCGACCGCGCCCTATGTGCACGCCTTCGGCGCGCAGCTCTTCCTGTCGGCGAATCCCGAAAGCGTCGGCGCGGCGCTCGCCGCTGGCGTCGCGGCTGCAACGATCCTGCCTTCGCGGGCGCCACAGCGCGCCTCCGGGCAGTTGCGAATCGCCTTCGACGGCGACGCGGTGTTGTTCAGCGATGAGGCGGAGGCGATCAGTGAGCGGGGCGGCATCGACGCCTTCCATCGCAACGAAACCGAGCACGCTCGCGAGCCACTTTCGGGCGGTCCGTTCCGCGGCTTTCTCGACGCTCTGCATCACCTGCAGGCCGCCTTTCCGAGTGAAGACTCGCCGATTCGTACGGCGCTGGTCACCGCGCGCTCGGCGCCGGCCCACAAGCGCGTGATCCTGACCCTGCGCGACTGGGGCGTGCGTATCGACGAGGCGCTGTTCCTCGGTGGCCGGCCGAAGGGTCCGTTTCTGGAAACCTTCGGCGCCGATATCTTCTTCGACGACTCCAGCGTCAACGTGGAATCCGCCCGTCAGCATGTCGCCACCGGTCACGTACCGCGCGCCGTCGGCAAGTGAAGCTTCGTCCGATTCGCCGCGCCGGCCGTGGATTCGGCTCAGAACGGCCCGAGGGCGTGCACCTTGGCGACCAACGCGCGACGGATGTTCTCGTGCAGCGGCTTGTGCCAGTTGACGATCAGGTGCTCGGGGCCGGCGGCGATGAAACCGGCCGCGGTCGCCACCTCGAGCGCGCGGCGGTCGCCGCAGTGACCGAAGAAGGCGTCGCAGCAGTCGGCGTAGCGCTCGAAGGCGTACTTGAGGACCAAATGCCAGACTCCACCTGCGGCGGCAATTGCCTCGCGGTGCTCGGGCCGCATCGTGCGAATCACCTCGCCGCTGCTGCAGGAGCCGCCGGAAAGATAGACCTCGCCGAAACGGCGCATGTGCGAATAGCCGGCGGTCTGCAGGCCGCCGGTACCGCGGTACAGCGCCACCAGGTGGCGGCCCTCATCCGGCGGATCGACGGCGAACTTCCGTCGGAACAGGGCTCCGGCGAAAAATCTCGCATCGTCCACCTCGGTGACGCTGAAGAACTCGCGCAGCGCGACGGGAATCGTGTGGATCGCCTCTCGCTCCATGCTTGCGACTCGGGCGGGGAGGGCCGCAGGGTAGCCGAGCGCGACGGTAAACGACAGGCCGCCTGCGGGTCACCTCGGTGAACCTCGTCCCACGCTCCGGTTGCGCGCGAGCACGAGGCAGTGCCCGCGCTGGTGGCGCGACGGTGCTGCGGCTCAGTGCGCAACAGGCCCGAAGTCTCCATCTGGCGGCGCAGGGCCTGCTGCGGGCGCCCCGGCGGCGGGCGACCAAGGCGGACGTGCTGGCGACAATCGAGCGCCTGCGCTTGCTGCAGATTGACAGTATCCAGATCGTTGCGCGCAGTCCTTTTCTGGTGCTGTTCTCGCGACTTGGTGCCTACGATTCGCGTTGGCTCGGCGAGCTGCTGGCGGAGGGAAGGATCTTCGAGTGCTGGGCGCACGAGGCCTGTTTTGCGAGTGTCAACGACCGCTCGATGCTGCGAGCGATCTCACGACCTCGACACTGGGCGATCCGGCGCGCGCAGGAAGAGCGCCGCCGCCATGGCCTGGAGATGGACCAGCTGCTTGCGGAGATCGCGCGACGCGGGCCGTTGCGTGCGTCGGACTTCCGCGGCACGCGCGGCGCCGGCGGATGGTGGAGCTGGAAGAGCGAAAAGCGTTGGCTCGAGGCGCTGTTCGCCGAGGGCAGACTGGGCATTCTGCGCCGCGAAGGTTTTCAGCGCGTCTACGATCTCGCGGCGCGCGTCGAAGTCGGTTGGCCGGCGCCGGCGACGCGGGCGGAAGGTAACGCGATCCTGGCCGCCGTCACCGCGCTCGGGGTCACGCAGGCGGCGTGGATCAACGACTACTTTCGTCTGGATGGGCGCCTGTCGGACGCCGACCTCGACGGTCTGGTAGTGGATGGGCGGCTGCGGCGGGTCGCCGTGTCCGGCTGGGAGGCGCCCGGCTATGTGCATCCGGAGCATACGTCGCTGCTTCAGCGCGCTGCGCAGGACGACCTGCGGGCCAGCCGCACCTGCCTGCTATCGCCCTTCGATCCGCTGGTCTGGGACCGCCGGCGGGCGGCTGCCCTGTTCGGCTTCGACTATCGCCTCGAGTGCTACGTTCCGGCCGCGAAGCGGCGTTACGGCTACTACGTGTTGCCGATCCTGCACCGCGGGCGCCTGGTCGGGCGCCTCGACGCCAAGGCGCACCGCGAGCCCGGCGTGTTCGAGGTGAAGGGGCTCTGGCTCGAGTCCGGCCAGCGCGCCACGGCCGAACTGGCGCGCCCGCTTCACGCCGCGCTGCGCCGCTGCGCAGCGTGGCACGGTACGCCGCGGCTCGAGATCGTGCGCAGCGAGCCGCCGGAGCTGCGGCACATGCTGGAAGCCGCGAGCCGCAGATCGTCACCGATCGCTTCCCCTCGCTTGGAGCCGCTTCGTGCGTAAGCCTCCTGAAGACGCCTCGCCCGAGCAGCCGGCCGTGCGCCTCGACGTCTGGCTGTGGGCGGCGCGTTTCTTCAAGACCCGCGCACTAGCCAAGCACGCGGTCGAAGGCGGCAAGGTCGAGCTGAACGGCGCTGCGGGCAAGCCTGCTCGACTGGTGCATGCCGGCGCGCGGCTGCGCGTCCAGCGCGGCGAAGAGTGCTTCGAACTGGAAATTCTGGACGTTGCCGAGCGGCGCGGTCCGGCCGCGGTGGCGCAGGCACTCTACCGAGAAGGCGAAGCGAGCCGGTTGGCTCGCGAGAGCGCTGCCACCGAGCGTCGCCTGCAGGCCGCTGGCGGCCGGCCACCGGGTCGCCCCGACAAGCGCACCCGGCGGCTGATCCGCGCGCTGGGAGATATCGACGCGTTATTGTTGTTGTTCTTTTCGTTGTCGCAGTAGGGGTGCCGGCTGGCGCGACCGGATTGTCTTGCCGCGACACCATCAAACCCCCGCGACCGAGCTTGCAGAGGTCCGGCGTCGCAAGAGCGCCGGCGGTCGATCCGCCGCTGCGACGGCGTGCTAAGGTCACCGTCGAGGCGCGGCCATCGCGCAACAGGCAGGTTTTGACATGAGTGCCGACAGCGCGGCCGCCGCGGCGGCGCCGCGGGTTTCGATCCGCAACCGCATCTTCGACGAAATCGCGGTCGGCGATTCCGCCAGCCTCGAGCGCACGCTGAGCGCTGCCGACATCCAGCTGTTTGCGGTGATGTCGGGCGATCTGAACCCGCAGCATCTCGATCCGGAATTTGCTGCTTCAACTCGCTTCCACGGCGTCATCGCCCACGGCATGTGGGGCGCGGCCTTGATCTCCGCCGTGCTTGGCACTCGCCTGCCGGGGCCAGGCACGATCTACCTGGGACAAAGCCTGCGCTTCCTGGCGCCGGTGCATATCGGCGACACCCTGAAGATCGAGGTGCGCGTGCGCGAGCGGGTGGAGCACGGCCATCGCCTGAAGCTCGATTGCCGCTGCGTGAACCAGGACGGCGTCAGCGCGATCGAGGGCGAGGCCGAGGTGATCGCGCCGACCGAGCGCATCGAGCGCCCGCTGTCGAGCCTGCCCGAGGTGCGCCTTATGACCGGCGGAGATGGTGCACGGCGCCTGCTCGATCATGTGCGCGGCTTGCCTGCGGTGCGCACGGCGGTGGTTCATCCCTGCAGTGAGCCCAGCCTGCGCGCCGCACTGGAGGCGCAGACCGCCGGTCTGATCGACCCGCTGCTGGTAGCCCCGCGCGCGAAGCTCGAAGCGCTGGCGGCGCGGGTCGGGCTCGATCTGGCCGCGATCGAGATCGACGACGTGCCGCACAGCCACGCCGCAGCCGCGCGCGGGGTGGCGCTGGCGCGCTCCGGCAAGGTCGAAGTGCTGATGAAAGGCAGCCTGCACACCGACGAGCTGATGAGCGAGGTGGTGAATGCGAGCACCGGCCTGCGCACGGCGCGCCGCGTAAGTCATTGCTTTCTGATGCAGACGCCGAGCTACCCACGGCCCTTCATCATCACCGATGCGGCGATCAACATCGCGCCGACTCTCGAGCACAAGGCCGACATCGTGCGCAATGCCATTGCCCTGGCCCATGCGATCGGGGTGGAGCAGCCGCGGGTGGCGATCCTTGCCGCGGTGGAGACGGTGAGCCCGGCGATGCCGGCGACGCTCGACGCAGCGGCGCTGTGCAAGATGGCCGATCGTGGCCAGATCGCTGGCGGCCTGCTGGACGGCCCGCTGGCTTTCGACAATGCGGTGTCGAGCGCCGCCGCGCGCATCAAGGGCATTCAGTCTGAAGTTGCCGGCGCCGCCGACATTCTGGTGGTGCCCGATCTCGAGAGCGGCAACATGCTGGCCAAGCAGCTCGAGTATCTGGGTGGCGCGGAAAGTGCCGGGATCGTGCTCGGCGCGCGGGTGCCGATCGTACTGACCAGCCGCGCCGACTCGGCGGCAACCCGGATCGCTTCCTGCGCGCTGGCTTCGCTGCTCGCGCACCACTACCGCCAGGCGCCACCGTGAGCGGCATGATCCTGGTTCTGAACTGTGGTTCTTCGAGCATCAAGTTTGCCCTCTTCGACGCCAACGCGCGGCCGCTGGCGCGCCGCGCCTGGTGGCAGGGCAAGGTTGAGGGAATCACCGGCCCGGCGCCGACCTGGAGCGAGGACGGAGCGGCACCGAGCGCGCTGGCGCTCGAGCCGGAGCGCCCCTATCACGCGGCGCTCGGGCAGATCCGCGCGCGAGTGCTGGCGCGCCTCGACGGTCATCCGCCGGCGGCGCTGGCGCATCGGGTCGTCCACGGCGGCAGCCGGTATTTCGCTCCGGTGCGCATTGACGCAGCGATCCTCGAGGACCTGAAAAGCTACATTCCGCTGGCGCCGCTGCATCAGCCCTTTGCGCTGGAGGCGATCGCCGAACTGCTCAAGGAGCGCCCGGAGCTGCCCCAGATCGCCTGCTTCGACACCGCCTTCCACCACGACGTGCCCCTGGTCGAGCAGCTGCTGCCGCTGTCTTGGGAAGCTTATGAACGCGGCCTGCGCCGCTACGGCTTCCACGGGCTGTCCTATGAATACCAGTCGATCGCGCTGGAAGAGCGCTACGGCGCGGCGGCGCGCGGGCGCTGCGTGGTTGCGCATCTCGGCAGCGGGGCGAGCCTGTGCGCCATGCGCGAGCTGCGCAGCGTCGCCACCACCATGGGCTTCTCCGCGCTCGACGGGCTGATGATGGGCACCCGCCCCGGCGCGCTCGATCCGGGCGCGGTGATCTACCTGATGGAGATCGAGAGGCTTGGTCTCGCCGAGGTCGGCCAGCTGCTCTATCACCGCTCGGGCCTGCTCGGCGTGTCGGGGGTGTCGCCGGATCCGCGCGAGCTGCTGCCGCTGGAAGCCGGCAATCCGCGCGTGGCGGCCGCGCTCGCGCTCTACGTGCGCCGCATCGTGCGCGAGATCGGCGCCCTGACCGCGGTGCTCGGCGGCCTCGATCTGCTGGTTTTCACCGCCGGTATCGGCGAGCACAACGCCGAGATCCGCGCCCGCGTATGCGCTGCGCTGGGGTGGCTCGGCCTGAAGCTCGACCCGTCCGCGAATGCGCGCCACGCCGCGCTCATCTCGCGGGCGGACAGCGCGGTGCGGGTCGCCGTCGAGCCGACCAACGAGGAGTGGATCGCCGCCCGCCACGCGGCGCGGTTGCTCAGTCCAGAAGCTGTTTGAGGCGGTACAGCGCGTCCAGCGCCTCGCGCGGCGAGAGCCCGTCGGGATCAAGCGCACCGAGCGCCTGTTCGGCCGGCGAGGGCGGCGCAGTCGTGGGCGGCGCCGGCGGTGCGGCGAACAGGGAGAGCTGCGGTGAGTTCACGGCCTCGCCCGCCGCGCGCAGCCGCTCGAGCTCGCCGAGCGTGCGCCGCGCGTCGGCGATCACGCTCCTTGGCAGTCCGGCCAGCGCCGCCACCTGCAGACCAAAGCTGCGGCTGGCCGGGCCGTCCTTGACCGCGTGCATGAGGACCAGCTGTTCGCCGAGCTTGGGATCGCAGTACTCGACCGCATCGAGGTGCACGTTGGCGATGCCTGCGTATTCGCTGGCGAGTGAAGTCAACTCGAAGTAATGGGTGGCGAAGAGCGTGAAGGATCGATTGACGGTCGCCAACGCGACCGCGCTGGCGCGGGCGATGGCGAGACCGTCGTACGTCGACGTGCCGCGACCGACTTCATCCATCAGCACCAGGCTGTTGGCCGTCGCGTT
This sequence comes from uncultured Dokdonella sp., assembly GCA_964582225.1. Lineage (GTDB taxonomy): Bacteria > Pseudomonadota > Gammaproteobacteria > Xanthomonadales > Rhodanobacteraceae > Dokdonella_A. The sequence goes on along the minus strand of CAZORA010000016.1, from coordinate 23,280 downwards.
GTGCAGGATGCTGGCGGTCTCGCTCATCTCGACCATGAAGGTCGACTGGCCGCGAGCGAGGTCGTCGCCGGCGCCGATGCGGGTGAAGATGCGATCGAGCGGACCGATTGTCGCGCTGTCCGCCGGCACGAAGCTGCCAATATGGGCCAGCAGGGCGATCAGCGCGCACTGGCGCATGTAAGTCGACTTGCCGCCCATGTTGGGGCCGGTGATGATCAGCATGCGGCGTTCGGCATCGAGCGCTAGATCGTTCGGCTCGAAAGGCTCCGCGCGTACCTGCTCGACCACCGGGTGGCGACCACGGCAGATGCGGATCCCGGGTTGGACGTCGAGCTCGGGGCGGCACCAGCCAAGCGCCGCGGCGCGCTCTGCGAGCGTGGCGAGCACGTCGAGCTCGGCCATCGCCGCGGCGGCGAGCTGCAGCGGGCCGAGGCGCTCCAGCAGAAAATCGAGCTGAGCTTCGTAGAGTGCCTGCTCGCGGCGCAGGGAGCGCTCGCGCGCGCTCAGCACCTTGTCCTCGAAGGCCTTGAGTTCTTCGGTGATGTAGCGCTCGGCCGACTTCAGAGTCTGTCGGCGGCTGTAGTGGGTCGGCGCGCGGGCGCTTTGTGCCTTGCTGATCTCGATGTAGTAGCCGTGCACGCCGTTGTAGCCCACCTTGAGCGTCGGAATGCCGGTGGCGGCCCTTTCACGTGCCTCGAGTTCGATGAGGAAACGGTCGGCATTGGCGGCCAGTTCGCGCAGCTCGTCGAGCTCGGCGTCGAAGCCGGCGCGGATCACCCCGCCGTCCCGCGCCAGGAGCGGCGGCTGCTCGACCAGCGCGGCGGCCAACCGCGCGGCGGCATCGGCGTGGTCGCCGAGCCGCTCCGTCAGCTCGTCGAGCAGCGGGCTGTCGCAGGCGGCGAGTCGGGCGGCGAGCTCGGGCGCCAGCGCCAGTCCGTCGCGCAGCGTGGCCAGATCCCGTGGCCGCGCCGAGCGCAGGGCGACGCGGGCGAGGATGCGTTCGAGGTCTCCCACCCCGCGCAGCACTTCCCGCAGACCTTCGTGGCGGGGGCCCTCAAGCAGGCTCTCGATCGCTTGCTGGCGCCTGCGCAGGGCGGCGTGGTCGCGCAGCGGTCGGTGCAGCCAGCGCCGCAGCATTCGCGCCGCCATCGGCGTCACCGTGCTGTCCAGCACGCCCAACAAGGTGAAGCGGCGTTCACCGCTCGGGTGCTGGTCGAGCTCGAGGTTGCGCCGGGTGGCAGCGTCGAGCGTCACCGTCTCGCTGGCGCTTTCCACTGCCACCCCGGCCAGATGCGGCAGGGCCGACTTCTGGGTTTCCTCCAGGTAGCCGAGCAGCGCGCCGGCGGCGGCGATCGCGAGCGGCAGGCCGTCGACGCCGAAGCCGGAGACGTCGCGGGTGCCGAAGAAGCGCGCCAGCTCGCGCCGCGCGGTTTCTGTATCGAAGTGCCAGGGCGCGCGCTTGCGCAGGCCGGGCAGGGCGGCCACCGCGCCCGGCAGAGCCAGCTCCTCGCTGACCAGAGTCTCTGCCGGCGCGAGCCTGGCGAGCTCCGCGCCCAGCGCCTCCTCGTCGGCCGCTTCACCGAGCAGGAAGCGGCCGCCGGCGAGATCCACCCAGGCCAGGCCGAAGGCGCCGCTGCGCGCGGGCGCGGCGGCAATCGCCAGCAGCAGGTTTTCGCGGCGATCTTCGAGCAGCGCCGCGTCGGTCAGGGTGCCGGGCGTCACCACCCGCAGCACCTTGCGTTCGACCAAACCCTTGGCCAGCGCCGGGTCGCCGATCTGCTCGCAGATCGCCACCGATTCACCGAGCTTCACCAGCCGGGCCAGGTAGCCTTCCACGGCGTGGAACGGCACCCCCGCCATCGGAATCGGCGCGCCGGCCGAGATGCCGCGCTGGGTCAGGGTGATGTCGAGCAGCCGCGCCGCCTTGCGCGCATCGTCGTAGAACAGCTCGTAGAAATCGCCCATGCGGAAGAACACCAGGGTGTCTGGGTATTCCGCCTTGGTCGCCAGATATTGGCGCATCAGGGGCGTATGCGCTGCGTTGTGGGAACGATCCACCGGGTTTCCGCTGGCGACTGCCGCTCGCCTCGTGGTTTCAAGTCACGCTGCGTCGATTCCAGGCGAAGCCGGCCAGCAGCGCGACGATGGTAGCGGCCTGAGCCAGGATCGTCTGCATGGTCGGAAAAAAGCCGAGCCAAGTCGCGCGCGGCGCACCGCTGAGCGGCGTGATGTCGATCCAGCCGGCCTCCTGCAGCGCCGAGATGCCCTTGCCGGCCAGCACGACGGCCAGCACCGCCATCAGCCAGGCGCTGTAGCTGAAGAACTGACCGATCGGTAGGCGGCGGCTGAAGCGGAGCAGAACCCAGGCGAGCAGCGCAAGCAGCAGGCTGGCCGCCGCCGCGCCGGCGAGCATGGCGCTGCCGTTACCCTGCGACCAGAGCGCCGCGAAGAACAGGATGGTCTCGAACACTTCGCGATAGACCACGAGGAAGGCGAGGCCGAGCAACAGCCAGGCCGTACGTCCCGAAAGCGCCTTGCCCAGCTTGTCGTGGATGTAGCGCTGCCAGTGGTCGGCGTGTGACTTGCCGTGCATCCATATGCCGACCGTGACCAGCACCACCGCAGCGAACACCGAGCCGAAGCCCTCGGTCAGCTCGCGACTTGCACCGCTGATCTGGATCAACCAGGTGGCAGCGGCCCAGGTCAGGCCGCCGGCCACGAGCGCGCCGATCCAGCCGGCATGTACGTAGCGGACGACTTCGCTGCGCTCGGCCTTGCGCAGGAAGGCGATCATCGCGACGATGATCAGCAGGGCTTCGAGGCCCTCGCGCAGCAGGATGGTGCCGGCGGCAAGGAAACTGGCGGTGCTGCTTCCGGGGCCGGCGGCGAGCGCGGTCGCCGCGCGGATCAGGAGCTCGTCGAGCGCCTCGACTCGCCGCTGCAGGGAGTCCACATCCTCGCCGCGCTGCAGGGCGCTGCGATAGCCTGCCATGTCTTCTTCCACCTCGCGCAGCAGGGTGCCGCTGCGCGCGCCGAGCGCCGGCTCCACGGGCTCGAAACCGTCGAGATAGGCTGACAATGCAAGCTGTCGGGCCTCGGCGACCGCGCCCCGGCGGTAGGCGGCGAGGCTTTGCGCCAGCTGCGCACGTGCCAGCGCCAGGGTGTCACCCGCCGCCGGCGTCGCCAGCGCCTCGGGGTGGGCACGCAGCCAGGCCAACGTCGCGTCGGCACGTTCCGGGCCCAGCTCGCGCGCGAGTGCGGCCGGGCTGAAACCGGCCAGAGCGGCGAGATCGGGGATCGCCGCGCGCAGCGCAGCGTCGGCCTGCCAGAGCCGCTCGCCCTGTTTCGCCTGCGCATCGGAGAAGGCGAGCTTGCCGACGTAGAACGCGAGCGCCCAGCGATCGGCGCTGGGCAGCGCGGCGTAGGACGTCATCGAGGTTCCTTCGATGCCCTGGCTGATGGCTTGGTAAAGCGCGAGCACGCTGCGCTGGCGCGCGCGCCCGATGTCCGTGAAGTCGATCGGTGGCGGCTCGAGCGCGGCCGCCGCCGGGCCGTCGGCGCCGCCCCGAACGCCGTGGCAGGAGGCACACTGTTGCTGGTACAGCGCGGCCCCGCGCGCCAGGTTGGGGGTGCGACCCGGCGCCATCGCTACCGGCCACGCCGCGATCAGGTCGGTCGCCAGGCCGTGTGCCAGTTCGGCGACGCGCGCTGGATCGTCGCGCGCGGTGATCGCGGCTTGCAGACGGGTCGTCTCGTCCTGCAAGGGTTGGCGTTCCGCTCGCGCCGGCAGTGCGGCAATCTTTTCCGCGACGGTGCCGGCAAATTCGAGCTGCTCGGCATACTCTGCCTGGTTGATGACCCGACCGTCGCGTACCGCGCCGGCGTAGTCGACCGCGATATAGTCGAGCAGGCGCCAGGTCGTCTGCACCTCGTTTGCGTCGACCACGTCGGCTGCGCGCAAGCACAACGCAGCGGAAAAAAACGCGAGAACGCCAAGAAGGAATCGATTCGTGAGACTGCTCATGCGGTGTCCGGCTTGGCGGCGGATGGGGTCGGCCGTGCCGCGGCGCGCTGCCGACGACAGCAGGATGACGTTGCGGGAATCGACAATGAAACTCAGTCGCGTTCGCTTGGCATTCTAATCCGTTGCGAGCCGCAGTGGTGCCCTCGATGGGCTTCAGCCGTGATCGAGCAGGCTGCGCGTCAGGAGTCCGCGCGCAAGCATGGCGTAGCGGCGCCGCTGCAGCAGAAGCTGGATCTGTCCTCCGCCCAGCTGGTGCCAGAGTACGGCGGCGCGTACGGCGGCGAGCAGCATCGCGCGAATCTGTTCGACCCGCTGTGGGTTCGCGAGCTGCTGCGGATCGCCGTGCACCAGAATGTTCGGGCGCAGCGTGGACAGAGTCTCGACGTAGAGCTCGGCAAGACCCGCGAGCACGACCGGGTGGTCGACGCTGAAATGATCGACCTGGCGTTGCATCGCCTGGATCCCCTCGCCGAGCTTGTGCAGCATGGCGCGGCGCCCGCGCAGGCGCCGTTCGAGCCGCAGTACGGCCAGTGCCAGTCGCGTCAGCATGAGATCGCGCCGGTCTTCCTCGAGCTGGATCAGCAGAGTCTCGAAGCCCAGACGCAGGCCGACCAGTCCGCCGTAGACGGCCAGCGTGTCGTCGGCGTCGATGCGGAACACGCTGGCCAGACTGGCGCGCATCGCTTCTGCACTGGTCTGGCCGCGAGTCGCCAGCTCGCGCACCGCGCGGCAGGCCTGCAGCAGGCCGGCGAGGGCGATTGCCTGAGCCTCAAGCATGCGCCCTCTCCGCGCTAGCGAGCTCGCCCCAGCCGCCGAACGCCGCGTCCGAGCGCTCGATGATGCCGCCGCCGAGGCAAACCTCACCGGCATAGAAGACAACCGATTGGCCCGGCGCCGGGGCGCGCTGCGGTTCGTCGAAAAGCACCGTGCAGCGGTCGCCGCAAACCTCCACCCGGCAGGCCTGGTCCGCCTGCCGGTAGCGAATTTTCGCGCTGCACGAGAACTCGTTCGCGGGTGGCTGGCCGGCGATCCAGCTGAGCCCGCTGGCTGCGAGGTGGTGGGCCTGAAGCAGCTCGCTGGCGTTGCCCTGAGCGACGATCAGCTGATTTTGCGCGACGTCCCTGCCCACCACGTACCAGGGCGCCTCCGCCGCTCCGTGCTGGCCGCCGACGCCAAGGCCGCTGCGTTGACCGAGGGTGTAATAGAAAACGCCGGGGTGTTCGCCGATCTGGCGCCCGTCCGGCGTGCGGATCGATCCGGGGCGAGCCGGCAGGTAGCGTGCCAGGAAACCGCGGAACGCACGCTCGCCGATGAAGCAGATGCCGGTAGAGTCTTTCTTGGCATGGGTCGGCAGGCCGGCCTCGCGCGCCAGGCGGCGCACTTCGGACTTGCTCAGTTCGCCGAGCGGAAAGCATGCGGCGGCAAGCTGCCGCTGGTCGAGGCTGTGCAGGAAATAGCTTTGGTCCTTGTCGCGGTCACGCGCGCGGAGCAGCCGACAAAGGCCCTTCTGGCGGTCGATCCGCGCGTAGTGACCGGTGGCGATACGCTCCGCGCCGAGCGCGCGGGCGTGATCGAGAAATACCCGGAACTTGATTTCGCGATTGCAGAGAACGTCCGGGTTGGGTGTGCGTCCGGCGCGGTATTCAGCAAGGAAGTGGGCGAACACGCGCTCGCGGTACTCGCGCGAGAAATTGCGCAGGTGGAGCGGAACGCCAAGCATGGCGCAGACTGCGAGTGCGTCCTGGCGATCGCGATCGGCGGCGCAGGGACCGGCGTCGTCGTCTTCCCAATTCTGCATGAACAGCCCGGCGATACGCTCGCCCTTCCGCTGCAGGAGGAGCGCCGCGACCGAGGAGTCGACGCCGCCGGAAATGCCGACCATGCTGTCGATCAGCACGTCCCGCCTCCCCTCTGACGCGCCGCGGCTGCCCGAGTTCCGCCCGTATTCACGCGAGACCGCCGAGCGCTCGAACCGTATCGAGCGGCAGGTGCGGCCGGTGCAGCCAGGAGTCGATGCTGGTCAGCACCATCGGGCTTCGCAGGCGGTCGGCACAAGCTTCGATTTCGGCGCGTGTCAGCCAGACGGCGCGCACGATCCCGGTGTCGAGCGCGAGCGCCGGATCCTCGCGCAATGCCTCGGCGCCAAAGCTGAAGCGCAGGACGTCCCGCCCAGCGGGGCTGCGCCACTGCTGCACGCCGAGAAAGCACTCGAGCCGCACATGCCAGCGGGTTTCCTCCAAAGTCTCCCGTAGCGCCGCCTGCTGCAGGGTTTCCCCGGGCTCCAGGTGCCCGGCCGGTTGGTTGAGTACCCGCCGAGCGTGCACTTCCTCCTCGACCAGCAGGAAGCGCGTCTCGCAGGCGACGACTACTGCGACGGTGACGTGCGGACGCCAGGTGGAGAGGGCGGGCGGCTCGCGCAACGGGAACGAATCGGCCATCAGGGAAGTCTAGCAAGCAGGAACCCGCAGCGCCGCGACCGGCGCCGGCGTGCGCCGTGCCGCCGATGGCGCGCGAGCGTTCGATGAAGAAGTCGCGGGGTATACTCGAGCCGAGCGTTCGCCATTTGATTCCACATGCCTCACGCGCCCGAACAACCCCTGCAGCACGGCCTGGACCTCGCGGTCGAAGAGCTGGTTCGCGAGACCGAACGGCCACCGCTGTACCGGGTCATCCTGCTCAACGACGACTTCACCCCGATGGACTTCGTGGTGATCGTCCTGGAAACCTTCTTCCGCATGGATCGCGAACGCGCAACCCAGGTCATGCTGCATGTGCACACGCGCGGTCGCGGTGTCTGCGGGGTCTTCACGCGGGAGGTCGCCGAAAGCAAGGTGACTCAGGTGAACGAATTTTCACGGCAGCATCAGCACCCGCTGCTGTGCACCATGGAGAAGAATTGAAGCCGCCAGAAATCCGGCTCGATTGAAGCGAGAAAGTTGGCCCATATGTTGCATGCAGCGTAGTTTCGGAGGTGGTTCCGGCATGTTCAGCAAGGATCTCGAGATCACCATCGGTCAGTGCTACAAGGAAGCGCGCGAGCAGCGCCACGAGTTCATGACCGTCGAGCACCTGTTGCTCGCACTGCTCGACAATACCGCAGCCACAACGGTGCTGAACGCCTGCGGTACCGACACCGGGCGGCTGGCGCGCGACTTGCGCGCGATCATCACCGAGACGGTGCCCGTGCTGCCGTCGACGGATGATCGCGACACCCAGCCTACGCTCGGCTTCCAGCGCGTGCTGCAGCGCGCCGTCTATCACGTGCAGTCATCGGGCCGCAAGGAGGTTACCGGCGCTAACGTGCTGGTCGCGATCTTCGGTGAGAAGGACTCGCACGCCGTCTATTTTCTCGGTCAGCAGAACGTCACCCGGCTCGACGTCGTCAACTACATCTCACACGGCATCGCCAAGATCGGCCACGACTCGCAGGCGGCAGCGTCCGGCAACGGCGAGGCCCAGCGCGAGGGCGAGGGCGGCGAGGAAGCGCGAGCCAACCCGCTCACGGAATATGCGAGCAACCTGAACGAACTGGCGCGACAGGGCAAGATCGACCCGCTGATCGGCCGCAACGAGGAGGTGGAGCGCACGATCCAGGTGCTCTGTCGGCGACGCAAGAACAACCCGCTCTACGTCGGCGAAGCCGGCGTCGGCAAGACCGCGCTGGCCGAAGGCCTGGCGCGGCGCATCGTCGAAGGCGAAGTGCCCGAGGTGCTGGTCGACTGCACGATCTGGTCGCTCGATCTGGGCGCATTGATCGCCGGCACCAAGTACCGCGGTGACTTCGAGAAGCGGCTGAAGGCAGTGCTTGCCGCGCTGCGCAAGGAGCAGGGCGCGATCCTCTTCATCGACGAAATCCACACCATCATTGGCGCCGGCTCGGCCTCCGGCGGCACCATGGACGCCTCGAACCTGATCAAACCCGTGCTCGCCAGCGGCGAGCTGCGCTGCATCGGTTCGACCACCTTTCAGGAATACCGCGGCGTGTTCGAGAAGGACCGCGCGCTGGCGCGGCGCTTCCAGAAGATCGATGTGATCGAACCTTCGGTGGCGGAGAGCGTGGAAATCCTGCGCGGGCTCAAGGGCCGCTTCGAGGAGTTCCACAACGTCGAATACACCGGCGACGCGCTGCAGGCAGCGGTCGACCTCTCGGTCAAGCACATCGGTGATCGGCTGCTGCCGGACAAGGCAATCGACGTGATCGACGAGGCCGGCGCGCGGCAGCGTCTGCTGCCGGAAGCCGAGCGCAACCGCACGGTCGACGTCTCCGACATCGAGCTGATCGTCGCGCGCATGGCGCGCATCCCGCCGAAGCAGGTGTCGGCCTCGGATCGCGATGTGCTGCGCAGCCTCGAGCGCAACCTGAAGATGGTGGTGTTCGGCCAGGATACCGCGATCGATCAGCTCGCCAGCGCGATCAAGATGGCGCGCTCCGGGCTCGGTAATCCGGACAAGCCGATCGGCAGTTTCCTGCTGACCGGACCGACCGGAGTGGGCAAGACCGAAGTGACCCGCCAGCTCGCGCTGCAGCTCGGCATCGAGCTGGTGCGCTTCGACATGTCCGAGTACATGGAGGCCCACTCGGTCTCGCGCCTGATCGGCGCGCCGCCGGGCTACGTCGGTTTCGATCAGGGCGGCCTGCTCACCGAACAGATCGTCAAGCATCCGCATTGTGTGCTGCTGCTCGATGAAATCGAGAAGGCCCATCCCGACGTCTACAACATCCTGCTGCAGGTCATGGACCACGGCATGCTGACCGACACCAACGGGCGCGAAGCGAGTTTCCGCAACGTGATCCTGATGATGACCACCAACGTGGGTGCGCAGATGGCCGCGCGGCGGACGATTGGCTTCATTGAGCAGGATCACCGCACGGACGCCATGGAAGCACTCAAGCGCGGCTTCTCGCCCGAGTTCCGAAATCGTCTCGACGCGATCGTGCAGTTCAATGCGCTCGACTTCGAGCACATCCTGCGCGTGGTCGACAAGTTCCTGATCGAGCTGGAAATGCAGCTGCAGGAAAAGCACGTTTCGCTCAACGTCGACGCGGCGGCCCGACGCTGGCTCGCCGAGCACGGCTTTGACGCGCAGATGGGTGCGCGACCGATGGCGCGGGTGATCCAGGACCACGTCAAGCGCCCGCTCGCCGACGAGCTCCTGTTCGGCCGGCTCGCCGCCGGTGGCAAGGTCTCGCTGTCGGTGCGCGACGACCGTCTGATCGTCGACTGCGAAGAAGCCGAAAAGCTGCCGGTCGTGGTGTGATCCGTTCTGTTTCGAGCGACTTGCGGCAGTGAGTCGCTCGGAAGCCGCTTGACGGATGACGAAGGCAGGCGCCGCGACGCGGCTTACTTCATGCGGTAGGTGATGCGACCCTTGCTCAGGTCGTATGGGGTCATCTCGACCTTGACGTTGTCGCCGGTCAGGATGCGGATGTAATGCTTGCGCATGCGTCCCGAGATGTGCGCCGTGATCACGTGTCCGTTCTCCAGCTTCACGCGGAACATCGTGTTCGGAAGGGTCTCGAGAATCGAGCCTTCCATTTCGATGACGTCGTCTTTGGACATTGTTTCCCTGGGATGAGGGTAGGGCAGGCTGCAAGGCGCCCGCAAAGCGGGCCATTTTGACACGTTCGTGCTTGATACGGAAGCGAAAGCCCGAGCTTTGCTTCAGGCGACGAGCTCGGTCGGATACGGAATCGCGATCCGGGCAGGCCACCCGGAGCCGCTTTGCTCCCGGCCGGCAAGCCGGGCTGCCTCGCGACAAAACGCCTCGCGCGGCAGCTCGCGAGCCCCGAAGCGGGCCAGGTGCGGGGTCCACATCTGAGCGTCGAGCAGCGGGAAGCCGTGCTGGTGGAGAATGTGGCAGAGAGCAAGCAGGGCGAGTTTGGAGCCGTTGTTGGCGGCGCTGAACATCGATTCGCCGAAGAACATGCGGCCGATCGCCACCCCGTAGATGCCGCCGACCAGGCGCTCGCCGTCCCAGGCCTCGACGGAGTGCGCGTGGCCCAGCGCGTGCAGGCGGCGGTAGGCCCGCTGCATGTCGGGGCTGAGCCAGGTGCCGGCTGCGCCGCGGCGCGGGGCCGCGCAGTGCTCGAGCACCTGCGCAAAGGCGGTGTCGACGCGGATTTGCCAGGCGCAGTGGCGCAACCAGCGGGCGAGCCGACGCGGCACGTGGGGGCGGGCGGTGTCGAATACCGCGCGCCGCGCCGGTGACCACCAGAGAATCGGTTCCCCTGCCGAATACCACGGGAAGATGCCGCGGCGGTAGGCAGCGAGGAGACGCGCGGGCGAGAGATCGCCGCCGATCGCGAGCAGGCCGTCGGGCTCGTCGAGCGCGCCGGCGACGGGCGGGAAAGCCTCGACGCGGACGGGGTCGAGCAGCGGCAGGCGGATCATGGACGCTCGGCGTAGGGCGAATGCACGCGCAGCTCCGCGCCATACGCCGCAAGCATCCGCTCTTCGCGCTGCAGCGCGCGGGCGATCGCCTCACGGAAACGCGGGTCGGCGATCCAGTGGAAGGAGCGCGTGCGCGCCGGCAGGAAGCCGCGGGCCAGCTTGTGCTCGCCGCCGGCGCCGGGCTCGAAGCGGGCGATGCCCTGGCGCAGGCAGTACTCGATGCCCTGGTAGTAGCAGGCTTCGAAGTGCAGATCCTCGACGTGTTCGAGCGCGCCCCAGTAGCGACCGTAGAGCACATCGCGGCTGCGCAACATCAGCGCGCCGGCGATTCGCCGACCGCCGCGGTGGCACAGTACGGCCACCACGCGCTGCGGCATCGCCTTGCCGAGATGACGAAAGAAGGCTTCGCTGAGGGTGGGCAGGTTGCCCTTGTCCTCGAAGGTGGCCAGGTAGAAGCGGTGCAGGGCGCTCCAGTCGTCGGCGGCGAGCTCGTCGCCCGAGCGGATTTCGCAGTCGACGCCGAGTTCGTGCACCCGCTCGCGCTCGCGGCGGATGTTCTTGCGCTTCTTGTGGCTGAGCGCGGCGAGGAAGGCGTCGAAATCCTTCCAGCCGCGGTTTTGCCAGTGATACTGCCAGTCGCTGCGCGGCAGCCAGTCGCTGTCGGCGAAGGCCGCCGCGTCGGCAGCATCGGCGAAGTTCAGGTGCGCCGAGGACAGGCCGAAGCGTTCGGCTTCGGCGACGATCGCCTGCAGCAGCTCCCGCTTGAGCGCGGCGGCATCTGGCCCGCGACCGCTCAGCAGGCGCGGCCCGCTGACGGGCGAGTAGGGCACGCCGCAGAGAAGTTTGGGGTAGTAGTCGAGGCCGTGCTCGGCCCAGGCACGCGCCCAGCTCCAGTCGAACACGAACTCGCCGTGTGAGTTGCCCTTGAAGTAGAGCGGCGCCGCGGCGCGCAGCCGATCGCCGTCCCACAGCCCGAGATGGTGCGGCTGCCAACCGTTGGCGGACTCGATGCAGCCGCTGCGCTCGAGGCCGGCGAGAAAGTCGTGGTCGACGAAGGGATTGTCGTCCGGCAGCAGCGCGTTCCACGCCGCGCGCGGAATCTCGTCGAGCGCGTCGTGGAAGCGAACCTGCAGCATGGCGGATTGCGACTGGGAGCGGCTCCGGAGCCCGCCTCAGGCGATGTCCAGGTATTTCTCCGCGTCGAGCGCCGCCATGCAGCCGAAGCCGGCCGAGGTGACCGCCTGCCGGTAGACCTGGTCGGCCACATCGCCGGCGGCGAAGACGCCGGGCACGCTGGTCGCGGTGGCGCCGCCCTCGAGCCCGCTGCGGATCTGGATATAGCCGTTGCGCATCTCGAGCTGGCCGGCAAAGATGCCGGTGTTCGGGGTGTGGCCGATGGCGACGAAGAAGCCGGTGATGGCGATGTCGCGACGGCTGCCGTCCAGCGCGCTCACCAGGCGCATGCCGGTGACGCCGCTGTCGTCGCCCAGGACCTCCTCGACCGTGTGGTTCCACACGATCTCGATCTTGCCGGCGCGCTCTTTTTCGAACAGCTTGTCCTGCATGATCTTTTCCGCACGCAGGCGGTCGCGGCGGTGCACCAGGATCACCTTGGCGCAGATGTTGGAGAGATACAGTGCCTCTTCCACCGCGGTATTGCCACCGCCAATCACGGCTACCGCCTGCTCGCGGAAGAAAAAGCCGTCGCAGGTCGCGCAGGCGGAGACGCCGCGGCCCTTGAAGCGCTCTTCGGAGGGCAGGCCGAGATACTTCGCGTCGGCGCCGGTGGCGATGATCAGCGCGTCGCAGGTGTATTCTCCCGCGTCGCCCGCCAGACGAAACGGGCGCTCATTCAGATTCGCCGTATGGATGTGGTCGAACACCATTTCGGCCTTGAAGCGCGCGGCATGCTCGGCCATCTGCTGCATGAGCTCCGGCCCCTGCAGTCCCTCGCCGCCTCCCGGCCAGTTGTCGACGTCGGTGGTGGTCATCAGCTGGCCGCCCTGGGCGAGGCCGGTGATGAGCACGGGGCTGAGATTGGCACGGGCCGCATAGACGGCCGCCGTGTATCCGGCGGGGCCGGAACCGAGGATGATCAGTCGCGAGTGCCTGGCAGTGCTCATGTATAATCCAGGCCGCTTTCGAGGCGGCCGTCTCGTGCGTCGTTTTTCCCTGGCCCCGGCGTCGCCGCGGCCCGCTTCTTCCGCTTCCGCTCCGCCTCGCTGCCCTGCGGCGAGCGCGCGCGCGGAAGCGCGGAGCATGGAGGGAATGCGCGCGTGATTCAAGGCGCAGGCCGCGTGACCCAACCAAATACTCTGCGTGAGGACTCAGCAATGCGTATCGGTGTGCCTTCGGAAACCAAGACCCTGGAAGGTCGTGTCGCCTTGATTCCGGCCGCCTGCGGCGATCTCGTGCGCCACGGGCATGAGGTGCATGTGCAGGCCGGAGCCGGCCTGAAGAGCGGCTTCAAGGACGAGGACTATGCCCGCGTTGGCGTCAAGATCGAGCCCGGCGCGGCCGCGCTCTATGCCTCCAGCGAGATGATCGTCAAGGTCAAGGAGCCGATCGCCGGCGACCTCCAGCACCTGCGCAAGGATCACCTGCTGTTCTGCTACCTGCATCTTGCGGCCGAGCCCAAGCTGACCGAGCGCCTGCTGCAGATCGGCCTGACCGGAATCGCCTTCGAAAGCGTCACCGGGCCCGGCGGTAGTCTGCCGTTGCTTGCGCCGATGTCGATCATTGCGGGGCGCATCGCGACCCAGGTCGGCACCCACCTGCTGCACCAGCCGGCTGGCGGCAAGGGCAAGCTGCTCGGCGGCCTGCCCTCCACCGAGCGCGGCAAGGTGGTGGTCCTGGGCGCCGGTGCGGCAGGCGGCAACGCAGCCATTCTCGCCGCCGCGGGCGGCGCCAACGTGGTGGTGTTCGACATGCGCCAGGATCGCCTCGCGCACATGATGGAAGTCAGCCACAACGTGACCGCGCTGTATCCCTATCAGGAGACGGTGGCGCGCGAAGTGCGCGACGCCGACCTGGTGATCGGCGCGGTGCTGATTCCGAGTGCGCGGGCACCACATGTCGTCACCAGGGCGATGGTGGAGACGATGGAGCCCGGTACGGTGCTGATCGACATCGCGATCGATCAGGGCGGCTGCTTCGAGACCTCGCAGCCGACCACCTGGGCGGATCCGACTTACCTGGTCGAGGGCGTCACCCATTTCTGCGTGACCAACATGCCGGGCGCCGTGCCGCAGACCTCTTCGCAGGCGATCTGTGCGGCGATCCTGCCGTATGTGAGCCGCCTTGCCGGCGACAAGGACTGGAAGTCGTTCGCCCCGCTCAAGGATGGCATCAACGTCGAAGCTGGCGAGATCGTGCATCCGGCTCTCAAGGCTTGAGCGGCTGCAGGCGCCTCCGGCGCTTGCCGGAGGCGCCTTTTTCGCAAACAATGAGTTGCACAAGAAACTTCAGGTAATTCATTCCGGTGGCGCGCGCGCAAAGAGCGGCAAATCAGAGTCCTGCGCTGGATGAGCGCCGACGCCGCGGGCTGCGTGAGGCGGCGTTCCTGCTGCTGCTGCCGCTGGCGGTCTATGTGGCCGCCTGTCTGGCGAGCTACAGCCCGAGTGATCCCGGCTGGTCGCACGCGGGCGACCCGGCACGCGGCGTGCAGAACTTCGGCGGCAGCTTCGGCGCATGGATCGCCGATCTCTCCTTCTATCTGATCGGGCTCGCCGCCTGGACGATTCCGCTGCTCCTGCTCTTGCTCGGCTGGGCGGTGTTGCGCGGCATGGCGCGGGAAGAGGTGTCGCCGCTCGAGCCCGCGTTGCGCCTGCTCGGCTTCGTGGCCTTCTTCATCGCCGCGCCAGGCCTCGCCCAGCTGCACGGTGGCGGCGCGACGCTGCTGCCGGAAGGAGAGGGCGGCGTTCTCGGCCAACTCACCGGCAGCAGCCTGGGGCACGCATTCGGCCCGCTCGGTGCGGCAATGTTCCTGCTCGCGCTGCTGCTGGTGGCGATCACCCTGGCTACCAGCCTGTCCTGGTTTGCGCTGATGGATCGTATCGGTGGGGTTTTGCTGGGCTTCGGCGGTATGCTCGCCGAGCGCCTGCGCAGGCGCGATGACTGGAGCGCCGCGCGTGGCGCGCGAGCGGCCCGCGAGCAGGTACGCAAGGCCGACACCGCGCGGCGCGCGCAGCGCGAACCCATGCGAATCGAGCCCAGTCTCGCGCCGATCGAAAAGAGCGAGCGGGCCCAGCGCGAAACCCAGATTCCGCTCTTCGCCGGCGCCTCCGGCGAGGGCGGCCTGCCGCCCCTGTCGCTGCTCGACGAGCCCAAGCCGCAGTCGAGCGGCTATTCGGAAGAAGCACTGGCGGCTCTGTCGCGGCAGGTCGAGTTCAAGCTCAAGGACTTCCGCATCGACGCCCAGGTGGTGAGCGCGCACCCCGGTCCGGTCATCACCCGCTTCGAGCTGCAGCCGGCCCCCGGCATCAAGGGCAGCCAGATCTCCAGCCTCGACAAGGACATCGCCCGCGGCCTGTCCGTGGTCAGCGTGCGCGTGGTCGACGTGATCCCTGGCAAGTCCGTGATCGGCATGGAGATCCCCAATACCCATCGCGAGATCGTGTATCTGGCCGAGATCCTTGGCTCCAGTCGCTATGAAGCGCAGAAATCACCGTTGGCGCTGGCCCTTGGCAAGGACATCGGCGGCGCGCCGGTGGTGGTCGATTTGCAGAAGATGCCGCACCTGCTGGTCGCCGGCACTACCGGCTCGGGCAAGTCGGTCGCGCTCAACGCGATGGTGTTGAGCCTGCTCTACAAGGCGACGGCGCGGGACGTGCGCATGTTGATGATCGATCCCAAGATGCTCGAGCTTTCGGTCTACGAGGGCATTCCGCATCTGCTGGCACCGGTCGTCACCGACATGAAGGAAGCCGCCAATGCGCTGCGCTGGTGCGTGGCCGAGATGGAGCGTCGCTACAAGCTGATGGCAGCGATCGGGGTGCGCAACCTGGCCGGCTTCAACAAGAAGGTGCGCGAGGCCGACGCTGCCGGTCAGCCGCTGCTGGACCCACTGTTCCGCCCGGATCCCTCGCAGCTGGAACTCGTCGCGGAGCCGCTCCAGCCGCTGCCCTACGTGGTCATCCTGATCGACGAATTCGCCGACATGATGATGATCGTCGGCAAGAAAGTGGAGGAGCTGATCGCGCGTCTGGCGCAGAAGGCGCGCGCCGCCGGCGTGCACCTGATTCTCGCCACCCAGCGTCCTTCGGTCGACGTCATTACCGGGCTCATCAAGGCGAACATTCCGACCCGCATCTCCTTCCAGGTATCGAGCAAGATCGACTCGCGCACCATCCTCGACCAATCCGGTGCGGAAACCCTGCTCGGCCACGGTGACATGCTCTACCTGCCGCCCGGCACCGCCATTCCCGAGCGCGTGCACGGCGCTTTCGTGGACGACCACGAGGTGCACCGCGTGGTCGATTGGCTGAAGGCACAGGGGGAGCCCGATTACATCGAGGGCGTGCTGGATGAGATCCAGCCGCTCGGCAACGGCAAGGTGATCGATGCCGCCGGCCTGCCGCAGGACTCCGAGGAGGGCGAAGGCGATGAGGATGCGCGCCTCTACGACCGCGCGGTGGCCATCGTCACCCAAAGTCGGCGCGCATCGATTTCCGGCGTGCAGCGTCACTTGCGCATCGGCTACAACCGCGCCGCACGCCTGATTGAGCAGATGGAGCGGGACGGCGTCGTCAGCCCACCCGAGCACAACGGCAACCGCAGCGTGCTCGCACCGCCACCGCCCGCCGACTGATGCATGCCCGCCGGCGTTCAGGCGCGCCGAGCATAATCGGCGCGGCCTCGACTTCGCGGAGCCTTCCGATGCGTCCCCTGATTCTGTCACTCGGCCTGCTGCTGGCCCTGCCGTTGCCTGCGGCCGAGAGCGCCGCACAGCAGATGCGGGCCTTCTCCACCGGCCTGCACTCGCTCAGCGCTGACTTCAGCCAGCGCGTGGTCGATGCCGGCGGCAGGGTGGGTGACGAGTCCCGCGGCAGCCTGGCGCTCGAAGCGCCGCGCCAGTTTCGCTGGCAAACGGATTCCCCCTATCGACAGCTGATCGTCGCCGACGGCTCCCGGGTCTGGGTCTATGAGCCCGAGCTCGAGCAGGTTTCGGTGCGCAGCCAGGGCAGCGCCGAAGCGCAGAGCCCGCTGACCGTGCTGACCGATCTCTCGCAACTCGATGCCCAGTTCACCACCGCCGATGCCGGCAGCCATGACGGCCTTGCCTGGCTCAAGCTGAGCCCGCGCGCGACCGAGCCGCAGTTCGAATTCGCCGAACTCGGTTTCGCCGCCGACCAGCTGCGGCGCATGCGCTTCCGTGATCAGCTAGGCAACAGCACGGAAATCGAGTTTTCCGACTGGCGGCGCAACCCGCAGCTGCCCACCGACAGCTTCCGCTTCACGCCGCCGGATGGAGTCGACGTGGTTGGCGATCTGAAGCCTGCGGCAGAACTTCACCCGCTGGAGAACGGATGACCGCGCCGATCCCGCCCTTCATCGTCGCGATCCCGGCGCGCTACGGCTCGACCCGCCTTCCGGGTAAGCCGCTGCTGCCGCTCGCCGGCCTGCCGATGATCGTGCATGTCGCGCGGCGCGCGCGCGCGGCCGGCGCGCAGGCAGTGATCGTCGCCACCGACGACGCGCGAATTGCCGACGCGGTCGAGACCGAGGGCGTGCAGGCCCTGCTGACTCGCAGCGACCACGCCTCGGGCAGCGATCGCCTGGCTGAGGTGGCGCACCAGCTTGGCTGGGCCGATGATGCCGTCGTCGTCAACCTGCAGGGCGACGAGCCGCTGGCGCCGCCCGCCGGCATTCGCGCCGTTGCCGCCGCCCTCACGGCGAGCGATGCGCCCATGGCGACGCTCGCTACCCCGTTGGCCTCGGTCGGCGAGCTGTTCGATCCGAACTGCGTCAAGCTGGTGCGGGACGCGGCTGGCCGCGCGCTCTATTTCAGCCGCGCCCCGCTGCCCTGGCCGCGCGAGGCCTTTGCCGTGGGGCGCGGCAGCCTGCCTGCCGGAATCCCGTTTCTGCGCCACATCGGTATCTACGCCTATCGCGCGGGCTTCCTGCGGCGCTTCGCGGCGCTCGCTCCGACGCCCCTTGAGCGCTGCGAGTCGCTCGAGCAGCTGCGCGCCCTCGAGCACGGCTTTGCCGTTCAGGTCGAACTCACCCCGAAGCCGTTCCCGGGCGGCGTCGACAGCGCGGAAGATCTGAAACGGGTCGAAGGGTTGCTGGCCGAGGACGTGCCGTGAGCCACATCCTGTTCGTCTGCATGGGCAACATCTGCCGCTCGCCGACCGTCGAAGCGGTTGCCCGTGCGCGCTTTGCGCGCGCCGGGCTATCGATCGAAGTCGCGTCGGCCGGCACTGAAAACTATCACGTCGGCGGCCTGGCCGATCCGCGCTCGATCGCTGCCGCGGCGCGCCACGGCTACCCGCTCGGGGAGCATCGGCCGCGCCAGGTGTGCACGGCGGATTTTCTGCAGTTCGACCACCTGCTGGTGATGGATCGCGTGAATCTCCATGCCGTGCAGCGCTTTCGGCCGCCAGCGGGGGGAATCGAACCGGCGCTGTTCCTCGGAGATCAGGAGCTGCCGGATCCCTACTACGGGGAGATCGCCGACTTCGAGCGGGTGATCGAGCTTGCCGAGCGCGGTGTCGACACCTGGATCGAGCGGCTGCGCAGGGCGGGCTAGGGCACCGCGCTGTACTGCCTCTCGGCGCGCCAGGAACGCGTGCGCAGGGTTACCATGGACGCCATGTCCTCCGGTTCAGCCAGCTCGCCGTTCGACGGCAAGGCCTTCGTGCGCACGCTTACTCCGGCGCCCGGCGTCTATCGCATGTTCGACGCCGCCGGCGGTCTGCTCTATGTCGGCAAGGCTGCCAGCCTGAAGAAGCGGGTCGGCAGCTATTTCCTGAAGCCGCGCATGGAGCCGCGCATCGCCGCCATGGTGGCGCAGATCGCGCGCGTCGAAACCACGGTCACGCGCACCGAGAGCGAGGCTCTGCTGCTCGAAGCGCAGCTCATCAAGTCGCTGAAACCGCGCTACAACATCGTCCTGCGCGACGACAAGAGCTACCCCTACATCCATCTGACCGCCACTCGCGCAGGGCAGGGTGAGCGACCGGACCCGGGCGCGTTCTCGCGCGCCGAATTCCACCGCGGCGCGCGCAACCAGGGCGGGCGCTATTTCGGCCCTTTTCCCAACGCCGGCGCGGTGCGTCAGACGCTCGATCTGGTGCAGAAGCTGTTCAAGATCCGCAACTGCGAGGACAGTTTCTTCCGCAACCGCTCGCGGCCCTGCCTGCAGTATCAGATCAAGCGCTGCACCGCACCCTGCGTGCGCTACATCAGCGAGGCCGACTACGCCGAAAACGTCCGTCACGCGGAAATGTTTCTCGACGGCCGCGCCGCGACGATGATGGACGAGCTGGTGGCGCGCATGGAGCAAGCTGCCACCGAGCTCGCGTACGAGCGCGCGGCGCAGATCCGCGATCAGATCGCCGCGGTCAAGCGGGTGCAGGCACATCATTACGTGCGCGGCGCCAGCACCGACATGGACGTGCTCGGGCTCGCCGTGCGCGGCGGCGTCGCCTGCGTCAGCGTGCTGTTTTTTCGCAACGGCATCAGCCTGGGTTCGCGGGATTTTTTCCCGCGCCTCGGCGGCGATGCCGACCCGGGCGCCATCGTGGAATCTTTCATCGGTCAGTACTACCTGGAGCGACCGGTTCCGCGCGAGCTGATCGCGAGCCACGCGCCGTCCAACGCCACCGCACTCGCGGAAGCGCTCGGCGGGCGCATGGGCCACGTCGTGCGCATCGCCTCCAGCGTGCGCGCCGAGCGTGCGGGCTTCCTCGACCTGGCGCGGCGCAACGCCGAAGCGGCGCTCACGGCGCGGCTCGCCAGCCGTCAGACCCTGCTGATCCGCTTCGAGGCGCTGCGCGAGCTGCTCGGGCTCGACGAGCTGCCGCAGCGGATCGAGTGTTTCGACATCAGCCACACCATGGGTGAGGCGACGGTCGCTTCCTGCGTGGTGTTTGGGCCGGAGGGCGCCGAGAAGTCGCAGTATCGTCGCTTCAATATCGCCGGCATCACGCCGGGCGATGACTATGCTGCCATGCGTCAGGCGCTGGAGCGCCGCTATCGTCGTCTCAAGGCCGGCGAGGCGCGCCTGCCCGATCTGCTTCTGATCGACGGCGGCAAGGGTCAGGTGCAGCAGGCGGTCGACGTGTTGAACGAGATCGGCATCGAGGGCGTGCCGATCGTCGGCGTGGCCAAGGGGACGGCGCGCAAAGCGGGCGACGAGACCTTGATTCTCGGCGCCAGCGGCCGCAGCGTGTGGCCCGGACCGGAGTCGCCGGCTTCGCACCTCGTCCAGGCAGTACGCGACGAGGCGCACCGCTTCGCGATCACCGGTCATCGCGGGCGGCGCGAGAAAAAACGTGAAAAGAGCAGCCTCGAAGAGATCACCGGCATCGGCCCACAGCGGCGCTCGGCGCTGCTGCGACATTTTGGCGGTCTGGCGGGTATCGAAGGCGCCGGCGTAGAGGAGCTGATGCAGGTCAAGGGTCTGAGCCGCGGCCTGGCCGAACGCATCTACGCGAGTTTTCACGGATAAGTCATGCAGATCACCATTCCCACCGCGCTCACGCTGTTCCGCATCGCCCTGCTGCCGGTCATGGTGCTGGTCTTCTACGCTCCGTTTCGCGGCGCCAATATCGCCGCAGCGGCGATCTTCCTGCTCGCCGCGCTGACCGACTGGCTGGACGGCTGGGTGGCGCGTCGCTTCGACATGATGTCGGCCTTTGGCGCCTTCCTAGACCCGGTCGCCGACAAGCTGATGGTCGCAGTGACCCTGTTTCTGCTGGTGCAGGAAAACCCGACCCCGCTGATGGCGATCACCAGCGCGATCATCGTCGGCCGCGAGATCAGCATTTCCGCACTGCGCGAGTGGATGGCGGAACTCGGCCAGCGCGCCACCGTGCGCGTGGCCTTCGTCGGCAAGCTCAAGACCCTGATGCAGATTGCCGCGATCGCCGTGCTGCTATATCAGCACAACGTGCCTGACCTGCGTCCCTATTTCGTCGGCGAAACCCTGCTGGTCATCGCCGCTGCGCTGACCATCTGGTCCGGCGCCAAGTACCTGCTCGCCGCCTGGCCCTACCTCAACCAGCAGCGCTGACCCGACCGAGCCTGATGCCGCGCGCGCCGAAAAGAACGTGCTGCAGGCGTTTGCGGTCAAGATGCCGGGCTACTCGCGCGCGCAGCTCACACGCCGCGCCTTCAAACGCAGTGCACTCCCTGATTGAATTCGAGGCCCTGCAATCTTGGTGAATCGTTTCCGTCCCCTTGGTCGTCAATTCCGCGACGGGAAGATCCCCTCGAGGGCAATACACCAGCGCATGCCGAGCGACGGGTTCTGCACCGGAAACGGCAGTCCGCTGCCCGCCGCGCCGACACTGCTTGGATCGAGCGGCGTGTCGGCGTTGCCCGAGACGTAACTGCCAGCATTCTGCGTGGTTGCCAGCACGCGGTCGTTCGCCGGTGCGGCATGCGTCGCGGCGTCGCTGCGCGCCTGGAGCGCATGGGTATGGGTGGGCATCTGCGCAGTGGTGAGCGTGACCGACGCTTGCCCCCACAGCTGTCCAAGGTCGACGTTCGGCAAACCCGGCCCCTGTCCCTGCCCCACGGGCACGCGCCCCCGAAGGTCGGGGAGCGCGAACGTGGTACGGCCATCGCCGCCATAGGTGGTCCCGAGCAACGCAAACAGAGCCGTATTCTGCGCAATGTTCATGATCTGCCCGCCGGCTTCGGTCCACCCGCGAGGACAGTAGGTGTAGGGCACCAGCATCAGCTGACCGATGAACGGTTCGGACTGGGCCTGGGCGATCCCTGCGCCCATGGATATCGACAGCGCAAGGGCCAGCATGGCGCAGGTGCGGCCGGTGCGACGACGAGGGCGGCACCGTGCGGAAGCGCCGGGAATGGCGAGCTGGTCGCTGCGCCCTGCCGGAATGGGTTTCGATTTCATTTCAGTTCTCCTGTCCGGAAGCGCGATCAGCGGATGGCGATGAAGCAGATCTTCGACGCGGTCTCGGTCGCTTCGAGCCAGCCGATCTGGACGGTCACCCCGCCGACATTCTGCGTGGTCAGCGCGGCAAGGCTGCGGCCGTTGCTGGCGCGTGCATCGATGAACAGCCCGTAGGCGGCGCCCATCGCCACATCAAAACTGACGACATACTGCTGCGGCTGGCTGTGGGTCACGGCATAGCCGACTCCGCTCAGCGGCACGCCATCGCCGTCGAAGCAGCCGTGCCGGAGTTCGCTCAGGCCGGCGACGTCGGCGCCCGGCGGGCCCGCGGGTCCCATGGGGCCCATGGGTCCTGGAGCGCCCATCGGCCCGATCGGGCCCGGCGGGCCCTCGGCGCCCTGCAGTCCTTGCGGACCGATCGGGCCGGCAGGGCCGGGTTCGCCCTGCGGACCGATAGCGCCGGCAGGCCCCATTGGACCCGCCTCGCCCTGCGCACCCTGCGCACCCTGCGGCCCTTGCGGGCCGACCGGCCCGGCGGGGCCCTGATCTCCTGGTGGACCCGCGGCGCCGCTTGGACCCACGGGCCCCGCATCACCCTGGGGGCCGGCGGCACCGGTGGGTCCGATCGGACCGGCAGGGCCGGGTTCGCCCTGCGGGCCTACTGGACCACTGGGACCGACATCACCCGTGGGGCCGGGTGGCCCCATCGGCCCGACGGGCCCCGCGGTTGCTGCCGGGTCGCATTGCCCCAGCACACCGTCTGCATCGTGGCAAACCAGGCCCGGGTAGATCGCGGAGGACGGCAGTCCCGGCAGGCGAACCTCACGCCCCGGGGCAACGATCAGCGCTGGCTCCCCGGCTGCCGATTCGATCATCACCTTGCCGCCACCCGGTGGGGTCATCGTCACGTCGGCCGCTATCGCGATACCGCTCGTCGCCGCACACGCCAGGAGCAGAGAGATTCGAGCATTCATGGGCATTCCTGATCGGCAAGCTGAAAGGAAGAAGGCAAACGAGGGTTCAGGCGCGGACTCGCCTCCGCCACCAGGCGAGTCCGGCGAGCAGCAAGACAAGCAGCGCGAGCGCCGCAGTGCCGAGCGCGGGAACCGGCACGGCTGCCGCTTGCCCTCCCGGGCCGAGCGGCCCGAGCGGTCCGGCAGCCGGACAATCCGGATGGTCGACGCGCTGCACCGTGCCACCACCGAGGTCGACGTTGCCCTGGACGCTCCACTGCTGCGCAAGTTCGACGCGCCCGCCTTCCAGTTGCAGGTTGCCGGCGGGACCGATGCGGACGCTGCGGACTTGCGTAAGGCTCCCGCTAGCGCCGATGACCAGGGTGCCGTCGAGGTGGAGATCGGTGCAGGCAAGGCGAACATCGCCGCCGGAGAGCGCGCTCGTCGCGCCAGCCGGGATCGACCAGTCGGCGATCGCGGGCGCGCTCGCCGCGAGCACAGAGCACAACCACAAAGTGCGCGCGCGGCACAGCAGCGTCTTCGATCGCGGCATTTCCCCTTACCTTTGTCTGCCCCAACCGATCCTGGAGGCGGCCGGAAAAGGAGTTTAGCGCGCGCGGAGCGGCATGCGCCAAAAATCCCAGACGATCGCGATTCCTCTCCAACGACGCCAGGATCCCTGGCGGCGGCTCGCGCGGGACCGAGCGGCTCGCTGCGGCGCAGACAGGGAAGGGATTGACACCTGCGCCACAGAAAGTAAGATGCGCCTCCCACGCGGGAATAGCTCAGTTGGTAGAGCACGACCTTGCCAAGGTCGGGGTCGCG
>CAZORA010000015.1:0-49709 GCA_964582225.1 uncultured Dokdonella sp. | reverse complement strand
GGCACGCTGCGCCCGCTGGCGCTCGCTGCCGTCCTGCTGCTGGCCGCCGTGGGCCTGGGCCGCCTGCTGTCGGCCCAGGTCGAACGCCAGGTGCCGCTGTGGCCCTCGCTGGCGCAGTTCGATCTGGCGGCGCTGTCGATCGCCCGCGACGAACTGCTCCTGCCGCCCTTCCTGTACGGGCCGGGCCTCGACGTCGCCGAGCTGGCGGAGGCGTTTCGCCCCTGGAGCAACCTGCCGATGCTGCAGCACACCCGCCACGGCATGCGCAGCCCCTTCGACCCGCCCTTCAGCCCGCGCGAGCTGGACGCGCTGCGAGACGCCTGGCTCGCCGGTCTGCGCGCGGCGCCGGGCGCCTGGCTCGCCCATCGCTGGCGGCTGAGCCGCGCGCTGTTCGGCACCCACCGCCCGGAGTGGCCGCGTGCCCTGATCTACGTCGACGCCGCGGTGCCCTACGCCGACAATCCGCCGCTGCCGGCCAACCGCGGTCCGCTCCACCGCGCCGTCATGGCGAGCGCCGAGCGCCTGCGCGCGAGCGCCGCGCTGGCCGCCTGGCCCTATCTCGGTATCGGCCTGCTGGTCCTGCCCTGGGCCTGGCGGCGACGCAATGCGGCGGACGGGCGTCTGGCGCTGGTCCTGCTCGCCAGCGCCTGGCTCCATGCGCTGCCGCTCGCCGCGCTGGCGCCCGCTGCGGAGCTGCGCTACCTGGGCTGGCCCTGTAGCGCGAGCCTGCTGGCCGTCGCCAGCCTGTGGCTCCCCAAGTTCCGCAGTTCAACGCGCAAGACGTTGATTCACCGATAGGCGAAGTGCCATTTGTGGCACCACTTCGGCGGCTGGGTAGGCTCTTGCCTTGAGCGCGGAGAAGCGGCCTTGCCGCGCGCGGTCGGGCGCGTTGATGCCGCACAGGGGGTCTTTGTGAGTTCCACCGGATACCTCTGGACGATTTGCAGGATCCGCAGGTCGTGATCGGTGAGTGGCGGCCGCTTTCGGCCCGGAGCCACGTTCGATGCCGGCCAGGGACCGCTAGCGCGCGATGACCTCCCTGGCGCCGAGCTTGGTGTTGGTAGCCAACAAGAGCTTGCCGCCCAGCCGTTCGGCGCTCCGCTCCGCGGCACGCCGGCACCGCCTATCCACGACCGATGCGCACGGCCATGTCTGGTTTACGCGCCAACCTGCGCTTATGGCGATTTGGAGGTTGTGGATCCGCCTGCGGCATGTGTCGGAGTCGGAACCGAGTTGAAGCACCCCTGTGCACGTGGTGACGGGGCTCACAGGCCACGTGCGCACTTGCCGAGCCCGAACGGGAGATCGAGGAATCATGCGAGCAAGCTATGTGATGGCAATACGTGCCCTTGCCGCCGGCGCGAGCCTCGCGCTGGCGGCGGGCAGCGTCGGCGCCGCGTCGCCGACGCCGGACGAACCGATGGATGGGGGTGTGGGCACAAGCCGCGTGCCGTGGACCCTCAGCGCGACGGATGACGCAGCGGAGGCCGAGACCACGCTCGCCCCGATGTTGGCCAGCGGATGGTCGAACGTCCTCGGCATCGACTTTCGCCCGGGCGGGTCGGGCCTGGAGTTCGTCTCCAATCCCGACTTCGGCACGCTGTGGTGCGAGAACGGCTCGGCGCCCAGGTACGCCTATGCGCGCATGCATCTGCCCCATGGCAGCACCATCACCCATTTCCGCATGTGGGGCCAGGATCTGTCCGCGAGCGGCGACGTCACGGCGAAGTTGCGCGAAACCTGCCTGCCCAATGTCGATCCTGCGTCCGTGCCGACCCTGACCGAACTGGCGTACCTCCAGAGCAGTGGCAACAGTGGCCCTTTCACGACCCTGGCCGGCCTCAGCCATGTCGTCGACAACCACCTGTGCGCCTACGTGGCCTATGTGCAGTTTCCCTCCTGCGATGCCACCACCAGCGTGCGCAAGCTGCGCATCCAGTACGAACAGTGACGAGGAACCCAATCATGATCAGACCGCCATTCATCGCTGCGCTGCTGGCTTGCGCCCTGTTCAGCGGCCCAAGCGGCGCGCTCGATTATCCCAACCGCGACTTTCGCGTGATCACCGGCGTCGACGGCAAGCCCGCCCGCGCGGATGACCTCTACAGTTTCGCCTCCGGCAACTACGCCTGCACCAACGAAAGCACGCGCGCCACGCCGCACATCGTGCGTTATCCGTTCAACCTGCCGGCGAACAGCAGCATCCGCTACGTCAGCATCTATGGACGCCGCACCAGTGATGCCACGCCCATGTCGCTGCGTCTGATGCAAGTGTGCCAATCCCCGGGTGATACCGATTCGACGTCAACGGAGCTGGCCACCCGCACGCCAGATGGCAATGCCGACGGCTACTTCATCAGCGTGATGTCATTGGACTCGGAGCTCGTTTCGAGCACATGCCGCGCCTGGGTCGAAGCTCGTTTCGACATCAGCACCAAGGCCTGCGACGCCAGCAAGGCGTGGATACAGCGCGTATTGATCGAGACCCAGCCGACCGACCGCATCTTCCGCGGCACGTTCAGCACCCACGTCGACTACACCGTGCCCTGAAGCGTCGCCTTGAACCGCACCGTTCTGAACCACGCTGTCCTGAATCAGGAGAATTCCATGCAAACCTCATTTGCCATGGCGGCCACGCTGCTGGGCATGTGTCTGGCTGGCGCCGCGCTGGCCGACCCCCAACCCGGCGACATCCGCGTCACCGATCCGGCCGAAATCCGCGCGCTGGGCTTTGATCCAGCGACCGACGCGGTGTTCCTTGCCCCGCCACTGGATGATCGTGCCCTGCTCGCCGCCCGCCTGGCCCGCGCTGACGCGGATCCGCAGGCCCCCAACCCGGATGTCGATCCGATCTGGACTTCGGTGATCGGTACGGACTTTCGCTTCAATCGCACAGCCGTACCCTACACCTTCACCAGCGACATGAGTCTGACGTGTTCGGCAGTCGGGTCAAGCTATGGCGCCTACGCCAACATCGAATTCCCGAGCGACCACCGCATCACCTGGGTGGATCTGTGGGCGGCGGACAACTCCACCACTGCCGGCCTGCGGGTTTCGCTGTGGGAAATTTGCCAACGGGTCGACGACCCCGACGTCAGCCTGCGCACGGTGACACGGATCAGCCCGATCATCGACACCGGAACTGCGGCCGCTCCCGGCGCGATATGGCGCAACGCCCACGTCGGCCCGGATCGCTGGGTGCACGCCGCCACCTGCAGCTATCTGGTGCGCGCCGACCTCGACTGCGCCAACACCGCCGTGCGCCTGCAGAAGGTGCGCGTGCTGTGGGATTACGACTGAGCTTCAGCCCATGCCGCGGCCACCTGCGGACGGCCGCGGCGCTTGCGTCGCCGCGGTCGTGTGCGCCGGCGCGGTGCAGGCGAGGTCACCGGCGGCTTCGAGCGCGGCACCGCGGCGCGATCTCCGCGGCAGGCGCCCGCCGCGCCGAAACCCGAGGCGTGCTTCGATTAGACTGGAGCCAGGCAACCAGGATTCAGCACATGAGTACGCCCCAGCGCTTCATCTTCTCGATCGACGATCTCGCCAGCGCCCGCGGCGAGTCGGAAGAACTCTCCTTCCAGGGCAGCACCTCGGAGGGCCTCGCGGAAGCCCTGCAGGCGGCGCTGCGCGAGCCCACCCTGTGGCTGCGCTGGCGCGCGATGCAGCCGGATCCGGACTCGATCGATCCGGCGCTCGGCGTCAGCGATCCGCAGGCGCAGGTGAGCGCGCACCAGGCCGACGTACACGTGAGCTGCGAAGTGATCAGCTCGCTGCCGCACTCGATCATCAAGCAGCGCCTGACCCTGCTGATCGGTCGTCACTGGACGCTGCGCGACGTCAGCACGGTCTGAGCGCGCGGCGCTGCGGGTTCAGTCGCCGGCGCGCATGCCGGGCGGCGCCTTGACCGGGTCCGCCGGCCGCGCCGGAAGCCGCGGCGGATCCTTGGCGATCGCCTTTTCCAGCTCGACAATCGCCCGCTCGAGCTGCGGGTCGCGCCCGGCCAGCTCCGCCGCGACGTCTTCCTCGACCACGATGTCCGGATCGACGCCGTGGCCCTCGATCACGTACTGACCGCTGCTGTCGGCGGTCGCGTACTGCGGCACGAAGACGCTGCCGCCGTCGATCAGGGGACCCCAGCCGCTGATGCCGACCACCCCGCCCCAGGTGCGGGTGCCAATCAGCGGCCCCAGGCCGGCGCGCTGGAACATGTAGGAGAAAATATCGCCGTCAGAGGCCGTGGTGCCGTTGCAAAGAGCCGCCAGATGACCAAGGAAGGTCTGCTGCGGATAGGTGCCGACCAGATCGAGGTTGCGCGCATAGTCGAGGCCGAGCAGCTTGCGCGACAGGCGCTCGATGATCATCGCCGAGACGTTGCCGCCGCCGTTGTCGCGCACGTCGATCACCAAACCCTGCTTGCGCAGCTGCGGGTAGTACCACTTGACGAACTCGCGAATGCCGTCTGCGCCCATGTCGGGGACGTGCAGATAGCCGATGCGCCCGTCGCTCGCCTTGGCGACCGCTTCGCGGTTGCGGGCGACCCAGCCGTAGTAGTTGAGCGGCATTTCGCTGTCGATCGGCTTCACCAGCACGCTGCGCGCGCCGCGCGCGCTCGGGCTGGAGTTGACCAGCAGGCGCAGCGGCTGGCCTGGCGCGGTACGCAGCAACCGGTAGGGGTTTTCGGCAAGCCCGAGCTCCTGCCCGTTGATCGCGAGCAGGTAGTCGCCCTGGTGCACCTCCACGCCGAACTCGGTGAGCGGGGAGCGATAGCGCTCCTCGTCGTTCTCGCCGCGCAGGATCTGCGCGATGCGGTAGCGGCCGGCGGCGCGGTCGGCCTCGAAGCGCGCGCCCAGCAGAGCCACATGTGGCGGTTCGGGCAGACCCAGATCCCCGCCGTCGACGTAGGCATGCGAGCTCGACAGCTCGGCGACCATCTGGCCCAGCAAATAATTGAGATCACTGCGATCGCCGACCCAGGCCAGCATCGGCTCGTACTTGGCGCGCAGCGCGGTCCAGTCGTAGCCGTGCATGTTGGGCGCGTAGAAATAGTCGCGGTAACGCCGCCAGACCTCGCGGAAGATCTCCGCATATTCGGCCTTGGGTTCGACCCGCATGAACAGGCCGGAAACATCGACCGACTTCGGCTCGGGCTTGGCGCTGCCCGGATCGAGCGCCTTCCAGCCCTCGTCGCCGCGCAGCAGCAGGCGGCTGCCGTCGGCCGCGAGTGCCAGCGCCTCCACGCCATCGACCAGATCCTCGCTCTTGCGCTCCTCGAACGACCAGCGCTTGAGCCTCGGCTTGAAGGCGCCCTGCCGACCGTAATAGGGCGCGTCGGAGACGAGATACAGCACGGCTTTCGCGGTCAGACCGAGCCACTCGACGTTGTCGGCCTCGATCGGCGCGCGGGCAATGCGTTCGTTCAGGCCATCGAAGTCGATCCGCTGGTCCGCCGCATCGGCTTTCTTGCCCGACTTCTTCTTGCCGGCCGCCTCCGCGTCGGCCTTGCTGGCCGCGTCGCCAAGCTCGCCGGTAGCGCTGTCATCGCGCGGCGCAAACGGGTTCTTTCCGTCCCTGGCGAGCGCCAGAGCAAAGATCACGGTATCGCGGTTGGCGGCGAAATCCCACTCGATCTGCGAGAGCTGCGGCGCCCACTCGCGGCGGCCGAGGAACCAGAGCTGCCCGCCATCGGGCGAAAAGGCCGGAGCGAAGGCGTCGAAGCGGGGATCGCCAACCTGGACCGTGCGCCCGCCGACGAAATCGTGCAGATACAGCTGGCTCTGCAGGGTCTGCGGGTTGGTCAGGGTGTAGGCGAGCAGGCGCCCGCCGGGCGACCAGACGTAGTCGCGGCGCTGTTGTCCGGGATCGTGGGCCAACACGTTCGCCGCGCCACCGTCGACGCCAACCACGCGCAGGTTGTTGGCGCTGTCGACGAAGGCGATCCGCTTGCCGTCCGGCGACCAGGCCGGCGCGTAGAGCCGCCCCAGCGGCTCACGGGTCAGCTGCCGCGGCTGACTGCCGTCACTGGCACGCACCCAGATCGCGTCTTCGCCGGACTGGTCGGATACGTAGACCACCCGCTCGCCCTTGGAATCCCAGCTCGCCTCGCGCTCGTGCGCGCCCGGCGTATGGCTCAGGTTGAGGCTGATGCCGTGCTCGAGGGGCACGCTGAAGAGTTCGCCGCGGGCGGTGAACAGCGCGCGCTTGCCGTTGGCGCTGAGCGCGAAGCCCTCGATCTGGTCGGCGACTTCCCGCTCGTGCGGGCGTGCGCGCACCAGGTCGCTCGGCACGTGGATCTCGAGCGCGCGATCCTCGGCCTTCGCGGTGTCGAACACGTGCAGGCGGCCGTCGACCTCATAGATCAGTTGGCCGTTGACGTCGCCGCTTGCCCAGCGCGCGTCGACGCCGCGATAGGCGGTGAGCGCCGCGGTCTCGCCGCTCGCGGTATCGTAGCGGTAGAGATTCAGGTTGCCGCTGCGGTCGGAAAGGAAGTAGATCGCGCTGCCGATCCACACCGGGTCGCGATCGGTGAACGGGTTGGCGCTGATGTTCCGGGTAGCGCGGCTGGCGAAGTCGTAGATGAAGAGATCCTGCGCCCAACCGCCGGAATACCGGTCCCAGGTGCGGAAATCACGAAACTTGGGCGAGTAGACCAGACGCTTGCCGTCCGGTGAATAGCGGCCCACGCCGGCGCTCGGCAGCGGCAGCGCGCTCGGCAGGCCGCCGGCCGCCGGCACGACATAGAGCCGCGGCCGCGAGGTGTTGGTGGAGTCGCGCCAGGAGCGGAACAGCACGCTCGCGCCGTCCGGGGTCCAGCCGTAAACCTGATGATCGAAGCCCCAGCGCTGCGGCAGTGGGCCGAGCCCCGGGTACCAGGTGAGCTGGGTCGGCTCGCCGCCGGCCGCCGGCACCACATAGACCTGATCGTCACCGCCGTACTCGCCGGTGAAGGCGATCCGCGAGCAGTCCGGCGAGAAGCGCGCGGCCTGCTCGATGCCGGGCCCGGCGGTGAGGCGCACGGCGGTGCCGCCGCTCGCGGCCACGGTCCACAGGTCGCCGGCATAGGTGAACACCACGCGCCCGCTGCAGATATCGGGGAAGCGCAGCAGGCGGGTGCCGGCCGCGGCCGCCGGGGCGGCCAAAAGGACGGACAGCAAGATCGGGGCGGCGAAACGGAGGCGCGACATGGCTCGGATCTCAGCCAGGAGGAGACCGTGTTCTGCCATGCGTCCGCGCCGCGTGCCAGCGCCGGAAGTCATTCTCCGGCGTCGTTCAGTAGGCGAACTCGCGGAACACATGGTCGACGTCGCCGCCCCAGGGACCGTGGAAGAGCTCGAGCTTGCGCTCGGCGGGGGTCTGGCCGGCATCGACGATGCGCAGGAGCTCGTCGAGAAACATGCGTTCGTCGATGCCGGCCGGGGTCAGCCGCGCCCGACGGCGCAGGCCCTCGGCAGCGATCGCCAGCGCCTGATCGGCCAGATCGCGCACGCTGCCGCCGCGAAACGGCAGCTTGAGCGCCCGCCGCGGCACGCCCTCGCGCAGCGCGTGGCGCTCCTCGCGGCTGAAATCCCTGACCAGATCCCAAGCGGCATCGAGCGCAGTGGAGTCGTACAGCAATCCGACCCAGAACGCCGGCAGCGCGCAGAGACGGTTCCAGGGCCCGCCATCGGCGCCACGCATCTCCAGGAAGCGCTTCAGGCGCACTTCCGGGAAGGCCGTCGTCATGTGGTCGTCCCAGTCGCGCAGGGTCGGCCGCTGACCTGGCAGCTCGGCCAGTTCGCCGGCCAGGAAGCGGCGGAACGAGCGCCCCGCCAGATCGACGTACTCGCCTGCGCGGTGGCTGAAATACATCGGCACGTCGAGCAGATAGTCAACCCAGCGCTCGAAGCCGAAGCCGTCCTCGAAGACGAAATCCAGCATGCCGGTGCGGTCGGGATCGGTGTCGGTCCAGATGTGCGAGCGATAGCTCAGAAAACCGTTGGGCCGCCCTTCGCTGAACGGCGAGTCGGCAAACAGGGCGGTCGCCACCGGCTGCAGCGCAAGCGCCACCCGGAACTTCTTGACCATGTCTGCTTCGTCGGCGTAGTCGAGGTTGACCTGCACCGTGCAGGTGCGGGTCATCATGTCGAGGCCGAGCGCGCCGACCTTCGGCATGTAGGCGCGCATGATGCGATAGCGATCCTTTGGCATCCACGGCATGTCCTCGCGCCGCCACTTGGGCTGGAAGCCCATGCCGAGAAAGCCGAGTCCGAGCTCGTCGGCGACGCACTTGACCTCGCGCAGGTGGCCGGAAACCTCGGCACAGGTCTGGTGGATCGTCTCCAGCGGCGCGCCGGATAGCTCGAGCTGGCCGGCCGGCTCCAAAGTGACCGAGGCCTGATCGCGCTGCAGTGCGATCAGCCGCTCGTGCTCGCGAACCGGCTGCCAGCCGAAGCGGGTCAGGCCCAGCAGCAGCTCCGCGATGCCGCGCTCGCCGTCCCAGCTCGGCGGTCGCAAGTCGTCCAGGCGAAAGCCGAACTTCTCGTGCTCGGTGCCAATCCGCCAGGCGGCCGGCGGCTTGGCTCCGGCCTCGATGTAGGCAACCAGTTCCGCCCGATCGACGAGCGGCGTTTCCTTGACGAGGGAAGGTCCGGACACGCTGCAAACTCCACTGTGGAATCTGCACTATGAGGCCGCGGGGCTCCGCTGCAAAGAGCCGTTCGGCACTCCCCCGGCCGCGATGATCCGCGACGCAGTGCCGCTCGCAGGGAAGCGTACGGGCTGCTGGACGCCAAGCCTGGCTCTCAGACCCCCAGCCAGGCTGCGAGCAGCTCGCGCGCCGCATCCACGCCGCTGCCGGCGGTCGCCGAAAAAAGCTGGGCGTCGAAACCCGGATATTCTCCCGCCAGCGCCTCCGTGACGACGGCCAGCGCGCGCTGCGCCTGGCTGCGCGAGAGCTTGTCCGCCTTGGTCAGCAGACAGTGACAGCGCCGCCTGCTGGCGGCGGCGAAGGCCAGCAGGTCGCGATCGAACTCACGCAGCGGATGACGCACGTCCATCACCAGCACGAGGCCCATGAGCGAGCCGCGGCTGCGCAGATAGGCATCCAGCACCCCGCGCCAGTGCAGGCGCAGAGCCTCCGGCACGCGGGCATAGCCATAGCCCGGCAGGTCGACCAGCCGTTGCTCCGAGCCCAGTTCGAACACGTTGATCTGCTGGGTCCTTCCGGGCGTGCGCGAGGTGCGAGCAAGATTGCGCTGGTCGCAAATCGCGTTCAGCGCGCTCGACTTGCCGGCATTGGAACGGCCGGCAAAGGCCACCTCGGCGCCAGCGTCGGGCGGCAGCTGATCGAGCCGATGGGCGCCAAGCACGAAGCGGGCGGTGCGAAACGGGTTGCTGACCTGCATCTTCACTCCTGGAAGCCCGTCACGGCGCGCCGCGCCGCCGAAGTGCGCGTTTGACCGCCCCCGGACGCGCTACGATAATCGACGCTCTTGACGCCGCCGTCCGCGGCGACCCGGCCTGTGGCCTTTCACCGCTTGCGGAGTCCAGTGTATGAGCTTTCGGCATTTTCTTGTTCGCAACGCCGTCGGCCTGATGGCCCTGCTGGCCGCCGGCTGGACGCTTGCGCAGGATCCGCAGGCCGCTGCCGATCCTTACGGAGATGCCGCCGCCGGTGAGACCAAGGCCGCGATCTGCGGCGCCTGCCACGGCGTCGACGGCAACCCGGTCGACGATCAATACCCCAAGCTCGCCGGCCAGAACGAGGCCTACACCGCTCGCCAGCTCGAGCTCTTCAAGACCCAAAAGCGCGACAACGTCATCATGTTCGGCTTCGCCAGCATGCTGCAGCCTGCCGACATGCGCGACGTCGGCGCCTTTTTCGCCAGCAAGGCCTCGCAGCCCGGCGTCGCCGACGAGACGCTCGTTGCGCGCGGCGAGGCTCTCTATCGGGGCGGCGACAGCAACATCGGCGTGCCGGCCTGCATGGCCTGCCATGGACCCGACGGCCACGGCGTCGCCGGCGCCGGCTTCCCGCAGCTCGCCGGCCAGTGGCCCAGCTACGTTTCGGCCAAGCTGAACGAATGGAAAGCCGGTACCACCTGGGGCGACGATGCCAACGCCAAGATCATGCCGGCGATCGCCGCGCGGCTCAGCGCGACCGATATCGAAGCGGTTTCCTCCTATGTGGCGGGCCTGCACACGGCGGGCCCGGGAACCAACGCCACCGCGGAGTGATCCCACTGATTCACCCTCGATCCACGCCGTGCCGCGCACGGCATCCCGCATCTGCCCCAGGAGTTCCCATGCTGAAGCGTCTCTACATCCTGCTGTTCGGCCTTGCCTTCAGCGCGCTGGCGTTCGCCCAGGCGGCCGAGCCCTGGGAAGCCGGC
The DNA here is from genome assembly GCA_964582225.1 of uncultured Dokdonella sp. GTDB lineage: Bacteria > Pseudomonadota > Gammaproteobacteria > Xanthomonadales > Rhodanobacteraceae > Dokdonella_A. The sequence goes on along the minus strand of CAZORA010000015.1, from coordinate 39,342 downwards.
AAGCAGTATTTCGTGATCGAACCGCCGCAGCCCACTTCGACCGGCGACAAGATCGAAGTGCTCGAAGTGTTTTCTTATGCCTGTCCGGCCTGCAACGTGTTTCAGGTGACCATGCGCAAGCTGGCCGCGGCGCTGCCCGAAAACGCCGAGATCGCCTACATGCCGGCCAGCTTCCGCTCGGACGAGGACTGGCCGATGTTCCAGCGCGCCTTCTTCACCCTGCAGGCGCTCGGCATCCTCGACAAGGCCCACGAAGCGACCTTCGACGCCGTCTGGAAAGATGACGGCGCGCTGCGCATCAGCGACCCCAAGACCCACCGACCGCTGAAGCCAATGCCCTCACTGGAAGACGCCGCGCGCTTCTATACGCGCTTCGGCGTCAGCGCCGAGGACTTCCTCGGCGTGGCCAACTCGTTTGCCGTCAACACTCGCATTCGCCGCGCCGACCAGCAGATGAAGGCCTACGGCATCGAGTCGACGCCGACCATCATCGTCAACGGTCGCTATCGTCTGACCGGCGTCTCTGCCGGCAGCTTCGAAAACATCGTGCCGCTGGTACAGTATCTGATTGCCAAGGACAGCGCGGCACGCTGATGCCCCAGGGCGTCGAACCGATGAGGTTTCCACAATGACCAAATTCCTTGCCATCGTCTGTGGGGCACTGCTCACCGTCGCCGCGGCCGGCGCCGCGGAGTCCGCACCGGCGCAGTGGGAAGCCGGCAAGAACTACTTCCTGATCGACCCGGCGCAGCCGACCTCGACCGGCGACAAGATCGAGGTGCTGGAGATCTTCTCCTACGCCTGCCCGCACTGCGCGCACTTCCAGCCCTACGCCGAGCAGCTGCGCAAGTCGTTGCCTGCCTACGCCAGCTTCCAGTCCATGCCGGCGGTATTCAATGCGAGCTGGGAGCCCTTCGCGCGCGCCTTTTACGCCGCGCAATCGCTCGGCGTCCTCGCGCAGACCCATCAGGCCATGTTCGATGCCCTGCACGTCGAGCGCCTGCCGCTGCGCTCGATCGATGACATGGCCAGCTTCTACGCTCAGCATGGCGTGGATCGCGGCAAGTTCCTGTCGGCCGCCAACTCCTTCGAGGTGGAAAGCAAACTGGCCCGCTCGCGACAGATGGTCACGGCCTACCACATCGACGGCACGCCGAGCGTGGTCGTGCAGGGCAAGTACCGCGTGACCGGCGCGTCCGCGGGCAGCTACGAGAACCTGATCGCGCTGGTCGACTGGCTGGTTGCCAAGGAACATGCCGACGCGGCCAAGGCCACGAAATAGCACCGTCGTTCCCGGCGCGCTGCAGTCGCCCAAGCTGGCGCCCGCAGCCATTGCGGAGCGCGGTAAGCGAATTCTGCTGCCGGACGCGGCAGGCGCCGGCGGCCAGAGCCTGCAGTTGCTGAGTTGCAATATCCTGGCTGGCGCCAGCGTGCGCAGCTACCGCGACTACGTGACGCAAAGCTGGAACCAGGTGCTGCCCAACGGCAAGCGTGCCCATCTGGACGATCTGGCTCGGCTGATCGGCCAGTTTGACTTGGTCGGCCTGCAGGAAACCGACGCCGGCAGCCTGCGCTCTGGCTTCATGAACCAGACCCGCTATCTTGCCGAAGCAGCGGAGTTTCCGTTCTGGAGCTACCAACCCAACCGCCGGGTCGCCAAGCTCGCCGCTTCCAGCAACGGCCTGCTGGCGCGCTGGCAGCCCGACGAGATCCGCGACTATCCCCTGCCGGGGCGCATCCCGGGCCGCGGCGCGCTGTGGGTACGCTTCGGCAGCGGCGTTGACGCCCTGATCCTGGTGGTGGCACACCTCTCGCTCGGCTCTGCGGCGCGCGCGCGCCAGCTGGCCTTCCTCGCCGAGCTCCTGCAGGGTTACCCGAACGCGGTGCTGATGGGCGATTTCAACACCCCGGCGCAGAGTCGGGAGCTCGATCCGCTCTTCGCGCGCACCAACCTGCTGCGTCCCCGTGAAGCGCCCGCCACCTTCCCCAGCTGGCGCCCGACCCGCGCCATCGACCAGATCCTGGTGTCGGGCTCGATCCAGGTCGAGCAGCGCTGGGCGCTGCCGCAGCTGGTCTCCGACCATCTGCCGATCGCGGCGCGGGTGCGCATCCCGCTGCAGCTCGCATGAGACCGCCCTGGCGCCGCCTGCACCGCGCGCTCGGCGCCGGCCTGGGCGCCTGCACCCTGCTCGCGCTGCTCGCGCTGCTCAGCGCGGCGCACGGCGAAGCGCGCGCCGCAGCCGATTCAGCCGATCAGCGGGTGCAGTTTCGGGAAGCCATGGCACAGGCTGCAAAGCCAGGCAACACGAGCTGGAAGCGGCTCGCCTCCAGCCTCGAAGAAGCCGGCTACCCGCTGACGCCCTATATCGAGCTGGCGGCCCTGCGCCGGCAGATCCGAAGCGCCCGAACCGAGGACATCGAGCGCTTCCTCGCGCGCTGGCCGGCGAGCCTGCCTGCCAGCGACCTGCGCGAAGCCTGGCTACGCGAGCTCGCGCGGCGTGGCGACTGGCACCGGTTTCGCGCATCGTGGAGCGCGGAAGGTCCACGCGACCTGAAGTGCAGCGAACTGCAGGCCCGCCTGGCCGAGAACGTGCGGCTCGACTACGCCGCCGACATCGCGCCGCTATGGGAGGACCCACGCCCCCTGCCGCAGTCTTGCGCACCGATCCTGCGCAGCGCCCGGCAGAGCGGGATTCTCGACGACGCCACGGTCGAGGGGCGAGTCGCGCGCGCCGTCGAGCAGGGTGACATCAAGATCGCCACGGCCGCGGCGGCGCTTCTCGACGGCGCGGCGCGCAGCCGCGCCGATCGTCTGGTGGCCGCATTGCGCGACCCGCCCGGGACCCTCACGAACGCCGTGACCTGGACCGACGATATCGCTTCCCGCGAAGCGGCGGCGACCGCGCTGACCCGCCTCGCGCGGCGCAACAGCGCCGCCGCGGAAGCTGCCTGGGGCAGCCTGGAACCGCGCTTCCAATGGAACGAAGCGCAGCGCGAGCGGGTGCTGCACGCACTCGCCCTGTACCGCTCGACCAGCTACTCCGCCGACGCCACGGCGCGCCTCGACGCTCTACCCGGCGGAGCCGACGACGACGCCACGCGAGCCTGGCGGGTGCGGGTCGCGCTGGCGACGCAGGACTGGGCAGCGACCCTCGCCGCGCTCGATCGCCTGAGCAGCGAGCAGCAGCGCGACGAGCGCTGGCGCTATCTGCGCGCGCGAGTGCTGGGCAAGCTCGACCGCGCTGCCGAGGCCGCGCCGCTCTACGCGGAGCTCGCCAGCGAGGCCAACTTTCACGGCTTTCTGGCTGCGGACTGGATCGATCGGCCCTACGCGATCTGCCCGCAGAGTCTGCCCGTCGATGGCGTCGCCGAGGCCGCCATCGCCGCACAGCCGGATTTGCTGCGCGCCTTCGAGTTCCGCGAGCTCGGCATGCAGCCGGAGGCGCGCCGCGAATGGCAGTTCGCCCTCCAGCACCTGGACTCCGCACAGCGTCGACGTGCCGCGGACCTGGCCTATCGGCGTGGCTGGTATGACCGCGCAGTGTTCACCTATTCGGCCGATCCGGAAACGATCCGCTTCTACGAGCAGCGCTTTCCGATCGCCATGGAAAAGCTGCTGCGCGAGGAGGCCGCCGGCGCCGCCGTCGAGCCCGCTTTCGCCTACGCGATCATCCGTGCCGAAAGCGCCTGGATGAGCGACGCCCGCTCGCACGCCGACGCCTATGGCCTGATGCAGCTTCTGCCGAGCGTCGGCAAGCAAGTGGCCAAGTCGGAAGGCCTGCCTTGGACGAGCCCTGCCGATCTCCTCAAGCCGCATCTCAACGTACAGCTCGGCACGCGCTATCTGGGTCGCATGGCCGAGCGCTACCAGGGCAGCCCCTGGTTGGCGAGCGCCGCCTACAACGCCGGCGCGGCGCCGGTCGGACGCTGGCTTGCGGCGCGTGGCGCGCTGGAGCCCGACTTCTTCATCGAAACCATTCCTTATCGCGAGACTCGCGAGTACGTGGCGCGCGTGCTCGCCTTCAGCGTGATCTACGACTGGCGCCTGAACGGCACCGTGCTCCCACTCACCGCGCGCATGCCGCGCCCCGGCCAGGCCTTCCGGCTGCCGCAGGTATCCAGCCCGCGCAAACAGGTTGTCTGCCCCACCGAAAGCCACTGACCCGATCGCTCCAGCGGCGCGCGGGGCGCGACTTGCACGCGCGTGCGGAACCGGTCAGGCTGCAGCGGAAGCCGTCGGGGCGACCCGTCGGCCGCGAGTCCAGGCAGGAGCGCGGCGGAACAGGACATGCGCAGGCAAAGAATCTTGTTGCTGGGCGGTACCGGCTTCGTCGGCCGCCATCTGGCCTGGCGGCTCGCCCGCGACGAGCATTCGGTGTGCGTGCCCTCGCGCAATCGCGACCGGCAGCGCGCGTTTCGCGTGGTGCCGGGCATCGAGGTGGTCAATGCCGACGTCCACGACCGCGCCGCGCTGACGCGGCTGCTCGGCGGCTGCGACGCCGTGGTCAATCTGGTCGGCATCCTGAACGAGCGCGGCAGCGACGGTCGCGGTTTCCGCCGCGTTCACGTCGAACTCGTACAGACTCTGGTCGACGCTTGCCACGCGGCGGGCGTACCCCGGCTGCTGCAGATGAGCGCGCTGGGCGTGGATTTCGGCAGCAGCCACTACCTGCAGAGCCGCCGCGAAGCCGAGGCCATCCTCCGCGCCAGCGACCGTGCCTGGACGATCTTTCGCCCCTCGGTGATCTTCGGCGATGGCGATGGCCTGTATTTTCGCTTCGCCCGACTGCTGCGCTGGCTGCCGGTGCTGCCGCTGGCGCGCGCCGCAGCGCGCCTGCAGCCGGTCTGGGTCGACGATGTCGCCGAAGCAATCGCCCGCGCGCTGATGCATCCACACAGCGTCGGCCACACCTATGAGCTCGGCGGTCCGGAGGTGATGCGCCTGATCGACATCGTACGCTCGACCGCCAGCATGCTCGGCCTGCGACGCCTGGTCGTGCCGCTGCCTGATCCGCTCGGTCGCCTGCAGGCGCGGTTCGGCGAGTGGCTGCCGGGCAAGCCCTTCAGCCGCGACAACTTTCGCTCGCTCGAAATCGACTCGGTGATCGACGACGACGGCCTCGCCGCACTCGGCATCGTGCCGATGCCGAGTGCGGCGGTGATGCCCAGGTTACTGGCGGTCGACGCGCGCGGCGCATCGGGCCGCCGCGGCACCTGAGCGCCACCGCGGCAGCGGATATGATGCTTCGACGGGGCGCCGGCGCGAGCCGCCGACGTTCGTCACCGGAATCGGGAGCGCGTGGACACCTACCTCGTCGGCGGCGCCGTCCGCGACCAGCTGCTCGGCCGTGAAATCGTCGACCGCGATTGGGTGGTGGTCGGCGCCACTCCCGAGCAGATGCGCGCGCGCGGCTTCCGTCCGGTGGGCAGGGATTTCCCGGTGTTCCTGCACCCCGAGACCCAGGAGGAATACGCGCTGGCGCGCACCGAGCGCAAGAGCGGACGCGGCTATCACGGCTTCGTCTTCGACGCCGATCCATCGGTGACTCTCGAACAGGACCTGGAGCGGCGCGATCTCACGATCAACGCCATGGCCGAGGCCCGCGACGGGCGGGTCGTCGACCCCTTCGGCGGCCGCGCGGATCTCGAGGCACGCATCCTGCGCCACGTCTCACCGGCCTTCGCCGAGGATCCGGTGCGGGTGCTGCGGGTGGCGCGCTTCGCCGCGCGCTACGCGCCGCTTGGCTTCAGGATCGCGACGGAAACCCTTGAACTCATGCGCGGCATGGTGGAAAACGGCGAGGTTGCGCAGCTGGTCGCCGAGCGGAGCTGGGCGGAAACCGCGAAGGCGCTGCGCGAGCCGAGACCATCGGCCTTCCTGGCCGCACTGCGTGGCTGCGGCGCGCTGGCCGTCATCTTCCCCGAGCTCGACGCGCTCTACGGCGTGCCGCAAAGCGTCGAACATCATCCGGAAATCGACGCCGGCGCGCATCTGGAGCTGGCCGTCGACCTGGCTGCGCGACTCGCACCCGGCGACGATCTGATCTGCTTTTGCGTCATGACCCACGATCTCGGCAAGGCGCTGACGCCGGCCGCCGTGCTGCCGCAGCATATCGGCCACGAGCGTCGCGGCCTCGCGCCGCTCGGCGCGCTCTGCGCGCGGCTCAAGGTGCCGAGCGAACACGCCCGACTGGCGGCGCTGAGCTGCGAGTTCCACCTGCACGCCCACCGCGCCTTCGAGCTGCGCCCGCAGACCGTCTTGGAACTTCTGGAAAAGCTCGACGCCCTGCGCCGGCCGGAGCGGCTCGCAAGTTTTCTGCTGGTTTGCGAAGCGGACAAACGCGGACGCCTCGGCCACGCCGAGGATGCCTACCCGCAGGCCGCATACCTGCGGGCGACGCTTGCCGCCGCGCAGGCGATCACGGCGGCACCCTTTCTCGCCGCCGGGCTGCAGGGTCCGGCGCTGGGCGCGGTGCTGCGCAAGGCGCGCATCGACGCCATCCGCGAGCTGCGCAAGGAGTATCCGTCAAGCGCCGATCGCTGAAGCCTGCCCCAGCCGCCTGGCGCCGCCATCGCTACAGCCTTCGCGACTGGTCCACCGTGGCCAGGACGCTCAGCGCCTGGCCGAGACCGCGCTGGAAACCGATCGCCTGAAAGCGCTCACCCATCTCCCCCGGCAAGGTCAGTCGCTTGGCCTCGGCGAGCTGACGCAGGCGCGCGATCGGGTCGCCCGTCTCGGCTTCCTCGAGCAGGCTTGGCAGGCCGGCGGCAAGCAGAAACTGCGCTTGCGGCGCGTAGCCGACGAAATCGAGACCGGCGGCGACGCCCGCTTCGGCCAGCGCGCTGAAGTCGACGAAGGCGGTGATGTCCTGCAGGCCGGGCCAGAGCAGAGCGTCGTCGTGCGCGCGATGGCGATAGTGGCAGACCAGGGTGCCGTCGACGCGCTCGGCCAGATAGTAGTCGGCGCGCGGGTAGCCGTAGTCGACCAGGAGCACCGCGCCGACCTCGAGCGAGGCGGTGACCGCCCGCATCCACCACGGCAACTGCGGCAGTACCTCGCTGCGGTAGCCGTCGGCGAAAGGTTCACCCAGCTCCCGCTCCAGATGACGCACCGCTCCGGCGACCAGCGCATCGGCCGGACGATCCACGCGCTCGAGGCGATGGCCGCTCCAGCGCACGTGCTCTTCGAATACCTCACCACCCGCCAGGCTGAAGCGGCTCACCGGCAGCGCATCGATCACCTCGTTGGCGAACAGCACGCCGCGCCAGTCCTGTTCGGGCGGCCCCCTCAGCCAGTCGACGCGGGCAGAAATCGCGACCGGCAGCTCGCGCGCGATCCGCTCGCGCTGGCGCGCGGCGAGTTCGGCGCTGGGCTCGAGGAGCCGGTAGCGACGCGGCAGCGCGTCCTGTCGCGCGAGCTCGGCCAAAGCCGCCACCGCAAAGGCGCCGCTGCCACCGCCCAGCTCGACGAAATCTGCTTCCGGGCCCAGCGCAGCAAGCGTTGGCGCCAGAGCCAGGGCGACGCTGCGAGCGAACAGCGAACCGAGCTCGGGCGCAGTGATGAAGTCACCGGCGGCGCCGAACTTGGTGCGTCCGGCGCTGTAGTAGCCGAGGCCCGGCGCGTACAAGGCGCGCTCCATGAAGCGGGAGAAGGGCAGCGGCCCGCTTGCTTCGATCTCGCCGATCAGGGCCTCGAGCAGACGCGCGGAATGCGCCAGCTCGTCGGCTCCGGGTGCCGGAAGGGAGACGCTCAAGGCTGGCTCTGCGCGCGCATCTGCGGCACTCTCGAGGACGGGCGCCCAGCATAGCCGCCCGCGAGGACCACGACGATGAGCGAACCGAATCCGCGACCCGTGCTGCTCGTCACCGGCGCCGCGCGTCGGGTCGGCGCCTGCATCAGCCGCGTGCTGCACGCGGCAGGCTATGACCTGGTGCTGCACTGCCGCCGCTCGCGGGCCGAACGCGACGCGCTGCTGGCCGAACTCGAGCTCGCGCGTCCGGGCAGCACGCTGGGCGTCGAGGCCGAGTTGGCCGAGCTGCCGGCGCTCGACGCGATGATCGGGACCACACTGGCCCGCTTCGGCCGCCTGGACGGTCTGGTCAACAACGCCTCGGCGTTTCACCCGACGCCGCTCGGCTCGATTCGCGCCGCGGACTGGGACGAGCTCTTTGCGGCGAACGCCCGCGCGCCCCTGTTTCTGGCCCAGGCCGCCGCGCCAGCGCTGAGCGCGCGCGGCGGCGCAATCGTGAACCTGGCCGACATCTACGCGGAGCGCCCGCTGCCCGGACACAGCGTGTACTGCATGGCCAAGGCGGCCCTGGTGATGGCGACCAGGGCGCTGGCGCAGGAGCTTGCGCCGGCGGTGCGGGTCAACGCGGTGGCGCCGGGCGCGGTGCTGTGGCCGGAGGCCGGCAAGGATTACGCCGATCGCGAGGAACTGCTCCGCCGCACTCCGCTCGCGCGCAGCGGCACGCCCGAGGAAATCGCCGCCACGGTGCTCTGGCTGCTGCGCGACGCGAGCTTCGTCACCGGTCAGGTACTGCGGGTCGACGGCGGGCGCTCGCTGTCGATGTGAGCGCAACCGCTCAGAAGTCCAGAGCGACCCGCGGTCGCGGCTCGAGGGCCGCCGGGGAGGCGTCACGGAGCGCGGCGAGCGGCAGCCCAGAGAGCGGCTCGCAAACCTCGCTGGCAATCTCCGCCAGGGGCTTCAGCACGAAGGCTTCGGTGAGCTCGCGGCGCGGCAGCTGCAGGTGGCCAGGCCCCTCGAGTACCCAGTCGTCGAACAGCACGATGTCGACATCCAGCGTGCGGCTGGCGTAACGCGGCTGGTCGCGGCGGCGGCCGTGGCGATCCTCCAGCGCGTGCAGCCAGTCGTTGAGCGCCTGTGGGCCCAGGTCGCTGTCGATGCCGACGGCGAGATTGACGAAATCCGGCCCGACGAAGCCGACCGCGGGAAAGCGGTAGGCATTCGACACCAGGAGCTCACCAAAGCGCGCGCGGAGCTCGCGCAGGGCGGCGGCGAGATGGCGTTCGGGCTCGATGTTGGAGCCGAGGCTGAGCCAGGCGCGGGACATGCTGGACGCTCGATCGTGCTGCGCGATTTTCGCAAATGTGCGAGGACCGGAAGCGTTCAGGCTTCCCGGCCGCGCTCGATGATGACGCCGACCGCCTTCGAGCCGGTCACCGCACCGGGCTTGGACAGCCTTAGGCGCAGCCACGTTACTCCAAATTCACTGCGGATGAGGTCCGCGCAGCGCTCGGCCAGTGTCTCCACCAGTTCGCAGCGGGCCTCGCCGACGAAGGCGATCAGGCGTTTGGCCACCGCCTTGTAGTCGAGCGTGTCCTCGATGCGGTCGCTGGCCGCCGGGCGGCGATTGTCGAAGGCCATCTCGACGTCGAGCGCCACCGTCTGGCGCGTCTCGCGCTCCCAGTCGTAGATGCCGATGACGGTGTCGATGCGCAGGTCTTCGATGAATACGCGGTCCACGGGCGCGGGCTCCTTGCGATGAGCGGAGGAAACGCGATTGTCGGCGATTCGGGCGCGGCCGCGGGCGGCGCGGCTCAGCCGCCGGACTCGGCCAGCTCGGCCAGCGGCCAGCGCGGGCGCACCCGGATCGACGCCGACTCGACTTCACCTTCGGCCAGGCGCAGCGCACCCGCGAAGGCGATCATCGCTCCGTTGTCGGTGCAGAACTCCAGGCGCGGAAAGGAAACCCGGAAACCATCACGCGCGGCGGCTTCGGCCAGAGACGCGCGCAGGTGCCGGTTGGCGCCGACGCCACCTGCCACCACCAGGCTGCGCGCGCCGGTGGCTGCGAGCGCGCGGCGGCACTTGATGAGCAGGGTCTCGACGATCGCTTCCTCGAAGGCGCGGGCCACATCGGCGCGGGTCTGCTCCGAGCGATCGCTGGCCTGCCAGGCGAGCAGCACCTGAGTCTTGAGCCCGGAAAAGCTGAAGTCGAGACCCGGGCGGTCGGTCATCGGCCGCGCAAAGCGGAACACGCCCGCTCGGCCGCGTCCTGCCAGAGCGGCCAGCGCCGGCCCGCCGGGATAAGGCAAGCCCATGAGCTTGGCGGTCTTGTCGAAGGCTTCCCCGGCGGCGTCGTCCAGGGTGTCGCCCAGCAGACGATAGTGGCCCACCGCGGCGACTTCGACCAGCATCGAGTGGCCGCCCGAAACCAGGAGCGCAACGAAGGGCGGCGCCGGCGGCTCGGGCTCGAGCATCGGCGCCAACAGGTGACCTTCCATGTGGTGCACGCCGAGCGCGGGAATCTCCAGCGCCCAGGCCAGCGCGCGCGAGGCGGCGGCACCGACCAGGAGCGCGCCGATCAGGCCAGGACCCGCAGTGTAGGCAACCCCGGCCAGATCGGCGGTGCGAAGCTCCGCCTGCGACAAGGTCTCGCGCAGCAGCGGCAGGAGCTTGCGAACATGATCGCGCGAGGCGAGCTCGGGAACCACTCCGCCATAATCGGCGTGCAGACGAATCTGGCTGTAGAGCGTGTGCGCCAGGAGGCCCCGCGCCGGATCGTAAACGGCGACGCCGGTCTCGTCGCACGAGGTCTCCACGCCCAGGACCGGGCCACTTCGGTATTTTGCAATGCGGGCGCTCATGGATTTATAATAGCGGGCTTTCCGGCCCACACCGACCACATCCCAGCGGAGCATTCATGCCCAGCGTCAAAGTTCGCGAAAACGAACCCTTCGAGTTTGCCCTGCGCCGCTTCAAGCGCACCTGCGAGAAAGCCGGCGTGCTCGCCGAGGTCCGCAAGCGCGAGTTCTACGAAAAGCCCACCCAGGAGCGCAAGCGCAAGCGTGCGGCTGCGGTCAAGCGCCACCTGCGCCGCGTTTCCCGCGACGTGACCAAGCGTCAGCGCATGTACTGAACCTGCGGCGGTAACCAGCCGGCCGGCAGCTTACGCGTGGAATAAAAAGGGGGTGACGGCGCTACCGTCATCCCCTTTTGTCGTGCGCGCCCGATCGGGGAGCACGCCGCGCCCTGCGCGTACGAAAAGAGCCGGACGGTGCCGGCTCTCCCGCAGCGCGCCGATGAGCCGGCGCTACTTGATCTTGCCTTCCTTGTAGACCACGTGCTTGCGCACGACCGGGTCGTACTTCTTCATCTCCATCTTGCCCGGGGTGTTCTTCTTGTTCTTGTCGGTCGTGTAGAAATGACCGGTGCCGGCCGAGGAGGTCAGGCGGATCTTGTCGCGTTTGCTGGCCATGCTTCGATGCTCCTCAGATCTTTTCGCCGCGCTTGCGCAGTTCGGCGAGCACCACGCTGATGCCCTTCTTGTCGATGGTGCGCAGCCCGTGGCTGGACACGCGCAGAGTTATCCAGCGCTTTTCCTCGGGCACCCAGAAACGGCGCTCGTGAAGGTTCGGCAGCCAGCGGCGCCGTGTTCTTCTGTTGGCGTGGGAAACATTGTTGCCGGATTGAACGGCCTTTCCGGTGACCTGGCAAACCTTGGCCATGGCGAACCTCCGAGATCGATGTTGCCGTCCTTGGCCAGGGCGGCGGCGGCCCAGCGGCGACGATGCGCCATGCGGTGCTGGAATCTCCCAGGCGCGGCGCGGACAGACCGCACGACCAGTCCCGCGGGCCGAAAGGCCATGCATGCGCCAGGGAGCCGCGTTTTATAGCCGATCCAGGCGCCACAAGCAAGTTCGAGCCAGGCAGATGGTCGACGCGGCTACGGCGTTGCTGCGGGCATTGGTTTCGCTCTCGACTGTGGCATGGCTGGCGCTGGTTGCGCGGCTCGCCGGACCGCGATCCGGCAGACAGGAACCGTGCAGCATGGCGCGAATGTCGCCGGTGACGCAGAAACCCTGACCCTACATGCGGAAGCAGCCGATTCCGCGGCGGCGCGGAACGCGCAGGCGCGCGCCGGTCGAGCACCGGGTCGCCGCTTCGGCGCAGCAGCAACTGTCGGTGTTCTCGCGCGGCGGGTCGCTTCAGGCCACCGCGGCGAAGAACATCAGGTACACCAAGCGCCCGTTCTGCAGCGTGTCGCCGAAGGCCTCGCCGGCGGTGTGCCAAAACCAGGGCCGCAGCAACACCAGGCGATTGAAGCGCATCGGCACACGCATGGTCAGCTCCCAGGCGCTGTCATCGTTGCTGTCGCGCTCGATCACGTCCTGGTACAGCGCCTGGCGCGTGGTGTAACCCATCGCCTCCAGCTCCTCGCTGGTGAGCGGCCAGCGTTCGGTATTGGTGCGGCGGTGGCGGAAGAACTCGGTGCCGCCCTGGCAGTGCTCGGGCAGGCTGAGATAAAGGATGCCAGACCAGTGCGACTGGTCCACATGCACCTTGGCTCGGCCCTGGTCAGCAGACAGCGTGATGCGGCACTTGGCGTGCGACTGCGGCGGATCGATCGGCCGCAGCGATTCGCCGAGAATGCGTGACACCCGTGGAATCAGGCCGTCGAGCTGCAAGCGCTCGAGGGAATTACGCCCAGGGAAGGCGCCTTCCTGGGGTGGATAACTCAACCGCAGCGCCCGCTCGCGCACGACCATGGGATTGGCCAGGAAGTCATCGACGATGACGATGGAAGTCGGCATCTAGGATTCCTCGATGCATGTACGCCGCGCGCGCCGCAGCAACCAGGCCACGCCACACAGGTCGGAAATGCCAACCAGGGCGCGCTGGAGATTGTTGTACTTCGAGCGGCCGGCCATGCGCGGGCGGTGATTCACCGGCACCGAGCGCACCTCCCAGCCGGCGCGCTGCATCAAGGCCGGCAGATAGCGGTGCATGTGGTCGAAATAGGGCAGTTCGAGGAAGGCCTCGCGCTCAAACAACTTGATGCCGCAGCCGGTGTCGGGGGTGTCGTCGTGCAGCAGCCGGGCGCGGATCGCATTGGCCCACTTCGAAGCCCAACGCTTGCTGCCGGAGTCGCGCCGCGCGACGCGCCAGCCGGCGAGGAGCTTCAGTCCGGACGCCGCGCCGTCGCGCTCGGCGAGGAGCTTCGGGATGTCCGCCGGATCGTTCTGGCCGTCACCATCGAGGGTGGCGATCCAGGTTCCGCGGGCGGCCTTCACGCCGTTACGGATGGCCGTGCTCTGGCCACTGCGCCTGCGATGATGCAGCACGCGCAGTTCCGGATACTCTGCCTTCGCCGCGCGCAGCCGCGCGAGCGAATCGTCGACGCTGGCGTCGTCCACGTAGACGATCTCGAAGGTGAGCCGCCCGCGCAGCGCGGCGACGATCTCGGCCAGCAGCGAGGGCACGCTGTCGCGCTCGTTGAACACGGGCACGACGACGGACAGTTCTGGGCCTGGCGCAGCGGCTGACATCGCCCGCAGATTATCGCCGATTGCCGGGCCGCCTCGCGAGCGACCGGGACGAGCACGGCTGGCCGTGCTTCGCAGCACCCACCCCTCATGAACTTCAGCGAATGCTTCAGCGGAACCGGGCGCGCCGATTCCGCCTCGGTGCAGCGTCAGTTCGGGCCGGAAAAGTCGTTGGCGAAGAGGCTGTCGGTGTCCACGAGCGACGTGACGGTCGCTTGGAAGGTGCTCGGCGCGTCGGCCCAGTGACGGGTTCCGATCAGCACGAACTGCCGGTCGTGATAGGTCCTTTCCGCCGCAAGGGTGGCGTCGAAGGGGCGCGACCAGGGCGCAAGCCCGGCGGCCGCCGGAAAATCGGTCACCCGCTCGGCGTGGCGCACGTTGCCGTTGCGGCTGAATTGGCGCGTCAGGCTGCGCACGTTGTGCGGCACGCCCGGACCCATGTTCACGAAGCGCGACACGACGACCAGGTCGTGGTTCTGCCAGCGCTCGCCGATCGCGACCGGCATCAGGCTCTGCTTGTTCGGCAGGATTCGGTCCTCTATGCGACAGGCCAGCTTGTCCAAGACGGCGTCCGGAGCGCCTGAATTGCCCGCGCAGAAGCGGAAGTCTCGAGCCAGACCGCCGGCCGTCACCCGCCCCATGATCAGCGGCACCTGGTCGGGATCGTCGGTTGCCGACCAGCCGGCCCAGGCCAGCTTGCCGTCACGCAGCACGCCGAGCGCCGTCACCGCGTCATCCTTGTGCCCGCTGTTGTCGCTTTCGAAATACACGAATTCATCGCGTATGTCGCTCGACGCGGCGCCTGGCGGCGGCGCGAAACGCATCAGGAAGCCGTCGTAGTCGCCGCGCCCGGCTCCGGGGACTCGCGTTTGTCCGCCGAGCGCGAGCACCGGGGCCGCCCCGCTGCCCGCCGGCACGAAGACCGCCGCATTGACCATCAGCTCACCGTTCGCCCCCATGCTGGCGCTCGGCTGCGCGTAGACGTAATCGCCCGCGGCGGTTGGAACCAGCGCGCCATTGCCCTCCTTGGCCACCGCGAGGGCGATTTCGTCCTGGGTGCTGCTCTCCACGCGCGCGATCACATACATTCGATCGTTTCTGGGGTCGTCGACCAGGCGCTGCGCCCAGGCGGCGATCCGGCCATTGGCACCGACCCCCCAGTCCAGGAACGGCCCCAGAATCGCCGTCCAGCCGGAGCAGGCCGTAGGCGTCGCCTTGTTGAGATCCAGGCAGGCCAACCTGGCGCGGATGGGAGGAATGACCCCGTCGCCCCAGTTTCCCTCGAACAGCACATAGGCGCGCTTGCCGATCACCAGGATGTCGATCGGCTCGTTGCCCGTGTACCACGTCAGATATCCGTTCGTGCCGAACGTCGAATCGATCGAGCCGAACTGGTTGATCTTCGATATCCAGACTCGGTATTGCTCCGGGTAAACCGCGTGGCGCTGCCTGCCGAAAAGGTAATAGCCGCCCGCCGTCGGATTTGTCACCGGCAGCACGCGCAGGCCGTCGACGATCGCCGAATAACCTCCATCGGCAGGAGGCGCACCCCACCTCCAGCCAAGAGCGCCGAACAAGGGATCGAGATCCAGCGGACTGGTCGCAGTCGCGTTCGGTGTCGCCGCAAATGCCGGGTCGGGCAGCGAGGTTACATATGCGAAACTTGAATCGTCCTGCGAAGCCCGCGCCGCGAACACAACGAGCAGCAGCAACCCAACGCAGAGAATCGTCCGTTTCATCGGCGTCATTTTTCGCTCAGGGGCGCTCTTCCTATCACGCGCAATCCTGCAATGCAAGTCCCCTGCGTCACGCCGCAAGGGATCAAACAAGCGGCGCAATGGCACCGCAAGAATGGTCCAGCGAAGAAAGATTTCGATCTGTTTCGAGGTTCTCCAAGCGGAAATCCCGGCATCCGGTGCTGAATCGACCCGTGCGATCTCGGCAAGCCCCGAAGGTTTCACGGCCCTTCGCGTCGTTCCCCTTCCACCGCTGGCGCTCTGTCCGCGCTCAGCAGACATTCGAGGTCAGCGTCCTTTGCCGCCCACAGCCCGTTCATCCAGCGCTGGAACTCGATCCGCAGCGCGCGATCGCTCTGATAATCGCCCTGCGCCAACGCGCGCGGAATGGGTCGCTCGCGAATCCGCAGGCGGATTTCGGGAATGCGCCCGGATAGAAGATCGGCCATCGAGGGCACACCCGTCGGGTAGGCGATGGTGAGGTCGAGGATCACCTCCAGGGCTTCGCCCATCGCATTCAGCACGAAGGCCACGCCGCCCGACTTCGGCTTCAGCAGGCGCTGATAGGGTGAATGTTGCGCGACCCGCTTGGCCGGCGTGAAGCGCGTGCCCTCCGCGAAGTTCATGATCGCCACCGGCAGCTCGCGGAATTTCTCGCAGGCGCGACGGGTCGCCTCGATGTCGCGCCCGGCCAGCGCCGGGTTGCGCGCGATCTGATGCGGCGTGTAGCGGCCCATGAACGGGAAATCCAGCGCCCACCAGGCCAGCCCGAGCAGCGGCACCCAGATCAGCTGGCGCTTGAGGAAGAAGCGCATCAGCGGAATGCGTCGATTCAGCACCTTTTGCATCACCAGGATGTCGACCCAGCTCTGGTGGTTTGCCAGCACCAGGTAGTGCCCATCCCGGCGCAACCCGGCCGCTCCCTCCACGACTACCCGCGTCGGCACCACCAGCGGCCAGAGAAAATTGTTGAAGCCGATCCAGCTCTCGGCAATCCCGGTGAGCATTCGATTGCTGAACCTGCGCAGGGCTCGAAGCGGAACCAGCGCCTTGATCAGCGCGGCGAGCAAGAGCGGTCCGACGTGCAGCAGGATGCTGATCACGACGACCAGCAGCACCAAGACGAATCGCAGCGTGCGCATGCAGGCTCCCCGGACGGGCTCAGCGCGCACTTTATCCGAGGAGCCCTCGCGCTGCCGCCGGCGCTCGGCGGCGGCTGGGAGGACATGGGCGGCGGCATGGATGGGTCGGTCAACGACCTGGTCATTTATCGCGGCAAGGCCATCGCCGTGGGCGGCTTCCCCCACGCCTCGTGGCAACCGACCGACTACGTCGCGCGCTGGCGCGAAGACGGGAGCTTCGCCAACGGCTTCGACGGTTCCTGCGCCACACGGCTGCGTGGCGCGCCCCGAAAGCGCGCCGCTCAGTCCAGACCGAGTACCCGATCCAGCGCCGCGCTGAACGGCCCGAAGGCGCGCATCACCCCGGCCGGGCTCAGGTGGTCATCGTCGCGATACAGCAGCTGCCCGTCGAGCGACCAGGGACAGATTGCGTCGACGCAGAGCGCGTCTTCCAGCGGAACCAGGTGGACGAGCGCGGGCCGCGCGCGCTGCAGGGCGCGCAGCAGGCGCACGCTGGCGGCCTGGTCGCGCCGGTAGGCGGCGCGGGCAACGGCGGTGCGATTGAAGACGCGATCGATCTCCCGCGGAAATTCGGCGGCAGGGAAGTTTTGCGCGTGCAGCTCGAACAGCGGCAGATCGAGCTCCTGCTGCGGGTTGTCCTGCAGGAAGACCAGCGGCACGCCCAGGCGCTCGAACTGCGCGGCGGTGTGCTCGAGCGCCTGCTCGAAGGCCTCGCGCCCGCGCAGCGTGCGGCCGTCGGCGTCCCGCAGGCGAAGCTCGGCGCGCTCGGTGCCGCCTGCGTCGCCCAGGTAGTAGCTCCAGCGCTCCACCCAGACCACGGCGTCGAGCGGCTCGCTTGCCGCCAGCGCGAACAGCCGATCCACCGCCTGCAGGCAGCCGGCGCGATCGCTGCGAGTGGTGCGCAGGTTCTGCAGGAACGGGCAGCCGGGCCAGGCCCGGTACACGATCGCGACATCGCGGGTGCTCGCGTAGCGATCGAGCGCGACGCGGAATACTCCGGCGTGGCTGTCTCCGACCACCACGATCCGGCGCCGCGCGTCCGGCCGGCCGAAAAGGCAGTACTGATCGTCCGCGCGCAACGGCCCCGCAGCGAACGGCGCGCAGCGGCGCGCGAGTCCCGGCGGGTCGCGCAGGGACTCGCGCCAGGCCGTCGCCAGCGCCGTCGGCACCAGCGCGCCCGGACGGCCGGGCAGCCCCTGCTGCAGGAACACGACGCCGCCGGCAGCACCGACGAGCGCCATCAGCGCGAGCAGGACGAGGCTCGCCGCCAGCCTGCCGCGGCGCCGGATGGGCCGCTCCAGCCAGCGCCAGGTGAGCCAGGCGGCGAGCAGCGAGAGCCCCGCGCAGGCGAGCTTGACCCAATCCGGGCTCAGGCTGCTGCCCGGTAACAACAGGCCGTGGGCGAGCGACCACAGCGTCCAGTGCCACAGGTACAGCGGGTAGCTGACCAGGCCGATCCAGACCAGCGGGCGCCAGCTCAGAAGGCGCCGTCCAAGCCAGCTGGCGGGCCCGGCCGCGATCAGCAGGACCGTACCCAGCACCGGCAGCAGCGCGGCGAAACCCGGAAAGCGCGGTCCGGGGCGGATCGAGACCAGCCCGGCCAGGAGCAGCGCGCAGCCGAGCCAGGCGGCGGCTTCGGCGCGCCGCCCCGCGAACGGCGCGCCCCGCGACACCGGCAGCGCGGCGAGCCAGGCTCCGGCCATCAGCTCCCAGGCGCGGCTCATGGGGAGGTAGAACGCCGCCACCGGATGCCCGCTCTCCACCGCCATCACGCTCAGGGCAAACGACAGCGCTGCGATCAGCCCGATGCAGCGCACGGGGCGCCAGCGCAGCCGCAGCGCCGCCCACAGCGCCAGGGGCCACAGCAGATAGAACTGCTCCTCCACCGACAGGCTCCAGAAGTGCAGCAGGGGCTTCTGGATCGGCCCGGCGTCGAAATAGCCGGACTCGAACGCGAGCACGAGGTTCTGCACGAAGGCGGCGCTCGCCGCGATGTGCTTGCCGAGCCGCGCATACTCGAACGGAAACAGGAGCAGCCAGCCGAGCAGCCAGGCGAAGGCCAGCACCAGCAAGGCCGCCGGAAAGATGCGCCGGATTCGCCGCTGGTAGAAATCGGCGAGCGTTCCGGCCAAGCCGCGACGCGGAAATTCGCGCAGCAGGATGCCGGTGATCAGGTAGCCGCTGATGACGAAAAAGACGTCGACGCCGATGAAACCGGACGGCAGCCAGTCGGGGAAGTAGTGGAAGCCGACGACGACCAGCACGGCAAGCCCGCGCAGCCCGTCGACGTCGGCGCGGTAGCCCAGTGCCGGATCAGGCCGGTCGGCGCTGAGTGGGATCGGCAGGCGGGTCATGCCGGGCTTCGCTGCGTCGACGCAGGCATCGTGCGGCCGGCCCGGCGACGCACCGTCCGATCGCGAAGTCCCGTCCGCCGCGACCGCCTGAAAGCCCCCACGGATCCGGTCCTCAGCGGATGCGGCCGAGGATGCCTTCCAGCTCGTCGAGGCTGTGATAGTGGATCACCAGCTTGCCGCCGCCGCCTTTCTGATGAGCAAAGCGGACACGGGTGGCGAGCTTTTCCGCGAGATCGCGCTCGAGCGCAGCGATATTGGGGTCCGGACGCTTGCTGGAACTCTTCTGCGGCGGCAGGGGCAGCTCGCTGCGGCGCACTGCGGCTTCCAGCTCGCGTACCGACCAACCCCGATCAACGGCTTCGCGCGCCAGCGCAATCGCGCGCGGCTCTGGCAGGCTGGCCAGCGCGCGGGCGTGGCCCATGTCGAGCTTGCGCTCCTCGAGCAGGTGCTTCACCTCCGCCGGCAGATCGAGCAGGCGCAGCAAGTTCGACACCGCCGCCCGCGAGCGGCCGACCGCCTCGGCGACCTTCTGATGGGTGAGGTCGAATTCGTCGATCAGCCGCGCCAGCGCCTGCGCCTCCTCGAGCGAGGACAGATCCTCGCGCTGGATGTTCTCGATCAGGGCCATCGCCATCACCGCCTGATCAGGCACTTCCCTGACCAGTGCCGGAATCTCGGCGAGCCCGGCCTTTTGCGCCGCGCGCCAGCGGCGCTCGCCGGCGATCAGCTCGAAGCGGCCGCGACTGACGGCGCGCACCACCACCGGCTGGATCAAGCCCTGCGCCTTGATCGAAGCAGCCAGATCATCCAGCGCGGCCGGATCCATCTGCTGCCGCGGCTGATAGCGTCCGGGCTCGATCAGCCCGACCGCCAGCGTGCGCAGCTCGCCTTCGGCCTCACCCGGTGCGGGCGCGGCGTCACCGCCAAGCAGGGCATCGAGTCCGCGCCCCAGTCCGCGCTTCTTCGCCGCCACGCTCAGGCGTCCCGCGCTGCGGTCGAGGCGCTCCGCCGGCGCACCATCTCCCCGGCGAGGCCGAGGTAGGCAATGGCGCCGCGCGACTCGCGGTCGTAGTGAATGATGGCCTGACCATGGCTCGGCGCTTCGGCCAGGCGCACGTTGCGCGGAATGATGGTGCGAAACACCTGGTCTCCAAAATGCTGGGTGAGCTGGTTCGACACCTCACTGCCGAGGTTGTTGCGCATGTCGAACATGGTGCGCAGCAGGCCTTCGATCTCGAGTCCCGGATTCAGGCGCTGGCGCACCGCCTGGATCGTCTCGAGCAGGCTGGACAGGCCCTCTAAGGCAAAATACTCGCACTGCACCGGAATCAGCACGCTGTGCGCGGCGGTGAGGGCATTCAGAGTCAGCAGGTGCAGGGTCGGCGGGCAGTCGATCAGGACCACCTGATAGCGCTCGCCGAGCTTGGCCAGCTGCTCTTTGAGGCGCATCTCACGCGCCATCGCGTCCATCAGCTTGAGCTCGGCGGCGGTCAGATCGGCGCTGCCCGGCAGCAGATCGAAGCCCGCCTCGACGTGAATGATGGCGCGCTCGATCGCCACTTCCTCGAGCAGCACCTCGCAGCCGCCCGGGCGCGCGCTGCGCTTGTCCACGCCCGAAGCCATGGTCGCATTGCCCTGCGGGTCGAGATCGATCAAAAGCACCTTGCGCCGCATTTCGGCCAGCGCGGCGGCGAGATTGACGGCGGTCGTGGTCTTGCCGACCCCGCCCTTCTGGTTGGCGATGGCGATGATGCGCGTCATGGAGCTGCGGCCGCTTCTTGCTGCATCGAATCCGGGGCGCGGGAACGGCTGATTATGACGAGATGACGGGCGGCGTCCAAACCGGGCACCGCGAGCGGGATGACTGCCTCGAGCGCGAAGCCGTCCGGCAGGGCGGCGAGCTCCCCATCCGGGCGGCGTCCCTTGAGCGCAAGCCAGCGTCCGTTCGGCGCCAGCAGATGGCCGCCAAGCGCGAGCATGTCGGCGAGACTGGCAAAGGCCCGTGCGGTGATGCAGTCGAACTGCCCCTCGAGCCGTTCGGCCCGCTCCTCGATCACCCGCACGTTGGCGAGCTCGAGTTCGCGCACCGCGGCGCGCAGGAAGCGCGCCTTCTTGCCGTTGGAGTCGACCAGGCTGACCGCGAGCTCGGGGCGGGCGATCGCGAGCGGCAGGCCAGGCAGCCCGGCACCCGAGCCAAGGTCAGCAAGACTGGTTCCCCGCAAATACGGTAGTGTCGCCAGGGAATCCAGCAAATGGCGAGTCACCATCTGCGAAGGATCGCGCACCGCGCTCAGATTGTAGGCGGCGTTCCAGCGGGCCAGCAACGCGAGATAGCGCAGCAGGCCTTGCTCGACCGCGGAGGGAAGTTCGAGCTGCAGGGTCGCCAGCCCCTCGGCGAGGCGCCGGCGCAACAGGTCAGGCTCGGCCATGGAAATTGCCGCGACGAGGGACCGTGCAGTATCCGGCCGCGACCGCGCAATTTCCAGCCGGAGTCGCCGCGCGGGATGGTGCCGTGTACGGGGCGATGCCGCGGCAGTCGCCAACGCGGCCATTCTGCGGCAGGGCACAGCGCACACGTGCAGGTATTAATAGCGTACGCTATGCAAAGGGAATTGGGGCTCGTCGGCAACAGGGAGTTCTCCGCTCCCGCGAACGAAGTATCAGGCGGATTCGGCACAATATAAATTGTGCAAACCGATTCAATGGCGACCGTTTCAAGTGCTCTCATCAAGGAATTGACCATGAACGCAAAAGATCACCCGGCGCTGCCGCGCCGTAAAGCTCTGGTGCTCGGCCTTGGCGCTGCGCTCAGCCTCGGCGCCGCGGGCCTGGGCGGCCCGGAAGCGGCGCAGGCCTCACTGCGGACGGACGGCCCGCTCATCGCCGCCAGCGGCGCGCGACTGGCGCAGGTCAAGGAGCGCATGCAGAACTGGCGCGAGCAGCGCCAGCTGCGCTCCGGCGGCGCGACGCTGGCCGTCAGCAACTGCAATGACGCCGGCCCCGGCAGCCTGCGCGACGCCATTGCCGGCGCCAGCGCCGGCGACACCATCGACCTCAGCGCGCTGACCTGTTCGACGATTTCGCTCAGCACCGGCGAGATCGAAATCCCTCAGGCCTCCCTGGAGATCCTCGGGCCGGGCCGCGACGCGCTCACGATCGACGCCGGCGGCACCGGCCGAGCCTTCAAGGCCACGGCGAAATACGACAGCGGCGACCCGGAGAGGGCCATCGTGCTGGACGGCCTGACGATCGTCAATGGCCATACCACCGACAGCGCCGGCTGCATCTACGCGGCCGGCAACCTGGCTCTGTTCGACGCGCGCATCAGCAACTGTCACGTCGTCGCAAGCGGCAGCGGCGGTGCCGTCGGCGGCGCCATTACCGCGCTGGCCAACGTATATCTGGCAAACAGCATCGTCAGCGGCAACGGCGCCGAAGCCGAAGCCAATGCGGCGGGCGGCGCGATCATGACCTTCAAGTACGCGTACGCCGTCCACAGCACCATCGAATCGAATCTGGCCCGCTCCACCGTTTCCGGTACCGCAGCCGGCGGCGCCGTGTTTTCCGGCGGCCTGGTGAGCGTGTACAGCAGCATTCGCGACAACCAAGCTTCGGCCAACTCCGGTCCGGCGCGGGGCGGCGCGATCTACCTGCCGGGCGTCGACTACGCCGGCGGCGCCGAGGTTCTGAACACCTACCTGTTCGGCAGCACCGTGAGCGGCAATCAGGTGAGCTCGGGGGACGACTCGGCCTACGGCGGCGGTATCGACGCCGGGCACATCGAAGGCAGCGACTCCTTCCTCGCGGTGGTCAGGGCGAACTACAGCACGATCAGCGGCAACAAGGCCTCCTCGGGCTGCAATACCTGCACGATCGCCGGCGGCGCGATCAACGCCCTGGGTGCGATCCAGCTGCAGAATTCCACCGTCAGCAGCAACACCGCCGAGGCGCTTCCCGGCAAGCCCGCACTCGCGGCCGGCGGCGGCCTGGCCTCCTGGCCCACCACGCCCGCGCCGATTCCGACGGACTTCGTCATCATGACGATCCAGTCGACGATCTCCGGCAACTCCGCGAGCGCCACCGGCGGCAGCGGCGTGGGCGGCGGCGCGGCTTCGGCCAACGGCGCCATCGCCAGCGGGTTGAGCACGATCGCCTTCAACAGCGCGAGCACGAGCGCCGGCGGCCTGCATCTCGACTCGACGCTGCCAACGACGGCGACGATGCTCGGCAGCATCGTGGCCAAGAATCAGGCGCCCGCCGACGCCGACCTCGGCTCCTTCGGAGGCAGCACGAGCGTCGACGGAGATCACAATCTGGTGATGCAGGCAGACTCGGCGATCGACCTGCCGAGCGATACGCTCACGCTCGACCCCAAGCTGCTGCCGCTGGCGGACAACGGCGGTCCAACCCTGACCCACGCGCTGGCAGACGACAGTCCGGCCATCGACACCGGGCCGGATCCAGGTCTCATCTCGAGCTACGACCAGCGCGGCTGCCCGTTCTTCCGCGTCTACGGTCCAGCCACGGACATCGGCGCCTTCGAGTGGCAGCTTCCGGAAATCATTTTCCAGAACGGCTTCGACGACTCGATGGACTGCCCGTCGTGGGGGAGCCCCTGAGCCGCGGGCCGATCGGCCGCGCCGGAACGACTTTCTCGTTCCGGCGCGGATGAATCGGGAAACGACCACGCGCAGCCGCGGCGAGGCGCAGAGCGATCGGCAGGCCGGGCGGGTTCGCGGCCTGCTCTATCTCCTCAGAGATCGACGCGGGCGATCAACAGGCCGCGCGCCGCGAAGGCGGCGTTCAGGCGCTGCTTGAGCCAGGAACGGCGCGCCTCGGCGCCGTCCGGCAGCGCTTCGCTGCCGAGGAGGCTGCGCGTCTGGCTGCGCAGCAGGCGTTCGATCTGGCCGACCGCGCTGCCGACCCGTTCGGGGTCCAGGATCTGGAAATAGACGGTGGCGCGCTGCGCGCGCCCGGTATCGGTCGATTCCACCGTGAGCGCCGTGCCGCCGAGGTTAATCCGGTGCGCAACCCGCTCGAGCAGCGGCAACAGCAGATGGGTGCCGGCTCCAAGCAGGCGACGATGCCCGCCCACGCGCCGCACGGTCCAGGCCTGACCCTCCGGGACGCGCCGCACCGATCCGATCGCGATCGCGAGCAGAAACAGCAAACCCAGCAGAAGACTCGAATACAGCATTCCCGCTTTTCCGTCAGCGAATTACGAATGAAACGCACGGTTTCACTTTAGCAGGCTACTAAACGGAAAGCTAACGCACGCTTAACAAAACACAGCGGACAGCAAGCCTGCTCTCGCTCGACCAGCGGGCAGCAACGACGAACGCCCTCCAGGTAACGCGGCAGACAGCGTAAAATGACGGGCTTTTCTGCCGGATTTCTGTCATGCCCTACCCATCGATCCGCATGCGGCGCATGCGCCGTGACGCCTTCTCGCGCGTGCTGATGCGCGAAACCGTCCTCAGTCCGGCGGATCTGATTCTGCCGGTGTTCGTGCGCGAGGGGCAAAGCCAACGAGAGCCGGTGCCCTCGATGCCGGGCGTCGAGCGCCTGTCGATCGATCTCCTGGTAAGGCTTGCCGGCGAAGCGCAGGCGCTCGGGGTGCCGGCACTCGCGCTGTTTCCCGTCACTCCCGCCGAGGTCAAGTCGCTCGACGCGCGCGAGGCCTGGAACCGCGACGGGCTCGCCCAGCGCGCGGTGCGCGCGCTGAAGCAGGCGCATCCCGAGCTCGGCGTGATCACCGACGTCGCCCTCGATCCCTTCACCACTCACGGCCAGGACGGCCTGATCGACGCGAGCGGCTACGTGCTCAACGAAGCCACGGTCGAGGCGCTGGTGCGCCAGGCGGTGTCGCACGCCGAGGCCGGCGCCGACGTGGTGGCGCCCTCGGACATGATGGACGGGCGCATCGGCGCGATTCGCCGCGCGCTGGAAGAGGCCGGTCACATCCACACCCGCATCCTCGCCTATTCGGCCAAGTACGCTTCCTCGTTCTACGGCCCCTTCCGCGACGCGGTCGGCTCCGCCGGCAGCCTCGGCAAGGGCAACAAGTACACCTACCAGATGGATCCGGCGAACGGCGACGAGGCGCTGCGCGAAGTGGCGCTCGACATCGAGGAGGGCGCCGACATGGTGATGGTGAAGCCCGCCCTGCCCTATCTCGACGTGCTGCGGCGGGTCAAGCACCGCTTCGGCATGCCGACCTTGGCCTATCAGGTGAGCGGCGAGTACGCGATGCTGAAGGCAGCCACCGGCAACGGCTGGCTCGACGAGCGCGCTTGCGTCCTGGAGGCGCTGACCGGCATCCGCCGCGCCGGCGCCGACGCGATTTTGACCTACTTCGCCCTCGACGTCGCCCGCTGGCTGCGGGAAGCGTCCTGAGCCGACCGCAAGCAGCACGCCATGGCAGCCCTCTACGCCGTCTTCGGCCGACCGATCGCGCACTCGCGCTCGCCGCGCATCCACCAGCTGTTCGCCCGCCAGCTCGGCCTCGAGCTCGACTACCGCGCGATCGAAGCCGGCCCGGATGAGCTCCCGCAGGCGCTCGAGCACTTCGCCGCCGCGGGTGGGCGCGGCGCGAACCTCACGCTACCGCTCAAGACCCACGCCGTCGCGCTTTGCGCGAGTCTCAGCGAACGCGCGCACCGCTGCGGCAGCGTCAACACCCTGCTGCCGGACGGCGCCGGCTGGCGCGGCGACAGCACCGACGGCATCGGGCTGCTCGTCGACCTGCGCGAGCGGCAGCGCCGCGATCCGCAGGGCCGGCGCGTGCTCCTGCTCGGCGCCGGTGGCGCGGCGCGGGCGGTGGCCTTCGCGCTGGTCGAGGCGGGCGTGGGCGAGCTCTGGATCGCCAACCGCAGCGCGGAGCGCGCGCAGGCGCTCGCCGCCGAGCTCGATTCCCGGGCGAAAGCCGTTCCGCTCGCTGCGCTGGCCGGGCTCGGCGAGGTCGACCTGCTGCTCAACGCCAGCGCCGCCGGCCACGCCGGCGAGTCGATCGAGCTGCCCGCGAGCCTCTGCGGCGACCACAGCCTCGCCTACGATCTCTCCTACGGCAAGGCCGCCGGACCCTTCCTCGACGCCGCTCTGCGGGCCGGGGTCGGGCGGATCATGGACGGCCTCGGCATGCTGATCGAGCAGGCCGCGGAGTCCTTCGCCCTGTGGCACGGGCAGCGGCCGGAAACCGAATCCATCTACGCCACGCTGCGCAGCGAAGGTGAGGCTTGAAAGCCCTGCCCGCGGCTACCAGCATGGAGCATTCGGCGGCAGCGTGAAGGGCGCGATGATGAATCCTGAATTCTGGCTTGAGCGCTGGCGCGAGGGCCGCACCGGCTTTCACCAGACGCGCGTCATGCCGCTCCTGGAGCAGCACTGGGCCACGCTTGGCGTGCCCGTCGGCGCGCGGGTGTTCGTGCCGCTGGCGGGCAAATCCCTCGACATGGCCTGGCTGGCCGCACAGGGCCACCGCGTGCTCGGCGTCGAGCTGTCGTCGCTTGCAATCGAGCAGTTTTTCGACAGCCAGAGGCTCCGTCCAAGCCACCACGAATCGCGCTACGGTCGTCACTATCGCGCCGGTCCGTTCGAAATCATCTGCGGCGACGCCTTCGGGCTCGACGTCGCCGCCCTCGCCGACTGCGCGGGCTTCTACGACCGCGCGGCGCTGATCGCGCTGCCGCCGGAGCTGCGCGAACGCTACGTCGGCCAGCTTTTCGCCGCCCTGCCGCGGGGCTGCGCCGGGCTCCTGATCACGCTCGAATATCCGCAGCCGCAGATGCAGGGGCCGCCGTTCTCGGTGCCGCAGGCGGAAGTCGAGCGCGCCTACGGCCCCGACTGGCGGGTCGAACTCATCGAGCGACGCGACATCCTCGCGCGTGAGCCGAGCTTCGCCGAGCAGGGCGTCAGCGCACTGGCGACCGCGGTCTATCGGCTGCGCCGGCGCTGAGCCGCCGCGGCCATCCGGAGTACCTGATGAAGACCGAAGAGCAGATTCGCCGCGCGGAGCGTTTCCGCGCGCTTCACGATCGCCGCCGCCTGCTGCTCCTGCCCAACGCCTGGGACGCCGGCAGCGCCGCGCTGTTCGGCTCGCTCGGCTTCGAGGCAGTGGCGACCACCAGCGGCGGAGTGGCCTGGTCGCTCGGCTACGCCGACGGCGAGGACATGCCGCTGGAGGAAGTACTGGCCGCCACCCGGCGCATGGTGCGCGCCACCGAGCGCCCGCTCAGCGTCGACTTCGAAGCCGGCTTCGGCGCCACCCCGAGTGATGTGCAAGACAGCGTGCGCGCGCTGATCGCGACCGGTATCGCCGGCCTCAACATCGAGGACGGCATCCACCACCAGAGCCTGCGAAGCCAGGACGATGCTGCCGCCCGCGTCGGTGCTGCGCGAGCCGCGGCTGCGGCCGCCGGAGTGCCGATTGTGGTCAACGCGCGGGTCGATGTGTGGGCGCTCGACGACCAAGTCGACGCGGCGACGCGGCACGCCGAGGCTGTGCGCCGCGCGCGCGCCTATCTCGCCGCCGGCGCCGACTGCATCTACCCGATCGGCCTCACCGAACCCACCGCGGTGGCAAAGCTAGTGGCGGAGCTCGACGCGCCGGTCAACATCATGGGCCGCAGCGGCCTACCCGACCTTTCTCAGCTCGAGGGCATCGGCGTCGCCCGCGTCAGTCTCGGCACGCGGCTGGCGACCCTGGCCTGGTCGGCCGCCCACGAGGCAGCCCGCGCGCTGCGCCAAAGCGGCCGCTTCGAGAACCTCGACGGCGCCGTCGACTACGCCCACATGCAGCAGTTCTTCAGCCCCCGCAAGGAGTAGACCATGTCGTCCAGACCGGACTATCGCCAGGCATCCCCCGACGCCTTCAAGGCGCTGCTGCACACCGAACAGCAGGTGCACCGCAGCGGCCTCGAGGAATCGCTGATCGAGCTGATCAAGGTGCGCGCCTCGCAGCTCAACGGCTGCGCCCACTGCCTCGACATGCACACCAGGGAGGCGCGCGCGCAGGGCGAGAGCGAGCAGCGCCTGTACCTGCTCGACGCCTGGCGCGAGGCGCCCTTCTACAGCGCGCGCGAGCGCGCCGCGCTGGCCTGGACCGAAGCCATGACGCGGATCGGCGAGGCCGGCATTGGCGACGCACTCTACGCCGAGGCGCGGGCCGAGTTCAGCGAAAAGGAGCTGGTCGACCTGAGCCTCGCGGTGATCGCGATCAACGGCTGGAACCGCATGGCGGTCGCCTTCCGCGCGCCGGTCGGCGACTAGCCAGGTCCGCGCGCAAGATCCTGAGGCGACTCAGGATTCAGCCAGGCCTAGATAGTCGTTCTTGAGCTTCACGTAGTGCCGCGCGGAATAGTGCAGGCGCTCGATCTCGGCCTCGTAGAGCCTGCGCACGCGCCGCGCCGGGCTGCCGATCCAGAGCTCTCCCTCGCCGACCACGGTGCCTGGAGTCACCACGGCGCCCGCACCAATCAGGCAGTGCCGCTCGATCACCGCGCCGTCCATGATCGTCGCGTGCATGCCGATCAGGCAGGCATCGTGGATGGTGCATGCGTGGATCACCGCGGCGTGGCCGATGGTGACGTCGGCGCCGATCAGCAGCGGCAGGCCCTCGCCGGTGTAGGGGCCGGCATGCGTCACGTGGAGGATCGTGCCATCCTGCACATTCGTGCGCGCGCCAATGCGGATGTAATGCACGTCGCCGCGCGCCACCGCGCCGGGCCACAGCGAAGCGTCTTCGCCGATCTCGACGTCGCCGATCACCTGCGCGGCGGGATCGACGTAGACCCGGGCGCCGAGGCGCGGCTGGACGTTTCGATAGGGACGAATGTTCATGCGCAATTCCTCGTGCGCAAGCCTAGGGATCGGCGTGCGCACAAACAAGGGCGAAGCGACAACTCGATCAGGAGATCAACGATGCGTATCGGGTACTGGCCGACCTTGGCCATCCTGCTGCTCACCAGCCAGGCTGCGCTGGCCCGGCCGGGCTATTTTCGCGACCCGACGGTGCGCGGCGACAGCGTGGTGTTCGTTGCCGAGGGCGACCTGTGGCGAGTCTCGGCTAACGGCGGTCGCGCACAGCGCCTGACCACCCATCCGGCGCCGGAGTCACAGCCAGTGATCTCGCTCGACGGGCGGCGCGTTGCCTTCGTCGCCAGCTACGACGGCGCTCCCGACGTTTACATCATGCCGCTGGCCGGCGGCGAGCCGAAGCGACTCAGCTTCGATGGAGGGCGCGTCTGGCTCGCGGGCTTCAGCCCCGGAGGCGAGGTGGTCTACGCCAGCGAGGCGGTTGCCGGGCCGGCCTTCAGCCGGGTGCTGCGCGCGGTCGATCCCGACAGCGGCGCAAGCCGCGAGCTGCCGCTGGCCGACGCTCGCGAAATCTGCTACTCCGACGATGGCGCGACCGCCTGGTTCACGCGCTTCGGCCTCGAGGTCTCCGGTGACCACGCGGTCGGCTATCGCGGCGGCGCGATCGCCCAGCTGTGGCGTTGGTCGACCGCCGGCGGGGCCGAAGCCGAGCGCCTGGCGCCCGAGCTCGACGCCAGCATCAGCCAGCCGATGTGGTGGCAGGGACGCCTCTACGCGGTGAGCGACGCCGGCGGGCGCGCCAACCTGTGGACGATGGACGGCGACGGCGGCAGCCGCAGCGCGCTCACCGCCTACACCGATTTCGACGTGCGCGGCGCGCGCCAGGACGGCGGGCGCATCATCTACCAACTCGGCGCCGACCTGCACCTCTACGACATTGCGGCGCAGAGCGACCGCAGCCTCGACATCCGCCTCGACTCCGACTTCCTGCAGCGGCGCGAGCGCTTCCTCGACCAGCCGCTCGAGTGGCTCGGCAGCGCCAGCGTGGACGCCGAGGGCCAGCGCGTCGCGCTCAGCGCCCGCGGCCAGGCGGTACTGGCCGGCACCGGCGCGCTGCGGCGTATCGACATCGGCGCGCCGCGCGATGCTCGCGTGCGCGGCGCGCTGCCCTCGCCCGACGGCAAGTGGATCTACGCCATCGTGGACCAGGACGGGCGCAGCGAAATCTGGCGCTATCCGGCGGACGGCTCGCCGCAGGGAAAGCGACTGTTGGCCGACGAGCAGAGCTACCGCTGGCGGCTCTGGCTTTCACCCGACGGCCGCCAGCTCGCCCACGCCGACAAGCGCGCGCGACTGTGGGTGCTCGATCTGTCCAGCGGCGCCAACCGCCTGCTCGACGAGTCGCCGCTCGGCGAGGACGACTCCTACGAGGACGTGGCCTGGTCGGCCGACAGCCGCTACCTGGCCTGGTCGCGGCCGGCCTCGTCGCGGCTGCGCCCGCAGATCCTTCTGGCCGAGCTGGCGAGTCTGCACGGCGAGGCGCTGACCAGCGACCGCTACGAGTCCTTCAGCCCGAGCTTTTCGCCCGACGGCAAGTGGCTTTATTTTCTTTCCAACCGCCGCTTCGTGGCGACGCCGGGCTCGCCCTGGGGCGATCGCAACACCGGCGCGATGTTCGACAAGCGCGCGAAGATCTACGCGCTCGCGCTGCAGCCCGGCCTGCGCTTTCCCTTCGCCGCCCGCAACGAGCTCGACGGCGAGACGGGCAGCGACGAGCAGCCGAACCGCGACAAGAAAGACGTCGGCAAGAAGTCCAAGAGCCTGCCGCGCGTCGAGTTCAAGGGCCTCGGCGAGCGCCTCTTCGAAGTCGGTCTCGAGGGCGGCAACTACGCCGACCTGAGCGTGCAAGCGGAGCGGCTCTACTTCATCGAACGCGAAGCCGGCGCCTGGCGCAAGGGCAGCCTGCGCACGCTGGCGATCGAGCCGGACAGCCGCAAGGCCGAGACCTTCCTCGCCAACGTCACCGACTATCAGCTCGCGGCCGGCGGCAAGCGCCTGATGGCGGTCCGTGTCGGCGGCAACGGCGGCGGCGGCGAGATCCTGCTGCTCGACGCCGGCGCCAAGGCGCCGGGCGATCTCGGCGAGCACCGCGTGGCGCTCGGCGACTGGAAGCTGCGCATCGACCCGGCGCTCGAATGGCGGCAGATGTTCGACGACGCCTGGAACATGCACCGCGAGTTTTCCTTCGACCCGGGCATGCGCGGAGTCGACTGGAACGCGGTGCGCGCGCGCCTGCGGCCCCTGCTGGAGCGCGTCAACGATCGCCTCGAGCTCGACGACCTGCTCGGCCAGATGAGCGCCGAACTCGGCATCCTGCACTCGCAGGTGCGCGGCGGCGAGTATCGCTCCGACCCGGCCGCGCCGGCGCCGGCCACGCTCGGCGCCAGCCTCGCGGCGGCCGAGGGCGGCGTGCGCATCAAGCACATCTACCGCACCGATCCCGAGCTGCCCGGCGAGCGCGCGCCGCTCGAGCAGCCCGGCGTCGACGCCCGCGAGGGCGAGCTCATCACCGCGATCAACGGCCGCCCGGTGCGGACCCCGGCCGAGGTCGCGCTGGCGCTGCGCGCCCGCGCCGGCGAGCAGGTGCTGCTCGATCTCGCCGGCGCGGGCAAGAGCCGGCGCGCGATCGTGCAGCCGGTGCCGCTCGAGCGCGATGCCATGCTGCGCTACGGCGACTGGGTGCGTGGCAACGCGGCCAAGGTCGAGGCCGCCGCCGGCGGCCGCATCGGCTACCTGCACCTCTACGCCATGGTGTCCTTCAACATGGCCGACTTCGTGCGCGAGTTCTACACCCAGTACGACCGCGACGCGCTGATCATCGACGTGCGCCGCAACCGCGGCGGCAACATCGACAGCTGGATCCTCGGCAACCTCCTGCGCCGCGTCTGGGCGTTCTGGCAAGCGCCACACGGCGCCGCCTACGGCAACATGCAGCAGGCCTTTCGCGGCCATCTGGCGGTGCTGGCGGACGAATTCACCTATTCCGACGGCGAAACCTTCACGGCCGGCTTCAAGGCGCTCGAGCTCGGTCCGGTGATCGGTGCGCGCACCGCCGGCGCCGGCATCTGGCTGTCCGACCGCAACCGCCTGAGCGACGGTGGCGTGGCCCGCGTCGCCGAAACCGCGCAGTTCGACGCCAGCGGCCGCTGGCTGATCGAAGGCCGCGGGGTGGCGCCAGACATCATGATCGAGAACAAGCCCTGGGCGACCGCCCGCGGCGGCGACGCGCAACTGGAAACCGCAATCCGCTACCTCGAAGAGCGCCTGCGGAAAGCGCCGGTAGCGCCGCTCAAGGCGCAGCCGATTCCGCCGCGCGGCCAGCCGGCTCACGACGGCAGCTGAGGACACGGTCGACCGGGCGTGAGAGATCCCGCCCGGTCGATCGGATCAAGGCGCGCGCCCGTTTGGCGGAGGCGACGCCTCGATGCGCACGTCGACCCGCAGCCCGACCGGCAGCGCCGCGCCGGGGGCGAGCGCAATCAGCGCCTCCATGGTGCGCGCGTCGCGGCGGCGAGTCGGATCGTCGGAGCGCGCGCTACGCTCGCCCATGCGCCGCGCGACCTGTACCACCTCGCCGGAAAACGACTGTCTCGGGAAAGCGTCGGCACTGACCGCCGCCGACGCGCCCACCTGCACCCGACTCACGTCGAGCTCGTCGACGTCGGCGCGCACCATCAGCCGCTCGAGATTGCCGATGGTGGCGACCGGCTCGGGCGCGAACGGGGTCACCGTCTCGCCGGCATTGAGGCCACGCTTCAGCACCACGCCGGCGATCGGCGAGCGGATGCGGGTCTTTTCCAGCGTCGCGGCGGCGCGCTCGCGCTGCGCGCGGGCGGCGTCGAGCGCAGCGACGGCGGCCTCGAGATCCTCACGCCGGGTGCCGGCCAGGAGCAGGTCGAGCTCGGCTTGAGCGCGGCGGCGGACCGCCGCGGCAGTAGCGGCGGCGGTGCGGGCGGCGTCCCGCTCCTCGACCGAAATCAGGCCGCGCGCGGCCATGCTGTCGCGTCGTTCAGCTTCGCGGGCGGCCTGCTGTGCGCGTGCGGCCGCTTCATCGCGAACGGCGCGCGCCGCGCCGATTTCCTCGGGGCGCGGGCCGTTGCGCAGGGCCTCGAGCTGCGCCGCGCGCAGCGCGACCTGCGCTTCGGCATCGAGCAGCGCGGCGCGTTGCTCCGCGCTGTCGATCTCAGCCAGCACCTGGCCGGCCTCGACGTGATCGCCCTCCTCGACCAGCACGCGTTCGACCCGGCCGGTGACCTGCGGCACGATCAGCCGCTCCTCACCCAGCGGCTCGACCAGTCCATCGGCGTCGACGTGGCCCGAAAGCGGCACCGGTGCGGCCGGCTGTGGCGTGGCCGAGCAGGCAGCGAGGACGATCGCCGCCAATGTCGGCAGGAAGAATCGAAGGCTCATGCGGCTGCCCCCTGGAGCAAGCGCCCGTCTTCGAGATGCAGTACGCGGTCGGCGAACTCCTCCACGCGGGGATCGTGGCTCACGATCACCAGCGCGCAGCCCTCCTCGTGAGCAAGCTTCTGCATCACCGCCACCACCTCGCGCCCGGTCTGGCCGTCGAGCGCCGCGGTCGGCTCATCGGCGAGCAGGATCTGCGGCCCACCGGCCAGCGCGCGGGCGATCGCCACCCGCTGCTTCTGGCCGCCCGAGAGCTCGGCCGGAAAGCGCTCGGCGAGGGCGCCGATCCCAAGCTCGTCGAGCAGCCCGCGCGCGAGTGCGGCCATCCGCGCGCGCGGCGTACCCTTGAGATCCAGCGCGATGGCGACATTCTCCCAAGCCTTGAGCGTCGGAAACAGGTTGTAATGCTGGAACACGAAGCCGAAATGCGCCAGCCGCAGGCGGGTCAGCTGCTCCAGCGAAACCCCGTCCAGCGAGCGGCCGTGCAGGATCACCCGCCCCGCACTCGGCCGCAGCATGCAGCCCATCACCTGTAGCAGGGTGGTCTTGCCTGATCCCGAGGGACCGAGCAGCAGGGTCACCTCCCGCGGCGCCAGCGCGAGATCGACCCCGCGCAGGGCCTCTACCGCGGTCGCGCCCTCGCCGTAGGTGAGGCGCACCCCTTCCAGGCGCAGCAAGGCATCGCCACTCACTGGAACACCGCGCTGGGGTCGATGCGGATGATGCGCCGGATCGAGGCCAGCGCGCCGATCAGACACATGGCAAGCGTCAGCACGGCGAGCAGCGCGAGACTCCAGGGCGGCAGCGCCATGGCCACGTTGCCGGTGCGGCTGTAGACGACGATCAGGCCGGTCCCCGCGAGCCCGAGGGCAAAGCCGATGACGGCGCTCAGCACCGCCTGCTTGACGATCACCAGATTCAGATAGCGGCGGTCGGCACCGATCGCGCGCAGGGTCGCATACTCGGCGAGGCGATCAAGGGTGCTGGCGTAGAGCGTCTGGCCGACGATCACGATACCAACCACCAGGCCCAGCGCCGCCGCCAGCAGCAGGGCGGCGCCGGCGCCCGTGGTGATCAGCCAGTAAGCCTGGGTGCGGCGCGCGAAGCTCGCCGAAGGCAGCACTTCGACGTAGGGCAGCCGCGCGGTCAGCGCGCGGCGCACCTCGTCGCCGTCGGCCCCGGCCGCCAGCTTGACCAGCAGATAGGTCGTCTCCTGCGGCATGAAGCGGGTGAAGTGCTGCGCGCGCTCGTGGGTGGTGAACACGTAGGGGCTCTGCGTGAAGGTGCGGATGCCGTCGGTATAGCCGACCACTCGCGCCCGCATATTGTTGATCTCGACTACCTGACCGAGCTCGCGCACGCCGAGCTTGTCGCGGTAGAGGCGATCGATGATGACCGCATCGGCGACCTGCAGATCGGCCAGCGAGCCTTCGACGAGCGACCAGGGCGCGCCGCGCCCGCGGGCCGGGTCGAAGCCAATCACCACCACCGACTCGCTGCCACCGTCGGGTTTGCGCCAGAACGCAAACTGCACCATGTATTCGTCGACCGCCGCCACCCCCGGCACCGAACGCGCCTCCTGCCGCCGGCGCGAGGGAATGCGGCCAACGATGTCGACGTTGCTGGTGCCCAGCGGCAGCACCCAGAGATCGGCGTCGGCGTGGCTGACCAGAGTGCTGGCAGTCTGCGCGAAGCCGATCAGGAGCGCGAGCTGAGCGCCCATCAGCACCACCGAGAAAGCGATGCCGACCAGGGTGGCGACGAAGCGGGTGCGGTCGTGGCTCAGGTTGCGCCAGGCCAGCAGCGTGGTGCCGGGGAGGCGTAACGTCGCGAGCCGAGCGCGGATCGGCAAGGTGTGCATGTTCAGTGGGTCAAGGCCGGGCGACGCCCATCGGCGCGTCTGGCGGGGCTCAAGGTCGGTCCGTCGGGAAAGCTCAGGCTACCTGATTTCGCAGCGGGCCCGCGCCTCGCGCAGCTGGCCCGCACAGGTAGCGCTCCGTGGGGCCCACCCATCAGATCCGCCGCCCTGAACGGGACAAAGACGCTCGCCAATAGCAAGCCCAGTCTGCTCATCGGTCGAACCCGCTCCACGCCTCGTCCCTGGAGCGTGGCGGCTATCCGACAAGGGGTCGACAAAAGGCCCAGGCTTGGGCTTGCCACCGCGGCAGCAGAAGGCGAAGCTGAGGTCGTCGAGGAAAACCCTGAACAGGTCCCTGTGGTTCGTCACCTCTCCGCGACACGATGGCTCTCGTCCGGACTTTCCCTGGTTCGACCGATCTGCTCTCAGCGGCGTCCGAGCAGTCGCAGCATCTCGGCCAGCACCAGGAGCCAGTTGGTGATTCGCCAGGTACGCCTGGTCTCGGCCATGCGATCGTCGAGTGCACGCTCGCTCCCTGCGGCATGCGACCAAACGGGCAACCGGGTTCGGCATGCCGCGAGAATCCCGGCCTGTCCTTCGACCGCGCCGAAGTCCTCGACACCAAGCCGCGTACGCCTAGCGATCTCCGTTGCGGCGACCCCGAAGAGCTCGCGCCTCATCTGCCGGTCCGATCCGAGGTCGATCGTGCGTCCGCCAGCGAGCCGGATCCGCCAGCTCTGCTGGATCGCTGCATGGCCCAGTTGAACGAAGGCTTCCGTACGCGTTTCTACGGCGGCGATAGCGGCCAGCGGAACCGTCTCGTCGATCCGCGTCCGGCGAACATGCCCACGTCGGCGCGGCAAGCGCAGCCTGACGCTCTGCGCGTCCACATCGATCCACAGGTAGAGCGCAGCCAGGGCTTCCTCACCGATCAACAAGGAAAACGTCAGCGGCACGAAGCCAGCGATGCCGAGCACGACGGCACTGGCGACTTCATCCACAACCCATGCGAACGTGAAAAGCACAGCCGCGAGGATCGCCACCAGTGCCAGACTGCTCAGCAGAAGCGCGCGATCAGCAAATGGAACGCGAAAGTGACGCGGGCTATCGTTTTCTTCAACCACCGACCGCCCCCATGACCCAACACAGGTTCAGGTTTGCGTCTTGCCATCCCGACAGCGAAAAGTGAAATGGACCCGTTCTCGCCTCACCTCATTCCCACCCACCTTGCCGATCAGCGCGCAGCAGCCGTGGCAGCGCTCAGGCTGCGCTGCACCTTGCCGTCGGCATCCAGAAACTCGATCGAGGCCTTGCCGTCCGGCGTCACCTGCATGCGGAGTCGCGGTTTGCCGTTCGCGTCGCGCAGGGTGACGACGGAGCTGCCGGATTCGGTCTTGCCGGCATACAGGCGCGAGGCGCCGTAGTAGTTCTCCTTGAGGCGCTTTTCCATCAGCTCCTTGCGCTGCGCTTCCGGCATGGCTTCGAGACTGGCGCGCTCTGCGATGTCCTGCAGGATCGGCCGCTGCGGCCGGTCGTTGATCTGCAGACCGGCGAAGGTCCTGTCATTCTCGTCGACGCCGATCAGCTGCAGCTGCTGGTCCTGTTCGTAGCGATCGAAGGTGAGGCTGAGCGCACTCGAATACCCCGTCTCACTCTTGCTGCCGCGGTAAACGAGCCCGCCCTGTTCGCTGCCCTCGTCGTTGTAGAAGATCATCCCCGCCTCCGGGCGCGAGTGCGGGTACTCCTTGCCGTGCAGGATCAGGCCGGGAAAATTCGCGTGATCGGAAATGACCAGACGCAACGTGCCGTCGGGTTCGACGACGTTGATGCGACGCACGGTCAGGGTGTCGAACTCGGCATCTCCTGGGACGGTCTTCGCGCCGCTGAGCAGCAGCGTAGCGAAGGCTGCGGTCAGAATTGCGGCATAAATGCCGAGGAGGGCGTTGGGAAAACGCTTCACGCTTGCTTCTCCTTCCGAACTGGCGCGGCCGACGACCGGGTGATCGAAGATTCAGGGTTCCTTGCTGCCCAGTCTGCGGGACCCTGCCGGCGCGCGCAAGGAGCGGGACAACGTGCGCCACCTACGGACGATCGTGACATCGTGCGGGCTGCGTGACAGACTCGCCAAACTTCGGCAGCAGCTCGGTCACGCGATCCACGAATCAAAGCCACACCGCTTCGAACACCATCGACGCGCGGATCAGAAACGCCAAGCGCGAGGCGACCTTCAGCGGAAAATGAGACATGCGCGAAACCGCGGCTTCGACTGCGAGCACCCGGATCCTCGGGTCCCGAAGGCTTCACTCAGGCGCACGACGCGCCGGCCTCGCTCTGAGCCTGCTCCTGCTTGCAGCCTGCGCGCTCGCCTCGGCCGAGACGGTAGTGGAGGTTCTCGACACCTACCCGCCTGGGTCCGCGCCGGCGATCAAGACCGATCAGTCTTTCTATCTGCGCCTGCGCTACCGCAGCGACCGGGCCCAACACTACTGGGCGCAACCCCTGTTCCGCGGCCAGCCCGTCCGGGCGGGCACGAATCCTTCGCGGGTCTATCCGGCAGGCGATGGTGAGGCGCTGGCCTGGTTCTTCCTGTTTCCTCCCGGCGGCGAAGTGGACGAGGTGCGCATCAGCGCAGGTTCCGGGCGCCTGGACGATACGCCGACGGTTGCGAGCTACCGGCTCGCCTTGACGGCCGGCCGGGAAACGGCTGCGGCGGGCGCCGAGCCGGAATGGCTGGGACGCCTGCGCGCGGTCGACGAGGCCGCCAGCCGCGCAGCGCGGGAAGCAGCCGCAAACGAGCCGTGGTCGTTGACCGACATGCTGCTGGTGCAGGGCTTCCTGCTGCTGGTCCCGCTCAGTCTACTGCTCGGCTTTGTCTGGCCGCTCTTCGCCCTGCGGCGCTGGGACGGGCTCTGGCGGCTGGGCGCGATTGTCGCCCTGCTGCCTCCGGCTTTCGTGCTGCTGCGCCTGCTGTTCGGCTTGAGTCGCGATCCAGGTTCGCACAATCTGTGGCCCTTCGAAGTGCTGATCTTTGCAGGCCCGAGCGCTGTCTTGATGATCCTCCTGTGGTTGCTCCGACGGCGCTGGTCCCCGGACGGATAGGGAAGAGGCGGCAAGGGCTCTCGACAAGCGTGCTCGCGCTCGATGGTCGCAAATCCCTGCAGCCTGCCTCGCTTGCGCACTTTTCGCTTTGCTGGCTGCCGCTTACGCCACCTGCACGTCAGCACCCCAAAACACGCAGCCCGGCACGAGGCCGGGCTGCGTGGACAAGCTCGCGGGAGGGCGTGGATCAGAAATCCATGCCGCCCATGCCGCCCATGCCACCACCACCCGGCGCGCCATGGTTGTGCTCTTCCTTCTTCGGCGCCTCGGCCACCATCGCCTCGGTGGTGATCATGAGGCCGGCGATCGAGGCCGCGTTCTGCAGCGCCGAGCGGGTGACCTTGGTCGGATCGAGGATACCGAGCTCGACCATGTCGCCGTACTTGCCGGTGGCGGCGTCGTAGCCATAGTTGCCCTTGCCGTCGGCAACCTTGTTCAACACCACGCTGGCTTCCTCGCCGGCGTTGGTGACGATCTCGCGCAGCGGCGCTTCCATGGCGCGGCGGGCGATCACGATGCCGTGGTCCTGGTCCTCGTTGTCGCCCTTGAGCTTGCCGAGGCCGGCCAGCGCGCGAATCAGGGCGACGCCGCCGCCCGGCACCACGCCTTCCTCGACTGCGGCGCGGGTGGCGTGCAGGGCGTCTTCGACGCGCGCCTTCTTTTCCTTCATCTCGACTTCGGTCGCCGCGCCCACCTTGATGACCGCCACGCCACCGGCCAGCTTGGCCACGCGCTCCTGCAGTTTCTCGCGGTCGTAGTCGGACGAAGTCTCCTCGATCTGCGCCTTGATCTGCTTGATGCGGGCCTGGATGTTGGCCGCTTCACCGGCGCCATCGATCAGGGTGGTGTTTTCCTTGGAGATCACCACGCGCTTGGCGCGGCCGAGATCCTTCAGGCTGGTCTTCTCGAGCTGCAGGCCGACTTCTTCGCTGATCACCTGACCGCCGGTCAGGATGGCCATGTCTTCCAGCATCGCCTTGCGGCGATCACCGAAGCCCGGTGCCTTGACCGCAGCGACCTTGACGATGCCGCGGATGGTGTTGACGACCAGAGTCGCCAGCGCCTCGCCCTCGACTTCCTCGGCAACGACCAGGAGCGGCTTGCCGGCCTTGGCCACGCCTTCCAGCACCGGCAGCAGGTCGCGCACGTTGGAGATTTTCTTGTCGTGCAGGAGGATGTAGGGATCCTCCAGCTCGCACTGCATCGATTGCTGGTTGTTGAT
Source organism: uncultured Dokdonella sp. (assembly GCA_964582225.1). Classification (GTDB taxonomy): domain Bacteria; phylum Pseudomonadota; class Gammaproteobacteria; order Xanthomonadales; family Rhodanobacteraceae; genus Dokdonella_A. The sequence continues at coordinate 360 of CAZORA010000015.1, read as the reverse complement.
GAAGTAGGGCGACAGATAGCCGCGGTCGAACTGCATGCCTTCGACGACGTCGAGCTCGTTGTCGAGCGACTGGCCTTCCTCGACCGTGATCACGCCTTCCTTGCCGACCTTGTCCATCGCCTGGGCGATCAGCTTGCCGATCAGCTCGTCGCCGTTGGCGGAGACGGTGCCGACCTGGGCGATCGACTTCGAATCAGCGGAGGGCTTGCTGAGCTTCTTCAGCTCTTCGACCGCGCCGGCCACGGCCTTGTCGATGCCGCGCTTCAGGTCCATCGGGTTCATGCCGGCAGCGACCGCCTTCATGCCTTCGCGGATCAGCGCCTGCGCCAGCACGGTGGCGGTGGTGGTGCCGTCACCGGC
>CAZORA010000014.1:0-55436 GCA_964582225.1 uncultured Dokdonella sp. | reverse complement strand
GTCGAAGCGCTTGACGGCCTTCATCAGGCCGATGTTGCCTTCCTGGATCAGGTCGCCAAGCGGCAGTCCATAGCCGGAATAGCCGCGGGCGACGTGGACGACGAAGCGCAGATGCGCCATCACCAGCCGCCGCGCGGCGTCGAGATCGTCGTGCTCGACGTAGCTGCGCGCCAACGCCTGTTCCTCGCCTTCGCTCAGCATCGGAATCCGGTGCACGGCGTTGATATAGGCGTCGAGGCTGCCCAACGGGCTAGGGATCGGAAGACTGCCCGCGACAAGCGTATTACTCATGAACTTTACCCCCGAAATTGCGACGTATTTTAGCACTCGCGATCTTGGAGTGCTAAAACCATCCAAGGTTCCCTGCGACGTGCCGTACCATCGATGGGCTTTAGTGTACTCGCAAGTATTGCAAATGCCGCGCACGCCCTGATGTGGCCTCAGCGAGCGTTCATGCGTCGCCGGAGTGGCGCGGTTTCAGTCGCAGACAAGACCGGCGCGCGGGGGAAGGCGCCAGTCGATCGGCGTTTGGGCGTGCTCCGCAAGCCAGGCATTGGCCTGTGAAAAATGCCCGCAGCCGATGAAGCCTCGGTAGGCGGAGAGCGGCGAGGGGTGTGGCGCGCGCAGCAAGCGATGGCGGCGGCGGTCGAGCAGGCGTCCCTTGGCTTGCGCCTGGCTACCCCAGAGCAGGAACACCAGATTCTCGCGCTCGCGCCCGAGCGCAGCCACGCAGGCGTCGGTGAAACGCTCCCAGCCCTTGCCCTGGTGTGAGCCGGCAATCCCGCGCTCGACCGTCAGCACCGCATTCAGCAGCAGCACACCCTGGCGCGCCCAGGGCAGCAGGCAGCCGTGCTCGGGCTGCGGCAAGCCGAGATCGCGCTCGATCTCGGCGAAGATGTTCTGCAGCGAGGGCGGCAAGGGCACGCCCGGCAGCACCGAAAAACAAAGTCCGTGCGCCTGTCCCGGACCGTGGTAGGGATCCTGGCCCAGGATCACCACCTTGACCGCGTCGAAAGGCGTGTTGTCGAGGGCCGCAAAGATTCGCGCGCCGCGTGGGTAGATCTGCTTTCCCGCGCGCATTTCGGCGCGCAGGAAATCGCCCAGCGCGCGCATGTAGGGCTGCTCGAACTCGGCGCCGAGGCGCTCCTTCCAGGACTCGTGCAGGCGCAGCCGCGTGGCGCTCACGCCGATTCTTGCGACTCTTCCGCGCGCGCCCTGGCGACGCGCAGCTGAAACTTCAGCTTGGTGATCAGCAGGCGTTCCTCGATCGGCTTGTGCACGAGATCGTTGGCGCCTTCGCGAAGCAGCACGCTCTGGCGGGTGGGATCGTCGTCGCCGGTCATCACCAGCACCGGCAGATCGCCCTTGCCATAGCCGAAGTCCTCGCGAACGCAGCGCAGCAGATCGCCGCCGCTCATCTCGCCCTTGAGGCTGATATCGGTCAGCACCAGGTCCACGCCGGCGCCGCGACCCTCCATCAGAGCGCTTTCGAGATATTCGAGCGCCGCCTCGCCGCTCAGCACGTGGACCACGTCGAAGCCGCTTTTTTCGAGCATGCGCCGGGTCGCCACCGCCACCACGCGGCTGTCCTCGACGTAGAGGATCTTGCCGGCGACCTCGTCGGTCGGGTGCACGTAGCCGCGGATGAAGGCTGCCAGCGCCTCGAAACCGAGCGACTTGTCGAAGTAATCGGTGACTTCGCGCGACAGGGTGCGGGAAACCAGCCGCTCCTGCACGTCGCCGGAGACCACCACGATCGGGATATAGGCCTGGCTCGCGCTCTCGCGGATGCGCTGCGCAAGCTGGATACCGTCCATGTCGGGCAGGCGCAGCGCGGTCGAGACGAAGTCGATCACCCGACCTTCGAGCGCTGCCAGCGCCTCGGCGCCCGAGCCGCAGCCAATGACCACCGCGTGCGGCAGCTCGGCCTTCAGCACCCGCTCGATCAGCTGCCGCACCACGCGCGAGCCGTCCACCACCAACACCTGCGGCGCGTCGGTGCTGATGTGTCGGGTGAGCGGTACTCCGGCGTTCATGCCTGCGCCCGGCCGCGCGCCAGATGACGCGTCACCACCACAAAAGCCCCGAGCCAGCCGAGCAGGGCGCCGGCGGCGAGCAGCGTCGCCGCCGCGCCGAAACCGAGGCCGTGCAGGAGCGGCGCTTCGCCCCACGCTTCGAGCAGCCGCGCCAGCGGCGCGCGCAGCGCGAGCTCGACGCCGGCCACCAGCGCCAGCGCCAGCAGCGCGCCGCACAGTCCGTAGCAGAATCCGGCATACAGAAACGGCCGGCGCACGAAGCCATCGCTGGCGCCGATCAGCTGCATTATCGAGACTTCCTCACTGCGGGCCTGGATATCCATGCGCACCGTATTGCCAATCACCAGCAGGGTCGCCAGCGCCAGCAGGACCGCCATCACCGCAACCAGCCGCTCGCTGAACTGCAGTATGCCGGAAAGCTTGCGCCGCCACGCGGCATCGTACTGCAGCAGATCGACCCGCGGATCAGCCCGCAGCGCCTCCACCAAGGCCGGGTCGGTGAGCGCATCGGCCGCGGCGGGACTGACCACCAACACCACCGGCAGCGGATTGGACGCAAGTAGCTCAAGCGCGTCGGCGAAGCCGGACAGGCTGCGGAACTCGTCCAGTCCCTGCTGCGGGGTGCGCAGCAGGACTTCCGCGACGTCGGCGCGAGCCTCGAGCTCATCGGCAAATTTGCGGCCGGCAGCGACGTCGAGCTCGGGCTGCAGGAACAGACTGATCTCGCGCGCCTCGCGCAGGCCTCCCGACCATTCCCGGACGTTGTCGTAGCCGAGCCAGAAGAGCAGCGGCAACGCCAGCGCGACGCCGATCACCAGCAGCACCAGCGCGCCGGCAAACGGACGCTGCCAGAGCCGCCCGAGGCTCGACACGAAACCATAGAGATGCTGATCGCGCCAAGCGCCGAGCCGCTCCCGCCCGCGGCGTCGGCGGGTCGGCGGCGGGCCTTCGCCGCGGCTTGGTTTGGGCGGTCGGCGCCGCACCGCTCCCGACGCCCGGCTCACGACGCCACCTGCGGACGAAAGTCGTCGATCAGGCGGCCATGTTCGAGCACCAGCACGCGCTTGCTCATGCGCTTCAGCAGGAACAGATCGTGGCTCGCCACCAGTACGGTGGTGCCGACCGCGCCGAATTCGGCAAACAGCTGCATGATCTCGAGCGAAAGCTGCGGGTCGAGGTTGCCGGTCGGCTCGTCGGCAATGAGCAGGGGCGGGCGGGCGACGATCGCGCGGGCGATGCCGACCCGCTGCTGCTCGCCGGTCGACAGGGTTTGCGGCGCGGCGCGCTCGCGCGCGAGCAGACCGACCTTGTCGAGCGCCGCGCGCACCCGCTTGCCGAGCTCGAGCCGCGAGACGCCGGCAATCAGCAGCGGCAGCGCCACGTTGTCGAACACGCTGCGGTCGGCGAGCAGGCGATGATCCTGGAACACCATGCCGATCCGTCGACGCAGGCGCGCCACCGCACCGCCGCGCACCCGCGCCAGATCCATCGCTTCGACCTGGATCCGGCCCCGGTTCGGGCGCTCGGCCAGACTGACGAGCTTCAGCAAGGTGCTCTTGCCGGCGCCCGAGTGTCCGGTCACGAACACCATCTCGCCCGCGGCCACCTCGAAGCTGACCTCACTCAAGGCGTCGAGGCCGCCGGGGTAGCGTTTGCTGACGTTGTCGAAACGGAGCATCTATAGCCAACAGTCGGTGGAGCCAGGTCGGCGCTGCGCGCGCTGACGACGATTGTAGAACGCGCTCAGCGCACCATCTGGTTGAGGTTGAAGATCGGCAGCAGGATCGCCAGCACGATGAACAGGACCATCGCGCCGACGGCCACGATCACCGCCGGGCCGAGCACCGAGGTGGCCAGCGTCAGCCAGCGATCCAGCTCACGCTGCTGCGCGGCAGCGGCTTCCTCCAGCATCCGCGACAGCTGCCCCGAGCGCTCGCCGCTGGCGATCAGGCGCTGGGCGACCGGCGGAAACTGACCGCTGTCGCCGAGCGCGCGGGAAAAGGCGCTGCCTTCGCGCACCTTGACCGCAGCTTCCTGCAGGGCCTCGCGCATAGGCCGGCTGGAGACCGTCTGCGCGGCGATGGCCAGCGCATCGAGCAACGGCACCGCGCTGCCGGCGAGCAGCGCCAAGGTGCGCGTGGCGCGCGCCGTATTGGCCGCGCGCACCAGCCGGCCAACCAGCGGCAAGCGCAGCAGCAGGGCGTCGCCACGGCGGCGCACGGCCGGCCGGCTCAGAGCCAGGCGCGTCGCCAGCGCCAACGCCACGAGGAGCAGCAGCAGCAGCCAGCCCCACTCGCGCAGCCAGGCGGAAAAACCGATCAGGACACGGGTCGCGAGGGGCAGCTCCTGCCCGAGGTTCTCGAACACGCCGACGATCTGCGGCACCACCCAGGCAAGCAGACCGGTGACCACGGCAATCGCGACCAGGCAGAGCAGCAGAGGATAAGCTAGCGCAGCCAGCACCTGCTGGCCCAGCGCGTCGCGCGCTTCGGCGTGATCGGCGAGCTTCTCCAGCACCCGATCGAGCTGCCCCGACTGCTCGCCGGCGGCGACGCTGGCGCTGAAGAGCTCGGGAAAACTGTGGGGAAATTCGGCCATCGCGCGCGCCAGGCTCGCGCCTTCCATGACCCGCGCGCGCAGCGCCAGCACCAGCGCCCGCTGGCGCTGGCCGGCGGCCTGCTCGGCCAGCGCCGCGAGCGCCTCGTCGATCGGCAGGCCGGCGCCAATCAGGGTCGCCAGCTGGCGGGTCAGCAGGGCCCGCGCGGCGCCGCGCAGGCCGCCGCGCGCAAACGGCCCGGCGCCGGTGCCCGCGCCCACCGGGTCGACGCTGAGCGGGCTGAGGCCGCGCTCGCGCAGCTGGCCACGCACCGCACGAGGGGTGTCACCCTGCAGCACGCCGCGCCGGGTCTTGCCGTCGGCGTCGAGCGCTTGGTAGGCGAAAGCGGGCATGGTGAGCGAAAAGCGGAGCAGGACTCGCATTGTTCCAGCAAAGCGACGAGCTGTCGCGCCTTCTGGGTGAAGCGCGGCGCCGTACTCGCCTTCGATCTGCTAGAGTCGGTGGCGCAAGGGCCGGGTCGAGAAGGGGAACGCTGCATGCGCCGCAACCGCTCCACGACGGCCGCCCTGCTGCTCTCCTGCGGCGTCCTGCTCGGTGGCTGCACCACGGTCGGCCAAGTGCGCAATCTCGGCGAGGTCGCCTGCGGCGAGGCCTTCGAGGACGGCATCGCCTCGATCCTGAGCGCCCAGCGTGAAACCGTGGAAGATGCAGCGCGGCTCGCCGCCCGGGCCCGCGTCTCGCTGGCGGGTGGCGCGCTCGGGCCGCGACCCTTCGCGATCTCGGCGCCTTCCGGGACCGACTACTACCTGTTCGTCGAGCCGGCCAAGCCCACCTGCCTCTTGCGCCTTTACGGTAGGCAGCAGGGCTTTACCCGCTACACCAACAACCTGACCTGGATCGAGTCCCGGCCGCTCGCGGGCTGCAGCTGCACGCCCTGAGCCGGCGTCGACGTCGCCTCAATCCTCGCGGGTGACCCGCAGCACTTCCTCGCTCGAAGTGAGCCCGGCGAGGCATTTGCGCCAGCCGTCGGCCAGGATCGAGGGTGATCGGCTGCGGGCGTGTCGCTCGAGCTCGGCCTCGGCGGCGCCGGCGTGGATCATTCGGCGCAGGGTATCGTCGATCGTGATCAGCTCGTAGAGGCCGCTGCGGCCGCGGTACCCGGCCTCACGGCCGCGCGGGGTCGTGTCGGCACGCGGCCGATAGAGGGTCGCCGTACGGTCCGCGGGCTGGCCGAAGGCGGCCAGCTCGGCGGCGCTGGCCGGATAGGCTTCGCGAACTTCCGGGTCGAGCACTCGGACCAGTCGCTGCGCGAGCACGCCGATCAGGCTCGAGGCGAGCAGGAAGGGCTCCACGCCCATGTCGCGCAGGCGCGCCACCGCGCCGACGGCTGAATTCGTGTGCAGGGTCGACAGCACCAGATGGCCGGTGAGCGAAGCCTGCACGGCAATCTCGGCTGTCTCGAGGTCGCGGATCTCCCCGACCATCACCACGTCTGGATCCTGGCGCAGGATGGCGCGCAGGCCGCGGGCGAAGGTCATGTCGACCCGCGGATTGACCTGCGTCTGGCCGACGCCATCGAGGTAGTACTCGATCGGGTCCTCCACGGTCATGATGTTGCGCGAGGCGTCGTTGAGCTTCAGCAGCGCGCCGTACAGGGTGGTGGTCTTGCCCGAGCCGGTGGGGCCGGTCACCAGCAGGATGCCATGCGGGCGCGCGATCAGGCCTTCCAGCCGCGCGCGCAGGCTCGCATCCATGCCGAGCTGGGCCAAATCGAGCTTGCCGGCCTGCTTGTCGAGCAGGCGCAGCACCACGCGCTCGCCGCGGCCGGCCGGAATGGTGGAAACGCGCACATCGACCGGCCGCCCGGCGACCCGCAGACTGATGCGCCCGTCCTGCGGCAGGCGGCGTTCGGCGATGTCGAGCCGCGCCATCACCTTGATGCGACTCACCACCGCTGCAGCGATTGCCTTCTGCGGGCTCAACACCTCACGCAGCACGCCGTCGACGCGGAAGCGCACCACCAGGCGGTTCTCGTAGGGCTCGACGTGAATGTCGGAAGCGCCCTCCTTGACCGCCTCGGTGAGCAGGGCGTTGATCAGACGGATGATCGGAGCGTCGTCGTCGCTTTCCAGCAGATCCGCGGGCTCGGGAAGCTCGTCGGCAAGGGTCTGGAGATCGAGCCGCTCGTCGAGGTCGGAAACCATGGCGCGGGCGTCGTCCCCTTGCTCGTAGAGTCCGCGCAGGAGCGTTTCGAAGTCGTTCGGCGCGAGGATGCTCAGACGCAGCGGTGCGCCGAGATGTCGGCGCAGCTCGGCCAGCACCTCAGGCGCGACACCGCCGCTGCAGGCGACCTCGGCGGCACCGTTCCGCCAGCCGGTGAGGGCCACGCCGTGGCGCCGCGCGAAACCGAACGAGGGGCGAGCGGGCTGCGCCTCGCTCATCTCGTGGCTCGCGTCAGCGCGGCAAGGATGACCCTGGTCGCAGGCGCAGCCTCGCGCCGGCGCGCCGCGAAGGCGCCGACCGGCGTCGAGCTCACGGCCTGTGTCCGCGCGCCGGCGCGGGCGCAGGCGCAGCGTGCGGCAGCGGATCGGCGAGGAAATCGTGGACCTCGGGCAGCGCCGGGCGCTCGCCGCGCGGCGCCAGCGGCCAGTCCTGCTGCCGCAGCTGCAGCTGTTCGGTGCGCATGTAGTTGTATTTCTCGCTCGACACCGCCGCCTCGGTGGCCGCGTCGCGCAGGATCTTCGGGTGCAGGAACACCATCAGGTCACTCTTGCGCGCGTCGTTGTTGCGATAGCGGAACAGGTTGCCGAGGAGCGGAATGTCGCCCAGGGCCGGCACTTTCTGTACGTTCTCGGTGAGCTGTTTGTCGATCAGGCCGCCGAGCACCAGCAGCGAGTCATCCTTGACCAGTACGCTGGTCGTGAGCTCGCGCTTGTAGGTGACGAGATCGACCGCGCCGGTGACCGGTGGCGCCAGCGAGGAGACTTCCTGGTGGATGTTGAGGCGCACCGAGTCGCCCTCGTTGATCTGCGGGGTGACCTTGAGCATCAGGCCCACGTCCTTGCGCTCGATGGTCTGGAACGGGTTGCTGATGGGGTTGCCCGCGGTGGCGCCGGAGGTGGTCGCAGCGGTGGTGTACTGGCCGGTCAGGAAGGGCACTTCCTGCGCCACTTTGATCTCGGCTTCCTGGTTATCGAGGGTCAGCACCGATGGCGTGGACAGGATGTTGGAAACGCCGTCGCCGCGCAGCGCGGTGACCAGGGCGCCAAGCTGCAGGATGGTCCGATCGCCGATCTTCACCGTACCGTCGACGTAGCCGAGGTTGAAGCCGTTGCCAACGCCGAAGGGGTTGGTGGCAGCGGCGAGGATGTTGCTGCCGCCCTGGCCGAAGTTGGTGCCGCCAATCACGGTGTGGGTCGGATCGTCCTTGAGCGGCATCTGCCACTGCACGCCGAGCCGGCTTGCGGTGGTGTCCGCAACTTCGGCGATGACCGCCTCGATCAGCACCTGGTTGCGGCGGATATCCAGCTGGCGAATCACCTCGGCCAGCGAGCGGAACACCGCCGGCGGCGCGCTGATCACCAGCGCGTTGGTTTCGCCGTGGGCCTGGATGGTGGCCAGCCCGCCGCGCGCGGCGCTGCCCTCGCTCGTCCCTGTGGCGGGCGGCGCGACCCCGGTCAGGGTGGCGGCGACACCCTGCAGGATCGGCACCAGATCGGCGGCGCTGGCGTAGCGCAGATAGACCACCTGAGTGTCGCCACCGCCGGCGCTCGGGGTATCGAGATGGGCGATCAAGGCGCGCATGCGCAGGCGCGCGTTCCTTGCCCCGGAAAGCAGCAGCGAGTTGGTGCGGGTATCGGCGAACACCCGCGCACCCTCGCCGTTGGCCTGCGCGTTCGGCTCGCCGGCGAGGCTGGTCAGGGTGCGTGCGAGCTCGGCGGCGCCGGCGTGAGTCAGCGGAATCACCTCGACTTCGGCATCGGATGCGGTGTCGATGCGGCCGATGATCTGCAGCAGCCGGCCGACGTTGGCGGCGCGATCGGAGATCACCAGCGAGTTCGACGAGGCGTGCGCGATCAGCTGACCGCCCTGGGCCATCAGCGGGCGCAGGATCGCGACCAGGTCGGCGGCGGCAACATGGTGCACCGGCACCACCTGGGTCACCAGCTCCTCGGCGCCACGCGCGTGGGCCTCGCCGATCGCGCTGGCGCCGTCCTGCTGCGCCAGCGCCTCGGGCTCGATGCGCACCATGCTGCCGGAGGCGACCGCCGCGTAGCCGTGGATGCGCAGCACCGAGAGGAACACCTCGTAGAGCTCGTCGGGCAGCATCGGCCGCGCCGAGACCACGGTGACCTTGCCCTGCACGGTGGGGGCGACGATGAAGTTTTTGCCGGTGATCTCGCTGACGGTCGCGATCAGCGCCTGGATGTCGGCGTCTTTCATGTTGAGGGTGTGACGACCATCGGCGCTCGACGTGGGCGGTGCAGCGTCGGGCTGCTCGGCCGCCAGCGGGGCGGCGAGCGCCAGCACTCCGCCGAACGCAAGCGCGGCCAGGGCGGCGGTACCAAGATGACGAGACGGGTTCATGGGATTCCCAAACTGAGTTCGAGCGGCCGGCCGTTGCGCTCCACGGTCACCCGCACCGAGTTTGCCGAACCGAGGCGGGCCAGCACCTGTTGCCCGCTGGAGATGGAATCGATCGCGCTGCCGTCGACCTGCGTGATCACATCGCCGGGCTGCAGGCCGGCGGCTCGCAGCAACTCGCCGTCGGCGCTCGAGCGCGCATCGACTCGCAGTCCGCCGAACCGGCCGTCGGCGAACACCGGCTCGACCTTGAGCCGCTGCAGGATACTGGATGGATCGCGTCGCGCTGCGGCGGCCGCTTCGCGCAGCGCCGCAGGGGTCGCCGAGGTCGGCCGCGCTGCTACGTTGGCCGCCGTCGCAGGCAGCGGGAGCGCGCGCAGCAGGCGCGGGTCCGTAGCCGCGGGCGATCCCGCGGCAGGCTCGCGCGGCATCGGTGCCGTGCGGGGCAGCTCGCGCGGCAGCTGCAACACGTGCTCGACGCCGCTCCGCGCAAACACTGCACGATCGACGTAAACCCGCAGCAGGCGCAGGCCGGGCTCCGCTTCCTCCCCGACGCGAAGAGCGCGCTCGTCGGCGCCTGCCTGCGCCACGATCGCGACGCCGGCACGCGGATCGGCGTCGGCCAGAGTGCCTCGCAGGATCAGCGAAACCGGTGCGCCGGCCTGCGCGGCGCTGCCGCCGCCGGCTGACGGGGTTTCACCGAACAAGTGCCAGCTCGCGAGCGAGCGAGCGGGGGCGGCCACGGGCGCCGCAACGCTCAGCTCACGGAGCTTCACGAGATTCCCGTCCGGCACGAACTGCAACACGAGGCGCAGCGCGAGCCACAGCGCGAGAAGCGCGAGCGCGGCACACAGCAGCCATGCCGCCAGCTCCACGCTTGGACCGCGCTCGACCTTGAACCCGCGCCACGTCATGCCCACACCCGATGCGACCGAAGCGCAAGGGTAGCAAAGGCCGGCCCTCGCTGGTTGCGCGGATCACGGCGCCTCCCCCATGCTTGTCGGGTGACTGCCGGCACACCTCCGCACGCCCCGCGCATCCCGCACCGCGCCCTGCTCGTCCTGGTGGGCCTGCTGGCGCTGCAGCAGGCGCTGCTTTGGTATCTGTACGCGCTCGGCGGCGGCAAACGTCTGCTCGGCGACGAGAACTACTACATCCACACGGCGCGCTCGATCCTCGCCGGCGGACCCTGGCAGACCAGCCCCATCTGGCCGCCTGGCCAGGGGCTTTTCATCGCCGCGATCCTGCGCCTGGTGGACTCCCCGCTGGCGGTGCAGCTCGTGCAGAGCGCCCTGTTCCTGGGCTGCGGCCTGCTGCTCGTGCGACTTTGGCGCCGCGTCGGCGGCAACCGCGGCGCCGCCTGCGCGGCGGCCGCGCTGTTTCTGCTGAACCCGAGCAACGCCGCCTATGCGCAATATTTCTGGCCGGAAATTCCGCATCTGTTCGCGATGTTGCTCGGCTGCGTGCTGCTGCTCGGCGCACGCGAGCGCACCGCTGGCAGCGGCGCAGCGGCCTTCGGCGGCGGCCTCGCGATCGGCTCTGCGCTGCTCCTCAAGAGCGTTCTGACCGGTTTCTGGCCGCTGTTCCTGCTCTGCTTCGTCGACTGGCCGAGGCGCCGCCTGCGCTGGCTGCCGGCCGGCGCCTACCTGCTCGGGCTGGGGCTCTGCGTCGCTCCGGCGCTGGTCGGCGGCCACCGTCTGAGCGGCCACTGGTCAATCGCCAACAGCTCGGCTGTGAACCTGCTGATCGGCCTCGAGGACACGCGCCGCAGCGACTACGTTCCCGGCCCCTCCGCCGCGATCTTCGATCGCTACCTGGCCAGCGGTCGCAGCGTCGACGAGCGCAGGGCCTGGGCCGCGCAGCAGATCCGCGAAAAACTGGCGGCAGAGTCACTCCCGCGGCGGCTCATGCAGCAGGCCGGCCGGCAGTACTTCCGCCTGTTCAATCACAAAACGCTGCTGTTGAGCCAGCTGCAGGGCGAACGCACGCGGGGCTACACCAGCAGCTATGCGCCCGCCCCCGTCTGGCTGGAGGCGAGCCTGCGCGGCTGGGCAAATCTGGCCCACGCGCTGACGCTGATCGGCTTCGCCTTCGGCCTGGCCTTCACCCGCGACTGGCGCAGTCCCGGCCGCTGGCTGCTGCTGGCCCTGCTCGGCTATCAGCTCGCGCTCTATCTCGGCCTGCACGTCAAGGCGCGCTATCTGTTGCCGCTGGTGCCGGTACTCTGCGGCTACGCGGGCGACGGCCTCATGTTGGCCTGGGCGAGCCTGCGCGGAGAGCTCGAGCGGCCGACGCACCCGCGCCTGCGGCTCTGCCTGGGCGCGCTGCTCGCGCTGCTCCTCTCAGGGCTCGCTTTCCTCGGTGATTGGATGGATCTCGCGGGCTGGTAGCTCAGCGCCGGGGTCGAAGCCGGCATCGAACAGGGTGTCGGCCGTCTCGGCGGCGGTCTTGACGCGGGAGGAGCCGTAATTCTGCGACGGCGCCGCGGCAGACGAGAGCTTCTGCCTCTGCTTCGCCAGGCTCAGCTGGCCGATCGCCTGCCAGCGATTGTGGGGCGCGTAGGCGTAGAGGCTCACGTGACGCGCCGCGGGCAGCGCGAGCGGCAGCGAAAAGCGCGGATCCACGTCGCGATAGTGATCGGTCCGCAGCAGCTTGCCCTCCGCGTCCATCCACTGCACACGCAGCGCGACGGCGTCGAGATTCTGCGCTGGCAGCGCCACCGCGATGCGCTCGCTCCAGCGTTCGCGCTCGAGAGCCATGCGGATCGTGTTTGGCGGCCGATTCAGAACCAGGGCCGGATCACCGAACAGGTTGTAGGTTTCAACCAGGGTGCGGTTTTGGATGCGACCCTTGGCCTTGACGATGGCGTCGCCGATCGGCTGGCCCGGGACCAGCAGTTCGTCCATCAGGGCCTGCGAATATTCCGGTGTCGGCGCGTTGCTCCAGGAGGCGGCAAACACCGCCACCGCGCCCCGCCCTGCCTCGCGCAGGAAGCGCTCACCGATGGTGTCCGAGTTGGGGTTGTCGAAAGAGCCCGAGTAGCAGGTCATTGCCAGCACCATCGGCAGGCGCGCGCCGTTGTCGAGGCGGCTGACGTCGTCGAGGGTGAACAGATCGTGGTTCTTTTTGAAGTCCGGGGGTCCGGAGCGCCAGATGTAGCGGCCGCCGTGGCCGACGAAGTGGACCAGCAGGCTGCCCTGATCGAGGCTCGAGATCAGCTCTTGTTGATGTGCCAGGTTGTCCGCTTCCTCGGCTCTGGCGTACACGCGGGTAGCGCTGAAGCCCTCCTGCGCGAGCTCGCCGGCGATCTGGTCGGATAGCAGGTGGAAGGATTCGCTCTCGTTGGCGATCAGCACCACTTGGTCGCGCCAGCTCCCGGGCGCAGGAGCGCTCGCGTAATCGATGGTCTTCTTCACCACCGCTGCGGCGTCCTCCGCGCTCACCACTGGCAGGCGACCGATGGCAATGCTCGGGTGATAGTCCTCGCCATCCAGCGCGACGTAGACGTTGTCGCTGGCCGACTGGCCCATCTGCGAAGGCACCTGCCAGGTCGGCACCAGGTTGCGGTCCGGAGCGCGTCCGTCGACTGATGCGAGTTCGGCGGTATCCGGGCGGGCGATCTTGCCGACGCCGGTGCGCGGGTTGGGCTGCGACTCGTTGTATTCGGTGGTCTCGCGTCCACGGATGTCGAAGCTGGCGGTGCCGACCAGCAGCACGTAGCGCGGCGGCAGCCGCCAGTGCGCGTGGCCCCAGGCGATCAGGTCGCGGATCGCCGCCGGATGCACGATCCCGTCGTTGAACTGATCGTATAGGTCGTCCACGTCGAGCACCGCGACGCGCATGCCGTTGGCGCGGTGGAACGCAGCCAGGGGCTCCACCGCTTCGAGCAGACTGTGGTGGCCGATCATCAGATAGTCGTAGCCGGGCGAAGCCTCGCGCAGATTGTCGGCGGCGACCGCGCGCAGCCGCTCGGGGCTGCGGAAATGCTGATTCGGCACGACGTGGATCCGGTCGCCGGCGGTCGCCGCGCCGAAGCTGAAGCGGCCTTCGCGGTCCGGCTCGGCCTGCAGATAGCCGGCGTCGCTGGTGTAGATCGAAAGTCGGCGATCTTCGCCCCGCAGCCGCACCGCGCCCGGCGCCGCGGCTTCGAGGGTCGTGAGGTCGACGTCGAGATCGCCGTGAATCGGGTAGCTGAGATCGATCGCGTCCAGCATGACGTCATCCACCAGCGGCTGGCTCGGATCCTTCAGTCCCGGCCGCGAAGGCACCCGCAGGCCGAGCCGGTTGACGCCAGCCTGCAGCATGTCCTTGGGCAGCTCCAGCTCGCGGCGCACGGCGTCGCGGCCGTCCCATTCGAGCCGGCCCACGCTGCGGCCTGCAATCGTGAGCTCGAGGACGTGATCGGGCGGCTTCGCCTGCCCAGCCTCGACGCGAACGTTTGACATCCCGCGCAGGCGCAGGCCCACGATCACCTTGGTGGCAACGGTGCGGTCGAGATCGCTGAGATTCAGGTTGAGCGACAGCGGCTTGGCGCGCGCGTGGGTCAACCGCGCCCAATACCACACGTCCGGCTCGTCACCGGGTTGCATGGTGCGGGCATCCAGCCGGATCAGCAGGTTCTGCGGTTCGAGATGGCGCCGCCGCAGCAGCGGCGCGGCGGGCGCGGTGGGCGCCGCCGCAGCCAGCTCGCGCATCCGCGCGCGCGCGCCAGGCGCGGCGTCGAGCAGGTAGGCATTAAGCGGCGAATAGAAATTGAACCAGCTTTCGCGCCCGTGCAGCGGCTCGCCGATCCACTCGATCCGCGCGCCCGGTCCGAAACCACCGTCGCGGCCCGGCTGTACTCGGATCGGCACTTCGACACCGCGCACGCGCAACCGCAGCTCATCGCCGCTGCAGTCAGCCAGACCCGGCTGTGCTGCGCCGATCTGCTCGTGATCGAGCGCATACACGCCCGCTTCGCGCACTTCGATGCGCAGGCTGCCGCTGCAGGCGAGCGCCAGACCCGGCAGCCAGGCGAGCATCAGCAGGAGAAATGGGATGGCGCTGCGGAGGGAGGGGGGGCGTGGGGCGGCAGAGAGCAAGGCGGGCAAATCCGTATCTGGCGGGGTCCAGTCAAACGTGTGATGCTAGCAGACGGCCCCGATACGTATCCGCATGATGCCGTTTCCCGACACAACGCCTGCATGACGGACGAGCTCGAATTTCTCCTGCAGCCGGGCAGCGGCCTGAGTCGCGCCGAAGCCGAATTCCTCCGCGCCCTCGCGGCAGCGGCCGGCGAAGGTTGTCTGCTGGCTGCGCATTCCGCCGCCGGCGCACTCGCCCTGGCGCTCGGCGCGCCAGTGGCCCGCGGGCGGATGCCATCGGTCTACTGGATCGAGCCCGGGCGTTCACCTGAAGGCGAGCTGCCCGCCGCGAGGGAGCAGGCGGTCCTGCGCGAGCTCACGCGACGCGCGCGGGCGACGCCGGGCCTGGCCCTGGTCGAACTTGCGGCCGAGCAGCTCGCCCCCGGCTGGACGACGCCGATCGCCCTCGCTCTCCTCGACGGCCGCCGCAGCGAGGCCGAGCTGCGCCGCGCGTTCGCCTGCTGGAGTCCACACGTACTGGCCGGCGGCGTGATCGCCGTCGGCGGCGCAGCCGGCCCGGCGCCCGCGGCTCGCGCACTGATCGAGGAACTTCGCGCTGCTGGCGGCTATCGCGAACTACCCGGTGCCGGCGGCATCCGCGCGTTCAAGAAAACACGAATCGAACCGCCAGGTCTGCCGCAGAAGGCGCAGCGGATTCTGGTCGCCTGCGAGCGGATCGTCCTCACCGGCGGCCTGCTGCGTTTCGACCGGGTGGCGCGAGCGCTGGCGCCATGGGGGCATCGTCTGAGCTTCCTCGTTCTCGGCGACACGGGGCAGGGCGAGCGGCCGACAGACATGCAGGTGCTCGACCTGGAAAGCGCAAGCAAGGTTTCCTGGGACGCGGTGATGGTGCCGGGCGCCGGTTTTTCCGAGGCTTTCATCCGGCGTCTCGCCGAGCTGCGCGAGAGCCGGTTCGGCGTGCGCGTGCAGCACGTGTTGAACGATCGCAGCCGCCGCGAGCGCTTCCTCAAGGTCAACGCCGCCTTCGCCCCGGACGTGGTGGTCTTCAACAACGACGACTGGTCGGCCGGAAGCTTCACGGACTTTCGTGGCCGCCGCTTTCACCTGCTGCCCGGGGCAGTGGATACCGAGCACCTGCGCCCGACCGTCCGCCGCCCCCACGCGCTGGTCCCGGGGCGCTGGAGGGTCGGCGGGCTCGCCAACAAGAACCCCGAAGCGCTGATCGGCGCCCTGCGTCGGCTCGATGCGAGCGTCCAGCTGCGGCTGTTCGGCCGGGTGCCCGAGGGCCTGGCCGAGCGCCACGCCGACCTGCTGTCCTCTGCACGCCTGGAGTTTGTCGGCGCGCTCGACGAAGCTGGCCTTTCTGCCTTCCAGCGCGAAGTGGACTGCGTCGCCTCGGTCGAACTGAACGCCGGCTGGGCCAACCTTGCCGCCGAGGCCGCGGCGGCGGGTACCCCGCTGGTCTGCACGCCGCACGGCACTCGCGCGTTTGCGCGCGACGGCGAAACCGCGCTGGTCGTCGCGGCGGCGGAACCGGGTGCCCTCGCTGCGGCCATCGAGCGGCTGCGCGCCGACCCGACGCTTTGCGCGCGCCTCGCCGAAGCGGCGCGCACGACGATCGAAGCATTCTCCTGGCGCGATTACGCGCGCGAACTGCTGCGCCTCAGCACACCCAGCCCGGCGCACTACTATCTGTACGCGCCGGAGCTCGGCCTGCACGGTAAATGGCCCATCCGGGACCGCCTCGCGGGGCTCGAGCCCCTGCTCGCTGAAGCCGCCGGCCGCAAGGTGATCGACTTCGGCGCCGCCGAAGGTTTCATCGCCCGCGAGTTCCTGCAGCGCGGCGCGCGCCTGGTGCACGGCTTCGAGCTCGATCCCTTCCGCGTCGGCGTCGCCAACAGCCTGGTCGCCGAACATCCACTCTCCAGCTTTCGCGAAGCGAATCTGGACGCGCTCGAGGATTTCCGCAGCGCCAACGCGGACCTGCTGCTCCCCGCCTACGACATCGTGCTCTATCTCGGCATCCACCATCACCTGCGCGAGGACGGCCGTCTCGCGGTGCTCGACTACGCGCTTGCGCTCGCCCGCGAATGGTTTGCCCTGCGCACGCCGCCATCGATCGCGGCGGCGGACGGACTGACGGAGCGAATCCTGGCAGCGGGCTTCCGCCGCCAAGACCGCGAGCCGGCGGAGGCTTCGCCGCCCGGGCGGCTGGGCGCGCTCGCGATCTACCGCAGGATCGCCGGTTGAGCGAACGACCCATCCCGCAGTTCGTCTCCTACCCGAAATCCGGCCGCAGCTGGATCCGCTTCATGCTCGCGCGGCTCGACGCGCACCGCGACGTCCGCTTCCACCACGACGGTTTCGAGTTCAACGACGGCGCGCGACCGCCCCATGATTTCAATCTCGCCGCGCGCCTCGAACGCTATCCAGAAGCTGCGCGACTGATCTATCTCGAGCGCGATCCGCGCGACGTGATGGTGAGCCTTTATCATCAGGTGACTGGCCGCTTCCGTAGCTTCTTCGACTATTCCGGCAGCCTCGGCGAATTCATTCGCGACGACTACTTCGGCGCGCCGAACCTGGCCCGCTTCCGCGCCATGTGGGCTGAGATCATCGCCGTGCGCGGCTTCCTGCGGCTGCGCTATGAGGACTGTCATGCCGATCCCCTGGCGGTGCTGTGTCGAGTCGTCGACTACTGCGGCATCGAGGCTGCACCCGCGGCGCTCGAGGCGGCGGTCGAAGCGGCACGGATCGACAAGATGCGGGCGCTCGAGTGCGCGGGAACCTTTCCCGAACCCTGGCTGCGACCGAAAAACGGCCATCCGAAGGTGCGCGAGGGGAAAGTCGGCGGTTACCGCGAGGCGTTCTCAGCGGAAGACATCGCCTGGCTCGATCGCGTATTCGGCATCGACCGAAGGGAATGAAGTGGCTGGAAAAGCAGCAGACCCTCGAACACCAGCGTCGCCTCCGCGCGCTCTTGCGTGGCGCACTCGCGCGGGATCCGGAGGTGCGGATCGGGAAGGCAAGGCCGGACGCAGCGACCGCACGCCACGGGCCGCATCCTCGACACGACCAACGCGCCCGATCCCTGGCTCGTGACCGAACCGTGGCGCCGCTGACGAGGAAGCGCTCAGCGCAGGCCGAGCATCCGCCCGATGCGGCGGAAGATCCCGGGCTTGGCCACGGTCGCGGGCACGACCGGCACTGCGGCGATCTCGGTCGGCAAGGTTCGTTCACGCCCGCGCCGCGGCTTGCGCTCGCCGCCGGCACGTGCGAAGCCGCTCGCTTCAGCGTCCTTGCCTCCAGATGCCGCAGCCGTCGCTTGCGTGGCTGCGCTCGCCTCGGCGCCGGGCTGCTGATTGCGGCCGCGACCGCCGCGGCGACGGCGGCGGCGCCTGGGCTCGCCGGCCGCCGTCGCTTCGGCCACGGGCGTGCCGGCCGGGTTGGTCGCCGGCGCCGGTACTTCGGCGGCCGGGTGGTCGCGGTGTCGTGCGCGTGGCGCCGCTTCGCGCGCGCGTCGCGCTTCACCGCCGGCGCGCTCGCGATCGCGCGGCCGTCGGGCGCGGCCGGGCGCGGTCTGCTTGGGCGGTGGACCGGAAGTATTGCGCGCGTCGTCGGCGGCCTCGACCTCGGCCTGCTCCGCACTTTTCGCGCGGGGTGTGGCGCGCGGCCGCGGTGGCGGTGCAACGAGCAGCTCCGGAGTGACGGCCGCAGTCGGAATCTTCTGGCCGATGTAGGCTTCGATGTCGGGCAGGCCAATCGCGTAGAGATCGCAGGCAAAGCTGACGGCATCTCCTTCGGCACCAAGCCGCGCGGTGCGGCCGATGCGATGCACGTAGTCCTCGGCATCCTGCGGCAGATCGTAGTTGAAGACGTGGGTGACGTCGGGGATGTGCAGGCCGCGCGCCGCCACATCGGTGGCAACCAGAGTCTCGATCTCGCCGCGTTTGAATTTCGCCAGCAGGCGCTCGCGCTTGGCCTGCGGCACGTCCCCGGACAGGGTGGCGACGCCGAAGCCATGGCGCTCGAGACCATGGGTGACCCGCTCGGCGGCGGCACGGGTGTTCACGAAGACGATGCTGCGGTGGACGTCGAGGGCCGACAGCAGATGCACGAGTAGCGGCTGCTTCTCTTCCCGCGCCGGAAAGTAGACGACCTGGCGCACGCGGTCGGCGGTGACGTGCTCGGTTTCGACGGTGAGCTTTTCCGGCTCGTTCATGTGCTCGTAGGCTAGTTCGAGCACGCGCAGGCTGAGGGTCGCCGAAAACAGCATGCTCTGGCGCTCCTCGCGCGGCGGCATGCGGCGAAACAGGAAGCGGATGTCCTTGATGAAGCCCAGATCGAACATGCGGTCGGCTTCATCGAGCACCACGACCTCGATGCCGTTCAGACTGAACACGTGCTGCTTCAGGTAGTCGATCAGGCGACCGGGGGTGGCAATCACCAGATCGCAGCCGGCGCGCAGCGCGTCGCGCTGCTTGTCGTAGTCGACGCCGCCGTAGATCAGCGCCGAGCTCAGGCCGGTGTCGCGGCCGATGGCGTGAAAGTCCTTGTCGATCTGGATCGCGAGCTCGCGGGTCGGCGCCACGATCAGGGCGCGCGGGTCGCTCAGCTTGCGCTGCGGCAGGGCCGGGCGGGTCAGCAGGCGGTTCAGCAAGGCGACCAGGAAGGCGCCGGTCTTGCCGGTACCGGTCTGCGCCTGGCCGGCGACGTCGCGCCCGGCCAAGGCGATCGGCAGGGTCAGCGCCTGGATCGGCGTGCAGCGCGTGAAACCGCTGGCGCGCAGACCGGAAAGAAGGGAAGGGTGAAGATCGAAGCCTTCGAAAGTGATGTCGGTAAGCGGTTGTTGTTCCATCAATGAGTTCTGCAGAAACGAGTGGTTGACGGGCGGCGTTCCAGTTCGCGCAACGCGCCGTGTGGTCGCGCGCGGACAGCTGCCGCTGCGCGGAGGGACCGGACCAAGATGGCGGCAATGGTGACGCTTGCAATGACGGCGCGCGTCCCCAGCTTGCGCTCGTCGACGTTTTGGTTTGCAATGGCACGCGTTTGCGCCGCTGCTGCGCCAGACCGCAGCAGTGTAGCCCAAGCCCGCCCAGGGCGCGCGGTGCGGCGCTTTCCATCATTGCGGAGATTTTCGTGAGCGAAAACATTTCGCACCTCAGCGACGACGAGTTCGCCGCCGAAGTGCTGCAGTCAGCGGACCCGGTGCTCGTCGATTTCTGGGCCGAGTGGTGCAGCCCGTGCAAGGCCATCGCACCGATCATCGACGATTTGGCCGTCACCTATCAGGGCAAGCTCAAGGTGGCCAAGATCAACATCGACCACAACCAGAAGACGCCGCGTGACTACAACATCCGCGGGATTCCGACGCTGATGATCTTCAAGGACGGCAAGGTGCAGGCCACCCAAATCGGCATGACCAGCCGCGCGCAGCTGACCCAGATGATCGACAAGGCGATCGCCTGAAAAGAGCCGCGTATCTTGCCCCGCGGTCTGCCGCCGCCGCTGCGGAAAGCGCCGCCAGCGTTCAGGCAGGCTGGACGCCTGCCTCCAGCGGTGATACTTTAAGCTTCGTCTAGTGCCCGGAGCCCTCTGCGCTGCTCCGACGGCCCCTCTTTCGGCTTCACCATCCCACCAGCTCCACCAGCGGCGCCCAGCGAGGACTGCCCGTGTCCGAGAACGAATCCCCTGACAGCAGCCTGACGGCTGTGCCCGAAGGCCAGACCGCGCCCCGTCAGCGCGCGCCGCGCGCTGCGCCGGCCGAAGCCGCACAGCCGGAAATGACGGCAACCGAAGCCTCCACCGCTGAAGTCGGCACACATTCCGCAGAACGCGCTGACGGCGACGGCTCTCAGGCATCCAGCGCTCAGGCACAGCCGAGTCAGAACGAGCGCTCCGCGCGGCGCAACCGCCGCGACCGACGCAACCGCCACGGTGGCAGCAACCCGCAAGGGCACCCCAAGAACGACGACGAGGACGAAGACGAGTCGAAGATGGGCGGCGGCAACGGTCCGCTGATCGACATCAACGAGCTCAAACGCAAGAGCGCGGCGGAGCTGTTCGCCTTCGCCGAAACCCTGGGCATCCAGGAGGGCGTCGCCCGCGCGCGCAAACAGGACATTGTCTTCTTCATCCTGAAAGCGCACGCCCGCGCCGGCGGCGGCATCTACGGCGAGGGTGTGCTGGAAATCCTGCAGGACGGCTTCGGCTTCCTGCGCGGCTTCGACGCCTCGTATCTGGCCGGACCGGACGACATTTACATCTCGCCCTCGCAGATTCGCCGCTTCAACCTGCGCACCGGTGACTACATCGCCGGGCGCATCCGTCCGCCGAAGGAAGGCGAGCGCTATTTCGCCCTGCTCAAGGTCGACCACATCAACGGCGAACCGCCGGAGGTCAGCAAGAACAAGGTCCTGTTCGAGAACCTGACCCCCTTGTTCCCGCGCAAGGCTTTCCACCTCGAGCGCGGCAACGGTTCCTCCGAGGACATCACCGGCCGCATCCTCGACCTGATCGCGCCAATCGGACGCGGCCAGCGCGGCCTGATCGTCAGCCAGCCCAAGGCCGGCAAGACGATGATGCTGCAGAACGTGGCGCAGGCCCTGGTGCACAACCATCCCGACGCCCACCTGATCATCCTGCTGATCGACGAGCGTCCGGAAGAAGTCACCGAGATGCAGCGCGGTGTGCGCGCCGAAGTGGTCGCCTCGACCTTCGACGAGCCGGCGGTGCGCCACGTGCAGGTGGCGGAAATGGTGATCGAGCGCGCCAAGCGCCTGGTCGAGCACAAGCGCGACGTGGTGATCCTGCTCGACTCGATCACCCGGCTGGCGCGCGCCTACAACACCGTGGTGCCGTCCAGCGGCAAGGTGCTGACCGGCGGCGTCGACGCCAACGCGCTGCAGCGCCCCAAGCGCTTCTTCGGCGCCGCGCGCAACGTCGAGGAGGGCGGCTCGCTGACCATCATCGCCACCGCCCTGATCGACACCGGCTCGAAGATGGACGAGGTGATCTACGAGGAGTTCAAGGGCACCGGCAACATGGAAGTGCACCTGAACCGCCGCATCGCGGAAAAGCGCGTCTACCCGGCGATCGACATCAACCGTTCGGGCACCCGCCGCGAGGAACTCCTGATCGATCCCGACCAGCTGCAGAAGATCTGGATCCTGCGGAAGCTCCTGCACCCGATGGACGAATTGGCGGCGATGGAGTTCATGCTCGACAAGATGAAGAGCACCAAGACCAACGACGAGTTCTTCGGCTCGATGAAGCGCGGTTGAGCTCTTTTCCGGAAGGCTTGACCGCAACGCAGCAACGGCCGCAACGGCGGCTGAACGGAATTTTGCGGCAACTGCACATTTTCCGCCTTTGGCACTACGCTGCACTTGCGGTTCGGCCGGGAGGCTCTCCCCAGCCTCCAATCTCCGCAACGGCCGCCGCGCCTTCCCGGCCCGCCTTCTCCCCGAGGCGGGCCGGTTTCATTTTGGTTCGGACGCGGCGCGCTGTTCGTCGAGCGCCGCACGCGCCCGCCGTCGACCGATCTCGATCAGCTCGCTGGCGCGATGGAACTCATGGACCATGCAGGCGCTGCGCGGAATCGAAATCAGCAGATCCGGCGGCTGCGCCGCCAGGCGCAGGCGAGTCAGGGTCTGCTGCATCAGGTCGAAGGCCCGCGACAGGAGCTCGAAGGCTCCGGGATCGCGCGTTTCGGCGTGGCTCTCGCCGCCGCGCACCAGCTGCTCGACGAAGCCGGCGATACGTTGCGCATAGGGGCGGTGCGCCTCATCGGCAGTGGCCGGCGCCGGCAGCGCCGGCTCCGCGGCCGTTTCGCGCGCACCGTTGACGTCGACCGCAATGGTGAGATCGCTCAGATCGCGCAGGGTTGGCGCCACCGGCAGGGGATTCAGCAGGCCACCGTCGACCAGCAGGCGGCCGGCGTAACGATGCGGCCGGAACACGGTCGGAATCGCGATCGAGGCGCGCACCGCATCGAAGAGCGGCCCGCGCGACAGCCAAACCTCACGCTGAGCTTCGAGATCGACGGCGATCGCCGTGTAGGCGATCGGCAACGCCTCGATGTCGATCTCGCCGATCAGCTCGCGCAGCACGCCGATGATGCGGTCGCCCTTGATGAAGCCGCCGCCGGAAAGCGTCCAGTCGAGCAGCCGCAGCACGTCAAGCCGCTGCAGCGAGCAGGCCCAGTCGCGATAAACCGCGAGCTTGCCCATGGCGTGGACGCCGCCGACCAGGGCCCCCATCGAGCTGCCGACGATCGAGCGGATGCGGTAGCCGCGCGCCTCCAGCTCCTCGATCACGCCGATGTGGGCGTAGCCCCGCGCGCCGCCCGAGCCGAGCACCAGCGAAACCTCGGGCAGGACGCCCCCGGCCCGCGCCTGAGCGCGCCCGCTCACCGGCGCCCCTCGTAGGCGCCAAGCGCGAGTTGCAGGGTGATCTTCATCTCCTCGCGCAGGCTGACCGGCGCCAGCACTTCCGCGTCCGGGCCGTATTTCAGCACGTCCATCAGCAGCTCGCGCGAATTCGAGTAGGGCAGCCGCAGCTCGTAGCTGCCGTCCGGCAGCTGGCGCCCTTCCTGCCGCGAATGCCAGCGCTCGTCGGCCACCCAGCGCGCGGCGTGGGGAGAGAAGCGAATGGTCGCCCAGGCGCGCGGAGTGCCGGAAAAAATGCCGTACCCGGCGGCGAGATGCTGGTCGAGTTCCTCGCTGTCGCAATCGATAGCGAGCTCGTCCTCGACTCGCGGCGCCTCGATGCGATCGAGCGCGAAGCTGCGCAGCGCTTCGCGGCCGTGATCGAAGGCGTCCAGATACCAGTTGTCCCGATAGTGCGCGAGCCGCTGCGGCGACACCAACCGCTCGGTGCGGGTGTCGGTGGAGCGGGCGCGGTAGCCAAAGCGCAACCGGCGCCGCTTCAAAGTGGCTCCAGCTATCGCGCGGAACACCGCCTCGTCGAGCCGCCGCGAGCCGCTGGCAAGCACGCGAATCCGTTCGACCGGCAAGGATTTGCCGCTAGATTGGTCGGACAAGAGCTGCTCGATGCGTTTGCGGAAGGGTGCCAGGGCACCGGCCATGACGCCCGGGCCGGAGCGCTCGAGAAGCTCGTTCAGGGCCAGCAGCGCCGCTAGCTCCTCGCTCGTGAGCCACAGTCCCGGCAGCTCGAAGCGCTCGCTCTCCTCGCCGCGGTAACGCACGGTGGCCTGTTCGCCCTCGCCGCTTTCGAGCGGCGCGCCAAGGCCGTCGCGCAGGAAGGCGAGATCGCGATACAAGGTGGCGCGCGAGCAGCCGAGCTCATCGCGCAGGTGGACGAGACTCAGTGGGTAGCGCGCTGCCTTGAGCAACCGGTGCAGGGTCAAAATGCGTTCGTAGCGATCCAGCGCGGGCATGTCGGGCTCCCAGAGACCTGACGAACTGCTGAAGATACGGCTACCAGTCGGCCGCTGCGACCCATCTTGCCGCCGCCTTCTGGCCGATGGAAGCAGATGCGGCCGAATTGACTCCGCACCGCGCCAGCGGCGCGAGTGTCGCGCGGCGCGGAACCGGCTATGCTCGCCGCCGCCCGCCCGACCCAGCGCCACTCCTACGGCAGGCCGGATCCCCGCCGTGAACGAAACCCTGCTATTCGCCCTGCTCGATCTCACCGGCAGCTTCGTCTTCGCGCTGAGCGGAGCGATCGCCGCACGGCGGCGCGGGCTCGACCTGTTCGGTGTGGCCGCGATCGCCTTCCTGGTCGCCTGCGGCGGCGGCATCGGCCGCGACCTGTGCATCGGCGCACTGCCGCCAGTGGGCCTGTCGGATTGGCGCTACCTGACGGCGGCGATGCTCGCGACCGCGATCGCGCTTGGTGCCTATCCGCTGGTCGAGCGGCTGAGCTACCCGGTGCGCCTGTTCGACGGTATCGGCATGGGCTTTTTTGCCGTGGCCGGCGCGCACAAGGCGCTGACGTTCGGCTTCAACGCCGAAACCGCGATCCTGCTCGGCATGTTCACGGCGGTCGGCGGCGGAGTGATGCGCGACGTGCTGCTGAACCGCATTCCATTGATTTTGCAGAAGGAAATCTACGCCTCGGCGGCGCTTCTAGGCGCTGCGATTCAGGTCTTCGGCGAGCATCTCGGCTGGTCATCGCCGTGGCTGGCGCTGCTGGGAATCCTCGCCAGCAGCGGGCTGCGCCAACTGTCGCTGCAGTTTGGCTGGCAGCTGCCGCGCTTCACCACAGCGGACACCCCGCGAGGCAGCCGCTGAGCGGCCCACGCGAGCGGCGGTCGATCGTGCGCTACCATTCGACGATGGGGTTTCCGCGATCACCGTCCAGCCGCAAGCTCGCGGTGCCGCGCCACGCCGCGCCGCGGCTGGCCGGACCATCGGCGCACGCCCGGCTCGCCTTGCCGAACGCGAGAGGCGCGTGATGACCGGTCCGGCGCTGCTGACGCTCCTGATCGTGGTGGTCGCGATCGTGCTGTTCGCCAGCGAAAAGGTGCGCATCGATCTGGTCGCGCTCATGGTGCTGGTGCTGCTGGTGCTGCTCGGCCTGGTGAGCCCGAGCGAGGCGCTGGCTGGCTTCAGCAACGAGGCCACGGTGACGGTGGCCGCCATGTTCGCGCTCAGCATCGGCATCGAGCGCTCCGGTGCGCTGGAGCCGCTCGGCCGCATGCTCGGCCGCATTCGCCGTCCCTGGATCCTGACCCTGGCGCTGATGCTGGTGATCGCGCCGATGGGCGCCTTCATCAAGAACATCGCCCTGGTCGCCACCTTTCTGCCGCTCGCTCTGCGGGTTTGCGAGCGCAGCGGCACCTCGCCGGCGCGAGTGCTCCTGCCCATGGCCTATGCGGCGCAGATGGGCGGCGTATGCACCCTGATCGGCACTTCCTCGAACCTGCTGACGGACAGCCTCGCCCAGCAGCATGGGCTGCAGCCATTCGGAGTATTCGAGTTCACCCGCATGGGCGCGATTCTGGCGGCCGTCGGCATCACCTACCTGATGCTGGTCGGGCGCTGGCTGCTGCCGCGCGAGATCCATCCAAACCGGGACGCCGAGAGCGAGCTCGGCAAGTTCGTCACCGAGCTCAAGCTGCGCGCCAGCTCACCGCTGGTCGGCAAGACCATCGCCGAGACCCGGCTCGGCGAGAAGCACGGCGTGTATCCGCTCGAGCTCCTGCGCGGCGATCAGCACCTGGGTTCACCGC
This sequence comes from uncultured Dokdonella sp., assembly GCA_964582225.1. Taxonomy (GTDB): domain Bacteria; phylum Pseudomonadota; class Gammaproteobacteria; order Xanthomonadales; family Rhodanobacteraceae; genus Dokdonella_A. The sequence goes on along the minus strand of CAZORA010000014.1, from coordinate 29,978 downwards.
GCTCGCGCAAGCTCGAGGCCGGTGACGTGCTGCTGGTGCGTGGCGACTGGGAGCGGATCGAGGATCTGCGCGCGCGGGCCGACCTCGAGCTCGATCCAGAAAACCGCTATGGCCGTCACCACCGCGAGGCGCGGGTACTGGTCGAGGTGATGATCAAACCCGACGACAGCGCAATCGAGGGCAGCAAGCTGGAGGAGCTCGACTTCCTGAACCACTACGACAGCATCGCCCTGGCCATCCACCGCCGCGGGCGCATCCTGCGCGAGAAGCTGCGCGATCTGCGCCTGGCGGCCGGCGACGTGCTGCTGCTGCTGGCGTCGGAGCCCGCGCTCAAGGCGCTGCACAACGATGAGCGCCTGGTAGTGCTGAGCGAGCGCGAAGACGTGCGGCGCACGCCGCGACGGGCCTGGGCGGCGATCGCGATCATGGTCGCGGTGGTGGTGTTCTCGGGGCTGCGCTGGCTGCCGATCCCGGTGGCCGCGATCGCCGGTGCGGTCATCATGGCGGCAGCCGGCTGCTATGGCCGCAAGGATCTTTACGAGGGCATGGACTGGAAGATCGTGGTGCTCCTGGCGGCGATCCTGCCGCTCGGTACCGCGATCGAATCGAGCGGCCTGTCACAGCAGCTGGTCGACGCGGGCATGCGCGTGGTTGGCGGCCACGGCCCTATGGCGGGCCTGCTGATGATCTATCTGCTGACTGCACTCCTCACCGAATTGATGGGCCACAACCCATCGGTGGTGCTGATGATCGGCATCGCCGTTTCCGTGGCCCATACCCTGGGCGTGGATCCGCGCCCCTTCGTGGTCGCGGTGGCCTTCGCCGCCGCGACCTCGTTCGCCACCCCGGTCGGTTATCCGACCAACACCATGGTCTACTACGCCGGCGGCTACCGCTTCATTGATTTCATGAAGATCGGCATTCCGCTGATCGCGCTGTTCTGCCTGCTGTCGATGATGATGATTCCGCGTTTCTGGCCGCTGCTGCCCTGAGCACCGGCCTCACCCGGCGCGCGTAACCCTTGTTCACGCTCGTCGCAGCCGGTGTTCACTGCGGATTCAAAGCCTGCCTACAACCATCCGCGCGCCTGCTGCCGTCGCCGCTGGGGACGCGCGCGCGCCCGAATGTCACGCAAAGGAATCACGCCATGAACAAGACCCTGATCTCGCTTCTCGCTGCCGCTGCGCTGCTGCCGCTGGCCGTCCGCGCCGACGGCTGGTCGGGCGCCGGCGAGCTCGGCTTCGCCGCCGCCCGCGGCAACGCCAAGTCGGAAAACCTGAACGCCAAGCTCGCCTTCAGCAAGGAAGACGAAACCTGGAAGGACAATTTCTACCTGACCGCACTGCGCTCCAAGGGCGACGTCAAGATCGCCTCCGTTGTCGATGGCCAGGTGGTGAACAGCAACCGCTATGACCTGACCGCGAATCGCTACGAGGTGGGCGGCTCACTTGGCTACAAGCTGAACGAACGCAGCTACGTGGTCGGCGCACTGCGCTACGAAAACGACGATTTCTCGCCTTACGAATATCAGGCCGTGGCCTCCATCGGCTATGGCTACACGGTGCTGAAGACCCCGACCAGCGAACTTTCCTTCGAAGTCGGCCCCGGCTACAAGCGCTATCAGCCGGTCGACCTCTACGGCCCGGAAATCGTCGACGGTGCGCCGGTGCACCATCGCTTCAGCTCGCAAGGCGAAATGGTCGGCCGCGGCCTGATCGCCTTCAAGCACCAATTCAGCGCGACCACCGCATTCGTCGACACCCTGCTGATCGAAGCCGGCGGCGACAATACCTTCCTGCAGAACGACGCCGGCCTGCAGGTCGACATGAACAGCAAGCTGGCGCTCAAGATCGGCTATCAGGTGCGCCGCAACTCCGACGTCGCCCCGGGTCTCAAGCAGACCGATCAGCTGATGACGACCAACCTCGTCTACAAGTTCGGCGGCTGAGGGCGTCCTAGAAGCGCGTCCGCGCCGAGCGCGCGCAACCGCGCGGCGACCTGCAGGCCGAGCGCCTGCGGGTCACCGTCGGCCCGCCGTGCAGTGGCGCGCAGCAGGCGGCCGCTGGATACCTCGCCGACCAGTCCCCAGAGGCTCAACGCGCCGCTCTCGTCCTGCACGCAGTAGCCGGCAATCGGCACGTCACAGCTGCCGTGCAGGCTGAGATTCATGGCCCGCTCGGCGGCCACGCAGCGATGCGTGCGCGGATCGTCGAGCACGCCGACCAGCTCGCGCACGCGCGCATCCGCTTCGCGGCACTCGATTGCGATCGCGCCCTGGGCCACCGCCGGCAGCCACTGCGGCGCCGCCAGGCGCGCCGTAATGCGCTGCCCGAGGCCCAGGCGTTCGACGCCCGCGCAGGCGAGCAGGATCGCGTCATAGTCGCCGGCGTCGAGCCGCGCCAGGCGAGTGTTGACGTTGCCACGCAGCTCGCAAGGCTCCAGGTCCGGTCGCAGCGCGCGCAGCTGCGCCTGGCGACGCAGTGACGAGCTGCCGACCCGCGCGCCCGCCGGTAGTGCGTCGAGGTTCGCGTGGCGCACGCTGAGGAAAGCGTCGGCGGGATCCGCACGCGCGAGGATCGCGGCCAGCACGAAGCCCGGCTCGAGTTCCATCGGCACGTCCTTGCAGGAGTGCACGGCGAGATCGGCTCGCCCTTCCCGCATCGCGACTTCAAGTTCCTTCAGGAACAGACCCTTGCCGCCAATTGCCGCCAGCGGACGATCGAGCACGCGATCGCCGTGGGTGGTCATCGGCACGAGCTCGACAGCAAGCCCGGCGTGCTGCGCGCGCAGGCGCGCGGCGACGTGTTCCGCCTGCCACAGGGCAAGCGCGCTCTTGCGCGTGGCGATGCGCAGCGCGTTCACGAGCCGCGCACCAGACGCCGCACGACCGGCAGGCTGCGGCGACTGACCTCGAGCCGCAGCTCGCTGCCCTCGATCTGCAGCTGCATGCGCCCGTCGGGCTCGCGCCGCAGCGCCGCGATCTTCGAGCGCGCCACCAGGCAGGCGCGATGGATGCGTACGAAGCGCTCGGGAAATTCTTCTTCAAGGGCTTTCAAGGATTCCTCCACCAGCACTTCACCGCGTGCGTGATGCACGCGCACGTACTTGTCCTCCGCGAACAGATAGCGGATGTCCGCGACCGGCACCAGCACCAGGCTGCCGCGCACGCGTGCGCAGAGGTGGCTGCGCGCGTGCAACGGCTGCCGCGGAGACTGCGCGCCCGCGCCCATCCGGCGCACCTTGTCGAGCGCCGCGCGCAGGCGCTCCTCGCGTACCGGCTTCAGTAGGTAGTCAACCGCGTCGGCCTCGAAGGCATCCAGCGCATGCTCGCCCCAGGCGGTACAGAAGACCACCGCTGGCGGGTGCTCGAAGCGCGCCAGATGGCGTGCCGCTTCCAGCCCGTCCATTTCCGGCATGGCGATATCGAGCAGTACCAGATCCGGCGCCAGGCGTTCCACCGCCTGCAGGGCCTCACGCCCGGTCGCCGCCGTTGCGACGAGCTCGGTGCCTTCGATCTCGGCCAGCATCGCGCCCAGACGCTCGCGCGCCAGCGGCTCGTCGTCGACGACCAGAACCCTCATACGCGCATCCCTTGCGGCAGCCGCACTCGCACCGTGTAGCGATCCGGACTGCGCTCGACCGCAAGTTCACCGCCGGCGCCGAAATGGTAACCGATGCGGGCGCGCACGTTTCCCTGCGCCACACCATGGTGACCGGCACCGGCGCTGGAGGGCAGCGGGTTGCGGATCAGGATCTCCACGCCCTGCTGCAGCCGCCGCACCGCAAGCTCCAGCGTGCCGCCATCGGCGCGCGGCTGAATGCCGTGGTGGATCGCGTTCTCCACCAGGGGCTGCAGCAGCAGCCGCGGCATGGCGAAATCGAGCGGCACGTCGGCGGCGACCTCGCGCTGCACCACGAGTCGCTCGCCCAGGCGCAGGCGCTCGATGCTCAGATAGCGCTCGACCAGCTCGAGTTCGTCGCCGAGGGTCGCCTGCGAACCGTCGGCGTCAAAGGCGGCACGAAACAGGTCGGCGAGATCTTCCACCGCGCGCTCGGCCTCGCGCGGGCGGCTGCGGATCAGGCTGGCGATGGTGTTCATGCTGTTGAACAGGAAGTGCGGGCGGATGCGCGCCTGCAGCGCCTCGACCTGAGCCTTGGACACGGCCTGAATTCGCCCACGCCACTGCGCGGTGACGTACAGATAGCGCAGCGTCAGCGCCACCATCAGCGCGGCGATTGCGGTATTGGCGGCGACGAAGCGCAAGCTCCGGCCGATCGGCACGGTAAAGCCGAGGCCAAGCAGCTGGTCCATGCGGCAGACCACCGCGCTGCCGAGCGCGGTCACGGCAACGCCGAGCACCCAGGAGACGCCGAAGCCGATTCGCAGCGAACGCCCGCGCAACGCGCCGCGGAGGGAACACAGCACCACCGCGTTCAGCAAGGCCAGCCACTGCACGTAGAGACTCACGACGCCGAGCCGCAGCAGCACCGGACGCGACTCCGGACCGGGTGCGAGCACCGCGACCAGCGCCACCAGCTCGGCTGCCAACATCACCGCGAACAGCGTCGGCGCGCTGCAGAACTGCGGCAACCACTCGCTCACCGGCGCGGGCCGGGAAGCCGATCGAACAGGAGAGGCGCCGGCATCCATGGGCGAAGTATAGGCGCCGCGGCGATCGCGATCGGCTGCGGACGCCGCTACCAAGGGCACCGGGAGCGGGATTCAGAGGCGGCGCCAGCGCGCCCCGGCCGGCTCAGCCGCCGCCTTCCGCTGTCGCCGCCAGGCGCGCGCCAATCCAGCGCCGCAGATCGGCGATTTCCTCCGCCATCACCTGGTGCGCCATCGGATAGCTGTGCCAGTCCACCGCATAGCCCAAGCCACTCAGAAGCTCGCGAGTAGCGCTGCCGAGCGCCTGTGGCACCACCGGGTCGAGGCTGCCGTGGCCCATGAAGATCGGCAGTCCGGCGTTGGCGGCGTGGCGCTCGGCGATGGTCGTCGCAGCCAGCGGCAGCCAGGTCGACAGGGCGACGATGCCGGCCAGGCGCGCGGGGTGGCGCAGGCCGCCGGCCAGCGCCACCGTGCCACCCTGCGAAAAGCCGGCCAGCAGCAGCCGTTCGGCCGCCACTCCGCGCTCGCCCTCCCTCGCGATCAGCGCACCGAGCTGGCCCATCGCGGCGCGGATTCCCGCCTCGTCCTCACGCGCCGAGAGATCGAGGCCGATCAGGTCGTACCAGGCGCGCATGCGCATGCCGCCGTTCAGCGTCACGGGTCGCAACGGCGCGTGCGGGAAGACGAAGCGCAGTGGTGGCCAGGTCGGGTCGACCAACATCGGCACCAGCGGCGCGAAGTCGTTGCCGTCGGCGCCGAGCCCGTGCAGCCAGATCACGGCATGGCGCGGACTCGGCGCGGTTTCGATTTCGACGCAGGGAAGCGGCATGCGGACGTCCTCGCAGGGAAGCGGGAAGGCTGCCCGAAAGCACCCGGCTTGCCAAGCCGTGGCGGGACTTCCGACGCATTCAGGTACCCGCGACAAGGCGCTATCCTGCGTCTTTCGCCCCGCGGAGCCACCGCATGCGCACCTTCGCCGCCAGTGTCCTGTTCATTCTTTTCGCCGCGCTCGCGCTGCCGAGCCAGGCGATTACCCTGGAGCAGACGATGGCTGATCCGGACTGGATCGGTCCGCCAGTCGGCGGCGCTTATTGGAGCAGCGACGGACAGAGCCTGTATTACCTGCTGAAACAGAAAGGCTCTCCGGTGCGCGACCTGCACCGGATCGAGCTTGCCTCCGGCGCCGACGTGGTGATCGATCCGGCGGCCATGGCCGCAGCCGACGGCGGCGATCCGGTCTTCGACCGCACGCACAGCCGCGCCGCCTTCGTGCGCAACGGTGACGTCTTCATCCGCGAGCTCGCCAGCGGGCGCCTGCTGCAGGTCACGCGCACGTCGGAAACCGAGCGCGCGCCGCAGTTCTCCCCCAACGGCCGTTTCCTGCACTACCGGCGCGGCGGCGACTGGTTCAGTCACGACATCGCCGGCGGAGTGAGCGGCCCGGCAGCGATCGTGAAGGCGGAGAACGACCCGGAGGTGAAGAAGCCGGACGATCTGCGCGCGCTGCAGCTGCGCTATTTTTCGACCCTGCGCCAGGTCGAGAGCGACCGCCAGGCCCTGCGCGAGCACGCCGAGTCTTTCAGCACCGGTGATGCAACGCGCGCACCGCTGCCTTTCTACCTGGGCGACCAGGTGGAGATCGTCGGCACCTCGCTGTCGCCCGACGCGCGCTGGATGTTGGTGGTGACCGCGCCCAAGGGCTACGACGCCGGCCGCCGCGGCAAGCTGCAGCGCTTCGTCACCGAGTCCGGCTACGAGGAGCAGGAAAGCGAGCGCACCCGGGTCGGCCGCAACGAGCCGGCGCCGCAGTCGCTGCTGCTGCTCGACCTCGAAAAGCACAGCCAGCACCCGCTGTCGCTCGATTCCCTGCCCGGCATCCATGACGATCCGCTCAAGGCCGTGCGCGAGGAAAACGCGAAACTCCTCGCCGAAGCGGGCGAGCAGGCGCAGGACGCCACGGCCGCAAAGAAGGGATCCGCCAAGGACCGGAAAGCCGGCGAAGCCGAAAAGACCCGCAGCGTGCGGATCATTTCCTGGGAGGAAGACGGCGGCGGAGGCGGCATCGTCTGGAGCGAGGACGGTCGCAACCTGGCGATCCAGCTGCGCGCGATCGACAACAAGGACCGCTGGATCGCCAGCGTCGATTTCGCCAAGCCCGCGCTGGTCAACCAGCACCGCCTCACCGACCCGGCCTGGATCAACTGGAACTTCAACGATTTCGGCTGGCTGAAGGACGGCCAGACGCTCTGGTACCTGTCCGAGGAGAGCGGCTACTCGCAGCTTTACGTCCAGCCCGCGCGCGGCAAGGCCAAGGCCCTGACGCGCGGCAGCTTCGAGGTGTCGAGCCCGGCGCTGTCGCCCGACGGGCGCTGGTTCTACCTGCGCGCCAATGTCGACGCGCCCTACCGCTACGAAGTCTGGCGAGTGGCGAGCGCGGGCGGCGAACTGCAGCGCCTCACAGATCTGAAGGCAGTGGAGAACTTCGCGCTGTCGCCCGACGGCAGCCGACTCGCGCTGCAATATTCGAGCAGCTATGTGCCGAGCCAGCTCGCCCTGATCGAGATCGGCTCGAAAGCCGCGCCGCGCTTCCTGACCGACACCCGCACGGCGGAATACAAGGCGCTCGGCTGGCCGGCGCTCGACGTCGTCGAGGTGCCTTCCTCGCACACCAAGCAGCCGATCTACGCCAAGTTCTACAAGCCCTCGAACTTCGATCCGGCGAAGAAATATCCCGCCGTGCTGTTCGTCCACGGCGCCGGCTATCTGCAGAACGTGCATCTCGGTTTTCCGGCCTATTTCCGCGAGCAGATGTTCCACAACCTGCTCACCGAGCAGGGTTATCTGGTGCTCGACATGGACTACCGCGCGAGCGAAGGCTACGGCCGCGACTGGCGCACGGCGATCTACCGCAACATGGGCCACCCCGAACTCGAGGATCTGATCGACGGCGTGCGCTGGCTGGAAAAGAACGCCTCTGCCGACCCCGCGCGGGTCGGCCTCTACGGCGGCTCCTACGGCGGATTCATGAGCCTGATGGCGATGTTTCGCGCGCCCGAAGTGTTCAAGGCCGGCGCCGCGCTGCGCCCGGTCACCGACTGGACCCAGTACAACCACGAGTACACCTCGAACATCCTCAACACCCCGCAGCTCGATCCCATCGCCTACCGTCGCTCCTCGCCCATCGAGTTCGCCGACGGCCTGCAGGGCGCGCTCCTGATCGCCCACGGCATGATCGACAACAACGTGCTGTTCGAAGACAGCGTGCGCCTGCAGCAGAAACTGATCGAACTGCACAAGGACCGCTTCGAGGTCGCCGCCTACCCCATGGAACGCCACGGCTTCGTCCACCCCGACTCCTGGCTCGACGAATACAAGCGCATCCATCGACTGTTCGAGGCGAATCTGCGTTAGGGAAGGTCTGAACAAGCCCGTCAGGCCCGCGAAGGCGGGCATCCAGCGACTCCAAGTCCTTGAAGTCAAAGACACTGGACTCCCGCCTTCGGGGGAGTGACGAGCGTGTCGACTTGTTCAGATACCCCTTAGGGGCGGTCTGAACCTGAGATTTCCCGATCAATTCTGCCGCAGGCCAAAGCGTGCACGGCTTCGCTCATGCCCTCATCCACCTTCTGCCGGGGAAGAAGGAAAAGCGAGCCCCTCCAGTTGAGAGCACTGCGCGAATGTTCGACCTTCGCGCGCATCACGACTTTCAGATGCTCGGGTTCCTCGACAACATGCTTCAGTTGCTCTTGGGATTGGCCCTCACTTGCCGTGCCTGGTTGTGATGCAAGTGGCCTACTCGTCGAGCGAAGGCAGCTCGCCGGGGTCGGCTTCCTCGAAGGCTGCGCCTTGGGTGCGCTTGAGCGGCACCTCGGCCCATTGAGCGAAGAGCGGGCCGAGCCAGCGCGCTTCGGCCTCGGTCGCCATGCCCGAGAGTGCGAAGTCGGATCCCTTACGGCTCACGAAAGTAACCCAACTGCCCGGGTCGCCGCGCGCCGCGCCCCTCTTCGGCGGCGCATACTGCTGCAAGATTTGGATGATCTCCGCGCGCGGGATCTCGACCGATCGGGTGCCGCTCCAGAGCGAGCGATGGCTGGCGAGCAGCGACGCGCTGCCGAGTCGATAGTCGTGCCGCTCGTAGAGCGTTCGCTGCAGGCAGTGCAGACCGAACGCGCCGACCGAGCCGGAGACGATCAGCACCAGGATCCAGCCGGCGATCGTCGCCTCGGGTCCGAGGATGGTGCCGGCAAACCAGACGGCGCCGAGGAGGCAACCGACACCAAGCGCGGTGACGGCAGCAACTCCCTTGCCACCCCGCGGCACATAGCTCACCAAGGCGCTGCCGGACGGGTCCGTGACGATCCGCCAGAAGGCCGGAGGTGCTGCGTCTTTTCGCACGCCGGAAGATTGCCCGCTCATGCCGCTCGATCCAGAGGAACCGGCGCCGATGCTACTCCCAAAAGCAGCAAAGGACGCGACCCGGTTTGCCTGCGAGCCAAGGTCAGGCGCACTGGACTCAAGGGCCGGAATCGGGTCGTTCCGCACGCAAGCAGTGCCGCCTCAGCTGGGTGAATGACCGGCGATAACCTTGCGCCGCGCCCTGGCGCGCAGGGAGGCGCGCGCGCGCGGCAGATCGGTCTGGCGTTGCTGCTGCAGATAAGCGATCAGCGCCTCATGGGCATGTCGGTAGCTGCGCTCGACCAGGGCTTCGATCGCGCTCCACTCGAACATCCGCACGCCTCGAACGGGCATCCGCAGGCGCAGGTCCGCGAGCTCACTGGCGGCATTGAGCCCATCGTCACGGGTCGTCGCAAAACCACCGGCGAGCAAGGCAAACAGCGAAACACGCGAAGGGTTGCTGTGTCGATGCAGCAGCGCTTCCGGATCGGGGCCAGCGATGCCCGGCGCATCCAGGCCGCCTTCGGCGGCGACGTCCGAGGCAATGATGGGTCCGCGACCCAGCGCGTGCATGACGTCGACCGGCAGGCAGTTCGCGATGGCGCCATCGGCGAGCAGTTCGCCGTTCCACACCACCGGCGGGGCCACGCCGGGCACGCACATGCTGGTGCCCGTCCAAACCGCCAGCGAACCGATTTCGTGCACCTGCTGTCGCGCTCGGGTCAGGTTGGTGCTGACGCAGTAGTAGGGCACCCGCAAATGCTCGATCCGGGTGTTGCCGAAAATGCTGCGCAGATGGCGCAGGAACTTGCGGCCGCGAATGAGAGACACACTGGGCCAGACGTAGTCATTCAGATAGTTGCGCTCGACGAAAGTCGCGCGGCCGATGCGCAGCATCTCGCGGCTGTCGGCGCCGCTCGCATGCAGGGCAGCAAAAAACGCGCCGATGCTGCTACCGCCGAGGAGGTCGGCGTGCAGGCCCAGTTGCTCCATCGCGCGGACGAGGCCGATATGCGCGAAACCGCGCGCGCCGCCGCCGCCGAAGACGAGGCCCAGGCCATGACCCGAAAGCTGCCGCGCGAGCGCGTCGTAGTCCGCCTGGACATCGGGGCGCACGAAGTAATGCGCGCGCGCGCCGAGCAGGGTACGCCATTCGAAGATGTCGCCGGGGGGCGCGCGGTCGGGGCGCAACACGAGCAGTTCCACCGGCGTGCGCGGCGCATGCTGACGCAGCGCTCGGGCAAGCGCTACCGGAGGCTGGCCATCCTCGCAGCCGAGCACCAGAATCACTCGATCGGACTGACGCATGCAGCGCTCGGCCCACTGCGTCTCGGGTGCGTCGCTCCACATCACGACGTGGCCGCTGGCCATCTCGCGGCGACCCAGCCAGGCGTTGAGGATGCGATGCCGCTCGTCGGCGCCGAACGGAGTCTGCGCGGCGCCGTCGCCAAACTGCTTGTCGACCTCTGCCGCGCCGATGCAGCGGATCGTCTTGTCGATTTTGCGCAGGCTGCGCAGCAGCAAGCCCACGTGCGGCGCGAGGCGCAGGCTCGGTCGCACTCCAATCACGGCGATCGTGCGATTGCCGCGGGCCGCATCGAGGGATGCGCCGCGCGCGCTGCGTCGGCTGCGGCGGGCAACCGTGCTGCACAGGGACAGCAGCGCAGAGGGGTGGCGCGAGACCGCATCGAGCAGCGCCTCTCGGTTGATCCGCAGCAGCAGCGTATCGCGCAGAGCCACCACGTCGGCGCCGCGGGTTTCGCCGGAGAGGATGGCCATCTCGCCCACCGGCTCGCCGCGCCCGATCTCACCAATGATCTCACCATCGGTGTGCCGGGCCTGCAGGCGCCCGATGACGACCACATAGAGGAAATCCGGCAGGTCGTTCTCACGGAACAGCACGCGTCCGCCGCGCAGTTCCTCGACTTCGAAACGAGCCGCGATCGCATCCAACGCCGCGGGCGTCAGATCGCGAAACAGCGGGGTACTGGCAAGCACGGATTTCTTGTCCACCGCCGGCCCCTGCGAGACGCGCCAAGCTTAGCAGCGCGAACTGTGCCTGCAAGTCGGGCCCGCTGATCATGAGCGGATCGAGAAACGGACCCCGAAATCAACTGGGACAATCGGGCAAGCGCAAACGCGACTACGCTCTGGCGCGGCGCACTCCGCGCGCGCTACGATGCCACGGCAGAAGCGGAGAGAGCAGCGGTGACCCGCTATCCGGCAAGCTGGAGCAAGCTCTTGATCGTGACGAGCGTGCTGGCGGTGCTCGCCTGCGCGCTGGCGATCGCCGCGGTGCTGGTCTTCGTTCCCGGTTGGGGCCGGCTGTTTGCGCTGCCGGTGATCGCCGCCGTCCTCGGTGGCGTGCCGTTCATGGTGCGCGGCTACGCGCTCGATGGCTCCACGCTCTGGGTGCAACGCCCGTTTTGGAATACGCGAGTGCCGCTTGACGACCTGCGCGAAGTGCGCCTGGAGCCGAAGTTGCTGTGGCGCAGCATCCGCATCTTCGGCAACGGCGGCCTGTTCTCCTTCACCGGCCTGTTCCGCAATCGCGAACTGGGCACCTACCGCGCCTTCGTCACCGACTGGCGCAACGGCGTCGCGCTGCGCTTCTCGACCGCGCGCACGGTGGTGATCTCGCCGGCGCCGGCCGCGGATTTCGTCGCCGCCCTGAAAGCCGCGCGACGCTTGCCCTGATCGAAGGGGAACACGGCAGTATCCACCTCGATTGACCTTCGTCGGGGCTGCGACCATGCATTCGGCGCGAGTGCAAACCCGTCGTCCCGACAACCGAAAGCATTGCCAAACTGCTGCAGCACCTCGAGGGCAGCGAAACGAGACTTCGCAGTCATCTGTTCAGTCCGCCGCGGAAAGACTTGCGGAGCTGCGCGCATCGCCAGCTGCGGGGCAGCGCAGCACCGTTTCAAGCATCGCGCCGGTGCACGGGAGCGAGATGAAGCTGGCGGCGCGTGCCACGCTGGAGAGCGTGCGCTACTTCCTGAACCTGATCGCGCACGCCATCGAGCGCGCCTGCGATGCGGCCAAACGCATGTTGACGTCGTGCATGGGCATCCATGCGCTCGGAAAGACCTGCCGGGCCCGTCGCTGGCAGGACGGTTTGCGATGACTGTCGCGCAGGCTTCGGTTTTTGCCTGACGCAGACCTCGCGCGAGCGTGAGTCGGCGTCGACGGCCCGCGCTGCTGCTCGGATGGCGCCCGGGTGCAGTCCGCTTCCGAGCGCGCTCAGGACTCTGCGCCGAGCGCTGGCGCCACGGCGAGGATCTGCCGCCGAATCCGACGCGCCTCGGCAACCTCGACGCCCGAACCGAAGCGAAGCGTCTTCGCCCCGTAGTCGAAGGCCAGGGTCTCGCCGAAGCTGCTGCCGGGAAAGCGCGGCATGAATGACTGAAACGGCAGGCTGCTGACGCCCTCGATCACGCGCAGATGATTCACCTCGCGCGGATCGTAGCGGCGGCAGCGGCCGAAGCCGAATAGCGCATTGCGCAAACTCACTTCATCGTCGGCGAAGCGCGCGATCTCGTGCCCGAAACCCATCCACAAGATCGCGTACAGAATGAACAGCCCAAACCCAGTCCACGCGAGGAACCAAAGAACCATGAAGCCATCGAATCCGCCCTGTCCGTGCTCGCCCGATGGCGACAGCAGATCGGACAGCACCTCCCATTCGCCCAATCCCCAGCCAACGAGCCAGACGGCAAGAAAGAGCAGGGCGACCCTGCTGCGATGAGCGGGAATCAGAACCTCGATGCCGCCGGACATCGGGCGCAGTTCGGCGCGCGCTTCGCCGACGCTTTCGAAACGGCTCATCACCTCGCTCCTGCCACGCAGTCTGGTCGAGTTCGAGGCACCTACAGACCGAGGCGTCCAGCGGCGGCCTTGCGCTCCTCGTGCTTGCTCTGGCAGGAGATGCAGCGCTTGGCGGTGGGATAGGCTTCGAGCCGGGCGTAGGCAATGGGCTCATCGCAGTCGATGCAGTAACCATAGCTGCCGGCCGCGATGCGGCGGCGCGCGGCGATGATGTCGCGTGCGTCCTGCAGGTCCTGACGCAGCATCGCGAAATCGGTCGCCCGCGCCAGCTCGGCGAGAATCGCGTCGACCTGCTCGGCGGGGCGCCCGGCCTCGAGCTGCTGCCCACGCTCCTCTTGCGATCGCGCGGCGATGCCGGCGATCTGCTCCATTTCGCGCGCATAGCGCTGGTCCATGAGTTCGCTCAGGTGGCGCATCTGTTCGGCGCTCAGTTCGCTCATCTTGCACTCCACGGGAAGAGGATTGTGCGCGTCGGCTGTCGGCTTCTCGCCGCGCCCGCGCGCGGGGCTGCAGGCGAAGGGTAGGTCAGGGTCTGCGCGGCAACAAGCGCCGCCGTCAGCAAACCACCCACCATGCCCGCTCGAGGCTGCGGCAGATGCGCGCAGCCGACGTGGAAACCGGGCTATTCGAGCCAGTCGCGCGGGCGCAGGTAGTCGGCCAGGCGCGCTTCCTCGCTGCCGGCCGGCGGCGCGTAGCCGTACTCGAAGCGCAGGCGCGGCGGCAGGCTCATCAGGATCGACTCGGTGCGCCCGCCCGACTGCAGGCCGAACAGGGTGCCGCGGTCGTAGACCAGGTTGAATTCCACGTAGCGTCCGCGCCGATAGAGCTGGAACTCGCGCTGGCGCTCGCCGTACGGTGCGCCCTTGCGGCGCTCGACGATCGGCAGATAGGCGTCCAGATAGCCGTTGCCGACCGCGCGGGTCAAGGCGAAGCAGCGGTCGAAGCCGCCCTGGTTCAGATCGTCGTAGAACAGGCCACCAACGCCGCGCGTCTCGCCGCGGTGCTTGAGCAGGAAATACTCGTCGCACCAGCGCTTGCAGCGGGCGTACACGTCGCCGCCGAAGGGCGCGCAAAGATCAGCGGCTACCCGGTGCCAGTGGCGCACGTCCTCGTCGAAGGGGTAGAAGGGCGTAAGGTCGAAACCGCCGCCAAACCACCACACCGGCTCCTCGCCTTCCGCACGCGCCTCGAAGTAGCGCACGTTGGCGTGGCTGGTGGGCACGTAGGGGTTCTTCGGATGGATGACCAGCGAGACGCCGGCGGCGCTCCAGCTGCGCCCGGCGATGTCCGGACGATGCCCGCTGGCCGAAGGCGGCAGGCGGCTGCCGTTGACGCGGGAAAAATTGACACCAGCCTGCTCGAACACCGCGCCGTCGCGCAGCACCCGAGTGCGCCCGCCGCCGCGCAGCGCGTTGTCGGCTCCGCTGCGATCCTCGTTGCCGGCGCGAGTCCAGGCATCCTCGACGAAGCCGCGTGCGCCGTCGGCTGCGGCCAGCGCGTCACAGATTCGATCCTGCAGGCCGCGCAGCCAGGCGTCCACGGTTTCGATGCGCGAGGGTTCACTCATGAGCCGCTCCGGTTGCCAATGGGCAGAAGGCGCACAGTGTCGTGGCGCGGGGCTGTCCGGTACTTGACGCATGTCATACTTCGCCGGTCTTCCCGCTGCCCATCACCGCGTGCCCGGCCGGATCGCACCGCTCGCCATCACCGCCTGCACCGCCACGTCCGCGCTCGGCCGCGGCCTGAAGGCGCATGCGCGCGCGCTGTGGGAGCAGCGCAGCGGCCTGCGGCCGAACGACTTCACCTGCGAGCCGCTGCCCTGCTGGATCGGCCGCGTGGACGGCATCGAGGCGACGACGCTGCCGACCGCGCTGGCGAGCCTCGACAGCCGTAATCATCGGCTGGCCTGGCTCGGCCTGAGCGAGGACGGCTTCGCGGACGCGGCAGCTGCCGCGATCGAACGGCACGGGGCGGATCGGGTCGCGCTCGTGGTGGGCACCTCGACCGCCAGCATCGGCGCCACCGAGGCAGCATATGCGAATCTCGAGGACGGGCGCTTTCCGGCGGCGCTCGACGATCCGCGCCTGCACGCTCCACATTCGCTCGGGCTCTTTCTCGAAGCGGTGCTCGGCAGCCGCGGGCCCTGTCTCACGGTGTCCACCGCCTGCTCATCGAGCGCCAAGATCTTCGCCGTCGGTGAGCGGCTGCTGCGCTGCGGCGTGGCCGACGCGGTGATCCTCGGCGGGGTAGATTCGCTCTGCGGCAGCGTGCTGTATGGCTTCGCTTCGCTCGAGCTGCTGTCGCCCGAGCCCTGTCGGCCGTTCGCTGCGGAGCGGCGCGGGCTATCACTTGGCGAGGCGGCCGGCTTCGCCCTGCTCGAACGCGACGGCCCGTCGGCGGCACCGCGCCTGCTTGGCTATGGGGAATCCTCCGATGCGTATCACATGTCGAGTCCGCACCCGGAGGGGCTCGGCGCGCGGCGTGCGATCGAGGACGCGCTGGCGCGTGCGGGCCTCACCGCGGACGCCGTCGACTACGTCAACCTGCACGGCACCGCGACGGCGAAGAACGACGCGGTGGAAGCGCGGGTGATCAGCGCGCTGTTCGGCTCGAGCACGCGCGCCAGTTCGACCAAGGCCTGGACCGGGCACTGTTTGGGCGCCGCCGGCATCCTCGAAGCGGCGCTGAGTCTGATCGCCATACGCGAGGGCCTGGTGCCCGGCGGCCTCGACGTCGACGCGCCCGATCCGGCTTGCACTCCATCCTTCGCTTTCGCCAACGAGTCACGCGCGCTGCGCGTCGTGCTCAGCAACTCGTTCGGCTTCGGCGGCAACAACTGCACGCTGATCTTCGCCGGTGGCGCGGCGGGCGGGTCAGCATGAACGCGCTCGAGGTGCGTGTCGAGGGCATCGGCTGCTGGTCGCCCCAATGGGGTGACTGGGCCACTGCGGCCGCGCTTCTGCGCGGAGGCCGGGTCGCGGCGGGCAGCCTTGCGCGGCCGCCGGCAACGAGTCTCGCGCCGGCCGAGCGCAGGCGCGCTTCGCCGCTGATCCTGCTCGCTTGCGAGGTGGCTGCGCAGGCCTGCGCGGCGGCTGCGCGGGCACCGGCCGAGCTGCCCTGCGTATTCAGCTCGGCGCACGGCGACCTGGCCACCGCCGACTCGATTTGCGCGACGCTCGCTTTGAACCCGCGCGAGCTCTCGCCGACCCGCTTCCACAACTCCGTGCACAACGCCGCGATCGGCTACTGGACCGTTGCCGGCGCCTGCCGCGCCCCGTCGACCGCCATCAGTGCCGCTGCCGGCAGTCTCGCCGCAGGCTTGCTGGAGGCGAGTCTGCAGTCACTCGCCGACGCGCGCCCGGTGCTGCTGATCGCCTGCGAGGCGGCCGCCGACGGCCCGCTGGCCGTCACCCTCGGCGCCGACGCCACGCTCGGCCTCGCCCTCGTTCTGAACGCGAGGAGCGACGCGCAAGATGGACCACGGCTCACGATGCAGCGCGCGCCGAACGCGTCGATGCCGCAGGTGGAGCCGGCGCCAGCGCTGCTCGCGGCCTTGGCCGCCGGGCGCCCCGCCGAACTCGCGCTACCCGCCGACGGCGGCGCCGCGCTGCGGCTGACAATTGCGCCATGAGCGCGACCGATCCGACACGAGTCGCCGTGGTGATCCCGGCGCTGAACGAGGAGCGCGCCATCCGTCGCGTAGTCAGCGAGGCGCTGGCAATTTGTTCCCGGCTGATCCTGATCGACGACGGCTCGAGCGACCAGACCCTGGCGCGGGTCGCTGACCTGCCGATCGAGCGCATTCACCACCCGCGGCCCCTCGGCAAGGGCCACAGCCTGCGCGAAGGCTTCCGCCGCGCCCGCGAGCTCGGCTTCGACGCGGTGCTCAGCATGGACGGCGACGGCCAGCATCTGGCCGCCGACATTCCGCGCCTGCTGGCCGCGGCCCGCGCGCACCCGGAGCACATCGTGATCGGCGCGCGAATCCGCAACAAGGAGAGCCAGCCTGCCGCGCGGCGGCGCGCCAACGCCGTGGCCGACTGGGGAATTTCCTGGGGCTGCGGGATTCCCGTAGCCGACACGCAGAGCGGCCAGCGCTACTATCCGCTGGCCGCTCTGGAGCTGGCGGAAAGCCTCACGGCAGAGGATTTCGTGTTCGAGGCCGCGCTGCTGATCGCTGCGACGCGCGAGCGCGCGCTCGGCGTGGTCTCGGTGCCGATCGACTCGCGCTATGAGGGTGGCTCGCGCGGCAGCCACTTCCGCCCGGTACGCGACGTCACTCGCATCACCTGGTACACGATCCGCCGCGTGGTCCACTACGGCAGCGTGGTGGCAAGCTATCGCAGCTCGCACGGACGACCACCGCTGGTGGTCGATCCGCCTCTCGACTTCTGATCAAGCCATGCCGCCGTTGACGCCGATCACCTGGCCGTTGACGTAGCCCGCCGCATCCGAGCAGAGAAAGGCGACCAGCGCGGCAACCTCCTCGGGGCGACCGGCGCGAGCGGCCGGGACCAGGGCCTTGATCTGCTCGGTGCCGAAGCTGCCTTCGCTCATGCGGCCGGCGATCACCCCCGGCGCCACCACGTTGGCAGTGATGCCGCGCGAGGCCATTTCCCGCGCCAACGAGCGGGTCGCGCCGTGCAGCGCGGACTTGGCCGCGGCGTAGTTGACCTGGCCGCGGTTGCCGAGCAGGGCAGACACGGACGACACGCTGACGATCCGTCCCCAGCGCGCGCGCGCCATCGCCAGCAGCAGCGGGCGGGTGACGTGAAAAAAGCCGTGCAGCGAGACGTCGATCACCCGCCGCCACTGCGCTTCGCTCATACCGGCAAGCGGCGCGTCGTCGTGGATGCCGGCGTTGTGGACCAGAATCTGGATCGGCCCGCGCTCGAGCTCCGCTTCGAGCACCGCGCGGGTCGCCGGGCCGTTGGTCAGGTCGAAGGCGAGTGCGCGCGCCGCGCCGCCGCCGGCCTCGATCGCCGCGACCACGCTCTGCGCACGCGCGAGGTGGCTGTGGCCGTGCACCAGCACCTCGCAGCCGGCGGCGCCCAGCGCACGGGCGATCGCACCGCCAATGTCGCCGCTGCCGCCGGTGACCAGCGCGCGGCGGGTTTCAGCCATTGCTGCGCGCGACGTCATCGGTACTCACCAGATGCGCACCCGCTGCTCGTCCGTCAGATAGAGGCTTTGCCCCGGGCGCACCTCGAAGGCCGCGTACCAGGCATCGAGGTTGCGCACCGTGAGCGCGCGATAGCGGACCGGCGCGTGGACGTTGGTCAGGACGGCGTTACGCAGCGCGGGCTCGCGCATCTTCCCGCGCCAGGCCTGCGCCCAGCCGAGGAACAGGCGCTGCTCGGGGCTGAAGCCGTCCAGATCCCGCGCGCCGGCGGCGTGCTCGAGCCGCCAGGCATCGAGGGCGGTGGCAAGGCCGGCGAGGTCGGCGATGTTCTCGCCGAGGGTGAGCTCACCGTTGACGGCAAGGTCGGGGAAGGGCCGGTAGCCGTCGAACTGCGCGGCCAGCGCCGCGCCGGCGGCCCGAAAGTGCTCGAGATCGGCGGCGGTCCACCAGTTCGACAGGCGTCCGGTGCCATCGAACATCGCTCCGCTGTCGTCGAAGCTGTGGCTGATCTCATGGCCAATCACGGCGCCGATCGCACCGTAGTTGACGGCAGCATCCGCCGCCGGATCGAAAAACGGCGCCTGCAGGATCGCGGCCGGAAAGATCAGGCGGTTTTCCAGCGGTACGTTCAACGCGTTGACCGTCTGCGGCAGCATGAACCACTCGTCGTGATCGGCCGGCTGGCCGAGCTTGGCCAGATTTCGCTGATATTCGAAGCGTGCGGCGCGGCGCGCGTTGCCGAGCGCATCGCCGCGGCGAATCTCGAGCGCGGAATAATCGCGCCAGCGCTCGGGATAGCCGATGCCCACGCGCAGGCCGGCGAGCTTGGCGGCAGCGCGGGTGCGGGTCTCGCCGCTCATCCACTGCAGACGATCGATGCGCTGGCCAAAAGCGCGCACGAGATCAGCAACCATCGCTTCCGCGCTCTGCTTGGTCGCGGCCGCGAAGTGCCGCTCGACGTAGATGCGGCCGACCGCCTCGCCCAGGGCCGAATTCAGCTCGTCGACGCCGCGCTTCCAGCGCTCGCGCTGTTCCGGCGTGCCGGACAGCGCAGTGCCGTGGAAGGCAAAATGAGCGTCGGCGAAGGCGCGCGGCAGGTAAGGCGCGGCAGCGTCCAGCGCGTGCACGCGGAGCCAGTCCTGCCAGGCTTCGAGCGGCTCGCTGCCGACCAGCGCAGCAATTCCGATCAGGGCTTGCGGCTGCCAGACGATGAAGCGCTGCTGGCCCGAAAGCGCCGCGCCGTCGAAGAAGGCCGCCCAGTCGAGCCCCGGTGCGCGCTGGGCGAAGTCACCCATCTGCCAGGAGTTGGCGCCCTTCTCGACGTCATTGGTTTCGACCTGGCTCGCGTGCACGCGGGCGATCGCGACCTCCAGCGCCAGCACGCGCGCGGCGCGCGCCTCGGCGTCGCCGACGCCGCCGAGCTCGAGCAGCCGCACCGCGTACAGGCGGTACTGCGCGCGCAGCTCCGCCATGCGACCTTCGCCGAGATAAAAGTCGCGGTCGGGCATCACCAGGCCACCCTGCACCAGGTAGGGCACCTGACTGTCTGGCGCCAGCAGGTTCGGCGCGACCCACAGGCCAAACAGATTCGCGGTGTGGAAGTCGGTCGCGTTCAGCAGGTCGACGTCGGCGCGCAGGCCGGCACCGAGCGCGCGCGCCAAGCCGACCTTGTCACCGAGCATGGCGATATCCTCGAGCGCTGCCTGGATCGGCGCACTGCCCGCGGCCTCGATGGCATCGACGTCCATGAAGGCGTCGTAGTAGTCGCCGATCTTCAGCAGCTCGCCCGTCGCGTCCTGGGTGGAAGCTGCGTCCTCGGCGATGGCGCGGGTGTCCTTGAGCGCCTGCTCGGCGAGCCGTGAAAAGCTGTTGTAGCTTGCCCGATCCGGCGGAATCGCGGTGCTGGCGACCCAGCGGCCGTTCGCGTAGTCGAAGAAATCATCGCCCGGGGCGACGTCGCGATCCATCCCCGTCGCATCAAAGCCGAAGCTGCCGAACACCGGCGCGCTGCTCGTCACGACGACGGCGGGCTCAGGTGCCGACCTTGGGACGGCCGCTGGTGGTGGCGACTCGGAAGGCGCGCAGGCCGCGAGGGCACTGGTCAAAAGTGCAAGACAAAGAGCGCGATGCAGATCGGACATGAGCGGTCTCGGCAGCGAAGCGGAAGCGGCGCCCCGCGTGCGTCGCGCGCTGGTCCCGTTCGAGACCGGCAAAGGGCATATGGTCGGCCATGATAGGCAGGGACGTCCGACAAGGCGAGAAACGGTTCGCGCCGCCTCGTTGGCGGCGGCTCGAGGGCTTGATTTCGCCAACCGCTGCAGGACCAAAAGGCCCTCCTCCGCGTTTGCGGAAGAGGGCCGCGAGTCGGCTGCCGATCAGTAGATATCGCCGACCGTGTTGTGTACGTTGAACTTGCCGGTCGGGGTGATGATGCGCGGATCCTTGATCACCTTCTTCAGGCGCAGGGTCCGGTCGTCGACGACCACGATCGCGCTCCGTTGGTCCTTGCCGTTCCAAACCGAGAACCAGACCTCGTCGCCGCCGGCGTTGTATTCCGGCTGCACGATCCGCTTCGGACCTTCGCCCAGCTTGGCCCAGTCGGCGATCGGCAGGACCTTGTAACCGCGGTCGAGACGAGCGATGTCGAACACCGCCACCGACTGCGAGATCTTCGGGTCGGGGTTCAGCGTGGTGTCCACCCAGAGGTGCTTCGACTTCGGGTGGGTCTTGACGAAGAGCGAACCGCCGCCCTGGCCCTTCAGCACCTGGACCACTTTCCAGGCGTCTTTCGGGTGACCTTCAGGATCGGTGGCAATCAGGGTGACCTTTTCGTTGCCAAGCGCCGAGGTCGCCCACACCGGCCCGTATTCCGGATGCAGGAAGTTGGCGCCGCGACCCGGGTGCGGAGTCTTGTCGACGTCGATCAGAGCGGCCATCTTGCGTTCGCGCGAGTCAACCACGGCGATCTTGTCGGAGTTGTTGGCCGCAGTCAGGAAGTAGCGCTTGGTCGAATCCCAGCCGCCGTCATGCAGGAAACGCGCAGCGTCGAGCGTCTTGATCGAGAGCGCGTCGAGGTCGCTGTAGTCGACCAGCAGCACGCGCCCGGTCTCCTTTACGTTGACGATGAAATCGGGATGCTCGTGGCTGGCGACGATCGCAGCCACGCGCGGCTCGGGGTGATATTCCTGCGTGTCGACGGTCGGGCCGCGGGTGGAGACGATCTTCAGCGGCTCCAAGGTCGGGCCGTCCATGATCACGAACTGCGGCGGCCAGTAGGCGCCGGCGATCGCCAGCTTGTCCTCGTAGCCCTTGTACTTCGAGGTTTCGACCGAGCGCGCCTCGAGGCCGATCTTGATCTCGGCAACGCGATCGGGAACCTTCATCCACAGGTCGATCAGGTCGATCTTGCCGTCGCGACCGATCGTGTAGACATAGCGGCCGGAGTGAGACAGGCGCGAGATGTGGACTGCGTAGCCGGTCTTGATGATGCTGACGATCTGCTTGGTGTCGCCGTCGATCAGGGCGATCTCGCCCGAGTCGCGCAGGGTAACGGCGAAGAAGTTGTCGATGTTGTAGTCATTTTCCTTCCTCGTCGGTCGCGCCTCGACCGGCACCATCACCTTCCAGCTGTCGCGCATTTCCGGCATACCCCATTCCGGCGGCGCCGGTGGCTCGAGCTGCAGGAAGCGCGCCATGGTGTCGATCTGCGCGGCGGTCAGATCACCGGAGCTGCCCCAGTTCGGCATGCCGGCCGGGGAGCCGTAGGTGATCAGAGCCTTCAGGTAATCGGTGCCCTTGGCGCGGGTGATGTCCGGCGTCAGCGCCTTTCCGGTGGCGCCCTTGCGCAGCACGCCGTGACAGCCGGCGCAGCGCTGGAAATAGATTTCCGTGGCCTCGGCCATCTCCGCGTCGTCGAGCTGCGGCCCGCGCGCAGCCTCCTCGTCGGCATCCGCGGCTTTCTTGCCGCTCATCGCCAGCGGCGCGCCGCCGAAGGCCATTTCGGACTGGCGGGTATCGGGGTGGACTTCACCCTGCGCCTTGTCGCGGCTGACCTGGAGCTCGCCGCGGATCGCGGTGACTTCCTTTGCGGTCAACTTCGCGCCCGGGTTGCCCCAGCTGGCGTAGACGTAATTCAGGACCGAGGCAATCTCGGCGTCGCTCAGATGGCTCTGCGCCGGCATCGCGTTGTTGAACTTGACCCCGTTCACGGTGATTTCGCCGACGATGCCCTGCAGCACCAAGCGCGCGATTTCCTGCGGCGTGTGGGCCTTCAAATAGTCCGCGCCGGCCAGCGGCGGAAAGGCGCCGGTGAGGCCCTTGCCGTCCGGCTGGTGGCAGGCGGCGCAGTTCGCGTTGTAGACGGCCTGACCGGCCTCCAGACCTTGCTTCGGCAGGCGCTCGTTGGACAGGTCGTCGGCCAGCGCCGCGCCGCCCCAGATGAACAGCACGGCGGCCAGGAAAATCCTCGTTTTCATCTCGTCTCGCTCCTCGGGATGTGATGGTTCCGATGCTTGTTATTTTGCCATTAACAAACGCGCAACATTCGGCGGTCGATGCCGTACACTGCGCGGCCCGCAGCGGCCCCGGTCCCGGCGAAAGCGGTTCATGCCTTCCTACCTCATTGTTGTTGCAGGATATTCACATGCCGCCTAACGCACGGCCACGGTCTCTTGGGCGACGCCGCAGCGGGAGCCCGTGCGCTTTTGCCGCAGCCATCGTGATGGCCATCGCAACGCTCTTCGCAGCGCCGCGGCCGACCGTGGCGGCGCCCGACACGACCGAGCTCGACACCGTGGTGGTGATCGGCAGCCGCGCACCCGAGCCACTGCAACAGGTGGTCGGCAGCGTGAGCGCACTCGAGCGCGACGAACTCGAGCGCGCCGGCGTCAGCGACCTGGCCGATCTGGCGCGCCTGGTACCGGGACTCGCGGCACCGGCGGATGCCGCCCGCTTCGGTTCGCTCGGCTTCAACCTGCGCGGTCTCGACGGCAATCGCGTCAGCATCGAGATCGATGGCGTGCCGCTGCCGGACGCCTTTTCGGTAGGCCAATTCGCCCTCGCCGGGCGCGACCTGGCCGACCTGCAGGCGATCCAGCGGGTCGAGGTGCTGCGCGGACCGGCTTCGACACTCTACGGCAGCAAGGCACTGGCCGGCGTGGTCGCCTACAGCACCCGCCGGCCGGAGGATTTCCTCTGGCGCGGCGGCGCGCAGAACCGCGGTTTCCTGCTCGGCTACGGTGGGCGCGATGACAGCTTCCACGCCAGCACCCATCTGGCCCTCGAGCGGGGAGCCTGGAGCGCCCTGCTGCTGCTGGCGCGCCGACAGGGCGAGGAAACCGACAATCACCCACCGCCCGACGGCATGCAGGCCAATCCAGCCGAGACCCGCCGCGACGGCTTTCTGGCGCGAATCGAGCGCGCTGGCGCCGGCCGCCTTGGCCTGACGTTCGAAGGCGGACGCGGCGAGCGACAGACCGACGTGCGCTCGCTGATCGGCGCGCCGGGCCGCTATCGGACGACCACCGCGCTCGACGCCGACGACCGCTGGCGGCGCAACCGGCTGAGCTTGAACGGATCCTGGGAGCAGCCGTGGCCCTGGCTCGACGCGCTCGACCTCATGCTCTACGGCCAGCGCGCCGCGAGCGCCCAGATTACCGACCAGTACCGCAGTCCCGACGCGGCGATGCCGTGGCCGACGCTGCGCGCGCGGCGCTTCGATCTCACCCAGAACAGCCTGGGACTCGAGCTGGTTGCGCAGTCGCGCGGCAACTGGTTGGGTCTCGAGCACTGGCAGGTTTACGGCGTCGACCTCGCCCGCCATGACTACGACACCCTACGCAGCGGCCGCGAGATCAACCTGGACAGCGGCGCGCAGAGCAGTGAAATCCTCGGCGAGAAGTTTCCACTGCGCGACTTCCCACAGTCGCGGGTGCACGAGGCCGGCATCTTCTGGCAGGACGAGATCGCGCTCGGCGCCGGCTGGACCGTGGTTCCGGGTCTGCGCGGGGAGCGCTATCGAATGACGCCGCGGGCCGACCCGATCTGGCTGAGCGACAACCCGCACCAGGCCCTGGCGCGCATCACGAGTACCCGCTGGACGCCCAAGCTCGGCCTGCGCTACGCGGCGAGCGCACATTCGACGCTCTACCTGCAGGTCGTGCGTGGATATCGCGCGCCGCCCTTCTCCGACGTCAACATCGGCCTCTACGTGGCGACCCTGAACTACGAAGTGCGGCCAAATCCGGAGCTTCGCGCCGAGACCAGCTGGGGCCTCGAGGCGGGCTGGCGCTGGGAGGGCGAACGCTGGCACGCGAGTCTTGCCGCGTACGACAACCGCTTCCGCGACCTGATCGAGTCGCGCGCCAACCTCGGCGTCGATCCCGACACCCATGCCCTCGTGTTCCAGTCGGTCAACCGCGACCGCGCGCGGATTCAAGGCGTCGAGCTCGAGCTCGAGTGGCATCCCGAGATCAGGTTGGCCGGACTCGGCGGCTGGTTCGTCGAGGCGCAGGCGAGCTATGCCCGCGGCGAAGACACCGCCCGCCGGCAGCCGCTCAATACGATCCAACCGGCGCGCGCGACGCTGGGCCTCGGCCTGCGGCCCGGCGCGAGCTATGGTGGGGTGCTGCGCCTCACCGGTGTACGCCGAGTGCGTCGGGCCGATCAGAGCGCCGCGCCGCTGTATCTGCCGGCGGGTTATTCCACCTGGGACGCGAACCTGTGGTGGGAGCCCGACGAGCACATTCGCGTCAACCTGCAGTTGGGCAATCTCGGCGATCGCCGCTACTTCGACTGGGTCAACCTGCGCGAGGTGGCGCCGGACGCGCACGATCTCGATCTGTTCGCCCAGCCAGGCCGCTGGCTCGGTCTGCAGATCGCTCTCGACTGGTAGCCTGCAACTGCACGCGGCGGCGCTCGGGCTATCATGCGCGACATGAGTGAACCTCCGGCCTCGCTGCCGGCGTTTCCCGCGCGGGGCGGCAACGTCCTGCTGCCGGGTCCGGCCGGCCTGATCGAGCTTGCCTGCGCGCGCCCGGTGCCGGCGCTGGCGCGGCGCGGCGCGGCGATCCTGTGCCACCCACATCCGCTGCAGGGCGGCAGCATGCACAACAAGGTGGTGACGATTCTCGAGCGCGCGCTGCTCGAGCTCGGGCTGACCACGCTGCGCTTCAACTTCCGCGGCGTCGGCAAATCCGAGGGCGTACATGCCGACGGCATCGGCGAAGCCGACGACGTGGCGGCGATCGCCGCCTGGCTGCGAGCCGAGCTGCCCGACGACACGCTCTGGCTCGGCGGATTTTCCTTCGGCAGCTACGTCTGCCTGCGCGCCGCGCCGCGAGTCGCGCCGACGCAGATGATCCTGATCGCGCCACCCGCCGATCGCTACGAATTCGACGAACTTGCCGCGCCCGCCTGCCCCTGGCTGATCGTGCAGGGCGAGGAGGACGAGGTCGTCGACCCGGCGCGGGTGTTCGCCTGGGTCGAAACGCTGAAGCCGGCGCCACACCTGGTGCGCATGCCGGAAACCGGACATTTCTTCCACCGTCGGCTGATGGATCTGCGCGGCGCCGTGAAGAACGCACTGTCCGGCCGGCTGCCGCCGCCCGTCGATGGCTGAAGCGGGCGCGGCGAACGGGCCGCTCGATCGCTACCGCGCCGGCATCCGCGCCGGCGACTGGCACGAGGACCCGGCCCAGCGAGCGGCGCTGGCGCCGCTCGAACGCCTCTGGCGCGAGCTCGAAAAAGATACCGACCGGCCATCGTGGCGGCTCTGGGGCCACCACGCGCGGACGCCCAGAGGCGTGTATCTGTGGGGGCCGGTCGGCCGAGGCAAGACCTTCCTCTGCGATCTGCTCTTCGCCGCCGTCTCGGACTCCCGCAAGGAGCGGGTGCACTTTCACCACTTCATGCTCCAGATCCACGCCGAGCTGCGCGCGCTCGAAGGACGCAGCGATCCGCTGAAAGAGGTCGCCGCGCGGATCGCGCGCACCGCCCGGCTGCTGTGCCTCGACGAGTTCATCGTCGGCGACATCGGCGACGCGATGATCCTCGGCAATCTGCTGAAGGCGCTCTTCGAGCGCGGCGTGGTGCTGGTCACAACGTCGAACACGGCGCCCTCCGAGCTCTATCGCGAGGGCCTGCAGCGCGAGCGCTTCCTGCCGGCGATCGCGCTGCTCGAGGCCCACTGCGAGGTGTTCGAGCTCGCCTCCGACCACGACTGGCGACTGCGCGCGCTGCGTCAGGCGCCGATCTACTGCACGCCGGTCGGCGCCGAAGCCGAGCGACGCATGCTGGCGATCTTCCAGCGCATGGGCCACGGTCCACTGCGGGAAAACTTCAGCCTGCACGTGAACGAGCGCGACGTGCAGGTGCGCCGCGCCGCAGACGGGGTGATCTGGTTCGACTTCCCCGCTCTCTGTGAAGGTCCGCGGGCGGTCGCCGACTACATCGAGCTGGCGCGCGTGTACCACACGATCATGGTTTCCAACGTGCCGCAGTTCACGCCGCTCACCGACGACGCCGCGCGTCGCTTCATCGAGCTGGTCGACGAGGCCTACGATCGCGGTGTCAAGCTGGTGTTGTCCGCCGCGGTGCCGATCGTCGAGCTGTACGATGGCGAACGTCTGCGTGCGGCCTTCGCGCGCACCGAATCCCGGCTGATCGAGATGCAAAGCGAAAACTATCTGGGACGCGAGCACCATGTCTGAGCGAGGCCCGGACGACGTCGACGCGCCGCCGGCGATCCCCCTCGGCCGCTCCGTCACGGCGCCCGCCCGGCGCGAGCCCTCGGTGCTGTTCGCGATCGAGCGCGCGGACGGGCGGCGCGCGCTCGGAATCGGCGCCGCGCTGCCGTTCGCGGGGCTCGACCTGTGGAACGCCTGGGAGCTTTCCTGGCTCGACCCTCGGGGCCGGCCGCGGGTGGCGCTGGCGGAGTTCCGGGTGCCGGCCGACTCGCCGCGGCTGATCGAATCCAAGTCGCTGAAGCTCTATCTGCAGGGCTTTTGCCAGGAGCGCCTTTCCGGCGTGGACGAGCTGCGTGGAGCGCTCACCGTCGACCTCTCGGCAGCCGCCGGGGCCCCCGTCGCGGTCCGCGTGGCGCCGCTCGAGACCGCGCCCTGGGCCGTGCCGGTGCCCCCCGCGGGCGTCTCGATCGACCATCTCGAGCTCGAAGTCGCCGCCGAAGCAGGCCCGCGCGCCGAGCATCTACGCCTGGACGAGGCGGCCGGTGAAGTCGAGGAAACGCTCTATTCGGAGCTCTTCAAGTCGAACTGCCCGGTGACCGGGCAGCCCGACTGGGCGCAGATGCAAATCCGCTACGCCGGCCCGCGGATCGATCGCGCGGGTCTGCTGCGCTACCTGATCTCCTATCGACAGCACGCGGGGTTCCACGAGCAGTGCGTGGAGCGCATCTTCGTCGATCTGCGCGCGCGCTGCGCGCCGCGCCGCCTCAGCGTTTACGCCCGCTACACTCGCCGCGGCGGGATCGACATCAACCCCTTCCGCAGCAGCGACCCTGCGTGGGCGCCCGCGAACCGGCGCGCTGCGCGACAATGAAGCCGCCGTCGGCCCCTTCCAGAGAACCGCCAGCATGCGATCATCCCCATTCCTGACGTGCCTGCTGTTCGCGCTGGCCGTTGCGCTTGGCGCCTGTGGCAAGCAGGCCGAATCCGAAGCGCCACCAGCCGCCGTTGACGCGCAGCCGACGCCCGAGCCGGAGATTGCTGCGCCAGAGGCCGCCACGCCTATTGCCGTGGTCTCGCTCGAGCTCGGCAGCAACGTCGGCCCGGATCAGAAGATCAGCCAGCCGAGCGAGGCGTTCGCGCCCACCGACAGCATCTACGCCTCGGTTTCGACCAGCGGCAGCGCCGAGCACTCCACGCTCGAAGCGCGCTGGAGCTACCAGGATGGGCAGATCGTCAACCGTACCCGACAGACGATCGCCCCCGACGGCCCGGCGGTCACCAGCTTCCGCATCAGCAAGCCGGACGACTGGCCCAAGGGCGACTACAAGGTCGACATCCTGCTCGACGATCGGCCGGCAGCCAGCGCACACTTCAGCGTCCACTGAGCGCGTTCAGCGCTACCCCCCGGCGTTTGCTGAAGCTCAGGTCTCGAAGGGGTGGTCCTCGGCGGCCAGGCCGAGCGACAGCGCGCCGACGCCCAGGTTGACCATGCCGGTCAGGCTCATCGGCGCCTCGAAGAGCTCCACGCCGCGATCGACGCAGGTTTCGCGCAGGGCGGAGTAGCCATCGAGCGCAC
This sequence comes from uncultured Dokdonella sp., assembly GCA_964582225.1. Taxonomy (GTDB): domain Bacteria; phylum Pseudomonadota; class Gammaproteobacteria; order Xanthomonadales; family Rhodanobacteraceae; genus Dokdonella_A. The sequence continues at coordinate 1,764 of CAZORA010000014.1, read as the reverse complement.
GCATTTCGTCCAGCTCGCCGCCGTAGCTGAGGCATAGGGTGGGCGACAGCAGGCCGGCGTTCACCCGGCGCACGGCATAGCGGAACAGCATCTGCGCCGCGGCTTCGTAGCCGCGCACTTTCGCGATCGGTGCGGTCTCGCCGCGCCAGGCGCGCAGGATCGGCTTGACGTCGAGCGCCGAGCCGAGCGCGGCGCTCAGCCAGCCGACGCTGCGGTCGCCCTTCTTCCGTGCGCGCGCGCGCAGATAGTGCAGGTCGCGCGCCACCACGTAGCCCCAGGTATTCCGCGCCAGCATCTCCAGCCGCTCGCGGATCTGGCCGGGGTGCTCGCCACGCTCGCGCAGGCGCACCGCCTCGACCGCCGTGATGCCCTGGGCGGCAAACAGGTTCTCGCTGTCGATCACCCGCATCAGGAACGGCCCGGGCACTCCAGCGGCGTGCCGGATCGGCCGGTAGTCGCTCAGGATGGCGAAGGCCGCTTCAGTGGCGTTGGCGTATATCGGGCTGCGGGTCGAGGTGATGGTGAGGCAGAACACGCAGTCGTAATCGACCACCAGACGCTCGAGAAACAGCGCGCGAATCTGCTCGATCGTCCACGGTTCGGTTACCGCGCCGTGGCTTCGGGTACCGAGCTTCTGTTCGAAAAACTGCCGCCGCACCGCCGCATCGCGATCATCCAACAGGTTCGCGTCGTCGACCAGCACGCGGATCGGCAGCACCGTGATCGCCTGACCGAGCCGGTACTCGTCGGGCAGATCGCAGGCCGAATCGACCACGATACCGATGCGCATTGTCGCCCCCTGTGCCGCTATCCCACGCGGCGCGCCAGGCTGCGGCGGGCCGCAGGCGCAAGATAGCACCATCGCGAGCGCGTCGATATCGCGGCGAGCAAGGCGGATAGCGGCCATATTTGCGACAATAGCGGGCTGCCGTGCTCGAGCGGCGCCGAACGTACCCCTGCTGGCGGCCGCGACGATGAGCGTCCGGCGCATCGATCCTCTGTCTGTTTCCGGAGAAGCCCATGTCGCAATCCTCCCTCACGCCGCCCGCGGGCGGCGCCAAGATCACCATCCACGACGGCGTGCTGAGCGTGCCCGAACAGCCGATCGTGCCGTTCATCGAGGGCGACGGCACCGGACCCGACATCTGGCGCGCCGCGGTGCGCGTGTTCGACGCAGCGGTGGAGAAGACCTACGCCGGCAAGCGCAAGATCCACTGGATGGAAGTGCTGGCGGGCGAGAAGGCCTTCACCCAGACCGGCAGCTGGCTGCCCGACGAAACCGTCGCCGCCTGCCGCGAATACCTGGTCTCGATCAAGGGTCCGCTGACCACGCCGGTCGGCGGGGGCATCCGCTCGCTCAACGTGGCCCTGCGGCAGATGCTCGATCTCTACACCTGCCTGCGCCCGGTGCGCTGGTTCAAGGGCGTGCCCTCGCCGGTCAAGGATCCCTCGCGCGTGGACATGACGATCTTCCGTGAGAACACCGAGGACATCTACGCCGGCATCGAATTCCAGGAAGGTACGGACGACGCGCGCAGGTTCGAGGCCCTGATCAAGGAGCACTTCCCGGACCGCTACCGCAAGATCCGCTTCCCGGCGAGCTCGGGCTTCGGCATCAAGCCGGTATCCCGCGAGGGCACCGAGCGGCTGGTGCGAGCCGCGCTCAAGTACGCGGTCGACAACGACCGCAGCTCGCTGACCCTGGTGCACAAGGGCAACATCATGAAGTTCACCGAGGGCGCCTTCCGCGACTGGGGCTACGCG
>CAZORA010000013.1:0-70096 GCA_964582225.1 uncultured Dokdonella sp. | reverse complement strand
CCGCGAGGTTGCTCGCGTGGTCGATCGTGAGCTGCGCCAGTACGTCCTCGTCGTTGGGCGCATCTGCCGCCGCACCCAGATCGGCCGTGCCGATATTGGCCAGGCGCATGCTCGAAGCAACCGGCTCACCGATCACGCCCGCCGCAGAGGCCGGCGCCGGCTGCAACTTCAGCTCGGCCACTTCGGTCACGCCCGGGTCGCTGGTCGCATGCGTCAGGCCCGTGGCCACGCCCACGATGCTCGCCACCGTGGTGTACCGACCACCCGCGTGGAAGGTGGCGCGGAACTGCGATTCCGCACCGTAAACGAACGGGAACCCGCTCCCCGGGCCGAACACGCCGGTCCACTGCCCGCCACCGAAGCTCAACGGCAGGTTCTTCCAGGTCAAGTCGTTGCTGTCGAGGTACTCGATCTCCAGATCGCCCGACTGTGGCGCGGCTGCGCTGCTGGTCACCGCGAACTTCGCCTGCACCAACTCGCCCACGCTGCCCGTCGTCTTCCAGGCATAGGTCGACTTCTTCGCGTCAGCATCGGGGCGCGGGTCGACCGTCACCACACCCACCGGTGCCGCAACACTCGCCTCGATCGCCGCCGTGGATGCCGTCACCACATACGTGGCAGTGCCGCTCGCGGTGTAGTTGTCGCCCGAGCAGGTACCGCTGATGCCATAGCTGCCCACCGCCGCGCTCTGTGCGGGCACGCCCGACACGCTGCACGTCACGTTGGTATCAGTCTGATCCAGCGTGGCGGTCACGCCGTGGACGCTGCCGTAGGGGCCGCTCAGCGGAGCAAAGCTGATCGTGCCTTCGGCCTTGTCGATGGTCAGCACCGCGGAAGCCGCGCCGACGTAGGGCGCATTGGCCGGATCGCTGGTGTCGATGGAGGCCACCACCACATAGGAACCGGCCTCGGTCGGCGCCGTGCCCGAACCGTTGTAGCTATACACCAGCGTCAGGCCGGCTGGATCGGTCGTGGCCGACGCCGCATGCACGAACGTGTCGTAGACCGCGTGTAGGCTTGCCGGATCAAACGTGATGGTTGCCGTGACCGGACTGCGCGACACCACCTCGGTGTACATCTCCGACGTCGCATAGGTGTCACCACTGCTCGCACCCAGCACCGTCGCCGTCGCGTGGAACACGCCCGTGCGGTGATAGGTGATGCGGAACTGGTGGGTGTAGTCGAAGCCGGCCGTAATCGGGAAGCCCGCAGTGTCCGGGAAGTCCGTCTCGAGACCGTCTGCGACCTCGGTGAACGTACCGGCCACCCAAGCGCTGCCGTCCCACACCTCGGCGCTCACGTCGGCGACCGTGAGCGTTTCACCGCTCATGTCGACACGCACCTTGACGTAGCCGTTCTCCGGCAGGTCCGCGCCCACGTTCTGCAGCCGGCCGATGTAGGCCGCCGCCACGTCCTGCTCGACGCCCGCCACCGGACCGTTGAGCTGCAGGCGGATGTCCGCCGGCGCGGCCGTGATCTGGGTCGCGACCGTCATCGGAGTCGATACCGCCGGGCCGGCCACGTAGTCGCTGCCGTCGAACTGCGACTCCACCACGCGCGCCGTCGCCGTGTATTGACCTTCCGTCGCATAGGTGAAGCGGAAGTTCCACGTCCAGGTCGCTTCGTCGATCGGGAAGCCCTCGTCCAACGCCGGCTTCGGGAACAGATACACCAGGTCGCCGCCGTCCACGTACCACGGCAGGCTCAGACCCAGATCCGCCACCGGGTCGACCCACGCGCCACCCCAGAAGATCTCCATCTTGGCGATGTCGCTCGGATCGGCTGCCGCGCCGTCGCGCTGGATGCGCACTTCCACGAAGTACAGATTCAGCGGGTCCGGCAGCGGGTCAGCGTACAGCGTCCCCGCATACTGCAGCGCCTGACCCACCACACCCGTCAGCGGACCCTGCAGCTGCAGGCTGATCTCTGGCGTGTCGATCACCGTCGTCTCGAGCTCCGCATGCGCGAGCGACGGCGCCGTGATCGCGTCACCGATCGTGGCCGCATCAACCGCATCGATCACGTCGGCCTCGGCTCCATACACGCCGGTGCTGCCGTAGGTGAAGCGGAAGTTCCAGCTCCACACCGGGTCGTCGATCGGGAACGCGCCGTTGGGCTGCGGGAACAGGTACACCAGATCGTTGCCGTCCGCAAGCAGCTCCGGCAGCAGCTGGCTGGTCGCGTCGAACCAACCGCCGCTGTAGAGCTCCATCTTCACCAGATCAGCCACCGTCATCGCATCGCTACCGCCGTTCTTCGACAGGCGCACACGCACGAAGAACTCTTGACCCGCGTAGCGTGAAGGCTCGGCCAGCAGGGTGCCGGTGTACTGCGCCGGCGTACCCAGTTCGAGCGCGTCGATCGGGCCTGTCAGCAGCAGCGCCATGTCGGGCAGATGCGGCGTCGCATCCACCACCGTGGTCGACACCGCGGCCGTGGCGAATACGTCGGGATTGGCCAGCATCACCTGGGCATGATCGATCACCTGCGCGGTCATCGTGTAGACACCCGTATCCGCCCACGTCGCGCGGAACTGCCACGACCACACCGGCTCGTCGATCTCGAAACCGTCGCCGATCAGGCTGTTGGGGAAGTCGAGCACCAGCTCCCCACCCGACAAGGTGAACGAACCCGCAGGCAGCGGCTGCCACGAACCCATGTAGAAGACGTCCATCGAGCCCAGGTCGGCTTCGGCCAGCGCGTGGTTGCCGCCGGTCTTGGCGATCGTCACCCGCACGTCGAACTTCTCGCCGGCGTGCAGGAACGGATCGGCCGTCATGGTCGCGGTGTAATTGCCGGTTTCGCCCACCTCGATGCTGCCCGCAGGACCCGTCATCGCCAGGTGGATGTCGCTCGGCAGCACCTCGTCCAGCACCACCACCGATGCGGAACCCGCCACCGATGGCGAGATCGGCGCCAGCGTCACGCCGTCTTCCAGCACCCAGCTCGTGGTGTAGACGCCTTCGCGGGTGAAGCCGAAGCGCACGTTCCAGGTCCACACCGGATCCAAGATCGGGAAGCCGTTGGCATACGGCGGGAAGTAGGCCGCCAGGTCGTTCGGGAACGTGAAGCGCAGGTTGCCCGAGCCGTCCGGCACCAGCACGGTCGACAAGTCGATGCCGAAATCATCCGCACTGAGCCAGCTGCCGCCGTAATAGATCTCCATCGAACCGATGTCGCTCAGGTCGAGCGGCGTGCCGCCGCTCTTGGACAGCAGCACCTCATAGGCAAAGGTCTCGCCCTGATGCAGCACCGGATCGGCCACCATCGTCGCGTCGAAGCGCGCCATCTCGCCGATGCGGATCGGCTCGATCGGACCGTTCACGATCAGCTGGATATCACCCTGACCGGAGCCGATCACCAGGGTTGCGCTGGCCGAACCGTAATAGTTCGGATCATTCAGCGTCGCCACCACGGTGTAGCTGCCGACATCGGTCGGAACGGTCGGGCTGCCGTCGTAGGTCACTTCCACCGTGCCGCTGCTGATGGGACTCGCGCTCGCGCCCACCGCATGGGTCGAGCCGTATTCCTGAGACAGATCGGCCGGGTTGATCGTGACCGTGCTCGGCGCCTTGTCGATGGTCAGCACCGCGGAAGCCGCGCCGACGTAGGGCGCATTGGCCGGATCGCTGGTGTCGATGGAGGCCACCACCACATAGGAACCGGCCTCGGTCGGCGCCGTGCCCGAACCGTTGTAGCTATACACCAGCGTCAGGCCGGCTGGATCGGTCGTGGCCGACGCCGCATGCACGAACGTGTCGTAGACCGCGTGTAGGCTTGCCGGATCAAACGTGATGGTTGCCGTGACCGGACTGCGCGACACCACCTCGGTGTACATCTCCGACGTCGCATAGGTGTCACCACTGCTCGCACCCAGCACCGTCGCCGTCGCGTGGAACACGCCCGTGCGGTGATAGGTGATGCGGAACTGGTGGGTGTAGTCGAAGCCGGCCGTAATCGGGAAGCCCGCAGTGTCCGGGAAGTCCGTCTCGAGACCGTCTGCGACCTCGGTGAACGTACCGGCCACCCAAGCGCTGCCGTCCCACACCTCGGCGCTCACGTCGGCGACCGTGAGCGTTTCACCGCTCATGTCGACACGCACCTTGACGTAGCCGTTCTCCGGCAGGTCCGCGCCCACGTTCTGCAGCCGGCCGATGTAGGCCGCCGCCACGTCCTGCTCGACGCCCGCCACCGGACCGTTGAGCTGCAGGCGGATGTCCGCCGGCGCGGCCGTGATCTGGGTCGCGACCGTCATCGGAGTCGATACCGCCGGGCCGGCCACGTAGTCGCTGCCGTCGAACTGCGACTCCACCACGCGCGCCGTCGCCGTGTATTGACCTTCCGTCGCATAGGTGAAGCGGAAGTTCCACGTCCAGGTCGCTTCGTCGATCGGGAAGCCCTCGTCCAACGCCGGCTTCGGGAACAGATACACCAGGTCGCCGCCGTCCACGTACCACGGCAGGCTCAGACCCAGATCCGCCACCGGGTCGACCCACGCGCCACCCCAGAAGATCTCCATCTTGGCGATGTCGCTCGGATCGGCTGCCGCGCCGTCGCGCTGGATGCGCACTTCCACGAAGTACAGATTCAGCGGGTCCGGCAGCGGGTCAGCGTACAGCGTCCCCGCATACTGCAGCGCCTGACCCACCACACCCGTCAGCGGACCCTGCAGCTGCAGGCTGATGTCCGAAGCTTGACCGACGACGGTGGTCGAGACTTCGGCGTGCGCGACGGAGGTCGCGGTCTGTGGCGGCAGATCCGCCGAGTCGATCAGATCCGCGACCGCGTGATACTCACCCACGTCGGCGTAGCTGAAGCGGAAGTGCCAGCTCCACACCGGGTCGTCGATCGGGAACGCGGCGCTGGGCTGCGGGAAGTAGTAGAGAACGTCGCTGCCGTCCTGAACCATCACGCTCTGAATCTGCGTGGTCGCGTCGATCCAGCCCCCGTTGTAGATTTCCATCTTCTCGAGGCTGCTCGGCAGCATCGTGCCACCAACCTTGGACAAGCGCACGCGCATCCAGAAGGTCCGGCCGCTGAAGTCGCTCGGGTCGGCAACGAGGGTGCCGGTGTATTCCGCGGCACTGTGGACTTCGACCTCATCCACGGGGCCGAGCAGCACCAGCGTCGCTTCCGGCGGCACGACCACTTGCGCGACCACATTGGTCGAGACCGCCGCCGTGGCGAAGCTGTCTGGGCTGGGATCACCTGCCTGCGCGTGCGGAATCACATCCGCGGTCATGGTGTAGAAGCCCGTATCCGCCCAGGTGGCGCGGAAATTCCACGTCCACTCCGGATCCTGAATGTCGAAACCGCTGGCGAAGCCTGTATCGGTCGGGAAATCGAGCACCAGATCGTTGCCCACCTGCCGGAAGGCGCTCAGCGGGAAGGACTGCCAGGAGCCCATGTAGTAGACGTCCAGTGCCGCCAGGTCGCTCGGATCAAGCAGATGTGACCCGCCACTCTTGGCAATGACCAGCCGTACATCGAACAGCTCACCAACGTGCAGGTCCGGGTCGGCCACCATGCTCGCGGTGTAGTCCACCGGCGTGTTGGCTTCGACGTCGGCGAGCGGCCCGCTCATCAGCAGGTGGATATCGGTCGGCGGCAGCGCTGCCTGCACCACGGTGGCAACCGTTGCGGAGACCTCCGGTGCAATGTCCGGCCCACCGATACCGTCGGTCAACGTTGCGGTAAGCGTATAGGTGCCGGTGGTGGCGAAACTGAAGCGCACCGGCCAGGTCCAGCTCGCATCTTCGATCGGGAAGCCGCCGGCGTAACCGGGCAGACCATCCGGGAAGTCGTAGCTCAGCGTCTCGCTGATCGGATCGAACACGAACGGAATCGAACCGAAGTAGGTGGTCGCGTCGACCCAGCTGCCGCCGTAGAACACTTCCATCGTGGCCAGATCGCCCGGATCCAGCGGATCACCAGCCGACTTGCTCAGTACGACGTGGTAGCCAAACAGCTCGCCGGAATGCAACGCCGGGTTGGCCAGCATCGTCGCCGCGTATTGCGCGACATCGCCGACGTGGATCGGCTCCACCGGCCCCGTCATCACCAGCGCCATGTCGGAAGTGCCATTCACGATCTCGAACGTGGCCGTGTTGCCACCGTTCAGCTGATAGTTGCCGTCGGTGATCGTTGCCGCGACGCTGTAGGTGCCGACTGCCGTGGGCGGCATCGGGCTGCCGTTGTAGGTGATGGCCAGCGCAACGCCGGCGGTCGGCGCCGTGGTTGCCACGACCGATTTCGGCGTGCCGTCATAAGCCTGCACCAGATGCGAGAAGCTGATCGTGGTCGGCTGCGGGGTGATCTCCGCGGCGTGGCTCGCCGCCGGCGCCGCCCAGTTGGTGCCCGTGCACGCCGGAGCATTGACCGTCAGGCTGACGACGTTCGGCCCGATCGGGTTTTCCGCGACGGCGCAGCTCGTGCCCGGCTCCGCATCCAGATGTGCGGTCACGCTGTGCGTGGCGCCGTCGTACACGAAACTGTAGTCGTCGAACACGATTGTGGTGGTGCCGCGCTGGATCTCCAGCGTGCCGCTCACCGTGCCCTCGCAGCAGTTGTCGGTGACGCTGGCGACTACCGTGTAGGTGCCGACATCGGTCGGCGCGTTCACATCGCCGTCGTAGGTGACGCTGTAGGTCAGACCTGCAGGCACCGTCGTCGCGGTGACGACCTGCGCGCTGCCGTCGTAGGTGCGCGTGAGCGGCGCATCGAGCGTGATCGCCGCCGGCGTGATCTGCACCAGCACGGTCGGCGCCGCGTTTTCGAAGCTCGCGGTCACCGTCGATGAACCTGCGAGCAGGCCCGAGAAACTCGTCGTCGCCACGCCTAACGTGGTGCCATGCGGCGAGGTCGCGCTCGCGCCGTTGCTCGCGCTGAACGCGATCGAGCTGCCGTCCGGGAACAGCGCGCTGGTATCGACCGGATCACCGTTCGAGTTGTGATTGAGATCGGCGGCAATGCTGATCGTCGCGCCTTTGGCGATGTTGATCGGCGAGGCGGGCAGGCTCAGCGCGAGCCAGGGCGAACTTGCACCAACACCCTGGGCGGCGTCGCACCCCGCGCTCGGCGCAGAAGGATCGTCGTTGCAGCCCCACCAGTTGTTGCTGAAATCACTATCGCCGTTGCTGCCATTGACGGCATCACCATTGTCGCTCCAGCCCGCGCCGTTGCCAGTGATGCGGTTGACGTTCGCCGCCGTGATCAGGCTCTTGCCATCGCCACGGTCGGTGACCACGCCGGTGTCGAAACCGGTGAAGGAATTGTTGGCCAGTGCAACCTGGTTGTCGTGATGGCCCCAGTTGAACGAAGTCGTGCTCAACCACGCGCCAACGGTTGTGTCACCCGGCGTTGACAAGGTGGCGCCGGTGCCATCGACCTGATTGCGCAGGAAGTGGGTGGTGTAGAGCGGCGAGGCGTCGTCGGCGCGGCCCGAGAAGGCACCCAAACCCACCGCGCAGGCGCTGATCGTGTTGTCCTGGATCGCCACGTCGCGGTAGTTCGCGAACGAGAAGATGCCGTAGCCATCATCGACCCCGCAGGTGACGGTATTGAATTCGATCACATCACCCATGCCACCACTGCCGCCATTGTTGTCGGTGTGGATGCCGCCCCCGGAACCGGCCACGCTGTTGTGGCTGAAGGTGGTGCCGCGCGACCAGTTCGCCGCGATGCCGTCGTTCGCGTTGGACACCGTGTTGCCATCGATGATGCCGCTGCCACCGAAGTTGAAGATCGCCAGCGATGCGTAGGGATCGGACTTGACGTTGTCGACCACGTTGTCGCGGAACTCGAAGCTGCCGTTGTCGCTGGGCGAATACAGGCCGCGCAGCCAGATGTTGCGGATCGTCGTGTCATGCACCTTGAAGCCGGTGAATGCGCCTCCCGTGATCGCGCTCATGATGCCGTTGCGCGCGGCGATGTCGGTGGCGTGCCCCGGGATGTTCGGGTTGATGCCATCGACCGTCAGATCGGAGATCTCCACGTTCGAAGCCTTGACCAGGAACACTACGCTGGCGTCACCGGCCGTGCACATCGAGCCCTCCGAGCCCAGCGGCGCGCCGCTGCAATCGGGGTTGAACTGCGCCGGCACGATCGTGGTGGCGCTCTGGCCCGCGCCGACGATGGTGATCGGACGCGTGATCACGACGTTTTCCGCATGCACGCCTGCCGCGACATCGATGATGTCGCCGTCAGTCGCCGCCGCCACCGCCGAGGTGATCGTGCAGTAGGTCTGGTGCGTGCTGCGATTGGTCGCGTAGCCGCCCGTCATGGGCTGGCCGGCGGGCACGAAATAGGGTGCGTCGCCGCCGATCGTATCGCCGCTGATCGTGTTGCCGGTAAGCGTTGCGCAGCTCAGCGGCGCGTTGCCGCGGTTGAACCACAGGCTGACCGCGTTCTGGTCCGAATCACCGGGCAGGCTTGCGGGCTCGTTGCCCTGCTGGACCTGCAGGCCGATGTCGTTGTTGCCGAGCACATTGTTTTCGACGATGGAGCCCAGGCCCTCGACCACGATGCCATAGCCGCGATAGGACGCCGCGGGCGCGGCCGTGGTGGTGCGAACGTTGTCGACCGTGTTGTTGCGCACGACGACACCGCTGGTCGTGTCGACCTGATATGGATAGGTACCCAACGCGCGACGGATCACCGCGATGCCGGAGCGGTCGCGCAAGGCCTGCGCGCCGTTGCCATCGATGGTGTTGCCCTCGACCAGGATCGCGCCGTCGCCCGTATCGCCCGGCCCCGGCAGCGCGCCGCTGCCGTCGGGGATCTTGATCTCGATGCCGAAGCGGCCCGCGAGGCTCACGCTGTTGTTGCGCACCACGTTGGCGCGGTCCGCGAGCGAACCCGAGGTGAACTGGATGAAACTCATGCCCGAGTCACCCACGTTCTCGACCACGTTGTCGAGGATCCACGCGCCTGCCGCACTGCCGTCCTGCAGTTCGATGCCGCAACAACCCGCGATGTCGTGGACGTAGTTGTTCTGGATCGTGATGTCGCGCTTCTGGCCATCCCATACGACGATGCCGCGACCGCCGTTCGGCCCGAAACCGATGTCCGTCACCTCGTTGTTGCTGATGAGCAGGTCGTCGATGCCGCTGACGCCGACGACTGAAATGCCGTGCCAACCGCAATGGTGCAAGACGTTCTCGGTGATCGTGCTGTGGTGGTTGGCACCGGCCGCCTCGACGCAATGGTTGACGAAGTTGCGAACCTCGAGACCACTGACGCTCGCACCGGTCACGCCGCTGGCGATCTGGATGCCCACGAGAGCGACATTGCCGCCGTCGAGCAGCACACTCGGCGGATTGCTCGGCCCCGCCATGAGCTGCATGCCGCCACCGCGGTTGGGCGTAAAGCCGCTGCTGCCGACCAGGTGCACGCCCTTGGTCAGCACGATGGGGCCGGAGTAGGTTCCCGGCGCCATCTCGACGGTCATGCCATCTTCCGTTGCCGGATCGGCCAGCGCCGCGGCCACACTGGCGAAGTAGCTGTTTGTCTCGACGACGTGAACGCTCTTGCCGTCGCCGACGGTCGCGGTTTCGCTGACCGGCAGCACCACATCGAAGCGCTCGGAACTGCAGGCGGTCACCGTAACCGTGTAGGAACCCACTTCCGGTCCGATCTGGGCTGGATCGACCGTGCAGCTGCTGTCACCATCCCCGTCCACCGTGGCGGTGACGCTGTGGGTGGCGTTGGAATAATCGAAGTTGAGGGCGCCCCAGGCGACCGTGCTGCTGCCCTTGGCGATCGTCACGTTGAGGGTCGCCTGCGGCGCGGCGTTGTAGTTGCCGTCACCCGCCTGATCGGCGGTGAGCGTGCAGGTGCCGGCCTTGAGCATGCTCACGCTGCTGCCGCTGACGGTGCACACCGCTGCGGTGCTGCTGGCGAAGACAACCGACTGGCCGGAGCCACCACCATCGGCAGAAACCGTGAAGCTTCCGCCATTGCTGTAGGTCGGGCTGGCCGGCGAGGCGGCAAAATTGGTGATCGCCTGATCGGCCTTGGCGATGGTAACGCTGGCCGTACCGGTGGCGGTGTAATTGGTGCTGGTGCAGTTGGCCGTAATCGAATGCGTGCCGGCAGCCGGGCCGACGCTGGCTGGGGTGAAGCTGCAGCTGGCGCCGTTCTCCTCATCGATGTCGGCGCTGGGCGTGACGGGGTTGCCGTCATAGGTGAACTCGAGATTGCCCCAGGTGACGGTGCCAGTGGCCTGCGTCACGTGTGCGTTCTCGTAGCCGTGCGCGGTGTAGTTGGTACCGTCGCAGGTCGCTTCCACGGGATACCCCGTCCCGTTGACCGCCGGCCCGACCGTGCCGCTGACGCTGCAAGTGGTGCCGGGTTCCTCAGTGATCGCGGCCGTGACCACATGGGTCGAACCGTTGTATTCGAAGCTGAGGGCGCCCCACGTCACGCTGCCCACGGCCTTGGCGATCACCACCGTGCCGTAGCCGGTCGCCTCGTAGTGCTCGCTGCTGCAGCTTGCCTGAACCGGATAACTACCCGCCGCGGGACCAACCGCAGCCGGGTTGAGGGTGCAGCTGGCGCCGGCCTCCTCGTCAATTCCGACGCCGGGCGTAAAGGTGCCGCCGCTGTAAGTCTGGGCCAGGCCGGTCCAAGCGAGCGTGCCCGTGGCCTTGCTGACCGTAACCGTTCCGCTGTCGGTGACGTTGTAGGTGCTGCTGGTGCACGTCGCGCTGACCGTATGCGCGCCGGGTTCGGTGAGGTTTGCGGGCGTGACCACGCAGGTCGCAGTGTTGTCTTCCTGCAGGCTCGCGCTGATCGTGTGGGCGTTGCCGTCATACACGAACGAAGTCGGCGCGAAGGTGATGGTGCCGGTCGTGATGCGCGGGCCGGCTTCGTAATGAACGATGCCCAGCGCGCTGTTGTCCACATCGTCGTAAATTTTCGCGGCAATCGCGCTGTATTCGGCATTGCTCATCTCATCGACGAGCTTGCCGGCATAGCGGTTGCCGAATGCGTTGACGTCGAAACGGAACGGACGGCCCTGGGTCGCCACATTGCTGCCCGTTGTGTAATTGATGCCCGGCCCGAGCGGCGAACCACTGGGCGCTGCGGTGGAACAATTCGTCGCATTGCAGGTGTGTTCGTCGAGGCCGACGTACCACTTGAGTCCCACAGTAAACGAATTGGCGTTGGCGGTATCGCCATCACCGACCAGCAGGCTGCCCGCGGTCGCGGTGCCACTGGCGTCGTTGTCATCGACGAAGACGATGGCACGGCTGTTCGCACCCGCGGCGCCAGCGTTGAAGGTATTGCCGAGGATGGTGACCCCGAACGGACGTGGTGCGGGTGCGCCGTTCCAGACTTCCTTGTTGCCGATGAGGATGGCGGTGGAAAGTCCCTTCGCGTTACCGGAACCGCCGTTGTAGGTGGAATTTGGCGTGAAGGTGTTGCCCTGCACCGTCACGCCCGGCCAGTTCTGGATCCACAGGCCGCGGTAGTAGCGCGCATAGCCGAGAAATTCGTTGTTCTCGACCACCACCGGATTGGTCGCGCCGACCAGTTTGAGACTGGAGAAATCCGGGTCGCCCAGTGAACTCGCGCTCAACGGCGAGACGCTGTAGCCGGGCGCGCCGGGCGCGATGAAATGGTTGTTGTGGATGTGGATCGTCTGGGTCGAATCATAGGCCGTCAGGATCCACGCGCCCGCGCCGAAGATCCAGTTGCCGTCGAAATCAATGCCGCGTCCGTAGGGTGATGCGTTGGGCATGTAGCGCAGGCGGATGTCCTGCGTCTGACCGACGAGGAAATTGCTGCGGAACACGCCGGCGACGTTGTCGCCCACCACCGCACGCGCGGACACAGCGCTGGCGCTCGCCGCACTCGGCTGGATGATGTTGCCCTCCAGCGTGACGTAGAGGAACGAGTAGGGCCCGACGCCGGTGGAGTTCTGGTCGCTGCTGCTGCCGGCGATCATGTTGAGTGAAATCGCGTTGCGCTTGCCACCACTGTTGTTGTTGATGATGAGGTAGTTGTTGCGCAGGACCAGGCCATTGGCATTGCCGGTGGTGACGACGCCTTCATTCGAACGGTCGTGGCGCACCTGCAACAGCAGGTTTTCGATCGTGACGTTCTGCGCGCCATTGACCCAGATCATGCCGGTGTGGCTACCGCTGCTGGCCGCCTGCAATTCCGAGGCATTGGCCGCCGCGGTCGGCATCGTTGGCGGCGCAGGCGGCGCAGCGAACGGGGAATTGTCGCCGACCACCCTCAGCCCGTTCTTGCTCGCTCCCGAGATCTGGAGCGTGGCGACGAACGGATATTTACCCTGCCCCACATGCACCGTATCGTTCGCGCCGGCCTTGTTGATCGCCGCCTGGATGGTCTTGCAGGCAGCCGAGCTGGCCTGACAGGAGTTGGCGTCGTTGCCGCTGGGCGACACATACCAATCCGCCGCGATAGCCGGGGCCGCCAGCGCGCTCAGCGCCCAGAGCAGCAGACTCAAACTGAACCTGCGCGAGCGCTTGCTGGTGAAGACAGGGCGCGCGGCATCCTGCGCCGCGATGATGGCGATCGAATTCATGATCATTTCCTCTTGAGGCAGGCGGCGAATCGCCTGCAGTTCCGTGGTTGCAGCCTTGGCCGCGGTCGGACCGTGGTCCGACTCGATGGTGCGACGGCTAGGCCCGAATCGATCCGCGCGCGCAGCTAACGCGACGCCTCGTTCAAGCGTTGCCTTTTCAGACTCCAGAGCCAGACCTCCTGGCTCCATCGTCGATGCCCTTGCGGCATCGATCCCTGCCTCGCCCATCTCCGTGCCCCTGATCAGCGCTCCATATCCCCCTGCGGCAGCGCGGCGCAAACGAGCACGGCGCGTCACCGCATACGTTCAACCGCGCCCTTTCCCGCGCGACTGAAGCTGACTTCCTGGCCACCAAAACTACCGACTACGTCACAGTTTGACAAGCGGCGGCCGTGCCAGCGCCCGCCTGTCGTCACGCAAAGCAATGACGCAGGACGGGCGACAGCAGGACATGCAAGCGCCATGCCATTTCGCACAGGAAGGCATCGAAAAATGGACGAACACGCGTTCCCGCCAGCGAGCCGGCCGGGCTGACCCGCTGGCTCACGGCGCTGCGGCGCCGGGATCCGGTTCGCGTCAGTTTGCGGGCGCAGCTACAGGCAACGCCGCGAGTGCGGCGTCGTCTCGAATCGCTGAGTGCGCTCGGCCTGCCATTTCACGGTGCGGGCCACCTTCGCTTCCTGCACGGGCAGCAGCGTGCGCGCGCAGCGCGCGGCTGGCGTGGGATTTGCCGTGACGCAGGACTGCTGAGCGGACGCAGCCGCCGCTCGTTGGCGCCAAAGACGCCAGACGCGGCGCCAGCCGCGTCCGGTGTCATGCAGGAGAATCAACGCGCGGAGTGGGCGGGTCGACGGTCCGCTATGCACCCCAGGTGCGTCGGGGGAGCAGCGCCGAGGCTCAGCCCATGCGCGCCGCGAGCGCGGTGCCGAGGTCGGCGGGCGAACGCACCGTGGTCACGCCGGCCTTTTCCAGCGCGGCGAACTTCGCGGCCGCGGTGCCCTTGCCGCCGGAGATGATGGCCCCGGCGTGGCCCATGCGCTTGCCTGGAGGCGCGCTGGCGCCGGCAATGAAGGCGACTACCGGCTTGCTCACGTTTTCCTCGATGAATTCGGCCGCTTCTTCCTCGGCGCTGCCGCCGATCTCGCCGACCATGATGATGCCTTCGGTCTGCGGGTCGTCCTGGAACAGGCGCAGGCAATCGATGAAACTGAGCCCGTTGATCGGATCGCCGCCGATGCCGATGACGGTCGACTGGCCGAGACCGACGTTGCTGGTCTGGAACACCGCCTCGTAGGTGAGGGTGCCCGAGCGCGACACGATCGCGACCTTGCCTGGCTGGTGGATGTGGCCCGGCATGATGCCGATCTTGCACTCGCCCGGAGTGATGATGCCGGGGCAGTTGGGTCCGATCAGCACCGTATCCGGATACTGCCGGAGCACGTTCTTGACCCGCAGCATGTCGAGTACCGGAATGCCTTCGGTGATCGCCACGATCACCTTGATGCCGGCATCGGCGGCCTCGAGGATGGCGTCGGCGGCGAACGGCGGCGGCACGAAGATCATCGAGGCGTCGGCGCCGGTTTCGTCGACCGCATCGAGCACCGTATTGAAAACCGGCAGGCCGATATGTTCGCTGCCACCCTTGCCGGGAGTCACGCCGCCCACCAGCTGGGTGCCGTATTCGAGCGCCTGCTCGGAGTGGAAGGTGCCCTGCTGGCCGGTGAAGCCCTGGGTGATGACCTTGGTGTTCTTGTGGACCAAAACGCTCATGTGTGTGTCCTGTTCTTGAACTGCGGCGGCGCGTGGGGAGTGGGAGAACCGATGGCCGCGAGAGCAGGTGTCGATCGAATTGCGGCGATCGTCCCTTCTGCGGCTCCTGTTGCCGGACCGTCAGGCAGCTGCGGCGACGGCCTTGTGCGCGGCGTCGTTCAGATCCGTGGCCGGCGTGATGGCGAGACCGGAGCCGGCCAGCAGCTGGCGGCCCTTTTCGACGTTGGTGCCCTCGAGGCGCACCACCACCGGGATGCTCAGCCCGACTTCCTTCACCGCCGCGATGATGCCCTCGGCGATCAGATCGCAGCGCACGATGCCGCCGAAGATGTTGACCAGGATCGCGCGCACCTTGCTGGAGGAGAGGATCAGCTTGAAGGCCTCGGTCACCCGCTCCTTGGTCGCGCCGCCGCCGACGTCAAGAAAGTTGGCCGGCTCGCCGCCGGCCAGCTTGATCA
Organism: uncultured Dokdonella sp.; assembly: GCA_964582225.1. Lineage (GTDB taxonomy): Bacteria > Pseudomonadota > Gammaproteobacteria > Xanthomonadales > Rhodanobacteraceae > Dokdonella_A. The sequence continues at coordinate 55,312 of CAZORA010000013.1, read as the reverse complement.
CGTCCATGGTCGCCATGGCGAGCCCGGCGCCGTTGACCATGCAGCCGATGTTGCCGTCCATGGTCACGTAGTTGAGGTTGTTGCGCACCGCGGCCGCTTCCGCCGGATCTTCCTGCGACTCGTCGCGCATGGCGACCAGGTCGGGGTGGCGGAAGTCGGCGTTGTCGTCGGAGTTGACCTTGCCATCCAGCGCGGCGAGATCGCCGGATTCCAGGATCGCCAGCGGGTTCAGCTCGACCAGGGACAGGTCCTTTTCGTTGAACAGGCGATACAGCCCCAGCATGATCCGGGTGAGCTGGTTCGCCTGCCGGGCGTTGAGCCCCATGTCGAAGCCGAGGCGGCGGCACTGGTAGGGCTGCAGGCCCTCGACGAAGTTGATCTCGAGCGTGTGGATGTCCTCGGGGTTTTCGCGCGCCACCTGCTCGATGTCGACGCCGCCGCGTGCGGAGGCAATGAAGGAGACCGACTTGGCGGAGCGATCGACCAGCACCGACAGGTAAAGCTCCTTGGCGATGTCGCTGGCGAGCGTCACCAGCACCAGATTGACCGGCAGCGCCCGCCCGCCCGACTGGTAGGTGGACATCCGCTTGCCGAGCATCCCGGCCGCGGCCTCCCGCACCTCGTCCAGCGTGCGGCAGAACTTGACGCCACCGGCCTTGCCGCGGCCGCCGGCGTGGATCTGCGCCTTGACCATCCACTGCTCGCCGCCGAGCGCCCTCGCGGCCTCGACCGCGGCCTCGGCCGAGTCGGCCACCTTGCCCGCCGGCACGGCGATGCCGTAGGCGGCGAACAGTTCCTTCGCTTGGTATTCGTGAAAATTCATGCGGTCACCTGTGCATTGGGGCAGGCGCGAGCGCAGCGCGTGATGCGCGGCGAACAGACGCGGTCCGGGAAAAACGGCGCGGACGACAGCCGTAACCGGGCTATTCTCGGGAATGACGGCGCGAAAATCAAAACGACGCGACCTCGCGGCGCGCCCGCCAGCGCGGTCGACGCCGCGCGCTCAGCGAGCTTCAGCGGTGGCGCGGGTCGAAAACGTCAGGCCAGGCAGCGCCATGGTGATCCGAAAACAGGCGCCACCACCCGCCAGCGGCACGTACTCCAGCGTTGCCTGACTGGCCTCGGTCATCTGCTTGGCCAGATACAGGCCGAGTCCGGTACCGTATTCGTGGGTGGTGTAGAACGGTTCGAAGATCTGCGCCGCGACCTTGGGCGGGATTCCCGGACCGCGGTCGATCACTTCGATCACCGGCGGGCCCTTGTCGGACAGCAGCCGCGCCACCACGGTGACCCGCGCCGGCTCGCCGGGCTGGCGACCATAGCGCAGCGCGTTTTGTACCAGGTTCCAGAGCACCTGCTGCAGGTGCTGCGGATCGACCAGGGCCTGGATCATGCGACTTTGGGTCACCGCGCGCAGATGGTCGCCGCCGAGATCGTTGGACTGGCGATACTCCTCGACGAAGGACAACACCCAGGCGTTCAGATCGATGCTCTCCGGCCGCGAGCGCTCGCGCCGCGACAGCTGCAGGATGTTCTCGATCACGTCGTTGGCGCGGGTGCAGTGGTTGTTGACGATTTCCACCAGCCGGCTGTCTTCGGCAACCAGGTGCGGCGATTCCGCCAACAGCTGGGCCGCGTAGCGGATCGCCGCCAGCGGATTGCGAATCTCGTGCGCGATCGAGGCCGACAGTCGGCCGAGCGAGCTCAGGGTCAGTTCTTCGGCACGCTGCGACAGCAGCGAGGTGTCGTCGAGAAAGATCAACACGTTGGTGTCGTCGTTCGGGGCGAGCCGGGTGAAGCGTGGAATCACTTCCGGCACGTCGGTCGCCAGCGCCACCGCGCTCGCGTCGCTGGATCCCGAGTGGCGCCAGTGGTAGAGGCGACGCGAAAGCTCGGGCGCCACCACGCCCAGGTTGCGCTGATCGGGCGAGGGGTTGCCGATCAGCAGCCAGGCGGCTTCGTTGATGCGCAGGATGTGATTGGCGACGTCGACCAGCAGAACGCCGGTACGCATGCGCTGGATGATCAGGTCGTTGACCTGCTCCATGTTGAGCAGATCCACCTCACGCTGCGCGGCCAAATCCTCGGTCGCCCGCAGATGCCCGCCCAGATAGCGCAGAAGCAGCGCCGCGAGCATGTAGGCGGCGACCGCCGCGGCGGTCTCGGCCAGCCTGCCCTCCGGCGGTCTGAGGTGTGACACCAGGCCGACCAGCAGCGGCGCGCAAACCCCGATTGCGGCGCAAATCGCGAACAGCATCGCTCGCCGCGGCAGCAGCAGCGCGCCCACGCCGACGTTCACCAGCAGCATGAGCGGCACCAGACTGTGTCCGGAGAGCGCCACGAGGATGGCCGCCGCGGCGATGATGTCGAGCACGATCGCCACGCTCAGCGCGTTGGCCAGCCGCGCCTGCAGCCGCTCGGTGCCGGCGAGCACGATCAGCGCCACGGCGAGGTAGCCGATCGCGACCACCTGGCCAAGGAGGGGCAGCGTTACTTCCAGCCAGGAACCCGCGAACGGGCTGAACACGAGCCCGGCGTATACGACGGCTTCGACGCAGCGGTAGAGATTGAGGAAATAAAGCTCGCGCCGGGTGATGTCACCCGCCGAGTCCGCCGCCCTGCGCATCAAGCGATCGACGCCCATGCCGCCCTCCTGCCGCAAGTATAACGATGCCGAATGGCCGCTCGTCGAGTTCTTTCCACCCGTCTCCAGGCGCAAACGGAACCCGCGCAGGGCTCGTCGTCCGTATCGCGTCCCGAGACGGGTTTGCGGCGCTTTCGCAGCGCCCCCGGGCGCGCTCGGCGGCGCCTTGTAAATGGCTTTTGCCTTGCGCGCCCGCACGCTCTAACCTAGCGTGCTCGACTTGCCTGTCGGCGCCTGCCGCTGAGCGCATGAGCAAACAATACGCCCTGATCATCGACGACGAACGCGACATCCGCGAGCTGCTGACGCTCACGCTCGGCCGCATGGACTTGGTGGTCGAAACGGCGGCAACCGTGGCCGAAGCCAGATCGCGGCTCGAAGATCGGCGTTATGCGCTCTGCTTCACCGACATGCGGCTGCCGGATGGTTCGGGTCAGGACATCATCAAACTGATCGCCGCGCAGTACCCGCTGACGCCGGTGGCCATGATTACCGCCTACGGCAACGTCGATGCGGCCGTGGAGGCGCTCAAGGCCGGCGCTTTCGACTTCGTGTCCAAGCCGGTCGACATCAGCGTGCTGCGCCGGCTGGTGCAGACGGCGCTCAAGCTGTCCGACGAAAAGCGCAGCGAGCAGGAAGCGAGCGGCACGCGGCTGATCGGCGAATCAGCGAATATGCAGGAGCTGCGCGCCACGATCGCCAAGGTCGCGCGCAGCCAGGCCCCGGTCTACATCTCGGGCGAATCGGGAACCGGCAAGGAGCTGGTGGCGCGGCTGATTCACGAGATGGGCCCGCGCTCCAGCGCCCCGTTCGTGCCGGTCAACTGCGGCGCGATTCCCTCCGAATTGATGGAAAGCGAGTTCTTCGGCCACAAGCGCGGCAGCTTCACCGGCGCCCACGGTGACAAGGAAGGCCTGTTCCACGCCGCGCAGGGCGGCACGCTGTTCCTCGACGAAGTAGCCGAGCTGCCGATGCACATGCAGGTGAAGCTCCTGCGCGTGATTCAGGAAAAGGCCGTGCGCCCTATCGGCGCCCACGCCGAAGTCGGCATCGACGTGCGGATTCTCTCGGCCACGCACAAGAACCTCGCCGGCATGGTCGAGCGCGGCGCCTTTCGCCAGGATCTGTTCTATCGCATCAACGTCATCGAGCTGCACGTGCCGCCGCTGCGCGAGCGACGCAGCGACATCCCCAAGCTCGCCCAGCGCGTGCTGCAGCGCCTCGCCGAGGAGAGCGGCGGCAGCGTCGCGCGCATCACTCCCGACGCTCTGCGCTGCCTGCTCGCCTACGATTTTCCGGGCAACGTCCGCGAACTGGAAAACGTGCTCGAGCGCGCGGTTGCGCTGTGCGAGAACCAATCGATCACCGAAGACGATCTGCGCCTCTCGGGCGGCGCCGCAGTGGTACCGGCGGGCGTGCCCGTCGAAGTCGCCACGCCGGCCAGTGCACGGGAAGAACCAGCGCCTGACGACGAAGGCTTCCCCAACGACCTCGCTGCGGCGGTAGCCGAGACCGAACGCAGCGCCATCCTCAAGGCGCTGGAGGCCACCCGCTGGAACCGCACGGCGGCCGCGCGGCACCTTGGCCTCACCCTTCGCCAGCTCCGCTACCGGCTGGAAAAACTCGGCATCGAGTGAACCGCAAGCTGCAGATCACCGCGGGTCCAACCGGCGCTTTTCGGCTGGCGACGCCACGGAGCACGCGCCGTTTGCAATTCGGCTGAAGTGATCTCCGGCCCCGCCGCCCGGCTTTCCCTTTCAGGCCCCGGTTTCCGCCTACAGCTGAACCGGCAGATAGACGCGAAACTCCCGCGCATCGGCCGGCGCATCGGCCGGCGACAGCAGTTCGTCCCAGTAGCGACCGAGGGCGGCGTCCTCGTTGTAGTGGTAGCCATGCGTTTCGGCATAGGCCTTCAGATTCAGGCGCAGCCAGGGAAGCGCAGCGGGGCTTCCGGTGTAGTCGGAAGACAGCGCCTTGCCGCCGTACCACATCACCGCACGCACCTGATCGTTGATGATCAGCATGCCGTTGCGGTCGCGGCCACCCGGACCTGGCTCCGCAGCGGTCGCTGTTTCCGTCTGGTCGTCCGAGTCGCCTGAGGAGAGCCCGCGACGCACCGGCGCGTCGATGGCGTACTCTTTGCCATCGAGCGTGACCGTAGCGGAATCGACCGGCAGGGCCATCGCGAAATCGTAGTTCTGGTCACCCCAACTGTTGGTGATGGTCATCACCGGACCGGCAGAGGTAAGCCCGGCCTTCGCAATCGCCGCGTTGACCTCGGCAACCGCCGCCTGGGTTGCTTCCTCGATGTCGCCAAGCGTACGCGCAGCTGTGGTGTTGACGAGAAACAGCGGGCGCGGCGCCACGTCGACCATCTCGATTTCCTGCCCGCTGTAGTCGGTATTCGGAAAGCCCGCCAGCATCGCGGCCAGATGGTTGAGGCTATCCTGGATGACGGCGGCCGGCTGGCCGTTGATGTAGAGCCCGGCAATACGCCAGAGCAGGTTCCAGCCGTAATCGACGTCGTAGGCGATCCAGATATTGAGCGTCTTGCCGGCTTTTACCGGATCGATCGAAATCGTGTACTGCTTGTCCTTGCCAACCCAGCTGTTTTCCACCGCCAGCTTGATCTGATCGTCAAGTTCGCTCGACGTCACTTCGATGCTGCCGCTGCCGGCACCGTTCTGCAGGGGGTTGCTCCAGTCGAGTCTGGACCCCGGCCCCGATTCCGGCCCTTCCAACCTGGCATCGGAAACGGCGTCGAAGCCGCCGAGAGTCGACCACTGCGGATAGCGCCGCAGCGTATTCAACGTATCGTAGACCTGCCGAACCGGGCTCGATACCTCGATTTTGCGTTCGATGTGCCCGTGGCTCGGCAGCAGCGCCGCTACCACGATGGCGAGCAGCAGCACGATCAGCAGCGAAAGCACGATTTCGACAGTACGAATCATCCGATACATCTCCAGAAGATCATCCAAGGCCGGCAGGACGGCGCAAAGGCGTCCACCCCGGAAGTCAGCGCGCGCTCCCCGCTTGGCCGCCCGCTCGACCGGCAAGGCGTCGATGGTACCCGAGTCCGGGCCGGACGCGCCATTCCCGATCATTCCCGATCGTGAGGTCGTGCGCGCCGCGCGAGGCGTGCCCTCGAGGCCGGGTCGAAAGCCCGCCCGCACCGGGCGCGAGCGCAAGGTAGCGGTCGGACGCGGCGCCCCGCGACGGCGCCCACCAGGGCAGGCCGTAATCGTCGCGACGTACGCGTCGGTGCAAGAGGACTCCGGCCGCTGCTGTCACCCCGACCGGCCGACGCGACAGGCCGCGTGAAGCTTGCTCAAACCACCCCCAGCTCGAAAGCCCGGAGCACCGCACGGGTGCGATCACGCACGCCAAGCTTGGAGAGAATGTTGGACACGTGATTCTTGACGGTGCCCTCGGCCACGCCGAGCGAACCCGCGATTTCCTTGTTGCTGAAGCCGCTGGCCATCAACCGCAGGATCTCGGTTTCACGCTCGGTCAGGGGATCGGGACGATCGAGGCTGCTGAAGTCATTATGCATGCGCTCCAGCCCAGACAGCAGACGCTGGGTAACCACCGGCGACACCAGCGAGCCGCCGTCGGCGACCGTGCGCACCGCTTCGACCAGCTGCTCCAGCGAAACATCCTTCAGGAGATAGCCGCGCGCGCCTGCCTGCAGCCCGGCCAGCACCAGCTGATCGTCGTCGAAGGTCGTCAGGATGATCGTCGGCGGCAGGCAGCGCCTTACGGAAAGGGCCTGCAGCACGTCCAGCCCCGACATGCCCGGCATGCGCATGTCGAGCAACACCACGTCGGGCTTGAGCCGCGGGATGAGCTCGACCGCCTCCGCGCCGTCTGCCGCTTCGGCCAGCACGCGGATCGAATCGGAAAGCTCCAGCAACGAGCGGATACCCTGGCGCACCAGGGTCTGGTCGTCGACGAGGCAGACGCTCACCGGTTTCGACTGATTCATCGGGCAGGCTCCAACGGCAAGGTTGCGTCAATGGTAAAGCCACGCCCGCTGTCGGTATCAACCGCCAAGCGCCCGCCGAACTCGGCCAGCCGCTCGCGCATGCCCGAAAGGCCGTGGCCCAGACGCAGCTCGCCGGCGCCACGCCCGTCGTCGTGAGCGTGGATCAGCATTCCGCCGCCGCCCTTGCAGGTGAAGCGCAGCCACAGATTCCGCGCCTGCGCGTGGCGAATGGTATTGGTGATGATCTCCTGCACGCAGCGCAGTACCACCTGCGCGCGGCGCGGGTCGTCCACCGCGAAATGCTCCGGCAGTTCCAAATGGATGAGCAGGCCCGGCACGCCCTCGACCAGGCTCTCGAGCACCGCGGTCAAATCGATGCGATCGCCCTCGCGCAGCTGGCTGACCACCTCACGCACGTCGGCAAGCAGCAGCTTGGCGATCGACTGCGCCTTGTGCACATGCTCCGCGGCGCGGCCGTCGACCAGGTGGCTGGCCACCTCGAGATTGAGGCTGAGCGCGGTCAGGTGATGCCCGATCAGGTCGTGCAGCTCTCGCGAGATGCGCATGCGCTCGCCCAATCGGCTCGACTCCGCGAGGAGCGCACGTGTGGCCCGCAGTTCCGAATTCAGGCGGCGCTGCTCATCGCGCGCCTCCACCTGACGCTTGGTGACGAAGGAGGTGACGAAAGCAAGCACAGTGAAACCTAGATACAGGCTCGACTGGAGCAGCGCATCGGCGAGGCTGAATGCGGGCTCGCGAATGCTCGCGAAGACCGGGACCAGCGAGAAATTTTGCAGCACCATCCAGGTCACGGCACTGCGCAGCGGCAAAATCCACGGCAGGACGACCGCAATCACGGCGAGCAGCAGCGCGCCGATCCCACCCTGGCTGAACCAGCCGATCAGCACGACGGCGATGTTCAGCACCAGCAACAGTGCGATTTGCGCCACCTGTCGCCTTCGCGAGCGGTGGCCCTGACCGAGATCGCTGGTCAGATACCAATAAACCAGCCCGAACACGATGTAGCAGAGGATCCACCAGTGCGCGTAGGCGGCAGGCAGCCCCTTGTCCGCCAGATCGGCCACGATCGTCCGGTAGCGCAGAAACGGCGTGCCGACGCTCGCGTACTGAAACCAACCCGCGTAGCGCAGCAGCTGGATGTGGTTGGAGCGGCGCCAGTCCATGGCGAGCATCATAAGGGTTCGGCGAGCCGCGCTGCCGACGGAAGCGCCTGGCAGCGCCTCCGTCAGCGATTGCTCGGCCAGGCTCAGCCCGACGCGGTCGTCAGCGGTCCCTTGGCGCTGCGCTGCTCGGCGAGGGTCAGCGCCACCCGGTCGCGCAAATAGACCGGCAGCGCCAGCTCGGGCGCCATGCCGCCGTTCTCCCCAAAGCGGCGAGCGGCCAGGCGCGCAACGTCCGCGGCAAGCGGATAGCGCTCCGCCTCGGCCCAGCGCGGACTCGACGGCAGGCGCTCAAGAAGCGCCTCACGCCAGACGCCCCAGCCGCTGCCGATCACGCTCCAGGCTTCGGCAGCGGGCAGCTGCAGCGCGGCAGGTGGTCCCACGGTCTCCTCCGCAAACGGCAACAGCGCCCCACCCGCGTCGCGGACGAAGGCACCGGCATAGATTTCACCCATCCGCGCATCGATGACCGCGAGAATCGCGGAATCGTCCGTCGGCGCCTGTGCGGCCAGGGCTTGCAGCGAAGAAATCGGCAACACCGGTTTGTCCAGGCCGAGTGCAATCCCCTGCGCTGCGGCGATCGCGAGGCGCACCCCCGTGAACGCTCCCGGCCCGCGCCCCACCGCAACCGCGTCCAGCTCGGCGCGGCGCAGCCCGGCCTCCTCGAGCAGCGCCTCGCACATCGGCAGCAGCAGTTCGGCGTGCCGCCGCGGCGCCATCTCGCAGCGCGCAAACAGCTCTCCGTCGCGCAGCACCGCTGCCGAGCAGGCTTCGGTCGAGGTTTCAATGGCAAGCAGATTCATTCCCGCTCTCCCGACGACAGCGTCCACGACAGCCCATTCTGCTGCCGCTCCGCGACGACTCGCCCAACGCTGTCGGCGCAGAGACTTCGGGGGAGCGGACGCGGCGTGATTGGTGGGCCGTGATGGGATCGAACCATCGACCAATGGATTAAAAGTCCACTGCTCTACCGCTGAGCTAACGGCCCTTGGGGAAATCGCGCGTGAAGCTCGCGGGCGGTTCGGCCGCCGCTCGTGGCGGCAGGAATCCGCGAGATTCGCCGCCGGCACCGATTTCGGCACTGAACCTCCATCCAGCGCGAAAGTTCGACTCCGGTCGGCGTCAACGCGGCATGTCGCCAAAGCGCTGCACATTTTAGCAGTCTCCTGCGCAAGCCGCGTAGCGCAGGGCTGCCCACAACGGGTGCGCGGGTGCGGTCGGACCTTTCGGTCACCGATCACGACACCCCGGAATCGACGCGCAGCGCCGAGCAGTAGCGAGTCGGGTCGGAAACCGCCGCGGCGCGAAAACCTTCGCCACGCAGGTGGCAGGCGTCGCAGTGGCCGCAGGCCCGGCCTTCCGCGTCGGCCTGGTAGCAGGACACCGTAGCTGCGAAGTCGACGCCAAGACGCACTCCTTCGCGCACGATGTCGGCCTTACTGAGCGTCAGCAGCGGCGCCTGGATGCGCGGCCCATGCCCCTCGATGCCGGCTCGGGTGGCGAGGTCGGCGAGCCGCTGGAAGGCGTCGATGAAGGGCGGTCGACAGTCAGGGTAGCCCGAGTAATCGACCGCGTTCACGCCGCAGTAGATCTCGGCGGCGTCGAGCACCTCGGCCCAGCCCAAGGCGAGCGACAGCATGATGGTGTTGCGTGCAGGCACGTAGGTCGCCGGAATCCCGTCGCTGCCAAATTCCGGCACCGCGATGTCGGCGGTGAGCGCCGAGCCACCGATCGCGCGCAGATCGACCCGCACGATCTTGTGCGCGCATGCGCCAAGCATTTCGGCGACGCGCTGCGCGGCTGCCAACTCGGACCGGTGGCGCTGGCCATAGTCGACGCTCAGCGCGTGACAGACCAGGCCACGGGCGCGCGCGATGGCCAGCGTGAGTGCGGAATCCATACCCCCGGAAACCAGCACCACGGCGCGTTTTTCGCTGCTGCGGGCCATTCCTCAGTGCCCCGCCCGGTCGCCCCAAAGCTGCTTGTGAAGCTGCAGCTGGAAGCGGATCGCCAGGCGCTCGGCGAGGATCCATTCGGCGAGTTCGAGCGGCGCGAGGCGACCGTAGACCGGCGAAAAGAGCACCTGGCAGCGCTCGACCAGCGCGTGCTCGCGCACCCGCGCGAGCGCCCAGTCGAAGTCGGCGCGATCGGCGATGACCACCTTGACCTGATCCTGGGGCAGCAGATGAGTAACGTTCGACCACAGGTTGCGGGCGACTTCGCCAGAACCCGGCGCCTTGAGATCCACCACCTTGCGCACCCGCGGATCGACCACCGCCAGATCGAGTGCACCGGAAGTCTCGAGCGAGACTTCATAGCCTGCGTCGCACAGCCGGCGCAACAGAATCGGACAGCGGCGCTGCGCCAGCGGCTCGCCGCCGGTGACGCAGACATGGCGCACCGCGCGCGCCGCTACTTCAGCGAGAATCTCCTCGATCGCGCGCCACTGGCCGCCGTGGAAGGCATATTCCGTATCGCACCAAACGCAGCGCAGCGGGCAGCCGACCAGGCGCACGAACACCGTGGGCCAGCCGACCGCATCCGCCTCGCCCTGCAGCGAGAAGAAGATCTCGCTGATGCGCAGACGCAGCGCTTCGGCGCTTGCCGCTTCGACCACCGGATTCATGCCACCTGCCGCCTGTCCTGCTTCAGCGGCCAGGCTCCATCCGCAGCGCGCGCAGGCGGCCTTCGGCGAGCCGCGCCACGGTGGTGTCCGGGTAATCTTCCACCACGCGCTTCAGGGTCACCTCGGCCTGATCCCACTGCCGAAGCTCATACTGACTGTAGCCGACCTTGAGCAGCGCATCGGGCGCCTTGCTACTCTGCGGAAACCGCGCCAGCAGGGTCTCGAAGGCGTCTTCCGCGATCGCGTAGTTCTGCGTCACGTAATAGGACTCGCCAAGCCAGTAGTAGGCGTTGCTGGTCAGTTCGTGATCCGGGTACTGGTCGATAAAGCCCTGGAAACGCCGCGCTGCCTCGGCGTAACGCCCGTCCTTGAGTGCGGTGAAGGCGACGTTGTAGGTGTCCATCGCCAGCGCCGGGTCGCCGGGTGCAGCTTCTGGCGCCAGCGGCGCCGCGCTCGGAGCTTGCTCGACCGCGGTCGACCCTGGCGCGCTGGCAGTCGCGCCCGCGGCCGGCCCGCCGAGTTCGATGTCGGGTTGACGGTTCGGGCCCGGAGCACCCGCGCCAGCCGCGGGACCAGAGCCTTCCAGTCGAGCCAGGCGCGAATCCAGATCGAGATACTGCTCGCGGTTGCGCTGGCGGGCTTGCTCGAGCTCATGGCGGAGTTCCTCCACCTGTCCCTGCAGGGCCTGCACCTGCGCCTGCAGTTCGCCCAGCCGGTTGACCAACTCGACCGCGCTGCCGGACTGGGACTGCTGCTCGAGTCGCTCCACTCGCTCGGCGAGCGAGAGCCGCTGCGCCTGCGCGGGCAGTGCAACGGCGGCGACCAGGAGGGTCGCCGCCACCAGCGTGAGCCTTGATCCGTTCACGTCGCTGCCTCGCCCGGCCGTCTCAGCGTGCCGAGTAGACAACCTCGACGCGGCGGTTCTTCGACCAGCACGATTCATCGTGCTCGCGGCAAACCGGGCGCTCCTCGCCGTAGCTCACCACCTCGAGCTGGCCCCGCGAGGCGCCGGCACCGACCAGGGCACCCTGCACCGAGTTGCCGCGGCGTTCGCCGAGGCCGAGGTTGTACTCGCGCGAACCGCGCTCGTCGGCGTTGCCCTCGAGCGTCACCCGCGCCTCCGGGAACTGCCGCAGGTATTCAGCGTGGCAGGCCACCTGAGCCTCGAACTCGGGCCGAATCTCACTCTTGTCCAGATCGAAGTAGATGACGCGCTTGCGCAGGCACGAGTCCGTCTCGAGGCTGTCGCGGGTATAACGCCCCGCCGGCTCGACCGGTTCGGGCGTCGCGACCGGAGCCGGCTCCGGCGGTGGCGCCTTGACCGCCTTCTTCGCGCAAGCCGAAACGCCGGCAACCAGCAGCACGGAAAACACGATACGAATGACGTTCTTCATGATGGATCTCTTCACCAGATGCGGATGGATGAAACGGGAGGTTGTGGACACTGTGAAACATCGACTCTGCGCTTCGGCAGGCCGAAATCAACGTGGTCGCCAAGGACCCCAGGCGGGCTCACGGACGTCCCCCTCGGCAAAACCGAGACGCTGGCGTACGCGCCCGTCGGCGGAAATAGCATACAGGACTCCGCGCGCGCCTTCGCTGGCCGCGTAGAGAAGCATGCTTCCATTGGGGGCGAATCCGGGAGATTCATCCTGGCTGCCTGGCGATACCAGCGAGTACTGGCCGGTCACCCGGTCGAGGATCGCAATACGATACACGTTGCCGCTTCCCTGCACCATCGCAATCTTGACCCCACGCGCGTCGACGACGCTGGGGCTCGCGTTGTACTGGCCTTCGAAGGTGACCCGGCTGGCGTCGCCGCCGCTCGGCGCCATCTGGTAGATCTGCGGCTTGCCCGAACGGTCCGAAGTGAAGTAGATGCTCTGCCCGTCGGGCGCCCAGCGCGGCTCGGTGTCGATCGCGAAGTGGCGGGTGAGCTGGCTCAGCTGGCGGCTGCCCAGGTCCAGCACATAGATGTCGGGACTGCCGCCCTTGGACAGGCTCATCGCCAACCGGGTCCCATCGGGCGAAAAGGCCGGCGCGCTGTTGATACCGCGGAAGTTCGACACCACCCGCCGCGAGCCGGCGGCGAGATCCTGCACATAGATCGCCGAGTTGCCGCTCTCGAAGGACACATAGGCGATGCTGCGCCCATCGGGTGACCAGGCTGGCGACAGCAGCGCTTCGCGCGAGTGCACCACTACCTGCGGGTTGTAACCGTCGGAGTCCGCGACCATCAGCGCGTATTGCCAGTTCGGCGCGCTGCCGCTGGCCGTGATGTAGGCAATGCGCGTCCAGAATGCGCCACGCACGCCCAGCACGGCCTCGTAGACCGCGTCGGCAACCTGATGCGCCATGTCGCGCAGACCGCTGCGCTGGCCGCTGAACGCGCCCTCGGCGATCCGCTGCTGGCGCGCCACGTCGAACAGCTCCCAGCCGACCCGCAGTCCGCCATCGACGAGGTCGCTCAGGTTGCCGACCACCAGATAGTCCTGCCGCAGCAGGCGCCAGGTGTCGAATTTCACCTCGGACTGGCGCACCGGGAACTCCACCAGATCGCCGCGCGGCAGCGTGCGGAACTGCCCGGAACGGGCCAGATCGGCGCGCACGATCTCACCGGCGTTGCCGTCCAGCGGCAGACCCGCGCCCTCGTAGGCAAACGGCACCACGGCGATCGGCACGGCCGACGCGGTGCCGTCGACGATGTCGATATCCAGGCCCTGCTGGGCCGTGGCACCGGCACAGAAAAGCAGCGCCAGCCACAGGAGCGGCGCAACCCGACGAAAACCCTTGCTCATGGTCTCAACCTTGTCCGTCATACCTGAACGTAAACTTGATGCTGCGCTGAAAGACCTTCTCGTAGCCCTGATAGGGCAGCGGCGCGGCCTTCATCACCGCCTGTTCGATCGAGCGCCGGGTCGCGGCATCGGCATTGCAGGGCGAGCCGACCGCCGCGCTGATCACCTCGCCGCCCGGGATCTGGGTGATGTTGAGCGCGCAGCGCAAGCCGGCCTGGGCGCTGTCCGGACGGTTCCAATTCTGCGTCACCACGGCCTGCAGCGCGGCACTGTAACGCGCCGCCAGGCTGTCGTCTGCACCGCCGGCTCCGGTCTGCGCTTGCGCTGCTTCGTGCTCGAGCGCGGGCGGCGCGGGCTCGGCAGGCTCGCTGCGGCTGCGATCCTGCAGCTGAGCCAAGCGTTCCTGCTCCAGCCGCAGCTTCTTTTCGGCCACCTCGCGCTGGCGCCGGATTTCCTCCAGCTCTTTGCGCTGCTGCTCGAGCAGCACCTGCTGCTGACGCTTGCGCTCCTCCTGTTCACGCTTGGCCTCGGCCGCCTTCTGCTGCGCCACAGCGACCACCTGCTCACGCTCCACCAGATCCTGACGGGTCAATTCCGGCGCGCTCGGCTGGGCCGGCTTGCTTGGTTCCGGCTTCGGCGCGGGCTTCGCCTCGGACTTGGCCGCGACCGCCTTCGGCGTGGCCCGGACTGGCGGTGCGGGCGGGTGCTTGTGCCGCGACTTCGGCGCAGCGGCCGGTCCAACCAGCACCGCGTCGATCACCGGCCCCGGCATACGCACCGGTGGCGCGCGCTGCGCCCACCACAGCCCGGCCAGCAGCGCCAGCACGAACAACAGGTGCAAAGCGAGCGCGAGCCCCAAGGCCCGCAGCTTGTCCGCCAGACTTTCCACTAGAAGACCGTCGGAGAGATGGAAACGAAAGCGAAACCCTGCCCATGCGTGAACGGGCTTCCTTCGCCCTGCCGGTCGATGGCAGCCCCATCGACCGATCGGCTGCGGAGGAGTGGGCCACGCCGGCGGATTTGCGACCGATTCTTCATCAGTCCGACCGGCTCCTACCTCTTGCCGTCTTCAGCCAGCGGCTGGCTCATCAAGCCCACGCGCGGCACACCGGCCGATTGCAGCAAGACCATGGCTTGATAGATCGTGCCGTATTCGACGCGCTGGTCGCCCGCTACCAGAACCGGCACCCGCGGATTCTGCCGCACGAAAGCTGAAACCTTGTTGACCAGCAGCTCGGCATCGATGGCCTCGCGCGGCGCGGTGCCGAGGGTGAGGAAATAGCCGCCTTCGCGGTCGACGCTGACCACCACCGGTTCCTGGTCGTTCTGAATCGCGCTCGCCGCCGACTTCGGCAGCTCGATGTCCACGCCGAGGTTCAGCAGCGGCGCGGTTACCATGAAGATGATCAGGAGCACCAGCATCACGTCGATATAGGGCACGACGTTGATCTGCGCCATCAGGGCGCGCTTGCGGCGGCGATTGGAAAGGCTCGGCATGGCGGTCAGGCTCGCTGTGGGAGCCGCGGGCGCAAGTCGCCACGCGCAGCGGCGAATCCGGCGCTACTCATCGAGGTGTGCCTGGCGCGCGAGGATCGAGGAAAACTCCTCGACGAAGGTGTCGTAACGGAGATTCAGCCGCTCCAGTCGAGTCGAAAACCGGTTGTAGGCCCAAGATGCGGGAATGGCGGCGATCAGGCCCATAGCGGTGGCGACCAGGGCCTCCGAAATGCCCGGCGCGACCATCGCGATGGTCGCTTCCTTGACGTCGGCCAGGCCCTGAAACGCCGCCATGATGCCCCACACCGTGCCGAGCAGGCCAATGTAGGGGCTGATCGAGCCCACGTTGGCGAGGAATTCGAGACCCTGCTCCAGGCGGTCGACCTCGCGGGTGGAGGAAACCCGCATTGCGCGCTGTGCGCCTTCGAGCAGGGCTCGCGAGTCGATCCCCCGGCGCTGCCGCAGACGTGCGAACTCGCGAAAGCCGGCCTCGAAAATGGCTCCGCTGGAACTGATTCGATCGCTCTGTCCGCCGATTTCGCGAAACAGGCCTGCCAGGTCGGTGCCCGACCAGAAGCGCTCCTCGAACTCGTCGGCGCTGGCGTTGGCGCGCGACAGCAGGTGTTTCTTGCGGAAGATGATCATCCACGAAACGACCGAAAAGACCACCAGCACGAGTAGCACGAGCTTGACGAACAGGCTCGCGTCCAGCACCAGGCTGAGGATGTTGAGATCGGAGTTCATGTAGCGGAAATCTCTCGCAGGAGACGGGCGGGAATCGGGCGGGGACGAAAACTTTCGACGTCGACACAGGCGATGCGCAAGCGCGCTTCGACCAGCGCGCGCGGGCTGCCGGCGCGCAGCAGACTCTGTCGCAGCAGGAGGCTCGCGCCGCGCAGGCTTTCCGGCTCGACCGTAGCGAGAAGCTCATCATCGAGCCGCGCCGGCACATTGAACCCGATTTCCATGCGGTGCACCACAAAGGCGACGCCGGTGACCCGTCGCAGCTCCTGCTGGCCAACCCCGACCGCGCGCAGCCATTCCGTACGCGCACGCTCCAGAAAGCGCAGGTAGCTTGCGTGATAGACCACGCCGCCGGCGTCGGTATCCTCCCAGTAGACCCGAACGGGCCAACGAAAGATCACGGCACGCGGCGCGTCAGCAGCAGGTGCAGTCACTGCGATCGACCCGCATCGCCGGCGGCTTCCGGCTCGTCGGGATCGAACAGATCCACCGCCTGGCGCCGCGGTGCGACCAAGCCCAGGTGGCGCCAGGCCCGGGCGGTCGCCATGCGGCCGCGCGCAGTGCGCACCAGAAAACCCTGCTGGATCAGAAACGGCTCCAGCACGTCCTCGATCGTGCCGCGCTCCTCGCTGAGCGCGGCCGCCAGCGACTCGACGCCGACCGGACCGCCGTCGAAATTTTCGATGATCATGCCCAGCAGGCGTCGATCCAGGGCGTCGAAGCCTTCACGATCGACCGCCAGCATGTCGAGCCCGGCGGCCGCCACCTCGGCGCTGATGCGCCCGTCGGCGCGCACTTCCGCGTAGTCGCGCACGCGTCGCAGCAGGCGGTTGGCGATGCGCGGGGTGCCACGCGCGCGGCGCGCGATCTCCACCGCACCGGCCGGATCGCAGCCGATCTCGAGAATCCGCGCGGCACGGCGCACGATCGCGGCCAACTCTTCGCTGCTGTAGAACTCGAGCCGCTGCACGATGCCGAAGCGATCCCGCAGCGGCGCCGTCAGGAGGCCCGCGCGGGTAGTCGCTCCGATCAGGGTGAAGGGCGGCAGATCGAGCTTGATCGAGCGCGCCGCCGGTCCTTCGCCGATCATGATGTCGATCTGGAAGTCCTCGAGTGCCGGATAAAGCACTTCCTCGACGATCGGCGACAGGCGATGAATCTCGTCGACGAACAGCACGTCGCGCGGCTGCAGGTTGGTCAGCAGCGCCGCCAGATCTCCCGGTCGCTCCAGCACCGGGCCGGAAGTGCTGCGCAAGCTGACTCCGAGCTCGTTGGCGATGACGTGCGAAAGCGTCGTCTTGCCGAGCCCGGGCGGGCCGAAGATCAGCACGTGATCCAGCGCACCGCCGCGCCGCCGCGCCGCCTCGATCGAGATCGAAAGTTGCTCGCGCACGGTCGCCTGACCCAGATACTCGGCCAAGCGTTGCGGCCGAATCGTGGCGTCGATCAACTCGTCTTCGCGCGTCGCGCTGGCAGAGGCGAGACGATTGGCGGCGGGGTTCGAGGTAGTGGGGCGGGGCTCGGGCACTCGACGGCCGCGGTGTGCGCGGGAAAGGAGATCGCCGTCCATTATCGCTGCCCCGCAGGATGGGCGATAGCGGGCACGCCGGCCAGCCGTGAACCCGGGAGCCGATCGCGCCCGCCGCCGCTCCCGCAGCGTCAGGGAGTATCTGAACAAGTCGACACGCTTGTCACTCCCGCGAAGGCGGGCATCCAGCGACTTCAAGTCCTGGAAATCAAAGGCACTGGACTCCCGCCTTCGCGGGAGTGACGCGCTTGTTCAGACATTCCCTAGATTTCCACCTGGGTGCCGAGCTCGATCAGGCGGTTGCCCGGAATCTGGAAGAAGGCGGTGGCCGGTACGGCGTTGCGCTGCATGAAGGCAAACAGACGGTCGCGCCACAGCGCCATGCCCGCCCGGTCGGTGGCGACCACGCTTTCGCGACTCAGGAAGAAGGTCGTGTCCATCAAATCGAAGGGCGCCCCACAATCGCGAATGCCGAGCAGAGCCTTCGGCACGTTGGGATCCTCGGAAAATCCGAAGCGCAGACGCAGCCCGTAGAAGGCATCGCCGAGGCGCTGCACGGCCGCCCGCTCGCGGGCGTCGGCGACCGGGGTCTCGACGGTCTCGACGGTGAGGATCACGTTGCGCTCATGCAGCACCTTGTTGTGCTTCAGGTTGTGCAAAAGCGCGTTGGGCACGCCCTGCTCGTTCGAGGTCAGAAACACCGCCGTGCCCGGCACCCGCAGTGGCGGATGCGCCGAAATCGAGGCGATGAAGGGTTCGAGCGCGAGACCACCCTGACGCACTCCGCGCATCACCAGCTCGCGCCCGCGCCGCCAGGTGGTCATCAAGGTGAAAACCAGCGCGCCCAGCACCAGCGGAAACCAACCGCCGTGCTCGACCTTGTCCACGTTGGCGGTGAAAAAAGCGAGATCGACGGTCAGAAACAGCAGCCCCATCGCGCCGACCCGCAGTGCGCTCCAGCGCCACAGGTAGCGGAACACGATCATCACCAGCACGGAATCGATGGTCATGGTGCCAACCACCGCGATGCCATAGGCGGCCGCCAGATTGCTCGATGACTGGAAACCGACCACCGCCGCCAGAGTCAGCACCAGCAGCATGCGGTTGATCCACGGCAGGTAGATCTGACCGATGGTTTCCTGCGAGGTGTGGCGAACGTGCATGCGCGGCAGGAACCCCAGCTGGATGGCCTCGCGGGCGACCGAAAAGGCGCCGGAAATCACCGACTGCGAGGCGATCACGGTGGCCAATGCGGCAAGCGCGATCAGCGGGTAGAGCAGCACCGATGGCGCCAGCAGATAGAAGGGGTTCTGCGCGGCGGCCGGATCGGCCAGCAGCAGGGCTCCCTGGCCGAAATAGTTGAGCACCAGCGCCGGCAGGATGAAGTTGAACCAGGCAAGCCGGATCGGCTTCTTGCCGAAGTGGCCCATGTCGGCGTAGAGCGCCTCGGCGCCGGTGATGCAAAGCACCACCGCGGCCAGGGCGAGAAAGGCCGGCCAGCCACCGACGCTGAAAAAGTGGATCGCGAAATGTGGAGAGAGCGCTTTCAGCACGAAGGGATGCTGCACGATCTGCACCACCCCGAGTGCCGCGATGACCACGAACCAGACGCACATCACCGGACCGAAGATCGCGCCCACGCGGCCACTGCCGCGCTTCTGGATCGCGAACAGCCCGAGCAGGATGCCGAGCGTGATCGGTACCACGAACGGCGTCAGGCCCGGCGCGCCGACCTCGAGGCCCTCGACCGCCGAGAGGACCGAGATCGCCGGGGTGATGACGCCGTCGCCAAAGAACAGGGCAGCGCCGAACAGACCGAGCGCGGTGATCCACCAGCGCGCCGCCGGACTGCCGCGCACGCTGCCCTGCGCCAGCGCAGTCAGCGCCATGATGCCGCCTTCACCGCGGTTGTCCGCGCGCATGATGAAGCTCGCGTACTTCAGCGACACCACCAGCATCAGCGCCCAAAACACCAGCGATAGCACGCCCAGTACGTTGTCCGGCGTCGCCGCCAACCCGTGGGTGCCGAAGGCTTCCTTCATGGTGTAGAGCGGGCTGGTGCCGAGGTCGCCGTAAACCACGCCAATGGCACCGATCGCCAGCGCGCTGGTGCGCGGCGTGGCTGTGGCTGGCTGGGTGACGCTCATCGGGCCCGGGCAGCAGTCAACGCAGCGCCGCCTTCAGCGCCTTGCGGATGATGTCCTCGGCGCGATCGCCTGGCTCGACTGCATCGCGCACCAATCGGCCGACCTCGGCCGGCCGGTAGCCGAGCGCCTGCAGCGCCACACTGGCTTCGCTCAAGGAGTCCGTAGCTGGGGAGCCACCGGGCGCAGGCAGGCCGCCTGCGAGACCGTCGACCCGGTCGCGCAACTCCACCAGCATGCGCTCGGCGGTTTTCTTGCCGATGCCCGGAATCCGCGTCAACGCCGCCACGTCACCGGCCAGGATGAGCCGCCCGAACTCCTCGACGCTCACTCCGGAAAGCACCGCCAGGGCCGTCTTGGCGCCGATCCCCGAGACCTTCTGCAGGGCGCGGAACAGGCTGCGCTCGGCCTCCCGCAGGAATCCGTAGAGCACCACGGTATCGTCCTTCGCGGCGTAGTGGGTGCAGAGATTGACCTCATGGCCGAGCTCGGGCAAGTCGAAAAATGTGGACATCGGCGCTTCGAGCTCATAGCCCACACCACCGACGTCCACCACCAGCCAGGGCGGCTGTTTGGCCACCAGCATGCCCTTCAGTCGCCCGATCATCTCCGCCTCCAGGCCGTGCGCGGTATGCCCGTGCGGGCGAGACTCGCGCGCGTGTGAGCGTGGGTCAGGGCAATCGCCAGTGCGTCCGCCGCATCCGCCTGCAGCGGGCCGGAGAGATCGAGCAGAATACCCACCATGTGCTGCACCTGGGCCTTGTCGCCGGCACCACTGCCAACCACCGCCTGCTTGATTTCCCGCGCTGCATATTCGCTGACATCGATACCGCGGTGCAGCACCGCGCAGATGGCCGCGCCGCGCGCCTGACCGAGCTTCAGCGCCGAATCGGGGTTGCGCGCCATGAACACCCGCTCGATCGCCGCTTCGCACGGCGCCCAGGCGCCGACGATTTCGCTCAGTTCATCGAAGATCTGCTTCAGGCGGGACGAAAAATCCCCATCGACGCGCAGATGAAGCGCGGTGTGGAACACGTGACGGCTGCGCCCGTCGGTCGCGGCGTCGATGATGCCGATACCGGTGTGGCGACTACCCGGATCGATGCCCAGGATGCGCGTCACGCCGACCTCGACGGCCTGGTTCGCGGAGTTGGACCGTGTGATCACGCAGCCCCCTGCGGGTTTGCGCCGAGCCGCAGCCGGCGCCGGCGATGAACGCCCGTATTTCCTCTTCAGGCGTACGCCTCGGCGGGCAGGTCTGCGTTGCAGAAGACTTCCTGCACATCGTCGAGATCTTCCAGCCACTCGAGAAGCCTGGCGACGGTCTGCGCCGCCTCGCCCTCGAGCGCGACTTCAGTGTCCGCGCGCTGGGTCACCGCGGCTTCGTCCGGCTCGAGACCAGCCTGCACAAGCGCCGCGCGCACCGCGTCGAGGGCCTCGGGGGCCGTAACCACTTCCACCACGCCGTCGTCGAAGCCGTGAATGTCCTCCGCGCCAGCCTCGAGCGCCACTTCCAGAACTCGATCTTCACTGGCGCCGGGGGCGAAGGTGAGCACGCCGACGCGCTTGAACAGATAACCCACCGAGCCATCGGTACCAAGCTGGCCGCCGAACTTGGTGAAAGCGTGGCGCACGTCAGAAACGGTGCGCTGGCGGTTGTCCGTGGTGCACTCGACGATCACCGCCACGCCGCCCGGCGCATACCCTTCGTAGCGCACCTCCTCGTAGCTGACGCCCTCCAAATCGCCGGTCGCCTTCTTGACCGCGCGCTCGATCGAGTCCTTGGTCATGTTCGCCGTCAGCGCCTTGTCCATCGCCAGCCGCAGGCGTGGGTTGCTCGACGGGTCACCGCCGCCGGCGCGGGCAGCGATGCCGATCTCGCGGATCAGCTTGGTGAAGATCTTGCCGCGCTTGGCATCCTGGGCGTTCTTGCGATGCTGGATGTTCGCCCATTTGGAATGGCCGGCCATGGAAACCCTTTGCAGCTTGGCGGGAACGGACCGCGAAGTTTAGCAGCCTGCCGAGCCCCTGGCCTTCACTCGGCCGGCGGCAGCACCGCCACGCGCAACTCGGCCAGCTGGGCCGCCGACACCTCCGAGGGTGCCGCGGTCATCAGGTCCTGCGCGCTGGTGGTCTTGGGAAAGGCGATGACGTCGCGGATGGAGTCGGTGCCGACCATCAGCGCGGCGATGCGGTCGATGCCGAAGGCAATCCCGCCGTGCGGCGGCGCGCCGAACTTGAGCGCTTCGAGCAGGAAACCGAACTTCGCCGCGGCCTCCGCCGCACCGATGCCGAGCAGATCGAACACGGCGCTCTGCATCTCGCTGCGATGGATGCGGATCGAACCGCCGCCGATCTCGTTGCCGTTCAGCACCATGTCGTAGCCGCGCGACAGCGCGGCGCCGGGGTCCGCGCGCAGCGCCTCGACGTCATCGACCTTGGGCGCGGTGAACGGGTGGTGCAGGGCGACGTGGCGCTGCGCTGCCTCGTCGTACTCGAACATCGGGAAGTCGACCACCCAGAGCGGCCGCCAGCCCTCGTCCACCAACCCGCGATCGCGCGCGACCTTGAGCCGCAGCGCGCCCATGAAGGTCGACACCCTGAGCCACGGCCCGGCGCCGAACAGGATCAGGTCGCCGCTCTGCGCGCCGACCGCGTCGAGCAGCGCGGCGAGCGTCGCATCATCGAGAAACTTGGCAATTGGCGAATTGAGCCCCTCGCGGCCCCGAGCGCGGTCATCCACCCGAATCCAGGCAAGGCCCTTGGCGCCATGCTTGGCCGCGTGCGCGCCGAGCTCGTCGATCTGCTTGCGGCTCAGGCTCGCGCCCTGCGGCACGCGCAGCGCCGCGACCCTGCCGTCGGCCGCCGCGGCGGCGGCGGCAAAGACCGTGAAGCCGCAGCCCTTCACCTGCTCTGCCACGTCGACCAACTCGAGCGCAACGCGCAGGTCAGGCTTATCCGAACCGAAGCGGCACATCGCCTCACGCCAGGACATGCGCGGGAACGGGATGGACAGCTCGACGCCGATCACCTCGCTGAACACCTCGGCGATCAGGGTTTCGACACAGGCCTGGATATCGGCTTCTTCGACGAAAGCGAACTCCATGTCGAGCTGGGTGAACTCGGGCTGGCGATCGGCGCGCAGGTCCTCGTCGCGGAAGCAGCGTGCGATCTGGTAGTAGCGATCGAAGCCCGCCATCATCAAGAGCTGCTTGAAGAGCTGCGGCGATTGCGGCAGAGCGTAGAACTCGCCCGGGTGCACGCGGCTCGGCACCAGATAGTCGCGGGCGCCTTCCGGCGTCGCCTTGGTCAGAATCGGCGTCTCGACGTCCTGGAAGCCCTGCGCGTCAAGCCGACGTCGAATCGCCGCGACCAGGCGCGCACGCAGGCGCAGCGCACGCTGCATCTGCGGCCGGCGCAGATCGAGATAGCGATACTTGAGGCGCAGGTCCTCGTTGGTCGTCTCGTGCAGCACGAAGGGCAGATCGCGCGCGGCGTTCAGCACCACGATCTCCTCCGCCAACACTTCGATCCGACCGCTGCGAATGCGCTCGTTGACGCTGATCCGCCGGCGCACCCGACCGCGCACCTTGAGGCAGTATTCGTAGCCGACTTCGGCGGCGGCGCGAAACGCCGCGGCGTTGTCGGGGTCGACCACCACCTGCACCACGCCTTCGTGGTCGCGCAGGTCGATGAAGATCACGCCGCCGTGGTCGCGGCGAGTGTCGACCCAGCCGCAGAGAACTACCTCGTGATCGAGCAGGGACTCGTCGATGAGCCCGCAAAGATGGGTGCGCATGAGCATGATCGCAGCGCGCCGGAGGGCGCAGACGGAAGCGAAATGCTACGGAGGATCGTGCTGCACCGCAATGTCGAGCGGCCCGCGACGCGCTGCGCGGCGGGCCACTCGCGGCGGGTTTTCAGCGCCAGCGACGCAGCACTTCGAACTCGCCGGCACAGCCATCGTCGACCCAGATGCCGGCGCGGTTGTAGCCCCAGTTGCGGCCTTCGTCGCACCAGGTATTGGACAGCTGCCGGCGCAGCTTGACGCGGCCGCCTCTGCCGGTGTCCACCTCGCAGAAGTTATAGCGGTACCGCGGGCTGCCGCAGCGCAGGATGATGCTGCGATCCCAGTCGGGGCCGGGGGCCCAGCCGCCGGGACCGGGAGGGCGCGGACCGACCGGACGACCCATCTCGACGAACACGCCGCGACAGCCCTGATCGACCCAGATCGCGCCGTTGTAAACGTCCCAGGTGCGGCCCTTGATGCACACCGAGTGCGACAACTGGCGCACCAGGTTCGCGTCGCGCCAGGGCACGGGGCAGTGGACCCGCCGGTTGCGGGTGCTGCTGCACTCGACCTCGCCGCGATCGCCGCCGTAATACTGACTCGCCGCAGCGGCGGCCATGGCGCCCGGAAGCACCGCGAGCGGCTGCGCGCTCGCAGGTGAAAGCGCATTCAACGCCAGAACAAACAAGGTTCCAAGCAACGCTCGCAGCATCACGCGCTCCTCAAGTCGTGGAGCCTGCAGTGTAAGCGACGCGTCGGGCGCAAAACAGCCGCGCACATTGTAAAAATCGATCTTCGCCAAAGCGCCGGTCAGAACGGCCCGGCAAGACGTGGAAGGCTCGCTGCCGCGTCCACCGCGTTCGACCCCGGCATGCGAGCCCGCGCGTGAGCGGATCGATCAGGCGCTGGTCGATGCGTCCGAGCCGCTCTTGCTTGCGCTCGAGGTCGACGTGGTGGCGCTCGGTTCCACTTTCACCTGCGTGCTCTCGACGGTTCCGACTGGCGGTTTGGCGTCGGTCGAGGCCAGATTGTGCTTGGCCTCGCCCTTGCCCTTGAAGTCGGTTTCGTACCAGCCGGAGCCGACCAGGCGGAAGCTCGGCGCGCTGATGCGTCGATGCAGCCGCGGCTTGCCGCAGCGCGGACAGCCCACCGGATCGGCGTCGGAGAGCCGCTGCAGACGCTCGAACACGTTGCCGCAGGCGGAACATTCGTATTCATGGATAGGCATGATGATCTACCGGAAATCAGACTCAGTCGACGGGGCCGCGCCTCAAGTGCCCGTAAATACCAGGTGGCCCCCGCTGACGGCGACGCGCACCGTGCTCCCCGCTGCAAAGCGGCCCTCGAGAATTTCCTTCGCCAGAGGGTTTTCGAGCTGCTGCTGGATCGCGCGCTTCAGCGGTCGGGCACCATACACCGGATCGAAGCCGACGTCGGCCAGCAGCTCGAGTGCCGGCTCGTCAATGGCGAGCTTGAGCTGACGTTCGCCGAGGCGCTTTTCCAGACTCGCGATCTGGATTCGCGCGATCGCGCGAATCTGCGCCTTGTCGAGTGAACGGAACACGACGATCTCGTCGAGGCGGTTGATGAATTCGGGCCGGAAGTGGCCTTGCACCACGCCCATCACGGCCGCCTTCATCTGCGTGTAGGCGGCTTCGTCGTCGGCATCGTGGTCCTGGATGTACTGCGAGCCGAGGTTCGAGGTCATGACGATCACGGTGTTGCGAAAGTCCACGGTGCGGCCCTGGCCATCGGTGAGGCGACCGTCATCGAGCACCTGCAGCAAGATGTTGAAGACGTCGTGGTGCGCTTTTTCCACTTCGTCCAGCAGGATCACGCTGTAGGGGCGGCGGCGCACCGTTTCGGTGAGATAACCGCCTTCCTCGTAGCCGACGTAGCCCGGCGGCGCGCCGATCAGGCGGCTCACGGAATGCTTTTCCATGAACTCGCTCATGTCGATGCGCACCATGGCGTCGGTACTGTCGAACAGAAACTCGGCCAGCGCCTTGCACAGTTCCGTCTTGCCCACGCCGGTGGGGCCGAGGAACAGGAAGGAGCCGCTGGGCCGGTTCGGATCGGACAGTCCGGCGCGGGCGCGGCGCACGGCGTCGGACACCGCGCGCACGGCCTCGTCCTGGCCCACCACGCGACGGTGCAGCTCGTCTTCCATGTGCAGCAGCTTCTCGCGCTCGCCCTCCAGCATCTTGGCCACCGGGATACCGGTCCAGCGCGAGACCACTTCGGCGATCTCGTTGTCGGTGACGCGGGTCTGCACCAGCTTGAAATCCTGGTGTTCGGCGGCCTGCGCGGCGGCCAGCTGCTTCTCCAGCGCCGGCAGCTTGCCGTACTGGATTTCACTCATCGCGGCGTAGTCCTGGCGACGCTGAGCGGCCTCCAGCGCCAGCCGCGCGGCCTCGATCTGCTCCTTCACCTTCGTGGTGCCCTGCAGCGCGGCTTTCTCCGACTTCCACACCTCGTTCAGGTCGGAGAACTCGCGTTCGAGCTTGCCGATGTCGGCTTCCAGGTCGGCGAGGCGCTTGCGGGAAGCGTCGTCGGTTTCCTTCTTCAGCATCTCGCGCTGGATCTTCAGCTGGATCAGGCGGCGTTCGAGGCGGTCCAGTTCCTCCGGCTTGGAGTCGATCTCCATGCGGATGCGGCTGGCCGCCTCGTCCATCAGGTCGATGGCCTTGTCCGGCAGCTGGCGGTCGGGAATGTAGCGGTTGGACAGCGTGGCGGCGGCAACGATGGCGGGGTCGGTGATTTCCACGCCGTGGTGGACGGCGTAGCGCTCCTTCAGGCCGCGCAGGATGGCGATGGTGTCTTCCACGCTCGGCTCGCCCACGTAGACCTTCTGGAAACGGCGCTCCAGCGCGGCGTCCTTCTCGATGTACTTGCGGTACTCATCCAGCGTGGTGGCGCCGATGCAGTGCAGCTCGCCCCGCGCCAGCGCGGGCTTGAGCATGTTGCCGGCATCCATGGAGCCTTCCGCCTTGCCGGCGCCGACCATGGTGTGCAGTTCGTCGATGAAGAGGATCACCTGCCCTTCCTGCTTGGCCAGGTCGTTCAGCACGCCCTTCAGGCGCTCCTCGAACTCGCCGCGGAACTTCGCCCCGGCGATCAGCGCGCCCATGTCGAGCGACAGCACGCGCCGGCCGCGCAGGCCCTCGGGCACCTCGTCGTTGATGATGCGCTGGGCGAGGCCTTCCACGATGGCGGTCTTGCCCACGCCCGGCTCGCCGATCAGCACCGGGTTGTTCTTGGTGCGCCGCTGCAGCACCTGGATGACGCGGCGAATCTCCTCGTCGCGGCCGATCACCGGGTCGAGCTTGCCGTCCTCCGAACGCGCGGTGAGGTCGATGGTGTACTTCTCCAGCGCCTGGCGCTGATCCTCGGCACTTTCCGACTGCACCTTCTCGCCACCGCGCAGCTTGTCCACGACCATTTCCAGCGTGGCCTTGTCGGCACCGGCGACCTTCAGCGCCGCGCCGAGTTCGCCCTTGTCGTCCAGCGCCGCCAGCACGAACAGTTCCGAGGCGATGAAAGCGTCGCCGCGCTGCTGGGCGAGCTTGTCGCACAGATTCAGCAGCCGCGACAGGTCGTTGGAGGCGCTGATATTGCCCTCCTGCCCGGACACCTTCGGCAGGCGTTCCAGGATCTGCCCGACGCGGGTGCGCAGGCTGGGCACGTTGATGCCGGCCTGAGCCAGCATCGGCACCGTCGAACCGCCCTGCTGGTCGAGCAGCGCCGCCATCAGGTGGGCCGGCTCCAGCACGTTGTGATCGCGCCCCACGGCCAGCGACTGGGCGTCGGCCAGGGCCTGCTGGAAGCGCGAAGTCAGTTTGTCCATGCGCATCGCAATGGGCTCCTCGAATCGGCGATGGAAGGCAGCGCCGCGCGAGCGCCGCGAATGCGCAGGACATGGGATTGCGAAGCGCCGTCTTCAAGCAAGATCGAGAGCGGATCGCGAAGCGGGGGCGATCGCTTGCAACTTCACGCAAGCGCGTCCGCAGGCCGGGGCGATGTCCCCGACGATCTCGCCCCGACGCGGAGCGGATCCTGCGGTTCGCGCGCCGAGCGTGTGCGGCCGCTCAGCCCCAGAGCCAGCCCAGCAGGGCCGCGAGCAGGGCAATGAAGGGGTGGCGAAACAAGAACACGAGCAGGCCGATCAGGGCCATGATCAGGAAGACCAGGACAGGCGCGGCGATCACGGCCCAAAGCACCGCCCCGACGATCAGCACCGCGACCACGACACCAATGGCTATGGCGATCTCATCGCCAATGGCCTGCTCGGGCCTACCAGTCTGGAGTGCATCCGGTCGAACGGAAGCGGGTGCGGGCTCCGCCGCGGGACGCGGCGGCTCCACCTGCGTCTTCATCCAGGCCGTCAGCGCGTCAGCCGGGGCGTTGATGTTCGGCTTGAAGAGGAAGTTCAGCTCAACCGAGTCACCCGGCGGGCGCGTGGCCGGGTCGTCCACTTCATCCAGCGCGGCCACGACGCGGGTGGTGAACTCGCGCAGCTGGCTCAGCAGGGCGAAGTACATCGCATCGATGCGCGGCGCGGCGGCAGCCATGCCCGCCGTGTCGCGTTGCGCCGCCAGTCGCTGCCGGTGCTCGATCAGTTCGTCGGCGAAATCGCCCAGCCGCCTGGCGCAGTGGCGCATGTCGGCGTCGGCGATATCGGGGTTGGCCAGCGCCTGCGCCAACGGCCCATTGAACCAGTCGGTGGTGCGCTCGACCCAGGACTGGATCGCGGCCATCTCCCCCGCGACCCGCGCGGCGCAGGCGGCACGATCGCTGGTGCGGACCGTGTCCGCGGTCAGCGGCAGACAGGCGGCCGTATGGCGTGCCAGCCATGACACGACATCGGCCCATTCATCCCGCATGACGCGCAGATGGCGCGGCAATCCGGATGAATTGCTCATGGGCGGCCGTCCTTGCGCGATTGCCGCCCGCCGGGTTTGTCACCGATCGGCATCCACAGGCGCCCCTGCAGCCACAGGCTGCCCTCGATCTCCATGCCGACGACGGGCGGCTGATCGCCCCGCCACACGCGCCGGGTGACCAGGATGGTCAGGTCCATGTCGGATTCGCCATCCGCCAGGCCGCGCAGCACGGTCACCGTGCCGCTGCCATGATCCGGATGCTCGATCGAATCCCCGATACGCCACTGGGCCATGATCACTCCCCTGTTTCGTGAGCGTGCCCAGTCTGGCCCCCGCCCGTCTCACGCGGTGAGACGCTTGCATGCAGACTGGCCAACGACGACGCGTTCCGTCTGCGGTGCCCGTCTGGTCGCACCGCCTATCTCAGGAGGTCATAGCAATGAAGTTCACCTTCGAAGCCCAGATCACCGCGGTCGATCTCGACGCAGCACATCGGCCCACGCCGCCGCTTGCAAAGTCGCAGCCAACAGCGGCCCCACCCGCATCCGGTTCTGGCGGCCTTGCGGTGATGGTGCTGCTCGCTGGCGTGATCGCGGTCATCATCCTCGTTGCGATCTTCGGCTGATCGCCCAACGGCGCGCGCGTCAGGTTGAACCGTAGCGCCCGCCATCCTCGCGGCGGGCGCGGGGAGTTACGCGGCATCGCGCACGGCCGCCTCGATGATCTCGGCCGACACGCCGCGTTTGCGGAGCGCCTCGGCCAGGCGGGCGGCGCGATCGAACAGGTATTCCGCCTCGTCGTGGCGCAGGCCCTCGCTCACGTAGGCCTTGAGCAGCGGTTGGTATCCGCGAAAGCCCCTGAGCGGCGCGATGGTCTTCAGCGACTCCACGACGTCGACCGGCATGCGCAGCGTCACCGTGGTCATCGGGCGGTCCCTTTTCAGCCGCGTCTTGAGCTTTTCAGGAATCATGGTTCTTTCGCTCCTTCAAGGTGGCCTTGCGGGCCGAAATAATGCGGATGGCTTCATCCTCGAAGACGATGTGCACCACGTATGACAACCGGCCTTCCGTGTCGTAACCGATGATCGCGTCACGCGCCTCATCGTTGCGGCTGGCATCGACCAGCCGGAAGAGCGGATCGAAGAACACCTCTGCCGCGCGTTCGAAGCGGATGCCGTCGTGGTTCAGCAGGTTGAGACGGGCCTTTTCATCGTTCCAGATGAACGTTGTGCCGTTGAGTTCGAAGTGGACATCCCTGCCGAAGGTATCCTGTTGTATTTACGTCGTCAATACATAAATGCGGGCTGCGCAGCAGCGGATGGCGTCAGCACTGCCTACAACGCGCCGTAGCGGGCGTGCTCGTCGCGGCGCGCGCGGCCGATGGCGACGAGGGTGTCGAGGATGATGGGTATGGTCGGCGCATGTCCCGGCATGGCACCCATACGCCACGCTCCCGCGCTCGGCGCGTCGATATGCGCCGGCGGCAATCAACGCTGCATCAGAATCCGTCGAACCCATCGTCGAATATGCGATCGGCCCCGCAACGGCTCGCGCCGAAAGAGCCACCCATGCAAGGATCGTCGATCGCGACGCCGGCCAGCGGGAACTCGATCCCATCCGGAACCCCGTCGCCGTCGGAGTCCGCTGACTGGGAGTCGGTGCCAACCACGTACTCGAAACCGTCCGGCAAGCCATCGCCGTCCGAGTCGGTGGCTGGGTATGCATAGCCGATCATGGTTGCGCCACCCGTTGGGCACGTAGCCGTGTAGCCAGCCGCCTCGAAGGCAATCCGCTCGCTTTCCAGGAATACCGCGCAGTCCGCATCGGTGCCCTTGGACTTGCGCCAAAGCCTTTCCGCAGCGGGCGGGATGCAGACCGATTCCGGCGCGCAGGGCTGGAAGATGTAGCCCTGGATCGTACGCAGGTCGTAGCCGGCGGCGTGCGCGGTTTCGATCTCGCTCTTCGTGGTGGCGAGCAGATGATCCTTGCCGTTCACCTTGTTGCGGCTCATCAGATGCAGCGGCCGCAACTCCGGCCACTTGCTGCGTGGACGATGTTCGGTCGTCAGTACATAGATGGCCGCGCGCGCGATTGGTGGCGGCGTCGAGTCATAAGGCGCGTTGGGGTTGGCTGGATCATATGCCGCATGGGGAAACGCATAGCTGGGCACGGAGGCCGGTTGCGCACCGAGGCCGGTCGCCGGTTGCAGGTAGTTCTTCGTCTGATTGATCAAGAGCGACAGCGCATACTGCGGCGAGGAGGTTTCCGCGAAATCGCGCGCCGTCGCCTGGTGGAGCCGAAACAGCGGAGTGACGCGGTTCCGCGCCGTTGCGCCGGCCGTCGTCCCGAGCATGCGCCGTGCGGCCTGCGCCACGTCCGGAATGCCGTGGCCCAACTTCGGATCCCACGCACTGCCTTGCGACGCGGTCTGCGCCAGAACCGTGCGCACACCCATCGCCTCGCCAGCTGCCGTCACTGGCCGTCCTTGCGGAACCAGTGGATTGATCGAGCGCAGCAAACCGATCGCACCGGCTATCTGCGGCGCCGCCATCGAGGTACCCGTGCACCAGCCGATGCCATCGCCCATCGGCGTGCCGTATCCGTCGCCGCATTCGGCATAGTCCACCCATGTGGTGTTCGGATAGGTCGTGGACAGCACGCGCCTGGCCGAGCCCAGCACTTCCTGGTGCGTGCGGTGAAAGCCCGCCGTTGCCTTGCTGAAGTTCGAGCCGCATTGTGCCGTCATGGGCGGTGCCGGGCAGTTTGTGGAATTGCCCGGCGATTCGTCCCAGAACGTACGATCATGCTGGAACCCACCAGCGGACACGACGCGCGGCTCGCTGGCCGGGAAGTTCAACGCCTGGCGCGTGTTGCCGGACGCTGCCACCGTGACGACATCCCGGCCCATGGCGTAGTCGATGGACAGGCACGTGGGGAGATAGGCATGCGTCGCGCACCGCGTGGTACCGGTTGGGTTCGGCGCACCGTAGCTCTGGCTCAACACCTGGGCGCCGATATCCACACTCTGCGCTTGGGCACGGTCGGCCGCGCTGCTGTTGAACTTTGGCGTGACCTTTGGGCCTCCGGTGCATTCGAGGTACGCAACTTTCCACGCGCTAATTCCACAGTGCTTGCAGGTTCCCTGAACGCCCAGTGCGCTCGCTCCGTTGGCAGCGAGAAGGCCGGCCACATGGGTACCATGACCCAGGATCGCCGGCGAGAGAAAGCCACCCGTTGCGGTACAACTTCCTGCGCCAATCCACATCGATTTCTTCTCATCCACATCGCTTGCGTCGAAGCCGGCTTGGGCTGGCTGTGCCGTCAGGCTGACATCCCTCGAGGCGGCCTTGACAAAGTTGCCGCCTATCCAAGTGCTGTCCGTGAACTGCCTCAAGGCGGCATGTTGTTCATGAAGTCCCATATCGATCTGACCGATCAACGCGTAGCCGGAAGCGAGCCGCCAGGCAGCGTCAAGGTTCATCGCGAACCACCCGTACTGGTCATCTGCAGCCGCAGGTCCTCCCGGCGTTATCTCGAAGTGGATCAGCCCCACTCCGGCAAAATCGTAGTCCGGAGCAAGGAATGCGGCTGCCACATAGGGATCTGCCTGCAATGCCGCGAGCGCCACGGGAATATCGGCTGCAGCGAAGGAAACCACCACATAGTCCTCCAGCTTTTTGCGAGCGGAATGTGGGTTGAGATCAAGCCACGCAAGAAAATCCCCCGCAGCACGATCAGGAATCAGGTAATTCCCTGCCAGCGGCGTTTTTATGTTGAACGCGGCAAGCGGCGGCATGGCCGTACGTTTTGAAGCCTGGACCCAGGAAATAACTTGAGCCGGCAGAGGAGCCCCCGGCGCATTTGTCAGCAACAGTTGAATTGGAACCGCATCCTGCGCTCGCCCTTGTAACGGAACACATGAAAGTGCAATGAAGATAAACAGCACACTTGTTTTGCGCAGCCGCCACACGGCCAGCGCACAAAGGCCAAACAGCAATGTCCCTATGGCAAAGGCGCCGACTGTCGGAACCGGAGCAGCGATTGTCGGCGCCTTGACGGCAAACCGAATTGTGCCAAGCTGCATGGTCGCCATACCAAAGGGGGGATTATCGTATGCGAGACTGACGATCAGGATGAAATCTCCTTCTGCAAACGTGCCGATTGACCTGGATACAGTCCAATAGGGAGGATAAACGCACAACTCGTCGCCGGGCTCAAAGTGATTCCCGTACTCAAGGAACTCGACGAGATTGCCATCACGAGCAACGACTGGATACCCCGGACGTTCCGCAACTGTATCGCAATATCCCCCAGCCATATTGACAAACACTTCCTGCCCAGGCAACGGGTTCGCAGGCGTGATCCAGGGCGTATCGAAATATGCGTGCGCCTTGCCGACACAGAGTAATGAGATAATCGCAATCCATGAAACCATAAAGCGACTCATACACATGAACTACCCCCTTCCACTGACGATCCATGGGCGAATTCAACTTCGAAATGCGGGCTTATGAGGCTGCGTAGCGCCCGCCATCCTCGCGGCGCGCGCGGCCGATGGCGACGAGGGTGTCGAGGATGACGGGCAGGCGCTCGCGCCAGCGGCCGCGGGCGCTGAAGCATTCGACGATGGCGGCTTCGTCCAGCGGCGCGGCGGCGGCGGCGAGCACATCGGCCACGGCGCGCACCTGGTCGGGAAGCTCCTTCGGCCAGGGCTGTTTCTTCGTCGCCGTCGCCGCCGGGGTGGCCGCGGTGCCGTCGATGGCGAGCTGATCGGTCGCGCGCTCGCCCTGCGGGTTCTGGAAATCCGGGCGCAGCCAGCGCACGAGGCCGCGCGCTTCCTCCGCGGCGCGCGCGGCGTTGAGCGCGACCAGGCGTTCGAGGATGGCCTCATCGAAGGCGCGTGCGGCTTCGACGCGATCCATGCTGCCGCCTGCCGGTAGGAGCGCACCCTGTGCGCGACCACTGGAAGCGTCGCCGGACGGGGGTGGGTCGCCCACAGGGTGGGCTCCTACAAGAGCCTCGATGCGGTTGTGGCGGGGTGGGTCGCCCACAGGGTGGGCTCCTACAAGAGCCTCGATGCGGTTGTGGCGGGGTGGGTCGCCCACAGGGTGGGCTCCTACAACAGCTGCGATGCGGTTGTGGCGGGGTGGGTCGCCGACGGGGGCGGTGCGCTCATGCGCGGCGTCATCTTGGGCGTCGCCCCGGCCTGCGGGGCGCGGCGCGTTGGCGGGTGGCGGGATGGCGTGCGCGGCGGCGAGCAGCCGGGCGAGGTCGTTCCAGCCGTAGGCATCGAGCACGGCGGAATCCAGCTCGTCGTGCAACTGGCGCAGCACGGACACCAGGCCCTGTTCGTGGACGGCGCGCTCCCTGGCCGTCAGGGCTTCGCCGGCGCGGAGCTTGTCCAGCACGTTGTAGAGGCCGGTGAGGGTGAGATCGGGGTGCGCGGCCTGCTGGCGCTTGCGGTGCGCGTCGAGCTGCTCGGCGAGGTCGCGGATGCGGGCCGCTTGCGCTTCGCTGGCGGCGGGGAAGGGGAAGGGGTTGAAGGTGCTCTGGTGCTGGTAGCGCGTGTCGTTGCCTATTCCCAAACGACCGCCTGCGGCCACGGCCCACGTCAAATGCACGGCGGAACTGAGGACGCCCAGATGCAGTGGCTCGTCGGACGCAATAGCCACGACCGAGGTGTCGGGAATGGTATTGCGGTCGATGAACTGGAAAGTGAACCACTTGGCGGTGCGCGGAACCACGATGTAGCGATCCAGCGTGGAAATTGCGTTGCGCAACGGAGGAACCGGGCGCGTAAACAGCCACCAGTTTCTGCGCCGTTCTTCTACGGGGTTCTGGTCCCGCTCCGGCTTGACCCGATCCAACACCCACTGAAAGAGCGACGGGTAAGCGCCACGAGCCTCGTCGGCGCTGCGCGGGTAAAAGTCGATGATCTGTGCGCGGCGCGTCTTCTGCGCTAGATCGCGCGCGATCACGAACGGTTTCACGACGTCATGCGCGTTGCGATCGGTTCCGGTCGCGCGGGCGACGTCCTCGGGTAGGAGGACGAATCCCTGGCCGAGCGGATACATGCCGGTGAACGCCAGACCGCGGTTGGACTGCAACGCCGATGCATCGGCCAGCGCAAGTGCGGCGCGTAAATCGGAGTGTATGTAGCCGGTTTGAACGCGAAACGTACATGGCACTTCGCCTTGAACGGAAGCGCCTTCTGCAACCACCTCCAGCGTGCGTCCGCTGCACTCCCGCACGGCACCCACGGTCATCGCAATGCGCACCGCGGCGCCATCGGCCGCATCGACCCAGGGGTGATCGGGAATGGCGAACACCAGCGCAAGCGGCTGGGGCTTTTCGACCTCGTCGTCCCGCCGCAGGCCGGGACCCAGTGCCTTCGCCGATAAGTCGCCGGATCCCGGCGTGCGCCGGGGCGACGGATTCCGGGAAGACGACGGGGCTTTGGGCGGGTCGAGCGCCGCTTCAACCACGCGGCGATTGAAGGTCTGGCGGATGGAATTGGTGGTGATGAGGCCGAAGCGGCGCAGCGATCCGCGCTGGGTGAGGGTGGCGGCGTGGTGCCACCAGTACATGACGAAATCGGCGGATTCGGGGACTTGCGGCCAGTTCGCGCGCAACGCTTCGACATAGCCGTCGCCAAGGGCCAGGCGCATGCGCTTGTTGCCGATGAACGGCGGATTGCCGACCACGAAATCCGCCTCCGGCCACGCGGCGCGGCGGGCGCCGAGGTAGCGTTCCTGCGGCACGCGGGCGGTTTCGTCGGGGATCGGTTCGCCGGTGACGGGGGAGGTCTTGAACGTGCGCCCGTCCCAGCGCGTCAGCGGGCGGCCCGCATCGTCGGTGGCGTAGTCCACGCGGTCCCAGGCGAGCACGGCGTCGCGGCATTCGATGTTGCGGAAGTCCTTGAGCACGGGTTCGGGCGGCAGCACCGCGCCGCGGCTGCGGAAGTGCCATTGCAGGTAGCCGATCCACAGCACCAGTTCGGCGATGGCCGCGGCGCGCGGGTTGAGTTCCAGCCCGAGCAACTGGTGCGGATCGACGGTCTGGTCGCCGAAGGGATCGACGCGCCCGCCCTCCAGCGCCAGGTCGCCCTGGCGCAGGCGCACGGCCTGGCCGTAGGGATCGAGTTCGTCGAAGGCGTTCAGCACCTCCCCTTCGAGGCGCTTCATGTGTTCCAGCGTGACGTAGAGGAAATTGCCCGAGCCGCAGGCCGGATCGAGCACGCGCACCGCGCACAGCGCCTGGTGGAAGGCGACGATGCTGGCGAGCGCGGCGTCCTGCCTGCCTTCGGCGGCGAGCATCAGGGCGCTGGCCTGGGCGATCTTCCAGTCCTCGCGCAGCGGTTCGATGACGGTCGGCAGCACCAGGCGTTCGACGTAGGCGCGCGGCGTGTAGTGGGCGCCCAGCGCGTGGCGTTCGACGGGATCGAGCGCGCGTTCGAGCAGGGTGCCGAAGATCGCCGGCTCCACCTCCTTCCAGTCCGCGCGCGCCGCTTCGATCAGCAGGGCGATCTGCGCGCGGTCCAGCGCCAGCACCTCGGGCTGCTTGAACAGCTTGCCGTTGAAGCGCAGCAGATCGGCGCGGATGGCGACCGAGAACAGGCCCGCGTCCATCGCCCGCCACAGCTCGCCGACCATCGGCACGAACTGCGCGGGGTTGGTCTTCAGGCTGACCAGCAGGTCGCGGAAGGCGTGGCGCGGGATCAGCGCCACGTCCTCGGCGAACAGGGTGAACAGGCACCGCGTCAGGAAGCCGGCGGCGGCGTGCGGCGGGTGACCGGCGCTTTCCAGCGAGCGCGCGAGCTCCGCCAGGTGCGCGGCGATCTCGCGCGTGACGATGGCCGAACGGCGCGCTGGATCGAGGGAAAGCGGTTCCAGC
The DNA here is from genome assembly GCA_964582225.1 of uncultured Dokdonella sp. GTDB lineage: Bacteria > Pseudomonadota > Gammaproteobacteria > Xanthomonadales > Rhodanobacteraceae > Dokdonella_A. The sequence goes on along the minus strand of CAZORA010000013.1, from coordinate 19,600 downwards.
CACAGGCGGCGCAGGCGCGCGCGGATGGCCTCGTCGCGCAGGTCGGCGAGCGCGATGCGGTGCGAGCGCGGGTCGGGGAAGGGCGTGTAGGTGGCGCCGGAGCGCGAAAACTCGCTGTAGAGCTCGATCGAGCGGCCCACGTCCACCACCACCACGAAGGGCGGACGGCCTTCGCCGACGGGCAGCGCGCGGGCGTAGTTTTCCGCCTGCGAGCGCGCGCGCAGCATGCCCTGGTCGTAGCGGGCGGTGCTGGCTTCGCGCACGTCCTTGGCTTCCAGCACGAAGGCGCCGCGGCGGTAGAGATCGATGTAGCCGTAGGACTCGCTGCCGTCGCCGTGGCGGAACACCACGCGGCGCTCGAACACGTAGGCGTTGGCGGCGTTGTCCGCACTCGCCGGCTCCGGCGCGGGCACCTCCAGCAGCGCGGCCAGTTCGCTCAGGAACAGTTGATAGTTCGCGCGCTCGCGCCCGTCCGCGCCCTGCCAGCGCGCGATGAAGGCCTCGACCGGATTGGCGGTATCGTCCATGCGGTTCCCCCGTGACCGGGCGAGTGTAGCAACGAGGCCGCGCGGCACGGCGCGGGGTCGATCCGCGCGGCGTGGCGGCGTCGGCGCGAAACCGCGATAATGGGCGGCTCGCTCTTTTCTTTTCTTGGCGCAGCCGCCGCGTCGGCCGCGCCGCGCCCGGAGTCCAGGCATGCAGTACATCTACACCATGATCGGCGTCAGCAAGACGGTGCCGCCCAAGCGTCAGATCATCAAGGACATTTCGCTGTCCTTCTTCCCCGGCGCCAAGATCGGCCTGCTGGGTCTGAACGGCGCCGGCAAATCGACGGTCTTGCGCATCATGGCCGGGGTCGACACGGATTTCGTCGGCGAGGCGCGGCCGCAGCTGGGGATCAAGATCGGCTTTCTCGAACAGGAGCCAAAGCTGGACCCTGCAAAGACCGTGCGCGAGGCGGTGGAGGAAGGCGTCGCCGAGATCCTGAACGCGCAGCAGCGCCTCGACGAGGTCTACGCCGCCTACGGCGAGGAGGGCGCCGACTTCGACAAGCTGGCCGCCGAGCAGCAGCAGCTCGAAAACCTGCTGGCCGCGAACGACGCCCACGCGCTGGAGCGCCAGCTCGAGGTGGCGGCCGACGCCCTGCGCCTGCCGCCCTGGGACGCGGTGATCGGCAAGCTCTCCGGCGGCGAGAAGCGCCGCGTGGCGCTGTGCCGCCTGCTGCTCTCCAAGCCCGACATGCTGCTGCTCGACGAGCCGACCAACCATCTGGACGCCGAGTCCGTCGAGTGGCTGGAGGAATTCCTGCACCGCTATCCCGGCACCGTGGTCGCGGTGACCCACGATCGCTACTTCCTCGACAACGCGGCGGAGTGGATCCTGGAGCTGGATCGCGGCCGCGGCATTCCCTGGAAGGGCAACTACTCGTCCTGGCTGGAGCAGAAGTCCGAGCGCCTGAAGCAGGAGGAAAGCCAGGAAAAGGCGCGCCAGAAGGCCCTGCAGCGCGAGCTCGAGTGGGCGCGACAAAACGCCAAGGGCGGTCGCTCCAAGGGCAAGGCGCGCCTTGCGCGGCTGGAGGAACTGCAATCGGTGGACTACCAGAAACGCAACGAGACCAACGAGATCTTCATCCCGCCGGGCGAACGCCTGGGCAGCTCGGTGATCGAGTTCAAGGGCGTGTCGAAGTCCTTCGGCGAACGCCTGCTGATCGACGACCTGAGCTTCCTGGTGCCGCCCGGCGCGATCGTCGGCATCATCGGCCCCAACGGCGCCGGCAAGTCGACCCTGTTCAAGATGATCGTCGGCCAGGAAAAGCCGGACAGTGGGGAAATCATCACCGGGCCGACGGTGAACCTGGCCTACGTCGACCAGAGCCGCGAGAAACTGGAAGGCAACCACAACGTGTTCCAGGAGGTCTCCGGCGGCGCCGACATCCTCAACATCAACGGCGTCGAGATCCAGTCGCGCGCCTACATCGGCCGCTTCAACTTCAAGGGCCAGGACCAGCAGAAGCTGGTGGGCACCCTGTCGGGCGGCGAGCGCGGGCGCCTGCACCTGGCCAAGACCCTGCTGCAGGGCGGCAACGTGCTGCTGCTCGACGAGCCCTCCAACGACCTCGACGTCGAGACCCTGCGCGCGCTGGAGGACGCCCTGCTGGAGTTCCCCGGCAACGTGTTCGTGATCTCCCACGACCGCTGGTTTCTCGACCGCGTGGCCACCCATATCCTCGCCTTCGAGGGCGACTCGCACGTCGAGTTCTTCCCCGGCAACTACCGCGAGTACGAGGCCGACAAGCGCCGCCGCCTGGGTGACGAAGCGGCGCAGCCCAAGCGGATTCGCTTCAAGGAGCTGGCCTGAGCGGCGGGCAACCCGGCCGCGGCGAGCCTCATCGGGAGACGGCGCATGGCGTTCATGCAGGAACTGAAGGCCGCCTGGCGGCAGCGTGATTCCCTGGTCTGCGTCGGTCTCGACCCGGAGCCGGCGAAGTTCCCGGCGCACCTGCGCGACGATCCCGACGCGATCTTCACGTTCTGCCGCGAGATCGTCGATGCCACCGCGGATCTGGTCTGCGCCTTCAAGCCGCAGATCGCCCACTTCGCCGCGCGCCGCGCGGAAGACGCGCTGGAGCGCCTGATCGCCCACATCCATGAAGCGCACCCGGGCGTGCCGGTGATCCTCGACGCCAAGCGCGGTGACATCGGCTCGACGGCGCGAAATTACGCAACGGAAGCCTTCGAGCGCTACGGCGCCGACGCGGTGACGGTCAACCCTTACCTGGGTCGCGACTCGCTCGAACCGCTTCTGGGGTACGCCGAGAAGGGCGTCATCATCCTCTGTCGTACCTCCAACCCAGGCGGCGCCGACTTCCAGGCGCTGGACTGCGGCGGCCGGCCGCTGTATCTGCGGGTCGCCGAGACCGTGGCTCGCGACTGGAACGCGAACGGCAACTGTGCGCTGGTGGTCGGCGCCACCTGGCCGCAAGAACTTGGCCGCGTGCGCGCCGCGGTGGGCGAGATGCCGCTGCTCGTGCCCGGCATCGGCGCCCAGGGCGGCGACGTGGCGGCCGTGCTGCGGCAGGGCGCAACGGCAGACGGCACGGGGCTGATCGTCAGCTCCTCGCGAGCAATCCTCTACGCCGGCAGCGGCGAAGACTTCGCCGCGGCAGCGCGCGACGCCGCGCGCGAGCTGCGCGAGGCAATCAACCGGTTCCGCTGAGGAGTGTCTGAACAAGCCCGTCATGCCCGCGAAGGTGGGCAGCCAGCGACTTCATGTCATTGCAATCCAAGGCACTGGACTCCCGCCTTCGCGGGAGTGACGAGCGTGTCGACTCGTTCAGATACTCCTACGCGCGAACCCGGCAGTCGCGCGAGGCTGGGCGGCAATTCCACCGTGCGCCAGACAGGGTCCCCGCGCGGCTTTTGATCCGCGCGGTCGATAGCCGCCGGCCGCGCGGCTCCAGGCGGCCGGTGGCCGTTCCCCCGCGTCCGGGGTGACGCCCGCGCGGGCTTGTGCTTTCATAGCCCGTCGTGCGCGGCGCGCCGCGCGCATCCCATCGTCGACGAGGGGTTCCCATGAAGCCGGATCCGACCGCACCGGTCGCGCAGCTCACTGCGCGCGCAATCGTTCTGTCCGTCATCCTGGCGGTGATCCTGGCCGCGGCCAACGCCTACCTGGGGCTGTTCGCGGGCTTGACCATCGCCACGGCGATTCCGGCGGCGGTGGTGTCGATGGGCGTGCTGCGCCTGCTGGGCGGCGGCACCATCCTCGAGAACAACATCGTGCAGACCGGCGCTTCGGCCGGCTCGTCGATCGCGGCGGGGGTGATCTTCACGATTCCGGCGCTGGTGATCCTCGGCTACTGGCAGGATTTCCGCTATTCCTGGGTGCTGGCCATCGCCGGTCTCGGCGGCCTGCTCGGCGTGCTGTTCTCGGTGCCCCTGCGGCGCTCGATGATCGTCGAGGAGCCCCTGCCCTTCCCCGAGGGCAAGGCCGCGGCCGAGGTGCTGAAGGCGGGTGACAACCCCGGGCCGGGGCTGAAGATCCTCGCGCTGTCCGGCTTCATCGGCGCGGTGGTGAAGCTGGCGGCGGCGAGCGGGCTGCGCCTGATTCCGGACAACGCGGTCGGCGCCGGTTTTATCGGCAAGTACCTGGCCTACCTCGGCACCAACCTGTCACCGGCCCTGCTCGGCGTGGGCTATATCGTCGGGCTCAACGTCGGCATCGTGGTGGTGTCGGGCAGCATCCTGTCCTGGCACTTCGCGATTCCGATCTATGACGCCTGGTTCCTCGACAGCGATCCGGCGCTGGCGGCGCAACTCGCGGGAGCGAGCGCTGCCGATGCGGCCGGCGCCATCTGGTCGGCGAAGATCCGCTATCTCGGCGTCGGCGCGATGCTGATCGGCGGGGTGTGGACGCTGTTCTCGCTGCGCAAGTCCCTGCTGAACGGCGTCAAGAGCGGCTTCGCGGCGGCGCGCAAGGGCGCTGAAGCGATGGTTGCGGAAACCGAGCGCGACATCCCGATGAAGTGGATGCTGATCGCCCTGGTGGCCTTCACGGTGCCGCTGGGCCTGCTTTATCACGCGATCGTCAGCGCCGACCCGACGATCACCCACGGCTGGACCATCAGCCTCACCATGACGGTGATCATGATCGTCGCCGGCTTCCTGTTCGTGTCGGTCTCGGCCTACCTCGCCGGTCTGGTCGGCTCGTCGAACAACCCGGTGTCGGGCATCACCATCGCCACCATCCTGTTCGCGGCGGTGGTGCTGATGCTGATGCTGGGCCGTGATTCCTCGATCGGCGCGGTGGCGGCGATCATGATCGGCGCGGTGGTCTGCTGCGCGGCGGCGGTCGGCGGCGACAACCTGCAGGATCTCAAGGCCGGTTATCTGGTCGGCGCGACGCCCTGGAAGCAGCAGCTGATGCTGATGATCGGCGCCTTTTCCTGCGCCCTGATCATGGCGCCGGTATTGAGTCTGCTGGCGGCGGCCTACGGCATCGGCGCACCCACGGCGGAGCACCCGAACGCGCTGTCGGCGCCGCAGGCGACGCTGATGGCTTCGGTCGCGCAGGGATTGTTCGGCGGCGCGCTGCCGTGGACCTTCATCGGCATCGGCGTCGTGGTCGGCGCGGCGATCATCGCGCTGGACGAGTGGCTGAAGCTGCGCGGCTCGCACTTCCGGGTGCCGGTGCTGGCGGCGGCGATCGGCATTTACCTGCCGCTCGAACTGATGGTGCCGATCTTCCTCGGCGGCCTGCTGTCCTGGTTCGTCGAGCGCAGGCACGGCATCGATTCGCGCGACGACGGCGCGCGCGACCGCGTGCATCGGCCGGGCACCCTGTTCTCGGCCGGACTGATCACCGGCGAGGCGCTGATGGGCATCGCCATTGCGATTCCGATCGTCGTCAGCGCCCGCGCTGATGTGCTGGCGCTGCCGGCCGCGCTGCACTTCAACCAATGGGTCGGGCTCGGCGTGCTGGCGGTGGTCGGCTGGCTGCTGTATCGCAGCGGTGCAAGGCAGCGCCTAGGGAATGTCTGAACAAGCCCGTCATGCCCGCGAAGGCGGGCATCCAGCGACTTCAAGCCCTTGAGATCAAAGACACTGGACTCCCGCCTTCGCGGGAGTGACGAGCATGTCGACTTGTGCAGATACTCCCTGGACGGCTGATCAGCGGCGCAGCAGGCGCCGCAGCGTGAGCCAGGGCGCCTGCAGCGCGAAGTGGGCCCAGAGCGCAAGCCAGGCCAGCGCGCCCGGCAGGGGTCGCCGCACGGCCGGGTCGAAGCGGCGCAGATAGCGCCACAGACCGCGATGCTTGTGCCAGGCGACGAACAGCGGGCGATGGCGGCTCGAACTGCCCTGAGCGTGGCGCACACGAATGGCGCCCGCCACCGCAACGCGCCAACCAGCGTCGCGCAGGCGCCGACAGAGGTCCAGATCCTCGGCGTGCAGAAAGTAGCCCTCGTCGAAGCCGCCGACGGCCTCGAAAGCCTCGCGACGCAGCAGCATCAGGGCGCCGGATACGGCGTCGACGTCTTCCAGCGCTTCGCCTGCGTCGGCTGCGGGAAGCTCGATTCCCGCGAGCGCCGGCCAACGCGACTCGAAGCGGGCAAGCCCCAAGGCGCTCATCAGCGCGCGACGCAGGGTCGGCGCGCGGCGCCGGTTGGCGCGCGCCGGGCTGTCATCCGGATTGCAGACCGTTACGCCAAGGAGGCCGATTCCAGAACCGCTTTCGAGCGCCGCACGCAGCCGCGCGACGGTATCCACCTGCAGCACGCAGTCGGGGTTCTGAAACAGCAGCGCGCCGCCGCGGGCGACTGCCGCGCCGCGGTTGCAGGCGGGCCCGAAGCCGAGGTTGGCGCCGTTTTCGATCAGGCGCAGACGGGCATCGCCGGCGCACGCGGCCAGGGCGCGGGCGGGCGCGCCGTCGCTGGAGGCGTTGTCGACCAGGATCAGCTCGATCGGCGCGCTCTGCGCGAGCGTGGAGGCCACGGCGTCCTGCAGCAGCTCGCCGCTATCGGCGGCAACGATGACGATGCTGGTCAGCCGCGGGTCCAGGCCGGCGGTCACGACCGACTCACACGGCGTCGAGCAGCCGGGCGCCCTGCTCGCGGGCGTGCTGCCACAGCGCGGGCCACGCCTCCCAGGCCGCCGCCAGCGCGTTGGTCTCCTCGCGCAGCGCCCGCGCGCAGCCGGCGGCGTCGATGTCCTGCGGCCAGTCGCCGAGACGCGGCGCCGATCTGGCGATCAAGGCGCGGCCGTTGGCCTCGATGATCGTGCGCACGTCCGCTTGCCAGTAGATGGGCGCGTCGCTCGCCGCGTCGTACTGCTGCTGCAGGCGCTCGATCAGGTCGGCGCGCGCGTAGGCCAGATATTCATCGAGCAGGCGCACACGACCGGCTTCGCTGGCGCCGGCAATGTCACGCAAATGCGCCGCCAGCAGACCAAGCCGCGCGGCCGGATCCTCGGCGTTGAATTCCGGCAGGGTGCGGCGGACGAAGTCGCCAACCAGGTAGTTGAAGCGAGGCGCGTGCGCGGCCAGAGTGTTGCTCGAACGCTTGCGCTGGGTTTCCTGCACGTGGCCGATCGCAAGCGGCAGCTCGAGCGCAAGCGCCTGGGGGTGCAGCAGCTCGCTGACCCAGGAGAACAGTGCGTCCTCGCCACGACCAAACGGATTGGTGCAGGGGCGCAGGACGGAGTTGTCGATCATGAAGGGGCTGAAGCTCATCGCGCCGCTGACGCGCGCCTGGCGGTAGCCGTACCAGATGCTGGCGGTCTCCACGTTGCGCAGATAGCTATCGCGATCGGCGGCAAAGCGGGCTCGCTCAGCAGCCGGAAGCTGGTAGAGCCAGAGCCCGGATTCCGCGCGCGAGCTGCCGTAGGCACCATGATGAGTGGCGAGGATCGGCGCGTCGCCAAACAGGTGATCGAGCCGGCTCAGGGCAAGACCGCGCAGCGCGGTGCGCGCAATGGCGTAGTCCGCGCTGCCGACCAGTTCGCCGAGCGCATGACCCGCCGCCGCGAGATGGAGCTCGAAGGGATCGCCTTCGTATTCCTCTCCTGCGGCCAGCGCGTGATCGAGATTGTGGTAGAACTCGGCATGCGCGGCCGGCGCCGGGTTCGGATCGAGTCCGGCCAGCGCGCCCTCGGGTCGGCGCAGCGGCAGCAGGTGATCGTCATCCAGCAGCACCATGCGCGCGCCGGCCGACAGCAGCAGGGCGAGGTTCCAGCCGCGCCCGCCGCCGAAGCGACCGCGCGGATCTCCGGCCACCAGCTGGCGCAGCGCGCCGGCCGCCTGCGGCAGTGCCCGCCCCAGGCTCGCGATCAGGCGCTCGCGTTCGGTCGCACCGATATAGGTGAGCTTGCAGCCGGTGGCGCGGGCGAACTCGCGCAGCAGGTCGCGGTGCCGATCGATCGCGCTCGCGCCGAGCGAATCGTCGAGCAGGACGTAGTGCCGGTTGGCGCGAAAGCGGCGCTCGTAATCGGCCAGCGAATTCAACAGGCGCTCGACCTGCTGTGGACGCTCGCAGGCGCGGATGAAAACCGCCCGCAGCGGCGCCGGCGCGCGCGGGCTGACCGCGCCAACGCGCTGCAGGAAATCGCGATCGGACACCAAAAGCCCGCGCGAAATCAGGCTTTCCAGCACGCGCTGGACGCCCTGGCGCTGGTCTTGCAGCGCCGGGATCGTAGCCAGCAGGCGTGCGGTATGTTCCTCCAGGCTGCGGAACTCGCGGCTCTGATCGAGCGCCTGCAGAACCTGGAAGGTCATCACGTGCGGCGCGCCGCTGCGACGAACCTGAAAAATGCATTCACTGCTCGACAGCGAGGCGACGACGCCGTCCTCGGAAGCGTACAGGGGCGCATTCGGGTCGATCCGCGGTGCAGCCGGCTGCACCGCGACAGGGCCGTAGTCGATTTGGTAGTTGAATTCGCTATTCATGCGTCAGGGTCAACGTCGCGGTCGGCCGCCGCCGACGCCACAGCGCGCAGGCGCGCCAGTTCGGCTTCGAGCTCGGCGATGCGCGTGCCAGCGGCGATGTTCTTGCGCACTTCGTGATTGTAATGGCTGTAGACCGATTCTTCGCGGTCGCCGAAGAGCGACAGCGCCGGCAGATTCTCCGGCAGCCGCGATTTCGCGCACACGGCGACGAAGTACATCGGCGCCTGGCCAAAGCCCGCGCTCACCGCGCCGTCGGCTGCGGACAGCGTGCTCACCAGCGGTGGACCGCAGTGCTCATCGAGCGCCCACAGCGCCGACTGGAAGACCAGCTTCTGGCCGTAGAGGCGCAGCGCGGGAAAATGCGGGCGCAGCAGAGCCAGAAGCTCGTCGCGATAGAGTTCACGCACGTGGAATTCGTTGCGGAAGCCGCTGAGCTCGCTGTAGACATGCTTGTCTGGAGAGGAAATGACCAGCAGGCCGTCGTCGCTGAGAACCCTGGCGAAGCCGGCGACGAGCTCCTGCTGAGCGGCGAGGTGTTCGAGGGTCTCGAAGGAAACGACCAGATCGAAGCTGCGCGCGGCAAACGACAGCGCGGCGGCATCGGCGCACTCGAAGGCCAGGGCGGAACGCGAGCCGTAGCGGGCGCGGGCGTGTTCGATCGTCGCGGGGTCGATGTCGACGCCGGTTACATCGGCCGCCACCTCGGCCAGCAAGGCCGAACCGTAGCCCTCGCCGCAAGCCGCATCCAGCACGCGTTTTCCGGCCGCCAGCGGACGCGCGAAGGCGTAGCGATGCCAGTGCTCGTACCAGATTTCGCGCACGCACTCGGGCGTGAAGCGTTCGCCAGTGAAGGGCAGGACGGGATCGCTCATGAGCTCGCCTCGGTAGCGTCCAGATGTTTCCAGCGGTGCGGCAGACGCACCATGCCCAGCTCGCGGGTGCTGCCGCGGATCAGCAGCGGGCGCTCGCTGGTGTCAAACAAACGCACGCCCTCCGAATCGAGGGGATGCACGCGGACGCTGTAGCCTCCGGGCAAGAGCGCAAGCTCAGGAAACTCCACCTCACAGAGGTAGCGGTTGTCAGCGATCTGCCGCGGCGGACAGGCGTCCATGTCGGTGCTGACGCCGTAGACCGCGGTGCCGTCGGCGCGCACGATGCCGACGGCCACGCAGGGCACGCGGCCGTCGCGCGAATGGATTTCGGCGCGCACACGCAGGGTCTCGCCGGCTTCGAGCACGAGCTGCTGCTCACCCTCGAGGTCGTTGAGCGCTACGCCGAACAGGCTGAACTCGAGGCCCGCGCGTGACGCACCGTGCGCGGCGGCCTCCGGCGCGGACTTGCGCTCGTGCCACGACAGGTAGGCCTGGGTGACCTCGAAGGCGTCGCCCTGCATTTCGACCTGACCCTCGCGCAGCCAGCAGGCGCGGCGACAGAGCTTCTGCACGTGGTACATGCTGTGCGAGACCAGCATCAGGGTGCCGCCGCCGTCGAGGTAGCGGGTCATCCAGGCGATGCATTTCTTCTGAAACGACTCGTCGCCGACCGCCAGCACCTCGTCGGTGATCAGGAGATCGGGCTTTAGGGCCGCAACCACGGCGAAGCCCAGGCGCACCACCATGCCGGAGGAATAGTGTTTGACCGGCTCGTCGATGTAGCGGCCGATGTCGGCAAAGGCGATGATTTCGGGCAGCCGCTCGCGCAGTTCGGCGGCGCTCATGCCGTGCAGCGCGGCGGCCATCGCCACGTTGTCGCGGCCGGTGTGGTCGGGATGGAAGCCAGCGCCGAGCTCGAGCAGCGCGCCGATCTCGCCGTTCACCTGAACGCTGCCGCTGCTCGGCGTCAGCACACCCGTGATGAGCTTCAGCAGAGTCGACTTGCCGGCGCCGTTGGCGCCGATCAGCGCCAGTGATTCGCCGCGTTGGACCTCGAGATCGACGTCACGCAGGACTTCCACCCGATCGCCGCCGCCGCCGCGCAGAAGCAATCGCCCGAGCGAGCGCAGACGGTCGCTGCTGCGATGGACCTTCGGGTAGGCCTTGCCGAGGCCGCGAGCGACGACCAGCGCGCTCACAGGAAGTCCTCGAAGTGGGGATCGAGGCGGCGGAACACCCAGCGACCGAGCAGCCAGACGGCCAGGGCCAGCGCCAGCGCCACGCCGAAGCGCGCCGGATCGAAGCTGCCGTGATGCAACAGGGCGACGCGGAAATTCTCGGCGTAGAAGGTGAAGGGGTTCAGGTCCATCCAGGCGCGCCAGCGCTCGGGCAGCAGATCGCGGTCGTAGAAGACCGGCGCGCTGAACATCAGGAGCGGCAGGACCTGGGCGACGATCTGCACTAGATCGCGCACGAACACCTGTACCGCGGCGCAGAAAAGCGCGAAGCCGAGCGAGAGAACGAACAGCGGCAGGTACAGCAGCACGGCCGGCAGCAGGCCGGACAGATGGATGCCCTGACCGAGCGCGGCGAGGATCAGTACGATCGCCAGAAAACCGCAGAAGTGGATGGCGAAGCTCGCCAGCACGGTGGACAGCACCAGCACTTCGCGCGGCAGCGCCACCTTGCCGATCAGGGCGGCATTGCTTTCGATCGCGGTGGTGGCGCGCAGCACCGCTTCCGAGGATGCCGTCCATGGCCATAGCGCGGTCATCAGGAAGGGCACATAGCCCGGCGCGTCGGCGCCGGGAATCTTTGCCTTGAAAATCTGCACGAAGACGAAGCTGTAGACCGCGAGCTGCAGCAGCGGTTGGAACAGCGCCCAGAGGCCGCCGGAAAAGCTGCCGGCGAAGCGGCTATGGATTTCGCGGCGCAGGAAGCGCGCAGTGAGCTGAGCGGTGGCCATTGAGCGGATGCTGCCTTCTTTGCCGGTTGGCGCGCTGCCCTGGCCCGGGGCGCGGTCCCGGCGCGGTGCACAGGCCCCAGCCGACAGGATGTGGTGCCCGAGCTGGTCGCACGATGCAACAAGTATGCAACGCGAGCTGCTGCTACCGCTTCAACGGTCCGCGCTCGCAATGGCCAATCGTGCCATGAACCTGGCGGCGGTAGGGAGCCGGAAGCGGCAGCTTGCCCGCACGAGGAAAGATTCTTAGCGATTGGTCTGGCGATCCCGACGCTGGCGGCCAAACGACAGCGAAAAGGCAAACCACGTTGGCGGTTTCACCTCTGCTTTCCGGTCAGTCCGATCAGCCGCTGAAGCGTCCTGCAGGGGCGCGCAGCAGCGCGGGCCGCTCGATAGTCCAGGGAGTATCTGAACAAGTCGACACGCTCGTCACTCCCGCGAAGGCGGGAGTCCAGTGCCTTTGATTTCAATGGCTTGAAGTCGCTGGATGCCCGCCTTCGCCGGCATGACGGGCTTGTTCAGACATTCCCTAGTTCGCCTCGCCGGCCGAAAGGTTCCGCCCGCTGGCCTCGGAGTCGTCGCTGCCGTAGCGAGAGCGCAGAGTCTTCAGCAATTCGGCGTTGACATCGAGCGGGCGATTGCGAAGTTCGTCGGTGTGGTTCTGCACCTCCGTCGTCACGAAGCCGCTGGACAGCTTCGCGATGATCTGCCTCTTCACGTCATCGAACGGAATGACGGCCGAAGGCGTTCGCTCGACGAGCTGGACGATCTCCAATCCCTGCTTCGTTTCGATCGGTTGCGACACCGCACCGGGCACCTTCAGGTTCGCGACGGCCTCCACCCAGGCGCTCGGATGCCGGGCCGGATCCTGCGCGCCTTCCACGACCCCGTGGTTCGAAAGCTTTCTCGGGTCGTCGGAATAATCCTTGATGAGTTGATCGAAGCTCGCGGGGTGCGCAACCGCTTCGCCGCGCACCCGTTCGGCGAGCGCTATCGCGGCGGGCTTGTCCCTGCCCTCGAAGCCGATGAGGACATGCTTCACGCGCACCGACTCCGGCTGCGTATATTTCTCTCGATTGGCGATGTATTCCTCGCGTGCGCGTTGCGTCAAGTCGGGAACCTTCAGGGTTTGCCGGAAGTTCATCATCCTCGCCTTGCCAAGCGCGGCATCTTCGGCCTGCTCGAGCTGGCGCTTCACCGTCGGATCCGCACTCAGCCCCAGCTCACGGGCTTCGGCGGCGAGCTGCTTTTGCAGGAGCAGGCCGCTGACCAGGGTTTCGATGCGTGACGGGCTATTGAAATAACCCGCGCGCTGCTCCTCGGGGATCGTGGCCGCAAACGCGTCGATATCATCGAGGCTGACGCGTGCTCCACCCTGCGTTGCGAGAACCACGGAAGGCGAGGCAACGGGATCGGCGGCGATTGCGAGAGACGCCAGCAGCAGGGCGAACATGGCCCAAACACACAGAGAAACGCAACGGGTGAATGTCACAACTTCAATCCTCACAATGATGCGATCAAGCGGTATCTTGCGGTTCGGCGGGCACGGATCGATTCGGCTTCGAGGACCGGAGCTGCCCCGTGACGAGGTGGAAAGTCCCCCGCTGCGCGGAATCGATGGGCGCCCACGACGCTCCGCGTTGGTTGACGCCGCTGCAGGCCGTGCGCCCGAGCAGGAACCTTACACTCCCTCGCGCAGCGCGCTGGCTCGATGAGTCCGCACGACATCGCCGAGCCTGCCGGCGACGCGCGCCACGCGGTTCTGTCGCGCGCCACGCGGCAGCGCTGCCGCCGTCCCGCAGACTGGCGTTGGCGCGGATCAGTCCGCGCAAACGCCGACGTGCTCCACAGGCCCTAGCGCCGTTGCGCACTGATCGGGCAGGTGGGGCTGCCTTGCGGACACTTCCCGGAAACGACCTGATTCGGATCAGCCATGTAGATGTTTACATAGTAATCGGTACTGGGCTGCAGATTGCAGTACCCGGTCGGGTTGGTATCGGTGAACTTGTAGCTCACCATCTTGGTATCGGAAGCCGGCGTTCCACTCCAGGGCCCTCCGCCGTATTGGCTTTCCTTCAGGCAGCCCGGACTCGGCAGATGTTCCGTGAAGTCCCCGCAAACGGAACTGATCGCCATGACGAGATTGGCGGAACCCACATAGTTCTGGTTCGTGAAGGAGCCCGGAACGAGCCCGGTCGCGGAGGTCTTGAAGTGCACGCCCATATAGCTGTTGCGTTGGAAACCCTTGATCACCGGGTTGGACCCGATCGGCCCCGGCCACGAGGTTCCGCTATCCGTGTGACTCGCGTGACCCCAGACGTCGTTCCACTCGAGCAGGTTGACGTTGGTTCGCGTGCCCGCGTAGACGCCATAGGTCACGTCGGACCGAGCGATCAAACTCAAGGTGCGGTTGGCTTGGGCGGGGTTCGGCGATGCGATGGTGGCCGGACAGGCCGTTGCAGCACCGATGCTGATCGGGCCCGCGGTGCCGCTGGCAAGGACCACGCCGGCCGCATCCTTGCACTCGAGCGTCAGCCTGAGCTGCTGACCGGCGACGGCACTGGCCGGAACATTGACCTTGCGCGGCGAGGTGACGGTCGTCGCCGTGGTCCAGGGGCCGAGGGTCGCCGGGGTGCTGTTGATGGTCCCGGTTCCGTCGCACTTGCTGGCGCCGGCTACGGCAGCCCATGACACATTGAAGCTCGTGCCAGGCTGCGCGCTCGAGGGGATTCCCTGCAGTTCGATATTGGCCGGGGCAGCAGGCTGAGTCACCGCCACGGGTGCGAGGCTCTTGGGACCGGTGGCATTGGAGCAGAGGATGCTGAAGCTGAAATTGCCCGCCGCGCGCGGCGTGACCTTCTGATATGCGCTCCATCCGGGAGTGCAGGCTGAGGCTCCGTTGCCGCAAGCGTAGGAACCCAGCACCCAGCCGTCCAGCTTCCCGGCGAACGAACCTCCGCGCATGCAAACGGAGGCGTCATTGCCAACGTGATAGCGAACGTAGAAATCCTGGTTGACCACCACGGCGCCGAGAGCGCCACCAGACGCGCTACTGGCGAGCTGGAGGTCGACATCGTAATCCTCGTCCGTCGGCTCGGGCACCAGCCCAACCTTGCAGCTGTCCGCCTGTCCCGGAAGGGATTCGAGGACCACATCGTGGCCAGTCAAGTTGCCGGCCGCTGCATCCTCGGTCACGTAACCTCGTGGATCGTAGACGTTGGCGTTGCAGACCCCGAGCGCAGGGTCGCGCAGCTCGAGGGTGATGGTACCCGCAGGCTGCTCTGCCGCGCTGGCACTGGCGGAGACCGCCAGGCACGATAGAAAGGCGATCAGCAGGAGGCGGATATTCATGAAGATCAGCACCGGGAAGGGCAGGAGATGCGCGTGCTTGTAGCAGAGTCTACATGACAGGCGAGTGAACACCCATCCGACACCTGACGGAGGCTACATGCTACGCCGCGCAGATTATATCCGTGAATCAAGGCTCTGATTCGAGACGGTCGTGCGCGACGAAAGCAGCAACCAAGGCATGAAATGGCCGCATCCGGTGCCACGACTGAGGCGTGCTGCACACACATAAAGAGAGGGGAGGTTGCCCTCCCCTCTCTCGTCCACGGGTTGCTGTCGATCAACGCTTACGAACAGGCGAGATCCGCTCCGCTGCAGCTGCGCATGCCGCGGTGGCGCCAAACGCCACTGTAGTTTGCAAGCGTGCCCGGCGTCACGTTGGCGTTGATGACGTTCATCGCGTAGAAGCCAGTCGTCGGCAGGCCCGTGATGCTCACCGCCGCACCCGACGGCGTCACGCCGCCTGCGAGCACGTGTGCACCCGCGTCACCGAAGCCGAGGTTCATCCGGCCCCAGCCGTTGAAGCCGACCGGGTTGACCGACTTGTACAGCGACGAGCCAAACACTGCGGACTCGGTCGGCGTTTCGGACAGGAAAGTGATGACGTTCACTTCCCACGGCAGGAACGGCGCCACGAGGAAGCAGCTGTCATCCGGCGGCGACGGGCAGCGAGGTGCCGACGGCCCTGTGCTGCCGAGTTCTTCACGATCCCAGGTGTCGAGGCTGAGTTCGACATTGGACTTCGCGTCGAATGCTTCCGCGAACGGGCTGGTGATCGCCGACGGATACAGGCCCTTGTCCACATAGAAGCGCTTGGTCGGGAAGGTCACGACCCAATCGCTCGCCGCACCGATGCCGGCCTCGATGTTATACTCGTTGTAGACTTCCTCGGCCATGAACACGGCGCTGACCGCGTCCTCACCGCGAGCATAATCGGCCGTCAGCAGCGCGCCGTTCTGCATGAACACGAACGCACGCGCGATGCCGGTGGCGGCGATGCTCGGCGTGTTGGCGTCCTGCAGCGTCGGGGTCAGAGCGGCCGAGCCGCTGTACAGGACCGACTCGGTGAAGCCGTCAACGGCGTCAGCGTTGTACGAGAAGTACGTGCCCTGGCCCACGTTGGCGATCGCGGCGGAGCCGAACAGCCCCCCCGTGGGCGGATCAAGATCAAGCGGAGCGGCCAGGTCATCACCCACCGGCCAATCGCACTTGCGAGTATTGCCCGGCAGAGCCCCGGCAGGAACGCCCTCGTTCGCATTGCCCGTCTGAACGTGCGTGATCGAGTCGTCCAAGTCGGAACCCGGAATGATGTCGCCCATCGAGATCATCTCGACGTAGCCCTCACGGGTACGATCCGCTCCCTTACCGCCGTTGTCGTACGGAACGCCGGCAAGCGTGCCGTCATAGCCACGCGTGGAGAACTTCTGCGGGTTCGCCGAGAGCGTGTCGATGCAGCTGTTGTCGGTCGTGAACATCTGGCCGCCGCTTGCTGGGTCGGCCCCGTCAATGACGTTGATCGCGGCCGTCCAGACGTCATAAGCGGACAGATACAGGTTGAAGTCGAGCACTTCACGGCTGTTCTTGCCTTCAAGGAAACGCACCTTGACGGCCTTGCCGATGTCCGAGGTGTTGACCACCGAGATCAGGGTGTCCTGATCCTTGTTGACCGTGTAATACGGGTAAATCAGAACCTGACCCAGACCATCGGCGTTGAGGTCGACGGCATTGGCCAAGCCGGCGAAGCCAGCGACGCCGGCGATACCGGCGACGACGGCCGTCGTCAAGCTGTTCTTCTTCATTGCAGCACTCCTAAGTTTGAACCACAGGGCTTTTGCTTTACCGCCGCCCTGCTTCGCAGGAACGCCAGCCCGAAGGCTGGGCAGGGTCAGGCAACAGCGCGGTCATGTTAAGGCAAAGGAAAGATCGACGCAATCCCCGCCGGGCAGACCAACATCATGCTGCAGGATCAATCACTTGGGCAGGAAATACCACGCACCGTCAAGCAACAGCCAGGTTTCGGACTGAGTGCGCATACTGGAAAGCCCGCCGGCGCGCATGGCCGGCATCGGCAGCGAGTAGGACACCTCCAGCTTGACCTTGCAGCGATCCGCTTCGCAATCCTTGCTCACGAATTTGACGGCCTTCCACTGAATCGGCCGGTTGTTCATCGTGGCGGCGTAGTCTTCGCGCGACTGGATGGAGCGAGCGCCTGGTGTCAGATAGTCCCAGGCGCGCTCCGCCTTGTGTTCGATCAGGTAGTTCCAGCGCTCGACGGCTCTCCGATCGACGTTGTCGGGGCTGGCCTGGCCGCCGCAGCCCGGCAGTGCTGCAAGCAAACCGATGGCCATATAGATGGCCACGACCTTGACGGGTCCACTAGTCATTGGAAGGCTTCTCCTGTTGCTCCACGGGCTTGGGTGCGGTTTGCGGCTGCGCGGCAGGCTGCCGCGCAGCCGGCGCGACCGGCGCCGGAAGGTCCGCGGCGTGCAGCGGGGTCAACGATTCGAACTGCCGGCTGTAGTCGAGGGTGGCCTGGCGCCCTTCGTCGACGCTGGCGATGACGCGCGGGGTAATCAGCACGATCAGCTCGGTGCGATCCTTGGATTCCGAAGTGCTGCCGAACAGGTTGCGCAGCACGGGCACGCGACCGAGGAACGGTACGCCGCTGTCGTTGTTACGCCGATTGTCCTGAATCAGCCCCCCGAGCAGCAGGGTTTCGCCACTTTGCACGGCTACCTGGGTCTGGATTTGGCGTTGGTTGATCGGCGGATTGTCCCCGGGTTTGGCGGGCGTTCCGGGATTGCTGACCTCCTGAGTGATCTCGAGGTAGACCAGCCCGCCCGGATTGACCCGCGGGCGCACGTCCAGCGTAACGCCGGTGTTGAGGTACTGCACGCTGCCGAAGCCCTGGTTGCCGATTCCGCCAATGCCGGTCATGTACGTCTGGACGACCGGGATCTGCGTGCCAACGTTGATCTGCGCCTGCTGGTTGTTGAGCACCAGAAGCGAAGGGGACGCCAGGGATTTGGCGATGCCGCTGGTTTCCAGCGCGTTGATTGCCACTTCGAAGTTCTTGTTCAGGAAGGACCAGAAGAATCCGCCGCCATAGGGACTGATCTTGCCCGTCGCGCCAATCTGTGAACGGTGGCGATTCTGCGGGTTGGGGCCGAACTCGGGTCCGTAGACGGTGCCGTTGCCAACCGAATTCTCGGCCGTGCCGATCAGGCCGCCCAGATACCACTGCACCCCGAACTGCAGCTCGCCGCGCATGGTGACCTCGAGAATGCGCGCTTCGATCTGCACCTGCAGCGGTACGACGTCCAGACGACTGATCGCCGATTCGATGCGGTCCCACTCGATCGGCGTCGCCTGGATCATCAGCTGATTGTTTTCCTCGATCGCGGAAATGCGGATCTCGGTGTCGCGTGAGCCGCCGGCACCGCCGGTCGAGGCGGACCGGGCGGGCCGCGCGGCCGCGGCCTCGGCCGGGGCCGCGGCCTGTTTCTCATCCATCGATTGTTGGCGCAGCGAGCTGCCGTAGGCCATCGAGCCAGTGTTCATGCCGCGCCCGCCGCGCCCGCCGCGGCTTCCGAGCGTGGTCGAGCGCAGCCCAGGGCCTACCGAGCCCGAAGTCGTGCTGCGGCGCACGCTGGTGGTGCCGAGAAAGATCTCGCTCAGGTAGTCGGCGAGATCGGGCGCCTTCAGATTCTTGACGTTGTAGATGTAGAGCCGGGTGGCGTTCTCCACCCCTCCGCGATCGAGCCGATACAGCCACTCCTGGGCTTGCGCGAGGTATTCCTTGCGCGGCGTGATGACGATGATCGAGTTGGTCTGCTCGATCGGCATGAAGCGGAACATCCCGGCCAGCGGAGACTCGCCTTCGCTACCGAAAATCTTGAGCAAGTCGGGCATCAGCTTGCTGGTCTCGACGTGCTGCAGGGCAAATACGCCAATCGACATGCCCTTCAGCCAGTCGACGTCGAAGGTATTGATGGTGCGCTCGTAGTTGGCGAGCTCGGACGGCGTTCCCGCCATCACCATCAAGCTGCGCGCCGGGTCGACGCTGATGAAGGCGTCGGGCTTGGCGTAGGGCTTGAGCAGGGTCGCCATCTGGCTCGGCGACACGTAGGTCAGTGGGAAGATGCGCAGCGCATAGCCCGGCTGTTGCGAAGCGCCGAGCTCGGGGGTCAGCTTGCCCGGAATCGCTTCCCTGGTTGGCAGCACGGTGAAGCGTCCGCCCTCGTTGATCAGTGCGTTGCCGGTCCACGACAGCAGCATCTCGAGGATCGGCATCGCGTCTTCGCGCCGGATCGGCCTTGCGGTCGAATAGGTGACGTTGCCGTTGACGTTCGGCGCGATGGTGTAGTTCTCCTGCAGCATGTCGCCAAGAATCGCCTTCACCACCGCCTGGATCGGCTGGTTTTCGAAATTGAAGGTGACCTGCCCCTCGCCGCTGACCGGCTTGCGCGGCGGCTGGGCCTCGAAGAACTGTCCGGTGCCGACCGAGAGCTCGGGCTTGGGCGGCGGGCCGTCGGTGCTGACGACATCCGACATGGTGATTCCAGATGCGTCCGCGCCGGCGAGCGGGGTCGCCGGCTTGAGGATGGTTTCAGCAGTCAGCACGCCGCCTTGAGCCGGCGCCTGCGGGCGCGTTGCCGGCGTGGCGCAACCTGCGAGCAGCACGATGCCGGCCGCAAGCAGAGTGTTCATGACGGGTCCGGCGTGGGGCCGAGGCTTCGATCGCACGGGATGGTGCTCCATCAATTTCGGTTGGAATCGGGCTGGCGCTCTTTGTCGCGCCGCATCTTGTCTGCTTCTTCGCGCATCTGGCGACGGCGCTCCTCGATGCGCTGAGCCAGATCGCTGGCCGCGGCGCCTTGGCGAGCCGCCGCGGACTGCTGCGTCGCCGCTTGCGTGGCGGCAGCCGGGCGCGCCGGCGGCGGCCGCGCGGCGCCCGCTCGACCCGGCTGCGGACGGG
>CAZORA010000012.1:0-71100 GCA_964582225.1 uncultured Dokdonella sp. | reverse complement strand
ATCCGCAGCAGGAGTTCCTGCAGGTCGACACCAAGAACATCCTGTTCATCGTCGGCGGCGCCTTTGCCGGCCTGGAAAAGATCATCCGGCAACGCTCCGATGCGACCGGTATCGGCTTCAGCGCCGAGGTGCGCAGCAAGGACCGCGAGCTCAACGTGGGCAAGCTGCTGGGCGACGTGCAGCCGCAAGACCTGATCAAGTTCGGCCTGATCCCGGAGCTGGTCGGCCGCCTGCCGGTGGTCGCGACGCTCGACGAGCTCGACGAGGCCGCCCTGGTCAAGATCCTGACCGAGCCGAAGAACGCAATCACCAAGCAGTTCAAGCGCCTGTTCGAGATGGAAGGTGTCGAGCTCGAGTTTCGCCCCGACGCGCTGAGCGCAGTTGCGCACCGCGCGATCGTGCGCAAGACCGGCGCCCGCGGCCTGCGCACCATCCTCGAGCAGGTGCTGCTCGATACCATGTTTGAGCTGCCTTCGCTCGAACACGTGAGCAAGGTCGTAGTCGACGAGGCCGTGATCAACGGTCAGGCCGAGCCCTACCTGATCTATCGCGGCAGCATGCAGAACCGCGCGGCGTCCGAATAGGTGCGCCGCGTCGGGTCCGCGCTCGCCTTGCAATTTGACGCGGGCAGCCGCACTTGACGACCCAATGCTGCGACGTCACGCTGCCCACAGCGCGGCGATCGCGCCCGCTGTCTCGACGATCACGACGCCACGATGACCGACAAGTCCGCTAAAAGCCGCCACTCCCATGACGACCTGATCGAGCTGCCGGTGCTGCCGCTGCGAGACGTCGTGGTGTTCCCACACCTCGTGGTGCCGCTCTTCGTCGGCCGCGAGAAGTCCGTGCACGCCCTCGAAGCGGCCAGCGCGGGCAGCAAGAGGATCCTGCTGGTCGCGCAGCGCAGTCCGGACGTCGACGATCCCGGCGCCGCCGACCTGTATTCGGTCGGCACCATTGCCAACGTGCTGCAGCTGTTGAAGCTGCCGGACGGCACCATCAAGGTGCTGGTCGAAGGCATCGAGCGCGCCGAGGTGGCTACTTGGGGTCAGCGCGACGCGCTGACGGTAGCGCATGCGCGAGTGCTCGAGCCGATGTACACACGCGGGCAGCGCGAGATCGAGGTGATCGGGCGCCAGCTGCTCGACCTCTTCGAGCAGCTGGTGAAGCTCTCGCACAAGATTCCTCCGGAGCTGCTGGCGACCTTATCTGGAATCGAGGATCCCTCCCGCCAGGCCGACACCATCGCCGGTCACATTGGCGTGCGCGTCGCGGATCGCCAGCGCGTGCTGGAGACCGCAGATGTGGCGGACCGTCAGGAGATGCTGGTCGGACTGATCGATGGCGAGATCGATGTGCAGCGGATCGAAAAGCGAATCCGCGGCCGCGTCAAGTCGCAGATGGAGAAGAGCCAGCGCGAGTACTACCTGAACGAACAGATCAAGGCGATCCAGAAAGAGCTCGGCGACGGTGAGGAAGCGCCGAACGAGCTCGACAGCCTGTCGCGGCGACTCGACGAAGCCGGCATGCCGAAGGCAGTCGAGACCAAGGCCCGCGCCGAGCTCAACAAACTCCGGCAGATGGCGCCGATGTCGGCCGAGGCGACCGTGGTGCGCAACTACGTCGACTATCTGCTCGGCGTGCCGTGGAAGAAGAAGACCCGCGTGCGGCGCGATCTGGACGCCGCGCAGAAGGTGCTCGACGAGGACCACTTCGGGCTGGAGAAGGTCAAGGAGCGCATTCTCGAATACCTGGCCGTGCAGCAGCGCGTGAACCGCATGAAAGGGCCGATTCTGTGCCTGGTGGGCCCGCCGGGCGTCGGCAAGACCTCGCTCGGCCAGTCGATCGCGCGCGCCACCAACCGCAAGTTCGTGCGCATGTCGCTCGGTGGCGTGCGCGACGAGGCCGAGATCCGCGGCCACCGCCGTACCTACATCGGCTCGATGCCGGGGCGCATCATCCAGAATCTGGCCAAGGTCGGCAGCCGCAACCCGCTGTTCGTTCTCGACGAGATCGACAAAATGTCGATGGACTTCCGCGGCGACCCGTCAGCAGCCCTGCTCGAGGTGCTGGACCCGGAGCAGAACCACGCCTTCAGCGACCATTACCTGGAGGTCGATGTCGACCTGTCTGAAGTGATGTGGATCGCCACTGCAAACTCGCTGAATATTCCGCCGGCGCTGGCCGATCGCATGGAGATCATCCGCATCCCTGGCTACACCGAGGAAGAGAAGCTCAATATCGCGCGGCGCTATCTGGTACCCAAGCAGCTCAAGGCCAATGGTCTCGATCCGGCAGAACTCGAAGTGTCGGATGCAGCGCTGCGCGATATCGTGCGCTACTACACACGCGAAGCTGGCGTGCGCAGTCTCGAGCGCGAGATCTCGCATATTTGTCGCAAGGTGGTGAAGGATCTGAGCCTCGCCGCGGCCCGCGCGGCTGGCAGGAAGCGCGGTGTCCGGAAGGCGAAGCCGACCGCGGTGCGGGTCGGTTCACGCAATCTGGAGCGCTATCTGGGCGTGCGCAAGTTCACTTTCGGTCGTGCCGAGCAGCAGAACGAAGCCGGCCTGGCGACCGGGCTCGCCTGGACCGAGGTCGGCGGCGATCTGCTCAGCATCGAGGTTGCGGTAGTGCCCGGCAAGGGCAAGCTGATCCAGACCGGCCAGCTCGGCGACGTGATGCAGGAGTCGATCCAGGCGGCGCTCAGCGTGGTGCGTGCGCGCGCCGATCAGTGGGGCGTCGACCCCGAGTTCCACCAGAAACACGACATCCACGTCCACGTCCCGGAAGGGGCGACGCCCAAGGACGGCCCAAGCGCCGGCATCGCGATGTGCACCGCGCTGGTTTCTGCGCTGACCCGCGTGCCGGTGCGTTCGGAGGTCGCGATGACTGGGGAAATCACCCTGCGCGGGCGCGTGCTGCCGATCGGCGGGCTCAAGGAAAAGCTCCTTGCCGCGCACCGCGGCGGCATCAGCACGGTGATCATCCCCGAAGAAAACCGCAAGGATCTCGTGGATATCCCGAAGAACGTAACCGAATCGCTCGACATCCGTCCGGTGCGCTGGATCGAGGAAGTGCTCGATATCGCCCTCGAGTGCGCGCTGACGCCGCGCGCGCAGGTGGAGGTTGCCGCCGCGGCAGGCGTTGAAGCAGGGCTTCCCGCCCAAGCGGTGCGTCCGCACTGAGCTCTCGACGGCCCACCTGCGCAGCGGCCGTTGGTGGCCCTCGCCCGGAGCATCCCCGAAGCTTGCGAAAAGCGACGAGAGCGCGCTGCGACGCGTGTTGCACGGCTATCGGGGCGCTGGTATAAAGGTCGCGCCGCGATCCGGGTCGACGCATGAGTCCGGGCGGTCGCGGGGTGACGAGCAAGCAGGATGTCCAAAGCGCTCCGATTTCCGGTAGCGCGTATTCTGGCTGATCAAAATCATTTGCGGGGCGGCAGCCCCTGCGAGGGAGTGATAAATGAACAAAGGTGAATTCATCGGCGCGATCGCAGACGCCTCGGGCCTGACCAAGGCGGATGCCGAGCGCGCCGTGGAGGGAATGTTCAGCGTCGTCAAGAAGACGCTCAAGCGCGGCGATTCGATCTCGCTGGTCGGTTTCGGCACCTTCGTCGTGCGCAAGCGCGCCGCTCGCACCGGACGCAATCCGCGCACCGGTGACACGATCAAGATCAAGGCATCCAAGGTGCCCGCGTTCCGTGCTGGCAAGGCGCTCAAGGATGCGGTGAGCTGAGCGACGCGGGTCCTGCGTCCTGCGGAGAACGCGCCCACGCGGCAGTGTGCCGGAATGTGCGGGTGCTTAGCTCAGCGGTAGAGCGTCGCCTTTACACGGCGAGGGTCGGGGGTTCGAACCCCTCAGCACCCACCAGCCATTTCGAAGCCGGCGCGAGCTGAAGGACGTTTGGATTCGCGGCGCCCGCGGCCGGCCGCGATGTGCGGTCGGCCCGTGCTGACCCGAAGTGCTGCGAGGGCGCCCGCGTGGCGCCCTCGACATTTGCGCTGTTTGCCGCAGCCGGGCCGCGCACAGGTAGAATGGCGGATTCACTATTTCCCGATGCCGGCAGTTCTGCCAGCGTCCCCGTCTGAAGACAGGTTCGAGTTCCATGCTGCAGCTCCTTCGCGGAAAGAAATCCGGATTTCTGGTCAAGGTTGCCCTCGTGTTGATCACGATCGGCTTCTCCTTTTTCGGCATCGAGTCGTACTTCGTCTCCAGCGGCACCACCACGGTGGCCAAGGTCGGCGGTCAGGAAATTACCCAGGATCAGTTCCGAGATCGCTTCAACCAGTATCGGCAGAGCATGCAGCAGATGGCGCCGGGCGCTTTCGATGTCGCGTATTTCGAGCGTCCCGAGGTCCGTCGCCAGGTGCTCGAACAGATGATCAACGAGCAGGTGCTGCTGGATGCCAACGAGAAGCTGGGTCTGGTGGTGCCGGCGGCGGCAGTGCGCAAGGAGATCGCCGCGGTGCCGGCGTTCCAGAACGAGGGTCACTTCGACCCGGAGCAGTATCGCCTGCTGCTTTCCTCGCAGGGTCTGACGCCACTCGGCTTCGAGCAACGGGTCCGTCAGGATCTTGGCGTGCGCGAGCTGCCGGCGCAGGTGCGCGCT
This sequence comes from uncultured Dokdonella sp., assembly GCA_964582225.1. Classification (GTDB taxonomy): domain Bacteria; phylum Pseudomonadota; class Gammaproteobacteria; order Xanthomonadales; family Rhodanobacteraceae; genus Dokdonella_A. The sequence goes on along the minus strand of CAZORA010000012.1, from coordinate 66,491 downwards.
TCGGCGCTGGTCACTTCGGCCGATGTGGATCGCTACCTGCGCCTGCAGAATCAGCTGCGAGATTTCCGCTACATCAAGCTCGAGCGCCCGGAGCTCGCGAACAACGAAGTGACCGACGCCGAGATCGAAAGCTACTACCAGGCGCACGGCGCGGACTTCATGGTTCCGGAGATGGTTGCGCTGGATTATGTCGAGCTGAACGCGGGCGACCTGAAGGTTGACCTCGAACCCGACGCCGAGACCCTGCGCGATCGCTATCAGAAGGAGCTCTCCCGTTTCGTCACGCCGGAAGAGCGTCTGGCCTCGCACATCCTGATCAAGGTCGAGGGAGAGGGTTCGGCAGATGATCAGAAGCGGGCTCTCGCCAAGGCCGAGCAGATCGAGGCCGAGCTCAAGGGCGGCAAGAGCTTTGCCGAGTTGGCGAAGGCCGAATCGGACGATCTCGGCTCGAAGAACCTGGGTGGCGATCTCGGCTGGCTCGACAAGGGTGCCACTGACGAAGCCTTCGAGAGCGCCCTGTTCGCGCTCGACAAGGGGCAGGTTTCCTCGCCGGTGCTGAGCTCGGAGGGTTATCACATCATCGAGCTGCGCGACATCCGTCCTGGCAGCACCCGCAGCTTCGACGAGGTGAAGCCCGAGCTCGAGCGCGAATACGTCGCCACCGAGCGCGACCGGCAGTTTGCCGAGAAGGCGGGTCGCCTGACCGATCTCACCTATGAGGATCCGTCTTCACTCGAGCCGGCCGCGCAGGCGCTCGAGCTGAAGGTGGCGAAGACGCCGCTGTTTTCGCGTCAGGGTGGGGCGGGGGTTGCCGGCAACCCTGCAGTCGTCAAGGCCGCCTTTTCCGACAGCGTGCTGGTGCAGAAGAACAATTCCGACCCGATCGATCTCGGCCCGAATCACATCGTGGTGGTGCGCGTGAACGAACACCAGCCAACCAAACCCAAGCCGCTCGATGAGGTGAAGGCCCAGGTGCGCGGCAGGATTCTGGCCGAGCGCAGCGCCACCCTTGCGCGCGAGCGCGCCGACGCGCTGCTCGCCGAAGCCGAGGGCGGCAAGAGCTTCGCCGAGATCGCCGAGGCCAATGGGCTCAAGGTGGAGGAGCAGAAAGGCGTCGGCCGCGACGGCGCCACTACCGACAGCGTGCTGATCGGCGCCGCCTTCGAGATGCCGCGCCTCAGCGCGGACAAGCCCGCGCGGCGCGTAGTGGACATGGGCGGCAATGTCTTTGCCCTGCTCGAGCTCGACAAGGTGGTCGATGGCGACCCGGCCAAGCTCGACCCGCGCACTCGCGAGGCTGCCCGCAACACCCTGCGTGAGGCCGACGGCAACGAAGCGGCGCAGGCCATGATCACGGCGCTGCGCGAAGCCACCAAGATTCATGTCTTCGAGGACAAGCTGCGGGATCTGTAGCCATTGCCCGATCGTGCCGGGGCCATTGGTGCGGCCCCCGCGCAACCGGCCACGTGCTGCGCTCCGTGGCCTAGAACCCAGTCATGCCGATCGTGCTGTAGCCGGCGTCCACGTGGATCACCTCGCCGGTGACTCCCGAGGCGAGATCCGAGCACAGGAAGGCGGCGGTGTTGCCGACTTCCTCGGCCGTCACGTTGCGTCGCAGTGGTGCATTCTCCGCCACGTGTTCGAGCATCTTGCGGAAGTTCGACACGCCCGAGGCGGCTAGGGTCTTGATCGGTCCGGCGGAGATCGCGTTGACGCGGGTGCCCTCCGGGCCGAGGTTGTAGGCCAGATAGCGCACATTGGCCTCCAGGCTCGCCTTGGCCAGACCCATCACGTTGTAGCTCGGCATGGAGCGCTCCGCGCCCAGGTACGTCAGGGTGAGCACCGCGCCGCCGCGGCCCTTCATCAGCGGCCGGGCCGCCTTGGCCAGCGCCGCCAGGCTGTAGCTCGAGATGTCGTGCGCGATCGCGAAGGATTCGCGCGTGAGGCCTTCCAGAAACTCACCCTGCAGGGCTTCGCGTGGCGCGAAGCCAATCGAGTGTATGAGGATGTCGAAGCCTTCCCAGCGCTCGGCCAGCCGCTGGAACAGGAGCTCGATGTCTGCGTCGCGGCTCACGTCGCAGGGCAGCAAAATGTTCGATCCGAAGGCCGTTGCGGCTTCTTCGACGCGAGCCTTGAGGCTCTCGTCCACATAGGTGAAAGCGAGCTCCGCTCCTTCCCGATGCATGGCGCTGGCGATGCCCCAGGCGATCGAGCGTTGGCTGAGAACTCCGGTGACGAGCGCTCGCTTGCCCTGCAGAAAACTCATGTACATCTCTCCGCCGCGGGTGATTCGCGGAAGTCTAGCAGCTCGCTGGCGCGAGTCGCTGCGCACGGTGCGGCTGCAGCGCACAGGCGGGCGGCTTGCGAGCGTCGTCGGCTGCTCAGGGCTCGAGGCGGATGTGCTGGCCGATCTGCAGCACGGGACCCAGGCGAGGGTTCAGGCGACGCAGCTCGGCGAGCGGGATTCCGTGGCGCCGGGCGATGCCGCTCAGGGTGTCGCCGCGCACGACCACATGGTGGCCGTTTGCGACTCGCGTCCGCGCCGCCGCTTCGGCGTCGCCGGGCAGCAGCAGGGCGGTTCCGGGAGCGATCGGCGACTGCCGATCGAGGTCGTTCACGAAGGCGAGCAGCTCGCTCGCCACCGAGTGGCGCGCCGCGAGCTCGTCCACGTCGATCGATTCGGCGATTCGCTCGCTGTGCCACGCGCCACGCAGCGCCTGCGGAATCGCGTCGAGCGCGCCACGCAGCCTCCCGTGTCGACTCGTCGGCAGCAGCAGCTCGGTGTCGACGCGCGCCGCGGGTTGACGCCAGTAGGCGGCGTTCCAGCGGCGCAGCGCCGCCGGCGGCAGGTCGGCCAGGTGCGCCACCAGGTCCGGGTCCACGCTGGCCTCCAACGGGAAGGCTGCGAGCAGGTCGTCGGCGCCAGGTTCCGGCAGGCGCACCCCGAAAAGCTCCGGCTGTTCGATCACGCAGGCCAGCGCCATCACGCGATCGAGGTGTTGTTGCGCGCGCGGGTGGAGGCGCGCGAGCTCGGCGGCATCGAGGCTTGCAGCCTCGCGTGTGCGCAGCAGCCGACGTATGCGGAACTCGCCGCTGCTGTAGGCGAAGTCGGCGAGGCGCCAATCGTCGAAGCGCTCCCCGTAGCCCGCCATCAGGTCGAGTGCCGCTGTGGTGGAGGCCTGCGCGTCCAGACGCTCATCGCGCTCCGCGCCCACCCGCAGTCCAGCTTCACGAGCGGTGCCGGCGGCCAGCTGCCACATGCCGGCCGGGCGCGCGCCGACGCCGGGTAGGGGTTGATAGCGGCTTTCCACCCAAGGCACCAGGGCCAGTTCACCTGGAAGATCGCGCTCCTCGAGCTGCTCGACCACCAGCAGCAGTAGCGGCATGGCCTCGCGCCAGCTGGCCTCGAACAGGCGCGGGTTGCGCGCCTCGATCTGGGCCAGGCGCCGCACCTCTGGGCGGTAGTCGCAGGCGTTCAGTACGAAGCGGCGGCGCAGGCGCTGCCAGGGCGAATCCGGCGCCGATGGCTGGGTGATGGCAGCCGCCGGTGCCGCTTCGACGGCAGCCGGTTCAGACGTCGCCGCCGACGTCTCGGGCATGGGGAGTGACCGCTGCGGCTGGGTGGTGCAGGCAGAAAGCAGCAGCGCAAGGGCTGTCGGCGCCGCCCGCCTGGCGTGGCACCCGCTCAAGCGGGCGGCGCCTTGAAGCCGTCCTTGCGGCGGCGCAGTTCGGCAAAACGGGCGGTGCGGTCACCGTCAAGTGCGGCGATCATGGCGGGCTGGTCCACGCGCAGGAAAGGATTGGTCGCCAGCTCCTCACCGAGGGAAACCGGAAGGCTCGGCAGGTTGCGCCGCCGCAGGGCGGCAACCTGCGCTGCGCGCGTTCGCAGCTGCAAATTGTCCGACTCCAGACTGAGCGCGAAGCGGCAGTTGGCCTCAGTGTATTCGTGCGCGCAGCAGATCAAGGTGTCGTTCGGCAGTCGCGCCAGGCGGTCGAGTGAGGTCAGCATCTGCGCGGGAGTGCCCTCGAACAGGCGTCCGCAGCCGACGCTGAACAGGGTGTCCCCGCTGAACAGCAGGCCGTGTCCGTACCAGGCAATATGGCTGCGGGTGTGACCGGGAACCGCCAGCACCTCGAACTCTAGCGCGGGTTCGCTCAAGTGAAGTCTTTCGCCGTCGCCAACCCGTCGCGCAGGCAGCCTGATGCGAGGATCCTCCGGTGCGTAGACTTGCGCGCCGGTTTCCGCCACCAGCTCGGCGACGCCGCCGACATGATCATCGTGGTGATGGGTCAGAAGGATCGCACGGAGCTTCAGGCCGTCGTGCAGCAGCGCCTGGCGCAGCGGACGCGCCGCGCCGGGATCGACCGCGATCGCCGCGCCGCTACGGTCGGACAGAAGCCAGATGTAGTTGTCCGACAGGGCTGGAACCGGCAGCAGGCGGAGTCCGTTCATGGCGCGGCGACTATAGCCAGCACCAAAGGGCCGTTCGTTAAGGAGGCGTTCGAGCAGCGGGATCGGCGCTACACTGCCGCCGGTCTTGCTCTTGTGTCCGATTCGTCCAAAGTACGACACGCCTCCCAGCTCCGTGAAGCTTGCGACTCCCCCGGTATACGCCTTGGCCGACGTGCAGCCGTTGCTGCGTGAGGAGCTTGGCTGCGTGGCGCGACGTGCGCGTCAGCTGCCCGGCGGTCGGGCGCTGCTGCTGCAGGCCTGTCATGGGGCGCGCGGGCTGGTGGTGGACGTCGCCGGACTCGAGTTGATCCGTCAGCATGTCGAAGATGACCACCTGGACGGCGACGCGCGCTGTGCGGTGGATGCACTGCCGTGGGAGACGGCGGCGTTCCAGCTGGTCGTGGTTCAGCACGCCGGCGAAGGGCAGCTTGCCGGCGCGCTGACCGCAGAAACGGCACGGGTCTTGGCACCCGGCGGCAGTCTGCTCTGGTTCGGCTTCAATCCCTGGAGTCCGTGGCTCGCCGGCCTGCGTTGGCGCACGCGACATCGGGCGGCGCCGCCCCGTGCGGCACCGGCCGAGCGCGCGCGACGCAGCCTGCGTGCGCTCGGCTTGGTTGCCGGCACGCCGCTCTATCTGGGGCCGTGCTGGCCACGGCACGGGATCACCGGTCCGGCCACCGGCCCGACCTCGGTGCCGCTGCGCGCGGCCTACCTGATCGATGCCGTGCGGCGCCCACCGGCCTGGATCCCGCCCGATCCGCGGCGCGTCGGGCGAATCGACTTCCGGCCGACGGCAGGGATCGTGCTGCCGCGACGGAGCACCGCGTTCGAACGCTGCGAGCCGCGCGCGTGACCGCGCATTCGGAAGCCTCCGCGGGCCGCCAACAGCGCGGAAGCAGCACGTGATGAGAGCCGAAGTCGAACTTTTCACCGACGGCGCCTGCCTCGGCAATCCAGGCCCGGGTGGCTGGGGAGCACTGTTGCGCCGCGGCGATCACGAGCGTGAGCTGAGCGGCGCGGAAGCGAACACCACCAACAACCGCATGGAGCTCATGGCGGCGATCGCCGGCCTGGAAGCGTTGACACGAACCTGCGCGGTCGTTCTCACCACCGATTCGCAATACGTCAAGCGTGGCGTCGAGGAGTGGATGGCGCGCTGGCGCGCCAACGGTTGGCGCACCAGCGACCGCAAGCCGGTAAAGAACCGTGATCTGTGGGAGCGTCTTGCCTCGGCGCTGGCGGCGCACGAAGTGCGCTGGTGCTGGGTGCGCGGGCACGCCGGTCACGCCGAGAACGAGCGGGTCGATCGTCTGGCACGCGAAGCGGCCGAGCGGATGCGGAATTCGGTCGCATGAGCTTCGCGAGTCGGCTGAGGAGCCGCCACTGCGGGCGTGGCGGGTGCTGGCAGAATGCGCTCGGACATGCGATCGTGGATTGGCTTCGTCGTGCTCGCTGTGGCTGCGCAGACCCGGAAAAGATCCGCCGCGTCGATCCTCGCGCATTACTCCCGCGAAAGCGGAGTCCTGCGTCATTGATTCCAGCGGTTTGAAACCGAAGGCGTGGACACGATCGCGGATCGGTTCGGGCCTTTTCCGGAGGTTACACATGCGTCAGGTCGTTCTCGACACCGAAACCACTGGGCTCGAGGTGCTGCGCGGTCACCGCGTAGTCGAGATCGGTTGTGTCGAGCTATTGCAGCGCCGGCGCACCGGCAACACCTTTCACTGCTACCTGAATCCCGATCGAGCCATGGACGAGGGCGCCCGCGCGGTCACCGGGCTCAGTGACGAGTTCCTGGCCGAACAACCGCGCTTCGAGGAAGTCGCTGGCAGGTTCCTCGATTTCATCGAGGGCGCCGAGATCGTTGCCCACAACGCCAGCTTCGACATCGGATTCCTGGATGCGGAGCTGGCTCGCGCCGGACTCGGTGCACAGCACCTGGACCGTCGCGTGGCGGTGCTCGACACGCTGGTGCTCGCTCGCGAACGATTTCCCGGCCAGCGCAACAGCCTCGACGCGCTGTGCAGGCGTCTTGACGTCGACAACGGTGGACGCGAGCTGCACGGCGCGCTGCTCGACGCCAACCTGCTGACCGACGTCTACCTGGCACTCACCGCCGGTCAGGGACAGCTCGGCTTCGATGCCCCAGCGGATGACGCGGAGCGCATGCGGGCGAGCCTGCGGTCGCTGCTGGTGCGTCCGCGCCTGCAGCGCGCCAGCGAAGAGGAACTGGCGCGGCATCTTGCACGGCTCGAGCGGATCGAAGTCAGAAGCCACGGCGCCTGCCTCTGGCTGCATTCAGAGACGGACCCGGGCGCCTGAGCTCGATTCGCCGCGACCGTCCGCGCGTGGGCTGGCGCGGGTTTACCAGCCCATGTACTGGCCGCCGTTGATCGCCAGGTTGGCGCCGGTGATCCAGCGCGCCTCCTCGGCGGTAAAGAAACCGACCGCGTAGGCGATCTCATCCGGCTCGCCGAGGCGCCCCAGCGGAATTTGCGCCACGATCTTGGCGCGCACGTCTTCCGGCACCGCCATCACCATGTCGGTGCCGACGTAGCCAGGCGACACCGTGTTCACGGTGATGCCGAAGCGGGCGTTCTCCTGCGCCAGCGAGATCGTGAAACCATGCATGCCGGCCTTGGCCGCGGCGTAGTTGGCCTGACCATACTGGCCTTTCTGGCCGTTGATCGAGCTGATCTGGACGATGCGGCCCCACTTGCCCTCACGCATGCCCTCGATCACTGGGCGAGTCACGTTGAAGCAGGAACCGAGGTTGGTATTGATCACCTCCTGCCACTGCTGCGCGCTCATCTTGTGGAAGGTGGTATCGCGGGTAATACCGGCGTTGTTGACCAGGATCTCGACTCGGCCGAGCGTATTTTCCACCTCGCGCACCATGGCTTCAGCGCTGGCCGGATCGGCGACGTCGCCCTTGACCACGGTGAAGTCGAAGCCGTCCTTGCGCTGTGCTTCCTGCCATGCTCGGGTCCTTTCCTCGTTACGGTAGTTGGTGGCTACCTTGTGACCGAGGCTGGCCAGATGTCGACAGATTGCCGTACCGATTCCTCCGGTGCCTCCGGTAACCAGGGCGACGCGTGCGGTCATGAGCTCGAACTCCTGTTGGCGCATAGGGAGGCGCTATTGTGCCGCAGCGCCGGCGTTGCGTCCTTCCGCAGCGCGGCAAACGATGCTGCCACGATTCCCTTGCGGCGCGGAATCCGCTGCGGATCGAAGCCGGCCGCCGCTGCCGCGAGCAGCGCCGGTACCGCTTCCGCCCGCGGCTCGCGTTGACCGAGGAAGGCGAGTGCCGCGCGCAGTGCGGGCAGCGGTTGGGTCGGGTCCACGGCCTGCGCCGCGCTCTGCTTGCTCAGCTTCAGGCCCGCTTCGTCGAGCGCAAGCGGCAGGTGCACCCAACTCGGCTGCGGGAGGTCGAGCACGCGCCGTAGCAAGATCTGCCGTGGGGTCGAATCCAGCAGGTCAGCGCCGCGTACCACCTCGCTGATTCGCTGTGCAGCGTCGTCCACCACCACAGCGAGCTGGTAGCTGCAGACACCGTCGGCGCGCCAGATCACGAAATCGCCCACCTCCCGCGCCAGGTTCTGGTGGAAACGACCCTGGACCGCGTCGTCGAACTCGATTTGCGCTGCGCCCACTCGCAGCCGCCAGGCCGGCTGGCGCAGGCCTGCGGTGGAAACGCAGCGGGTCGGGTGGCGCCCGCCAGTGGTCTCCAGATCGGCGCGGCTGCACCAGCAAGGGTAGACCACGTCGAGCTCCTGGAGGCGCCGCAGAGCATCGCGGTAGCACGCACCGCGTTCGCTTTGGCGCAGAATCGGCTCGTCGGAAACCAGGCCGAAAGCGGCGAGCGCGGCGATGATCGCCTGCGCTGATCCTGGAACAGTCCGGGGCGGGTCGAGATCCTCGATTCGCAGCAGCCAGCGGCCGCCCCGCGCGCGCGCAAACAGCCAGCTTCCGAGCGCTGCGACCAGCGAGCCGAAATGCAGGCTGCCAGTAGGTGATGGAGCAAAGCGACCTCGATACATGGGGCGATGGCGGTAGCGGAAGCCGGGGACGCTTGGAAGTATCCGAACAAGTCGACATTTGCTCGTCACTCCCGCGAAGGCGGGAGCCCAGCGCCTTTGATTTCAAGGAATCGAAGTCTCTGGCTGCCAGCCTTGGCGAGCATGACGGGCTTGTTCGACCATTCCCTTGAGTTCGCAGTGGCGACCCTCATTATCCGCCATTCCGCTGTCTGGCTCGCGCGACCGACAGCATCCATGCGGCTTCGCGCCGACGATGTCATGAGGTTCCATCGTCTGCCGGTGCCGCTTCCGATGCGCACGCACACAACGCAATCGAGTACCACGACCCATGAAGCGAATTCTTCTGTTCGTCGCCACCAATCTTGCGGTGTTGCTGCTGCTCAACATCGTGCTGTTCATCGTGCAGGGCGTGTTTCACGTCCAGCTCGGGAATTATTCCAGCCTGCTCCTGATTTCGGCCGTGCTTGGCTTTGGCGGCGCTTTCATCTCCCTGGCGATGTCGAAGTGGATTGCCAAACGCAGTACCGGCGCGCAGGTGATCGGCGAGCCGCGCAGCGAGCCTGAACGCTGGCTGGTCGCGACCGTCGAGCGGCTTGCCCGCGCGGCCGGCATCGGCGTGCCGGAAGTCGCGATCTACGAGGCCCCGGAGATGAACGCGTTTGCCACCGGCATGAGCCGCAACAGCGCCTTGGTAGCGGTTAGCAGCGGCCTTCTGCGCAGCATGGACCGCGACCAGGTGGAAGCCGTGCTCGGGCATGAGATCACGCACGTCGCCAACGGCGACATGATCACCATGGGCCTGATCCAAGGTGTGTTGAACACCTTCGTGATCTTCCTCGCCCGCGTCATCGGCAGCATCGTCGACAATGCGCTGAGCGGCAATCGCGAGGGGCAGCAGGGCAGCGGCGGCTTCTTCTATTTCATCATCGTCATGCTGCTCCAAGTGGTGCTCGGTGCGCTTGCTTCGATCATCGTGATGTGGTTTTCGCGCCAGCGCGAGTTTCGCGCCGACGCCGGCGGCGCCCGGCTGGCCGGCCGCGGCAAGATGATTTCCGCGCTGGAGCGGCTGGGTGGCGATACGCATGACGCGGAGTTGCCGCAGGCGCTGCAGGCCTTCGGCATCGCCGGCGGCGGCCGCCTGAGTCGGCTCTGGATGAGCCACCCGCCAATCGCCGAGCGCATCGCCGCGCTGCGGGCGCCGATCGGTTCCTAGCTGCGGATCTTCTCCGGCTCCTGCAGGAAGTTGCCCTGCACGAAGTTGACGCCGCAGTTGAACAGAATGGTCATGCTGGCGGCGTCCTCGACGAACTCGGCCACGGTAAGCTTGCCGGCATGGTGCGCCTGTTCGCAGATCTCGCGCACCCGATCCTGGTTTTCCTTGCTGTGGGCCAGCTCGGCCATGTAGGTCCGGTCGATCTTCAGGTAGCTGGCCGCGATGTGCTTGAGCAGCTGGAACGAGTTGAGGCCTGAGCCAAACTGCTCGAGCGCGAAGCCGCAGCGCAGCTGCTCGAGACCCTTGACGAAGCCGCGCGCGGGCTTGAGGCTGGTCACCACCTTGCTCTCCGGCATCTCGAAGACCAGCGCGTCGCCGCGCTGCCGGGAAGTCTTCAGCTGCTCGGCGATCCACGGCAGCATGCCGGGATCCTCCAGTGACTGCGGCGTGAGCTTGATGAAGAAGGTCGTGCGCTGACCCGCCGCCTCGCGCTCGGCCAGCGCACGGATCGCGTTGCGGATCACCCAGCGGTCGATCGACGGCAGCAGGCCGGCGCGCTCGGCGAAGGGCATGAAGATGAAGGGCGAGAGATCGCCTTTCGGTCCCTGCAGACGCAGCAGGATCTCGTAGAAGTCGCCCTCGACGCCGTGCAGGCTGATGATCGGCTGGTAGTACAGCACGAAGCCGTCGTTGGCCAGCGCGTCTTCGAGGGTTTTTTGCCAGCGTTTGGCGGTCTCTGCGGCGGCGCGATCCTCGGCCGACGGATCGACGATCTCGACGCGATTGCCACCGCTTTCCTGCGCCTTGCGCAAGGCGCCGAGAGCAAGATCGAGAATGGTCGCCTGGTTCGCGTTCTTCTCGCCGATCATGGTGCCGCCGACGCTTACGGTCAGGCTGATCGATTGCTTGCCGGCCTCGAAAATTCGCTCTCCGAAGGCATCATGCAGGCGCTGGGCGTACTGCGCTGCCTCGTCCACCGAGCGCGCCGTGACCAGCACGCCGAAACTGTGGTCGGCGATGCGGCCGGCCACATCGGCTTCGTTCACGTACTCGCGCAGCAGCGCCGCCATGTCGGCGAGCAGCAGATCGGCGTTGCCGATCCCAACCTTGTCCAGCACCGCCTTGAAGTTGTCAGGTTCGATCAGCAGCAGCGCCTGGTCGGTGCGGCCTTCGGCGGCCTGTGCCGCGCGCCGCTCGATCTCGCCCAGGATGTGGGCACGATTGAACAGGCCAGTGATCAGGTCGCGCGAACGCAATGCGTCGAGCTCCTGCTCCATCGCCGAATCGATCATCTGCTGGCGGAAGGTGATCTGCTGGCAGGGTTCGCCCTCGAAGCTCGCCTGGGCGAACTCCATGCTGGCGTCGAAGGTTTCCCCGTTGCCGCGTTGCGCCTTGATGTTGAGCCGCTGCGGCGGTTTTTCACCCTTTCCCAGGCGCTGCAGCAGGCTCTTGAATTCATTGGCGTTTTCCGGCGCGATCATGTCGAGGATCGACATGCCCTCGATGTCCTCGAAGTCCTCGAAGCCGAACATTTCGAGGTAGGCCTTGTTGGCGCGCACGTGCATGCCCTCGTGGACGAAGGCGATGGGGTCGCGGGAGGAGTCGAGCAGGGCGTCGCCGCGGCGCTCGGATTCGCGCAGCGAGGCTTCCAGACGGCGCACGCTGCGGCGCGTCTTCAGGGCCTCGAATTCCCGCTTGACCACCAGCTGTACATACTCGTGTGCATCGCGAAAAAGGAAGGCGTCGGCGCCGTCGAGACTGGCTCCGATGATGGTTTCCTGATCTGCCGCAGTGGCGCAGGCGATCAGGCCGATATCCTTGCCACGGCGCGCAATGGCGCCGCGAATCTGCGCCAAGTTGAGCTGCCTGCAGTCGAGGCTGGCGAGAATCAGATCCGGTGATTGCTCGTCCAGTGCTTTTTCCAACTGTTCCTCCGTGTTCGCCTGCGCCGGGCGCACCGCGATGCCGCCGTTGCGCAACGCGCTGATGGTCTGTTCGGCGTCGCCGACGGAATCGTCGATCAGCAGCAGCTTGATGAAGTTGTCGGCTTTGGCCATGGTCTGGTGTCAGAGGTGGAGGCACCGCGCAGGAGCGGCAGCCCGGGGTCAGCCGGACTCATTGTGGAGCGAAAGCGAGCAGCGACGGCGAGCAGCGCTCACTATTTACCCGATTCGCGAGCCCATTTCCATTGGCACCGGTGCCTGCAGCGGCTCCTTGAAGGGCATCCCGGCGACCTCGCGCACGAGCCGCGGCACGAGGAAGCCCGGCAGCAGCACGCGCAGCGCACGCAGCAGCGCGAGGGCGCGCGCGTCGCCGATCTCGAAGTGGGCGGTTCCCGCCACCCGGTCGAGCTGGTGCAGGTAGTAAGGCAGGGCGCCGACCTCGAACAGCCGCTCGGACAGCGCTGCCAGCACCTCGGCGTCGTCGTTGACCCCGGCCAGCAGCACCGACTGGTTGAGCACGATCACGCCGATCGCGCGCAGCGCGGCGCAGGCTCGCTCGACGCCGGCACCGAGTTCGTTGGCGTGGTTGGCGTGCAGCACCAGCACCTTCTGCAGCGGCAGCGCGCCGAGCCAAGTGCAAAATTCGGTGTCGATCCGCTCCGGCAGCACCACCGGCAGGCGCGAGTGGATGCGCAGGCGGCGCAGGTGTGGAATCTTGACCAGTCCGGCGCCGAGCTCGGCGAGCTTGGCGGTCGACAGCGAGAGCGGATCGCCGCCGGAGAGAATCACCTCGCGCAGCGTCGGATCGGAGTCGAGCACGCCCAGCGCGCCGGCCCAGTGGTTGGCCGCGGCGGTTTCTTCCGCGTAGGGAAAATGACGTCGGAAGCAGTAGCGGCAGTTCACCGCGCAGGCGCCGCTGGCGATCAGCAGCGCGCGGCCGAAGTACTTGTGCAGCACGCCGCTGCCCCTGCGCGCGTGCAGATCGCCGACGGCATCCTGCGTGAAGCCCGCCGTATCCAGCAGCTCGGCCGCGCGCGGCAACACCTGCAGCAGCAGCGGGTCACGCGGATCACCGGGTTTCATCAGCGCCGCGAAGCCACGCGGTACACGCATCGGGAAACCCGTGTCGTGCGCCGGCAGCAGCTCCCCTGCGCGCTCGCTCAGGCCGAGCAGAGCCAGCAGTTCATGCGGGTCGGTCAGCGCTTCGCGCCACAGGCGCTGCCAGCCTGCGGGCTGCGCGGTCGCGTGCTTAGGAGGTATCATTCGCAGGTTCGGCGCCGCCGGAATGACTGGCTCGCCGCGCAGAAAGGGTTTCTCATTGTAGCCGCTGTGCTGGCTCGGCTTTCCAGCCCCGGCACCGCTCGCGGCATCTACCAGGCAAGCAGGAGTCATCGCATGGCCAGCTACGGCATGAACGACGTCAAGAATGGTCAGAAGATCATCGTCGACGGCTACCCGTGCGTCATCGTCGACACGGAGTACGTCAAGCCCGGCAAGGGTCAGGCATTCACGCGGGTCAAGTTCCGCAACCTGAAGACCGGGCGGACCCAGGAAATCACCATGAAGTCGACTGATTCCGTGGACGCGGCCGACGTCGTGGATACCGACATGGAGTTCCTGTATACCGACGGCGAGTTCTGGCACTTCATGCACCCCGAGACCCACGAGCAGATCGCCGCCGACGAGACCGCCATGGCCGACGCGGCCAAGTGGCTGAAAGGCAATGAAACCTGCGTCATCACCCTCTGGAACGGAGCGCCTTTGACGGTGACGCCGCCGATCTTCGTCGAGCTCGAGATCACCGAGACCGATCCCGGCGTGCGCGGCGACACCTCGGGCGGCGGCGGCAAGCCCGCCAAGCTCGAGACCGGCGCGGTGGTGCGCGTGCCGCTGTTCGTCGCCCAGGGCGAGACGATCAAGGTCGACACCCGTTCCGGCGAGTACATGTCGCGCGTGAAGTAGCCGGTAGCAGGCGCCCCGAGCGGGTGCCGGGCAGCTGCCGCCGCCCGTCCCGGCGCCGGCGAGCGCCCGTCGCTGCCGGCTGAGGCAGCCGGATTCCTTCCTGTGGAAGCGATGCAGACCGTCGACCTCGCAATCGAAGCCCGCTGGCTGCTGCCGATCGTGCCGCAGGGCGTGGTGCTGGAAAACCACGCGCTGGCGGTGGTCGGCGATCGCATCGTCGGCCTGCTGCCGATTGCCGAAGCGCGCCTCGCCTGGGCGCCGCGCGAACGCGTCGAGCTGGGCTCGCACGCGCTGATTCCGGGGCTGGTCAACGCGCACACCCACAACGCGATGAGTTTGCTGCGCGGCTACGCCGACGACCTGCCGCTGATGCGCTGGCTGCAGGAGCACATCTGGCCGGCCGAAGGCAGGTGCGTCGGCGCCGAGTTCGTGCGCGACGGCGTCGAGCTCGCGGTGGTCGAAATGCTGCGCGGCGGCACCACCTGCTGCAGCGAGCTCTATTTCTTTCCCGACGTGCAGGCGCAGACCTATCGCCGGCTCGGCTTTCGCGCGCGGGTCGGCCTGCCGGTGCTCGAGCTGCCGACCGCCTGGGCGGCGACCCGCGACGAGTACTTCGACAAGGGTCTCGCCGTGCACGACGCGTTGCGCGGCGATCCGCTGCTCGGCGCCACCCTGGCCCCGCACGCGCCCTACACGGTTTCGGATGAAAGCTTTCGCCGCATTCGCGTGCTGGCCGACCAGCTGGATCTGCCGGTGCACCTGCACCTGCACGAGACCGCCGGCGAGATCGAGGACTCGCGCCGCGAACACGGCGCGCGCCCGTTTGCGCGCCTGCAGAGCCTGGGCCTGGTCAACGACCACCTGATCGCGGTGCACATGACCCAGCTGCTGGAGCACGAAATCGCCACCTGCGCCGCCGCCGGCGTTTCCGTGGTGCACTGCCCCGAGTCGAACCTGAAGCTTGCCTCCGGTTTCTGTCCCGCCGAGGCGCTGCGCCGCGCCGGGACCAATCTGGCGCTCGGTACCGACGGCTGCGCCAGCAACAACGACCTGGACATGTTCGGCGAGATGCGCAGCGCCGCGCTGCTGGCCAAGGCGGTAGCGGGCGACGCCACCGCGCTCGACGCCGCGGCCGCGCTGCGCGCCGCGACCCTGGGCGGCGCGCAGGCGCTTGGCTGGCAGGAGCGGATCGGCTCGATCGAAATCGGCAAGCAGGCCGATCTCTGCGCGGTGGATCTGGATCCGCCGGAAACCCAGCCGCTGTTCGACGTGGCCTCGCAACTCGTCTACGCGGCCGGCCGCCATCAGGTCAGCGACGTCTGGATCGCCGGTCGGCGCAAGCTGCGCCAGCGCCAGCTGGTCGACATCGATCTCGCGGACGTGCTCGACAAGGCACGGCGCTGGCGCGAGCGCATCCGTTCACTTTGAGCGCAGCGAAGTGAAACCGTTACTGTCGCCCGCTGCGGTGTTCTTCGACCTCGACGGTACCCTGCTCGATACGGCGCCGGATTTCGTCGACGCGGTGGAGGCGCTGTGCCGGGAGCTCGGTGCCCCACGCCCGGACCGCGAAGCGGTGCGCGGCGCCGTGTCGGCCGGCGGTCGCGCGATGCTGGCGGCTGGGCTGCCGGCTGCTGACGCCGAAGCCATCGAGCGCTGGCTGCCGCGCTATCTGGACCTGTATGCGGCCGGCATGACGCGCCATACGCGCCTGTTCGACGGGATTGCCGCGGTGCTGGCGGCGCTCGAGGCGCGCTCCGTTCCCTGGGGCATCGTCACCAACAAGCCAGGCTGGCTGGCGCGACCGCTGCTGGCCGAAATGCCGTTCTACGCGAACTGCGCGGCGCTGGTGAGCGGCGACTGCCTGCCGGTGCGCAAACCGGATCCGGAGCCGCTGCGCGAGGCCTGTCGGCTGGCCGGAGTCGGCAGCGCGGGCAGCGTCTACGTTGGCGACGATCGGCGCGACGTGGAGGCCGGCCGTGGCGCCGGCATGAAGACGATCGTCGCCGGCTGGGGCTATCTGGCCGGCAGCGATCCGCGCAGCTGGGGCGCCGACCTGATTCTCGAGTGCCCGGGGGAACTGATGCCCGCGCTGGGGCTTGGGCCGTGAACGAGAAAACTTCGCCGGTCTCGATCGTCGCCTTCGAGTCCAAATGGATTGGCGCGCGCCCCGAACTGGGCCTCGCGCTGCGCTTCGTCGAGCCCGCGCAGCGGCCGGCGCGCAGTGCCTGGGCCTGCCTGGTGCTGGAGCTCGGCGAAACCGCCTTTGGCGCCAGCGAGGCGGAGCCCGCATTGATCAAGCTGCAGTGGTGGTTCGAGGAACTTCTGCGCAGCCAGCGCGGCGAGGCGCAGCATCCGCTGAGCCAGGGATTGGCCGCCAGCGCGGGCTGGCGCGAGGTGGCACCGGCGCTCTGGCAGGCCGTGATCGCTGCAGCCCTGGCGCAGCGCGACGCGCCGCCGGCGGCGGATCGGGCGGCGCTGCTGGATGGTCTGCTGGAGCTCTATGGACCGCTGTCCGAAATCGAGGCCCGGCTCTTTGCGCCGCTCGATGCCGCCGCCCTGGCGCGTCAACAGGCGCTGGGTCGGGCGCTGGTGGAGACCGCGCGGCTCGGCGAAGCGCTGCGTCAGGGACGGCTGCCGCTGCCCTTGAGCCTGCTGGCGCGACACCGCCTGGCGCGGAGCGAGCTGGCTGCGGCGGCGCCTGCGCGCGAGGCCGCTCTACGCGATTGGTTTGCCGAGCTCGCCGCCGACTACGCGGAACTCGCCGACGCTCCGCTGGGTGCGATCGCCGCCGCTGCGCGAGCCGCCGAGAGCTGGCGCGCGGGACATGCCGCGCGCGCCGCTGCGCCACTCATCGCGCTGCACGCGGCGGGCCGTCGGCTACCGCTGGTCGCGCCCTGGGCCGCCTGGCGCGCGGCGCGGCGAAGCCGGACGTGAGCCACGCCGTGAATCCGGCTTGGCAAAACGCGCGCATGCCCGCATCTTCGCTCGGCGTGCGATGCTGTTCGCGCGAATTCACGGGGTGTCGATGAAATCTGGGATAGAAAACCGACGCGGCATGCCGGACGTCGCCAGCGAGGCGCAGCTCGATCACGCCGGGCTGCTCGACCAGGTCGGCATGGACGGCATCGAGATGCCGGTGCTGCTGGCAGACGCCGACGGTGTGCTGCGACGGGTCAGCGCGCGCGTCGGCACCTTCGTCGATCTGCAGGACGCGCGCGCGCGCGGCATCCACATGTCGCGGCTGTATCTACACGCCGATCGGCACCTCTCGGTCGAGCCGCTGACGCCGGCCGCGCTGCGTCGCATGCTGCGCGAGTTTCTCGACTCCCATGCCGGTCTTTCGAGTGAGGCGCTGGTGCGCTTGCGCTTCGAACATCTGCTGCGACGGCCGGCGCTGGCCAGCGCCAACAGCGGCTGGCGCGCCTATCCGGTCGGAATCCTGGCGCGGCTGCGCGGCGCCGAGTTTCAACTCGAGCTGGCGGTCAGGATTCAGTATTCCAGCACCTGCCCGGCTTCCGCCGCACTGGCACGACAGCTGATCCAAGAGCGCTTCGCGAGCGACTTCGCGACGCCGCGGGTCACCCGTGAAGCGGTGCTGGATTGGCTCGGCAGCGAACGCGGCATGGCCGCCACGCCGCACAGTCAACGCAGCACGGCGCTGGCGCGGGTGCGCCTCGCTGCGGGCTTCGAGCTGCCGATCGTCGACCTGATCAATATCGTCGAAAACGCGCTGCAGACGCCGGTGCAGACAGCCGTCAAGCGCGAAGACGAGCAGGCCTTCGCGCTGCGCAACGGCCAAAACCTGATGTTCTGCGAAGACGCCGCGCGGCGGATCGCGCGTGCGCTCGAGTCCGACGAGCGCATCGCGGACTTCTGGCTGCGGGTGGCTCACCACGAGAGCCTGCATCCGCACGACGCGGTCGCCTGCGTGCGCAAGGGCGTAGCCGGTGGTTACGCCGCCGACTGGGAGCCGCCCGACTGGCCCTGAGCAATTCGCTCAGTCGGCAATCCCGGGCAGCAGGAGCGGATCGAGGCGCACCTCGAACCAGTTGAGCCCCCAGTGCAGGTGCGGACCGGTCGCGCGCCCGGTTCTGCCCGCAGCGCCGATCACCTGGCCACGTTCGACGCGCTCGCCGAGCTTCACGTCGATTCGCGAGAGGTGCAGGAAGTTCGAACTCACGCCGTGCCCGTGGTCGATCAGGACGGTGCCGCCGGTGAGGTAGAGGTCAGGGTCGGCGAAGCTCACGATGCCGCCAACCGGAGCGTGCACCGGCGTGCCCTTGGGCACGGCGATGTCCATGCCCGAATGCGGTGCCTCGGGGACGTCGTGCTGGTTGACGGCGTACACCCGACGGTTGCCGAAGCGGCCGCTGATCCGCCCGCGCACCGGCCACATGAACGGTCCCGCAAAATCCTCCCGGGGGTCGTCACGGCGCCGCGCCGCTGCCACGCGCGCTTGCTCACCGCGGATGCGCGCTGCGATTTCAGGCGGCGGCTCGACGGTTTTCGGCGGCACGCCGACGACCCGCTCGACCGGCCACTCGCGCGAGCTCACTTCGATGTCGATCCGGCGCAGGGCTTGCCCGGGTTCGCGCAGCTCGATGTTGACCGCGCCGCGCTGGTCACGGTCGACGCCGAAGGTCACGCTGCCGTCGGCGCCGACGCGCAGCGTGCGCTCGCCGTAATGCACCTCGCTGCCCGGCGCGACGTGGCCGATCACCAGACTCCCCTGCGGCACGCTGGCCGGGAACTCGGCCGCCGGCAGCTCGCCTGAGAAGCAGACGCTACCGAGCAGGGTGCTTGCGAGCAGCACGGACAGGATGCGGCTCGGCGACGCTGCAGTACGGGTTTCGAGCAGGTGGCAGAGGCTCATCGCGCGTACTCCAGGCGCATGCCGCGCAGCGTATCGTCCAGTTTGCCCTGGTGCCAGCCCAGCCGTCCGTTGACGAAGGTCGCGGCGATGCTGGTGCGGAAGCGCTGCCCCTCGAAGGGCGTCCAGCGGCACTTCGAGAGTACCTCGCTCGCCGCGACCTCGTGCGGCTTTGCGGGATCGATCAGCACCAGATCGGCGTAATGCCCCTCGCGCAGGAAGCCGCGCTCGCGCACGCCGAACAGCGTAGCTGGGGCGTGGCTGGTGGTCTCGACCACGCGCTCCAGGCTGAGCGCACCGTCGAACACCCGCTCCAACGCGCACTGCAGAGCGTGCTGCGCCAGCGGCAACCCGGAGGGGGCGTGCGCGTATTGCGCTGATTTTTCCGTTACCAGATGCGGCGCGTGGTCGGTTGCCAGCACGTCCAGTCGGCCCGCCGCGAGCGCCTGGATCAGCGCGCTGCGATCGGCGGCATCCTTGATCGCCGGATTGCACTTGATCAGAAAGCCGAGCCGCGCGTAGTCGTCGGCGCAGAAATGCAGGAAGTGCACGCAGGTTTCAGCGGTGATGCGCTTTCCGGCGATCGGGCCTGGCTCGAACAGCGCGCACTCGTCGGCGGTGGAAACATGCAGTACGTGCAGGCGCGCGTCGTGCCGCCGCGCCAGCGCGATCGCCAGCTGGGTCGACTTCAGGCAGGCCTCGCGCGAGCGGATCAGCGGGTGCAGTCGGGGCGGGATGTCTTCACCGAAGCGGGCGCGCGCCGCCTGCTCGTTGGCGAGAATCGTCGGCGTGTCCTCGCAGTGGGTGATGATCGGGGTCGGCGCATCGCGGAAGATGGCCTCAAGCGTGGCCGGATCGTCGACCAGCATGTTGCCGGTCGAGGATCCCATGAACACCTTGATGCCGGGCGCCGCAAGCGGATCGAGTGCGCGGATGTCCTCGAGATTGTCGTTGGTTGCGCCGAGATAGAAGGCGTAGTTGACCCGCGAGACCTGTGCGGCGCGCGCGTACTTGGCCTCGAGCGTCGCACGGCTGGTTGCCGGGGGTCGCGTGTTCGGCATTTCCATGTAGCTGGTGATGCCACCGGCGAGGCAGGCACGGGATTCGGTTTCGATGTCCGCCTTGTGGGTGAGGCCCGGCTCGCGGAAGTGCACCTGGTCGTCGATCATCCCCGGCAGCAGCCAGCGACCGCGGGCGTCGAAGACCGGCTCTCCGGGTTTCGCCTCGAGGTTGGCGTCGATGCGCTCGATGCGGCCCTCACGAATGCGCATATCGGCCGCGAAGCGCCGCCCTTCATTGACCAGCAGGGCGTTGACGATCAGCCAATCATGCATGCGGATGCTCCTCGTTGCGACGTTCGGGCCACGGCCGGAACCGCGTCGGCACCGGGTCGAAACCGCCCCTGCACAACGGCTGGCAGCGCACGATCCGCAAGAGCGCAAGCCAGCTGCCGCGCGCCGCGCCAAAGCGCGCGATGGCGATGGTCGCGTAGTCCGAACAGCTCGGATCGAAGCGGCAGCGCGCACCGAGCATGGGACTCAACCAGCGCTTGTAGCCGCGCAGCAGGAGCAGGAGAGGCTGGGCCATGATACGCGTGCGCGCTTCGTTGCGGACGTCGGCGCCGCGAGGTTCGACGGCGGTTGCCGGGGGTGCGCACTTAGGCTATAACACGCGACCGCCGTGTCACAAGATGGTTTTTCGGTAATGGCGAAAAGCAAGCAGCAAGCAGGCGTTATCGGCAAAGCAGCGAAGTCTGCGGCAGCGGCGCGCAAGGGCGCCTCGACGACGAAGGCGTCGACCGCCAAGAGCAACAGGAAGATGCCATCCGCCAAGGTCGGCGCCGTCGTGCGCAAGGCTGTCCCCGGCACGAAGTCTGCCGCGACGGCCGGCAGGAAAGTCGCCGCTGCGGCGCTCAAGAAGACCGCGGCGACGGTCGTCAAGAAGGCTGCTGTTGCGACCGGCTCGAAGGCGTCGGTGAAAAAGAGCGCGGCAAGCGCGTCGGCCCGGACTGCGGCTGCGGGTGGAGAAAGCGCTCGGCGCAAGCCGTCTGCTCCGCGCGGCAGCAAGCTTTTGCCGGTGCTCGACGTCGCCGTGACCATGCAGGATGGGCGCTATGCGCTGCCGGCTTCCGTGCACATCGAGTTGCCGCGCGGCTACAAGCCCTCCGCCAGGGAGGAGTACATGGGTCCGCAGCACCTGCAGTACTTCCGCAACAAGCTGTCGAAATGGCGCGAGGACCTGGTCGAGGAAAGCCGTCAGACCATCGAGAGCTTGCGCGATGAAGTGCGCGACGTGGGCGACGACGCCGAACGGGCGACGCGCGAGACGGAGAACTCGCTGGAGCTGCGTACCCGCGACCGCTACCGCAAGCTGATCGCGAAGATCGACAAGGCCCTCAAGCGGATCGAGGAGGGCCACTACGGCTTCTGCGAGGAGACCGACGAGGAAATCGGCATCGATCGACTCGAAGCGCGGCCGATCGCCACCCTGAGCCTCGACGCACAGGAGCGTCGCGAGCATCGCCAGAAGCAGATGGGCGACTGAAGCGACACGCCGCTGAATCTGCCCGGGCTCGCGCGGCGCCGGTCGGGCGCTTGCCTGCCGGCTCTGCGCGGTGGATAGTTCCGGCAGCGGGGCGCCGCGGCGCGTCCTTCCACTAGCACTCCGTTTACTGCCGAGGTCCGACGCCGTGACCGCCAGACGCTATTTCGGTACCGACGGTATCCGTGGCCGCGTCGGCGAGTGGCCTATCACCGCCGAATTCATGCTGCGCCTCGGGCGCGCTGTCGGCGCCGTGCTGCCCGATCGCAACGGCAAGGCCAGCGTCCTGATCGGCAAGGACACGCGGGTATCCGGCTACATGTTCGAGGCGGCACTCGAGTCCGGGCTGGTCGCGGCCGGCGCCGACGTGCGTTTGCTGGGTCCGATGCCGACGCCAGCGGTGGCCTGGCTGACCCGTTCCCTGCGCGCCGACGTCGGTATCGTCATCAGCGCCTCGCACAACCCGCACCAGGACAATGGCATCAAGTTTTTTTCCGGTGCCGGCGAAAAGCTTGCCGACGCGGTCGAGATTGCGATCGAGGCCGAACTGGAGCAGCCTTTTTCCACCGTCGCTTCGGCCGCGCTCGGCAAGGTGACGCGGGTTAAGGATGCTGCCGCGCGCTACGTCGAGTTCTGCAAGTCGAGCGTACCCGACGCGTTCAGCCTGAAGGGGCTCTCGCTGGTGCTTGATTGTGCCCACGGCGCGACCTATCACATCGCGCCTGACGTGTTCGCTGCGTTCGGCGCGCGGGTGGACGCGATCGGCGTGCGGCCGGACGGTTTCAACATCAATCGTGAGGTCGGTGCGACCCACCCGCAGGCGCTGGTGAATCGCGTGCTGGAGCAGGGTGCGGATCTCGGCATCGCCTTCGACGGTGACGGCGACCGCCTGCAGATGGTCGATCGCCACGGCCACCTGGTCGACGGCGACCAGCTGCTCTATCTGCTGGCACGCGACTGGCTGGCGCAAGGACGCCTGCGTGGGCCGGTGGTCGGCACCCTGATGAGCAACTACGGGCTCGAACGCGCGCTCGGCGAGCTCGGCGTCGGGTTCCTGCGCGCCAAGGTGGGCGACCGCCACGTCTGGCAGCTGCTGCGGGAGCGCGAAGGCACGCTCGGCGGCGAGACCTCCGGGCATATTCTGACTCTTGATCGCAGCAGCACCGGGGACGCGATCGTCAGCGCCCTGCAGGTGCTCGACGCGCTGGCGCGAACCGGCCGCCCGCTCGACGAAGCGCTGGCCGGCATGCGCAAGGTGGCGCAGACCACGATCAACGTCGAGACCGGCAGCGCTGCAGAGCTCGCTGCCGAGCAGGGCGTGCAGCGCGCGCTGCAGCGCGTACGCACCGAGCTGGCGGGCCGCGGCCGCGTGGTGCTGCGGCCCTCGGGCACCGAGCCGCTGGTGCGGGTTACGGTCGAGGCCGATGACGCGGCGCTGGTTGCGAGGCTATCCGCGGAGCTCGCCGACACGGTGCGGCAGGCGGCCGCGGCGAGGCCCTGAGCGGTGGCGTCGGCGCAGCTCGGCGCCGCCGCAGTCATGCGAGACGCACGGGAGCCGGCGCCCTGGCAAAGCGTTGCGGCGGCGCTGGCGATCATGCTGAGCGTGTTTGCGGTCGGCTGGCCGGGCGTCGGCGGCGACTGGGGTCGCGACGATTTCATGCAGCTCGCGATCGCGCGCCTGGTCGGCTCGCCCTGGGCTCTTTTTCTGCACGATCATTACCCGGTCCCCGGTGCCGTGTTCCGCCCGCTCGGCTTTGCTTCGATGTGGCTCGACACCGCGCTTTTCGGCAGCGACTACCGCGCGCACGCGATCCTCGATCTGGCGCTCCACGCCGGCGTTGCGCTCATGCTTTTCGCGCTGCTGCGGCGCTTCGCGCTCAGCCCGGCGCTTGCCCTTCTCGGCGCGCTGGCCTTTGCGCTGCATCCCGCCGCGCTCGGTCCGGCGCTGTGGTGGTCGGCGCGCTTCGACGTGCTCGCCGCGCTGTTCGTATTGCTCGCACTGTGGGCGGCGAGCGCCGACCCGACGCGCCGTTGGCGCGTTCCGCTGACCTTGATCGCCACCCTGGCGGCGGCGGCATCGAAGGAAATCGGCTTGCTTCTGGTGCTGCCGCTCAGCCTGCTCTGGTGGCCACCCGCGGGCGCGACCGCGAGCGCTCGCCAGCGCGCTCTGCTGGAGATTGCGGCGGTCTGGCTGTGTGCGTTCGGCTTCCTCTTCTGGCGCGGCCTGGTACTCGGCACCAGCGCGAGCGCGATCCTCGGCGCGCAGCCGTTGGGCACGGTGCTGCTCGCGGGTGTGGGCCGCTGGGCCCACTTCGCCCCCGGCTATCTGTCCTTCCTGCCGCGGCTCGGCGGCGGCGGCGCGGCGCTGCTGCTCGCGGTATCCACGTTTGCCGCGCTCGCGGTTGCAGCCTGGCGCGGTGCGGCCTGCGCGCCGCGGACGTCGCGTCAATCGCTGCTGGTCGCCTGCGGTCTCTGCCTGCTGCTGCTGCCGGCCCTGCTGCAGGCACCGGTCGCAGCGCTCAACGCCGCGGCGCTCGGCGCCGAGGATTCGGCCGTCGAGTCAGCGATGCAGTCGCGCCTCTACTACCTTGGGCTCGTTGGTCTCGCGATCGTGTTTGTCGCTGTGCTCGCCGCGCTGCAAGCACGGCTTTCGGTCCGTTGGCGTAATGCGGTGCTGTTGCCGCTGTTGTTCGCGCTGTTGGCCTGGGCGCCTGCCGCGCATCGAGCTGCCGACGACTTCGCTGCCCGCACGCGCAGCAATGCCGAGCTGGCGCATGCCGCTGTCGCTGCAGTTGCGGAAGTCGAGCTGCCCTCGAGCGGCTGCCGCATCCTTTTCCGTGGCGTCGAGCCGCCGCCTGAATGGGGGATTTTCGTATCCATGGATTCGATCGTGAAGGCGCTGGCGCCCGATCTCTCGCGGCTCGGCCACTGCATCATCGACGCCAACTACCCCACTTGGTTCGGTCTCTTCGCCGCGCCCTGGACTGCCGCCGAGGCGGCGCCTCGAGAAACCCTGAAACAGGACGGGAAGGAGGTGCCGTGGCTGCGCGTGGGGCGGCTGGTGATCGCCTACCTGGAGGCGCCGACCGACGCGGCGGACGGAGCTGGGATCCTGATCTGGCGCGGCCGCAAGTTCGTCGTCGGCGAAGAAAGCCGCGGGTTGCGGTCGCGCTGAGCGAGCGCGTTCGCTTGATCTTCGGCGCCCAGGCCACGGAAGGTTTTGCGCAGCCGGACGAATGGGTCGAGGCCGGATCTGATCGCGCTGTTTCAAGCCGCTGCGGTTGTCCGGTCGAAGGGACGCGGCTATCCTTGCGCGCCCTTGAGGAGCGGAGGATTCGCGATGCGCCTGCCGATGGTTGCCGGCAACTGGAAGATGCATGGTTCGCGCGCGATGGCCGCCGCCCTGGGCGAGGCGGTGGCCGCTGCTTCCGGTGCGGTGGAGCGGGTGCTGATTCCGCCGTTCCCCTATCTGGAGCTTTTGGCGCAGCGCCACGGCGCGGCGCTCATGCTCGGCGCGCAGGACTTGAGCGAGCACGAACAGGGCGCCTATACCGGCGAAGTATCCGGCCGCATGCTGGTGGACGTCGGCTGCCGCTATGTGCTGGTGGGCCACTCCGAACGGCGCCAGTATCACGCGGAGTCCGATGCGCAGATCGCGACCAAGTTCGCTGCCGCGCAGGCGGCCGGGCTGCGGCCGATCCTTTGCGTTGGCGAGACGCTCGCCGAATACGAGGCCGGCGCGGGCGAGGCAGTGGTGGCGCGGCAGGTCGATGCGGTGCTCGCGCGGGTGGGGATCGGCGCTTTCGCCGAAGCCGCGCTCGCCTACGAGCCGGTGTGGGCGATCGGTACCGGCCGTACCGCGACGCCGGAGCAAGCGCAGGCGATGCATGCCTTCCTGCGTGGAAAACTCGCCGGACACGATGCTACAATTGCGAGCTCGCTGCGCATCCTCTACGGCGGCAGCGCGAAGCCTTCCAACGCGGCGGAGCTGTTCGCCCAGCCAGACGTCGACGGCGGGCTGATCGGCGGCGCCTCGCTGGTCGCCGCGGATTTCCTCGCCATCATTGCCGCCGCCGTCGAGTCTCTGTAACCGAAGAATCGAACATGCTGTCCACCATTGCCAACGTCCTCTACGTATTGATCGCGATCGCGATGGTCGTGCTGATCCTGCTGCAGCGCGGCGCCGGTGCCGACGCCGGTGCAAGCTTCGGCGGCGGCGCTTCCGGTACGGTATTCGGCGCACGCGGCTCGGCCAACTTCCTCTCGCGCAGTACGGCAGTGTTGGCGGCGTTGTTTTTTCTGCTCAGCCTCGCCATGGGCATCTTTCTGGCGCGCTCGGCGGGCGATGCCCGTCCGGCAGCGGATGATCTCGGGGTAATGTCCGGCCTGACGACCGAGCAGGCGCCAGAGGCGAGCAAGCCCCCCGTCCAGGTTGGCGACGTGCCGCCGGCAGCGGAGGTCAACCCCGCACCCGCCTCGAAGGGGGTCGACATCGGCGACGTACCGGCTGCCGTCGCGCCCACGGCGGCGCCGGAGGCGGCGGAAAAGTCCGCGGCGAAGAAGGCCGACGAGGAAAAGTCGAAGGACGGAAAGAGATAGTTTTTTTTGCTGTGCCCAGGTGGCGGAATTGGTAGACGCACTACCTTGAGGTGGTAGCGGGGAGACCCGTGGAGGTTCGAGTCCTCTCTTGGGCACCAGTTTGATCGTTCGCCCGCGTTGCGCGGCACTGTCGCGAAACGCGGGCCCATGATCTTCGCGAGGGCGGCCGCAGTAGCTCGCGCGGTCGTTTCGGGTGATGCGCCGTTCGGCGTTGGGGGTGTGTGTGCTGAGCGAGTACCTGCCGGTTCTGCTGTTTCTCGTCGTAGCGACCGTGGTCGGCGTCGCGCTGATCGTGATCGGCAACCTGCTCGGGCCCCGGCGTCCCGACGCGGAGAAGGCAGCCGCCTACGAGTGCGGCTTCGAGGCCTTCGAGGACACGCGCATGCGCTTCGACGTGCGCTATTACCTGTTGGCCATTCTGTTCATCGTCTTCGATCTGGAAATCGCGTTCGTGTTCCCGTGGGCGACGGTGTTCTCCCAGCTGGGTCTGCTCGGACTGCTCGAGATGGCGTTCTTTCTCGGCATGCTCGCCATCGGCTTCGTCTATGTGTGGAAGAAGGGGGCGCTGGAATGGGAGTAGTCGACCGCCTTGCGGCATCGATGCACAACCCGGCGCCGAACGCGGTAGTCGATGACATCCTGCGCCCGGCGGACGATAACCCGGTCGTTCAGCGCGGCTTCGTCACCACCAGTCTCGACGCGCTGATCAACTGGGCGCGCACCGGCTCGATGTGGCCGGTGACCTTCGGTCTCGCTTGTTGCGCGGTGGAAATGATGCACGCCGGCGCGGCGCGCGTGGACCTCGACCGCTATGGTGTGATTTTCCGCCCGAGTCCACGACAGTCCGACGTGATGATCGTCGCTGGCACCCTGGTCAACAAGATGGCGCCGGCGCTGCGCAAGGTCTACGACCAGATGCCCGAGCCGAAGTGGGTGATCTCGATGGGCAGCTGTGCGAACGGCGGCGGCTACTACCATTATTCTTATGCCGTGGTGCGCGGCTGCGACCGCATCGTGCCGGTAGACATCTACGTGCCGGGCTGCCCGCCGACCGCCGAGGCGCTGGTCCATGGGATCCTGCAGCTGCAAAAGAAAATCCGCCGCACCAATACCATAGCGCGCTGAGCATGAAGGGCATGACCGACCACGGTGCCGCCGGGCACGCCGCTGCCGCCGCGTTTGCGGACAGCCTCAAGCAGCATTTCGGCGACCGCCTCGAGGCGGTGACGGTCGAGCGCGACGAAGTCACTGCCGAGCTGGCGCCCGCGCGCTGGCTCGAGGTGATGCACACGCTGCGTGACGAGCCGACGTTTGCCTTCGAGCAGCTGATCGACCTCTGCGGCATCGACTACTTGAGCTGGGGCCAGGCCGAGTGGGACACCACGAACGTCACCGCGCAGGGCTTTTCGCGCGGCGTCGAGGGCGGCACCATCGGTCGCTTCGACTGGGCCGGGCGGCCGCATCCGGCCGCCTCGCCGCGGCGCTTCGCGGTGGTCGCGCACCTGCTTTCGCTGCAGCACAACCGGCGTCTGCGCCTGCGCGCCTTCTGCGCCGACGACGACCTGCCGAGCCTGCCTACCCTGAACGCGCTGTGGCCCAGCGTGAACTGGTTCGAGCGCGAGGCCTTCGATCTGTTCGGCATCGTTTTCGAGGGGCACCCGGATCTGCGCCGCATCCTCACCGACTATGGTTTCGTCGGCCATCCCTTCCGCAAGGACTTCCCGCTGATCGGCAACGTCGAGGTGCGCTACGACCCGGAGAAGCAGCGCGTGGTCTACGAACCGGTCAAGTCGGTCGAGCCGCGCGTGCTGGTGCCGCGGGTGGTCCGCGAAGATTCGCGCTGGGCACAGGCGAGCTTTGAGGATCAGGAACTGGACGGAAAGTGACGATGGCCGAGATCCGCAGCTACACGATGAACTTCGGCCCGCAGCACCCCGCCGCGCACGGCGTGCTGCGCCTGGTGCTGGAGATGGATGGCGAAACCGTGGTGCGCGCCGACCCGCACGTCGGCCTGTTGCATCGCGCCACCGAGAAGCTGGCCGAATCGAAGCCCTTCAACCAGTCGATCGGCTACATGGATCGGCTCGACTACGTTTCGATGATGTGCAACGAGCATGCCTACGTGCGTGCCATCGAAAACCTCATGGGCATCGAGCCGCCGCCCCGTGCGCAGTGGATTCGCACGATGTTCGACGAGATCACGCGCATCCTGAACCATCTGATGTGGCTCGGCAGCAACGCGCTCGACCTCGGCGCCATGGCGGTGTTCCTGTATGCCTTCCGCGAACGTGAAGAGCTGATGGACTGCTACGAGGCGGTCAGCGGCACGCGCATGCACGCGACCTACTACCGGCCGGGCGGCGTCTATCGCGACCTGCCCGACCAGATGCCGAAGTACAAGGAGTCGAAGTTCCACAAGGGCCAGGATCTCGCGCGCATGAACACCGCGCGTCAGGGTTCGCTGCTCGACTTCATCGACGCCTTCACCGAGAGCTTCCCCAAGCGTGTCGACGAGTACGAGGAACTCCTCACCACCAATCGCATCTGGAAGCAGCGCACCGTCGACATCGGCATCGTCACTCCCGAGCAGGCTTTTGCCTGGGGCATGAGCGGACCGATGCTGCGCGGCTCGGGCATTGAGTGGGATCTGCGCAAGAAGCAGCCCTACGCGAAGTATGCCGAGGTCGATTTCGACATTCCGGTCGGCTCCACCGGCGACTGCTACGACCGCTACCTGGTACGCATGGCGGAAATGCGCCAGTCCAACCGCATCATCAAGCAGTGCGTGGACTGGCTGCGCGCCAACCCCGGCCCGGTGATCGTGCGCAACTTCAAGGTCGCGCCGCCGCCGCGCGCCGAGATGAAGCACGACATGGAAGCCCTGATTCATCACTTCAAGCTGTTCTCCGAGGGCTACTGCGTGCCGGCAGGCGAAACCTACGCTGCAGTCGAGGCTCCCAAGGGCGAGTTTGGCGTGTACCTGGTTTCCGACGGCGCCAACAAGCCGTTTCGATTGAAGTGCCGGGCACCGAGTTTCGCCCACCTGGCGTCGATGGACGAGATCGTGCGCGGCCACATGCTGGCCGACGTGGTGGCGATGATCGGCACCTACGACATGGTGTTCGGCGAGGTGGACCGGTGAGGCCGCCGGCTGCTCCGCGGCGCACGTGCGACGAGAGCGGGGTGGCAAGACCCGGCCCGCGCTTCGCTTCCTTCCGTCTTTCGGTACCCGCAGCATGAAACCCACCGGCACCTACGCGCAGATCAAGGACGTCGATCCACTGCTCGAGCTGGGTGAGGAAACCCGCCGGCACATCGATCACTGGGCCTCCAAGTTCCCGCCCGACCGCAAGCGCTCGGCGCTGATCCAGGGGCTATTCGCGGCCCAGGAGCAGAACGGCGGCCACCTGACCGACGCCCTGATCATGGCGGTCACCCGCTACCTCGAGCTGCCGGAGATCTTCGGCTACGAGGTGGCGACCTTCTACACCATGCTCGAAACCAAGCCGGTCGGGCGCCACAACGTGGCCATCTGCACCAATATTTCCTGCTGGCTGAACGGCGCCGACCAGATCGTGCGCCACTGCGAGCAGAAGCTCGGCATCGCGCTCGGCGAATCGACGGTCGACGGGCGCATCTACTTGAAAAAGGAAGAGGAGTGCCTGGCCGCCTGCTGCGGCGCTCCGATGATGGTGGTCGACGGCGACTACCACGAGAAGCTCACGATCGAGAAAGTCGACGAGATCCTGGACAGGCTCGATTGAGGCAACGAACAGCGGAGGCGATCCTCGCGCGCAGCGGATTCTGCCGCGCAAGGTGACCCTCCCGCCGGAAGCAGACATGGCATACGGTCCCGCACCCAAGGAACACCAGGTCGTCTACACGACGCTCCACTTCGACCAGCCGTGGACGCTGGAGAACTACCTGAAAATCGGTGGCTGGCAGGCGTGGAAGAAAATTCTCGCCGAGAAGCCCGACCCGAGCGTCATCATCGACGAACTGAAAAAGAGCGCGCTGCGCGGGCGCGGTGGCGCCGGCTTCCCGACCGGCCTCAAGTGGTCGTTCATGCCTCGCACCGCACCAGGACAGAAATATATTCTCTGCAACTCCGACGAGTCCGAACCGGGCACCTGCAAGGACCGCGACATCCTGCGCTTCAATCCGCATGCGGTGCTCGAAGGCCTCGCCATCGCCTGCTACGCGACCGGCTCGACGGTCGCCTACAACTACCTGCGCGGCGAGTTCCACCACGAGCCCTTCCGCCATGTGGACCAAGCTCGCGACGACGTTTACGCGGCGGGGCTGCTCGGCAAGAACATCCAGGGCACGGGGATCGACGTCGATATCTACAACGCGCTCGGCGCGGGGGCCTACATTTGCGGCGAGGAAACCGCCCTCATGGAGTCGTTGGAGGGCAAGAAGGGCCTGCCGCGCTTCAAGCCGCCGTTTCCGGCCAATTTTGGCCTGTACGGGCGGCCGACCACGATCAACAACACCGAGACCTACGCCTCGGTGCCATCGATCCTGAGCAAGGGTGCCGACTGGTTCCTCAATATCGGCAAGCCGAACAACGGCGGCCCCAAGGTGTTTTCGGTGTCGGGCCACGTGAATCGTCCGGGCAACTACGAGATTCCGCTCGGCACCCCGTTCACCGAGCTGCTGGAAATGGCCGGCGGCGTGCGCAACGGGCACAAGCTGAAAGCGGTGATCCCGGGCGGCTCCTCGATGCCGGTGCTGCTGGGCGAGACCATGCTCGGCCTCACCATGGACTATGACGCGATCCGCGCCGCCGGCTCTGGGCTTGGCTCGGGCGCGGTCATCGTCATGGACGAGACCACCTGCATGGTGCGCGCGCTGCAGCGCATCAGCCGCTTCTACTACAACGAGAGCTGCGGGCAGTGTTCCCCCTGCCGCGAGGGCACCGGCTGGATGTACCGCATGCTGACCCGAATCGTCGACGGCGGCGCGGTGCCGCGCGATTTGGAGATTCTCAAGGAAGTCACCCACCAGATCGAAGGTCACACCATCTGCGCCTTCGGCGAGGCCGCGGCGTGGCCGGTGCAGGGCATGCTGCGCCATTTCTGGGACGAATTCGAATACTTCATCGAGCACGGTCATTCAATGGTCGGCGCAGCCGGCGAGGTGGCGGCATGAGCGCCCAGGCCACCGCGCCCGCAGTGCCGCCGGATCACGTCACGATCGAAATCGACGGGCGGAGCATGGTGGTGCCCAAGGGCATCAACATCATTCAGGCAGCCGACAAGGCCGGCATTCCGATCCCGCGCTTCTGCTATCACGAGAAGCTGCCGATCGCGGCCAACTGCCGCGTGTGCATGGTCGACGTCGAGATGGGTGGCAAGCCCGCGCCCAAGCCGGCGCCGGCCTGCGCGACGCCGGTCGCCGATGGGATGAAGGTATTCACCCAGTCGAAGATGTCGCTGTCGGCGCAGCGCAACGGCCTCGAGTTCCTGCTGATCAACCATCCGCTCGACTGCCCGATCTGCGACCAGGGCGGCGAATGCGAGTTGCAGGATCTGGCCATGGGCTTCGGCCGTTCAGTCAGCCGCTTCGCCGAGCGCAAGCGCACGGTAGCTGACGAGAACCTGGGCCCGATGGTGCAGAGCGAAATGACGCGCTGCATCCACTGCACGCGCTGCGTACGGGTGATGAGCGAGATCGCCGGCACCTACGAGCTCGGCGGCATGGTGCGCGGCGACCAACTGCAGATCGGCACCTACGTCGGCAAGCCGCTGATGAGCGAGCTGTCCGGCAACGTGATCGACGTCTGTCCGGTCGGTGCGCTGACCGACAAGCCGTTTCGCTTCCGCGCTCGGCCCTGGGAGCTGATCGCCCGCGAGTCGATTGGCTACCACGACGCCCTCGGCTCGAACCTGTGGCTGCACACCCGCCGCGGCGACGTGCTGCGTGCGGTACCGCGCGACAATGAGGCGATCAACGAGTGCTGGCTGTCCGACCGTGACCGCTATAGCCGCGAGGCACTGCGCAGCGCCGACCGCCTGGCCGCGCCGCGGGTCAAGCGCGACGGCGTCTGGGTGGAGATCGACTGGAACGATGCCATCCGCCTCGCCAGCGAGGCGCTGCGCGCCACGCCCAGGGGCCAGCTCGGCGCGCTGCTTGCGCCCTGGACCTCGAACGAGGAAGGCTATCTGCTGGCGAAACTGGTGCGCGCGCTCGGCAGCGAGCACATCGATCATCGCCTGCGTCAGCTCGACTGCAGTGGCGCTGCCGAGACGCCACTGTTCGGCATGCCGGTGGCTGAGGTCGAAACAGCCGAGGTGATCGTCCTGATCGGCTGTAACCCACGCCATGAGATGCCGCTGCTTGGCGCGCGCATGCGCAAGGCTGCCAAGCGCGGCGCGACGATCTACGCTCTCAACCCACTCGACTTCGACTTCGATTTCGAGTTTCCGCTCGCCGGCAAGCGCATCGTGGCCCCGCAGAGCTTCGCCGAAGCCATGCGCGATCTGCTCGATGCGGTGCGCGCGCCGGATGGCGCCGCGGACTTCAACCGCGAGCTAGTCGCCGCGCTGCAAAACGCCGCGCAGGCCGTCGTGGTATTTGGCGAGGCGGCGCAGACCCATCCGCGCGCCGGTGTGCTGCGCGCCGCCGCGCGGGCGCTGGCAAAGGCCACCAAGAGCGCCTGCAACGAGATTCCGCTCGGCGCCAACGCGGTCGGCCTGAGTCGCATCGGCGCGCTGCCTGGCAAGGACGGGCTCGACGCCCAGGCCATGCTCGTCGATCCGCGTGCGACCTACGTGCTCTACGGCTGCGAGCCGCCGTTCGATTTCGCCGATGGCCGCCTTGCGCTCGACGCGCTCGGCAAGGCCGGGGTGGTGCTGGCCTTCGGCTCCTACACCAGCCCGGCGCTAGAGCAGGTGGCGACCTTGATGCTGCCGATCGCCCTGCTGCCGGAGACCGAGGCCACCCTGATCAATGTCGACGGCTTCGCGCAGACGCTGGCCGCCGGCTCGAAGCCGCCCGGCGAGGCGCGTCCCGGCTGGCGCGTGTTGCGCGCGCTCGGTGCGGCGCTGGCGCTCGAGGGCTTTGACTTCACCGAGTTCGACGAGCTGCGCACGACGCTGCAGGATGCCGGCAAGGTTTCGCGTGGTGAGCAACCGGCGCCGCGTACCTTGGCGCGGCTGGAGAACGGCTTCGCCGCCGATCTTCCGCAGGCCCTGCGGGTGCCGGCGGTGGAAGCGGCGCCCGCCCCGGCGGCCGCTGCCGGAGCGCTGCGCCGCATCGCCACCACACCCATCTACGCCTGTGACGCCGTGGTGCGCCGCGCGCCGCCGCTGCAGGCGCATCCGCTGGCGCGCGCTGCCGCGCTCGGCCTGCATCCAGACGACGCCGCTGCGCTCGGCCTCGACGAGGGCGCGCGCGCCCTCGTCAACGGCGTCGAGCTGCCGGTCGAGATCACCGCCCGCGTGCCGCGCGGCGGCGCTTGGATCGAGGCGGCGCTCGCCGCCACTGCGACCTTGCCGCCCTACGGCGCCGAACTCGACATCGTCAAGGCCTGAATGACCCCATGACTGCCCTGATTGCCGCCTACGAATGGTTCGTGACGACATTCCCGACGCTGTCGATGGCGATCGGGCTGTTCCTGTTTCCGCTGCTGCCGCTGATCATCGCGGTGGCGATGTACGTGTACTGGGAGCGCAAGGTCATCGGCTGGATGCACGTGCGCCTGGGGCCGAACCAGGTCGGTCCGCTGGGCCTGCTGCAGACTTTTGCCGACGTCATCAAGCTTCTGATCAAGGAGGTCGTCTATCCCTCGGCGGCCAACAAGCCCCTGTTCCTGATCGCGCCGCTGTGGGCGCTGGTGCCGGCCTTCGGCGCCTGGGCGGTGATGCCGATCGGCAGCCGCGTGGCCTGGTCGAACGCCGACGCGGGGCTGCTCTACCTGTTGGCGATGACCTCGCTCGGCGTCTACGGCATCATCATCGCCGGCTGGGCATCCAACTCGCGCTACGCCATGCTCGGCGCGATGCGCTCGGCGGCGCAGATCATCAGCTACGAGATCGCCATGGGCTTCGCCCTGGTCAGCGTGCTGGTGCTCGCCGGCAGCCTGAACCTGTCGGCGATCGTCGAAGCGCAGGCCGGCGCCAAGGGCCTCCTCGACTGGTTCTGGCTGCCGCTGCTGCCGATGTTCGTGGTGTATTTCGTCTCCGGCATCGCCGAGACCAACCGCCTGCCCTTCGATATGGCGGAAGGCGAGTCGGAGATCGTCGCCGGCTTCCACGTCGAGTACTCGGGAGCGCCGTTCGCGGTGTTCTTCCTCACCGAATACTCGAACATGATCCTCGTTTCGTTCATGGCGCCGCTGCTGTTTCTCGGCGGCTGGCTGTCGCCGTTCCCGGCCTCCTGGGGCTGGCTCGGCGAGCCGGGCTGGTGGTGGTTCGTGGCCAAGGCGTTCTTCTTCGCCAGCGCGATCGTCTGGGTGCGCGCGACCTTTCCGCGCTATCGCTACGACCAGATCATGCGCCTCGGCTGGAAGGTGTTCATCCCGCTCACGATCGTCTGGGTATTCGTCGCGGGATGCCTGAAATACTTCGGCCTGGTCGTCGCCGGAGCCTGAGCGGAATCGACATGAAACGAGTGGTCAACTACTTCAAGAGCCTCCTTCTGCTGGAACTTCTGGCCGGCCTCGGGCTGACCTTCAAGTACCTGTGGCGGCCGAAGTACACGCTGCAGTTTCCGATGGAGCACATTCCACGCTCCAACCGCTTCCGCGGCCTGCACGCGCTGCGCCGCTACGAGAATGGCGAGGAGCGCTGTATCGCCTGCAAGCTGTGCGAGGCGGTGTGTCCGGCGCTGGCGATCACCATCGACTCCACGCGACGCGAGGATGACACGCGCCGCACCACGCGCTACGAGATCGATCTCTTCAAGTGCATCTACTGCGGTTTCTGCGAGGAAAGCTGCCCGGTCGACTCGATCGTGCTGACCGACATCCTCGAGTACCACATGGAAAACCGCGGCGAGAACGTCATCACCAAACCCCAGCTGCTCGCGGTGGCCGATCGCTTCGAACCGCAGATCGCCGCCGCCCGTGCCCAGGACGCGCCCTACCGATGAAGCTCCGTCACTTCCGCGCCATCGCGACGCTGCGCCGCGGCCCCCGTCACGACCCGGGGG
The DNA here is from genome assembly GCA_964582225.1 of uncultured Dokdonella sp. Lineage (GTDB taxonomy): Bacteria > Pseudomonadota > Gammaproteobacteria > Xanthomonadales > Rhodanobacteraceae > Dokdonella_A. Next base: position 31,714 of record CAZORA010000012.1, on the reverse strand, counting down.
CGCCGGGCGCATGAGCATCGAACTGGCCTTCTTCTATCTCTTCGCCGGGATCACGGTGCTTGCCGCCGCCGGCGTGGTGTCGGTACGCAACCCGGTACACGCCGCTCTGTTGCTGGTGCTTACCTTCTTCTCGACCGCCTGCGTCTGGCTTCTGGCGGACGCCGAATTCCTCGCCGTGGCCCTGGTGATGGTCTACGTCGGCGCGGTGATGGTGCTGTTCCTGTTCGTCGTCATGATGCTTGATCTCGATCTCGATCCGCTGCGCGAAGGTTTCGTGCGGGCGCTGCCGGTGGGGCTCGCGGTGGCGGTGGTGATGCTGGTCGAGATGCTGAGCCTGATCGGCCTGCGTTCGCTCGATATGGCCGCCGGCGGGGATCCTGCCGCGGCGGCCGGCATGGGTAACACCGAGTGGCTGGCGCTCGCGCTGTTCAGCCGGTTTCTGCTGCCCTTCGAGATCGCCGCGTTGATCCTGACCGTCGCCATCATCGCGGCGATCCCGCTGACCCTGCGTCACCGCAAGGGAGTCAGGTATCAGAATCCCTCGCGTCAGGTCGCGGTCGATCCGCGCGATCGCGTGCGCCTGGTGAAGATGCAGGCCGTGCAGCCGGCGGCACCGCTCGCCGACGACCACAGCAAGGAGACGCCCGCGCCATGATCACGCTGCCGCACTTCCTGGTGTTCGCCGCGTTGCTGCTCTGCATCGCGGTGGCGGGCATCTTCATCAACCGCAAGAACGTGATCGTGCTGCTGATGGCGCTGGAGCTCCTGTTGCTCGCGGTCAACACCAATTTCATCGCCTTCTCGCGCTTCCTCGGGGATCCAGCGGGGCAGGTGTTCGTGTTCTTCATCCTGACCGTGGCGGCAGCCGAAGCGGCAATCGGTCTAGCCATTCTGATCGTGCTGTTCCGCAACCGGGCGACGATCAACGTGCAGGACATCGACAGCCTGAAGGGCTGAGCCGGCGGCCGTCGGCTCCAGCGCCGGCGGCGAACCGCGCACAAAGGAAAAGACCGGCTTGGAATCGAAAGGTGGCCCGTGATTAGCAAAACCGTACTGCTGACCATCGTGCTGGCGCCGCTCATCGGCGGATTGCTCGCGGGCCTCCTGCGCCAGCAGATCGGCCGCGCCGGCGCCGCAGCGCTCGCGATCCTCGGGGTCGGCGTGTCCTGCGCGCTGTCGCTGCTGGTGCTCTACCAGATCGCCTGGGGCGGCGCGCCGACCTTCAACGAGAACGTCTACACCTGGGCGCAGGTCGGCTCCTTCGGCATGCACATCGGCTTCCTCATCGACCGCCTGACGGCGATGATGATGGCGGTGGTCAGTTTCGTTTCGCTGATGGTGCACATCTACACCATCGGCTACATGGAAGACGACGACGGCTTCCAGCGCTTCTTCAGCTACATCGCCCTGTTCACCTTCTCCATGCTGCTGCTCTGCATGAGCAACAATTTCCTGCAGCTCTTCATCGGCTGGGAGCTGGTGGGCCTGTGCTCGTATCTGCTGATCGGCTTCTGGTTCAAGCGCCCGACCGCGGTCTACGCGAGCCTCAAGGCCTTCATCGTCAACCGCGTCGGCGACTGGGGCTTCATCCTCGGCATCGCCGGTGCGCTCTACTGGTTCGGCTCGCTCGACTACGCCAGAGTGTTCGCCGCGGCGCTCGAGCCGCAGAACGCGACGCGCACGGTCGAGATCTTCTCGGGTCACCCGTGGAGCGTCGCCACCATCGTGTGCATCTGCCTGTTCATCGGCGCGGTCGGCAAGTCGGCGCAGGCGCCGCTGCACGTCTGGCTGCCGGACTCGATGGAAGGCCCGACGCCGATCTCCGCCCTGATCCACGCCGCCACCATGGTGACGGCGGGCGTGTTCATGGTGGCGCGCATGTCGCCGCTGTTCGAGCTCAGCTCGACCGCGCTCTCGGTGGTGCTGGTGGTCGGCGCGACCACTGCCTTCTTCACCGGTCTGATCGGCGTGGTGCACAACGACATCAAACGCGTGATCGCCTATTCCACCCTGTCGCAACTCGGCTACATGACTGTCGCACTCGGCGTTTCTGCCTACGCCGGCGGCGTGTATCACCTGATGACCCACGCCTTCTTCAAGGCCCTGCTGTTCCTTGGTGCCGGCTCGGTCATCATCGCCATGCACCACGATCAGGACATGCGCAACATGGGCGGACTCGGCAAGTACATGCCGATCACCTGTCTCACCATGTGGCTCGGCTCGCTGGCCCTGGTCGCGGCGCCCGGCTTCGCCGGCTTCTTCTCCAAGGACATGATCATCGAGGCGGTCGGCGAGTCGAACCGCTGGGGCGCCGGCTACGCATACTTCTGCGTGATGGCCGGCGTTTTCATCACCGCGCTGTACAGCTTCCGCCTGCTCTACCTGACCTTCCACGGCAAAGAGCGTTTCGTGGTGCACGCGGGAGGTCACGGCGATGATCACCGGCCAGGACATCTGAACCACCCGCCGCGCGAGTCGCGCTGGGTGATCACGGTGCCGCTGATGCTGCTGGCGATCCCTTCGGTTGCTCTCGGCTGGAACACGGTCGGTCCGATGCTGTTCGGCGGCTGGTTCGGCGGGGCGTTGCGGGTCAAGCCAGCCAACGACGTGCTGGCGGTGCTCGGCATGGAGTTCCACGGCCCGCTGGCGATGACCTTGCACGGCTTCCTGCAGCCCACCTTCTGGCTGGCGCTGGCCGGCTTCGCCGTGGCCACCTGGATCTGGCTGTTCAACCCGTCCATCGCCGACCGTGCGCGGCGCGCCTTCGCGCCGATCTACAGCATGCTGATCAACAAATACTGGGTGGACGACCTCTACGCGGCGCTATTCATCCGCGGCGGCGTGCGTTTTGGCCGCGGACTGTGGAAGGGCGGCGACCGCGCCCTGATCGACGGCACGGTCAACGGCTCCACCGCTGCCGTCGCCGGCACGTCCTCGGTGATCCGCTGGATGCAGTCCGGCTACCTCTACCACTACGCGTTCGCGATGATCGTCGGCCTCATCCTGCTGCTCGGCGGGCTGTGGTGGACCGTCGCCCGCGTCGCCGCCTGACCCAGGGAACCGAACGCTCTCATGGCCTCCTCGCATCTTCTGAGCCTCCTGATCTGGCTGCCAGCACTGGGCGCCATTCCCGTGCTGGTGCTGCGTCGCCGACCGGGTGCGGCGCGCTGGACGGCGCTGGCTTTTGCGCTCGCGACCTTTCTGCTGTCGCTGTCGTTGTTTACCGGCTACGACACCTCGTTGGCGCCGCTGCAGTTCGTCGAGTCGACGCCCTGGATCACGGCCCTGCACGCCAACTATTCGCTCGGCGCGGACGGCATCTCGGTCGCGCTGATCATCCTCACCGCGCTCGCCCATCTGCTGGTGGTGATCGGCTCCTGGGGCCAGATCAAGGAGCGCGTGGCGCTCTACATGGCGGCGATGCTGGCCATGGAAGGCACCCTGATCGGTGTCTTCGCCGCAACCGATGCGCTGCTCTTCTACGTGTTCTTCGAGGCCATGCTGATTCCGATGTTCATCATCATCGGCGCATGGGGCGGGCCGAACCGGATCTACGCGACCCTCAAGTTCTTCATCTACACCTTCTTCGGCTCGATCTTCATGCTGATCGCGCTGATCTACCTGCACCTGAAGACCGGCGAGTTCTCCCTCGCTGCCTTCGCTGCCGCGCCGCTGAGCGCCACCGAGCAGGCCTGGCTCTTCTTCGGCTTCGTCGCTGGCTTCGCGATCAAGGTGCCGATGTTCCCGGTGCACACCTGGCTGCCCGACGCCCACGTCGAGGCACCGACCGGAGGTTCGATCATCCTTGCCGCGATCATGCTGAAGGTCGGCGGCTACGGCTTCATCCGCTTCGCTCTGCCGATCACCCCGGACGCGAGCCAGGAGTTCGCCTGGGTGATGATCGCCTCTTCGCTGATTTCGATCGTCTACATCGGCTACGTCGCGCTGGTGCAGGAGGACATGAAGAAGCTGGTGGCGTATTCCTCGGTCGCGCACATGGCTTTCGTCACCCTGGGCATCTTCATCGCGCTGGCCTTGGTGCGGACCAACGGCAACCCGCTCGGTGCGCGCCTCGGTATGCAGGGCGCGATGGTGCAGATGATTTCGCACGGCTTCGTCTCGGGCGCCATGTTCGCCTGCATCGGTGTCATGTACGACCGCCTGCACACCCGCCTGATCAGCGAGTACGGCGGCCTTTCGCAGCCGATGCCCTGGTTCGCGATGTTCTTCGTGCTGTTCTCCTTTGCCAACTGTGGTCTGCCCGGCACCAGCGGTTTCGTGGCCGAATTCATGGTCATCCTGGCGTCGTTCCAGGATCACCCGCTGATCGCGCTGGTCGCGGCCTTCACTCTGGTGATCGGCGCCGGCTACACCCTGTGGCTGGTCAAGCGCATCGTGTTCGGCCCGGTCGTGCACGAGCGGGTGAAGACCATGCCCGACCTCGACCCGCGCGAGTGGATCGTGTTGGCCGTCTTCGCGATCGGCGTGCTGGCGATCGGCTTCTATCCCAAACCCTTGACCGACCTGATGGAGCCGGCAGTGCAGCAGCTGATCGAGCAGCTCGCCGCGGCCAAGGTTTGAGCCCGAGCCCATGATCCATTTCGACCCCCGCGACCTCGCCACCCTGCTGCCGGAGCTGTTCCTGCTCGGCGCGGCCTTCGCCATCCTGCTGATCGACCTGTTCCTCAAGGCCGAGCAGCGCTACGTCACGCACTGGCTCAGCGTGCTGGCGTTAGCCGTCACCGCCTGCCTCGTGCTTCATGGAGCGCCGCCGTCCGGCGAATCCGTGAGCGCCTTCGGCGGCATGTTTCTGCGCGATGGCATGGCCACCGTGCTGAAACCCTTTGTGCTGCTCACCATCGCTCTGACGCTGATTTACGGCCGACCCTACATGCGCGAGCGCAAGCTCCTGATGGGCGAGCTGTACCTGCTGTTGATGTTCGCCGGGCTCGGCATGCTGCTGCTGATCTCTGCCGGCAACCTGGTTACGCTGTTTCTCGGCCTCGAGCTTGCGGCGCTAAGCTCCTACGCGCTGGTCGCGCTGCATCGGGATTCGGTGCTCTCGGCCGAGGCGGCAATCAAGTATTTCGTGCTCGGCGCGTTGGCCTCGGGCCTGCTGCTCTACGGTATGTCGATGCTGTACGGCGCCGGTGCGACGCTCGATTTAGCGGAGCTCGGCCGCGTCAGCAGCCTCGCCGCCGACAACCCGCACCGCAGTCTGGTCGCCTTCGGCATGGTGTTCCTTCTGGTTGGCATCGCCTTCGAACTCGGCGCCGCGCCGTTTCACATGTGGCTGCCGGACGTCTATCACGGCGCGCCGACCCCGATCACCCTCTACATCAGCTCGGCCTCCAAGCTCACCGCGGTCGGTCTCGCCTATCGCCTGCTGGAAGGCGCGCTGCCTGGCCTGCATGTCGACTGGACGATGATGCTGGCGGTCATGGCCGCGCTCTCGTTGATTCTCGGCAACGTCATCGCGATCGCGCAGACCAACCTGAAGCGCATGCTCGCCTATTCGACGATCTCCCACGTCGGCTTCGTTCTGCTCGGCTTCGTCAACGCCACGCCCGAAGGCTACGCCGCTGCGGTGTTCTACATGATCTGCTACGCGCTGATGTCGACGGCAGCTTTCGGCGTCATGCTGCTGATCGCGCGCGCCGGCTTCGAGGCTGAGGAAATCGCCGATTTCAAGGGCCTCAACCGGCGCAGCCCCTGGTACGCCGGCGTGATGGCGCTGGCGATGTTCTCGCTGGCCGGCATTCCGCCGCTATGGGGCTTCTTCGCCAAGCTTATGGTGCTGAACGTGGTGATCGACGCCGGTTTCCTGTGGCTCGCGATCGTTGCCATCGTCTGCGCCATCATCGGCCTCTTCTACTACCTGCGCGTGGTCAAGGTGATGTACTTCGACGCGCCGGAAGACCCGAGCCCGATCGAGTTGCCGAAGGACCTCGCTTTCCGCTGGCTGCTGTCCATCAACGGTCTCGCCCTCCTGGTCATGAGCGCGCTGTGGAGCCCGCTCCTCGACTGGTGCCGCCGCGCGCTCGGTGTCGCCGTATGAGTCTCGCCGCACCGGCCTTGCCGGTGCGCTCTTGAAGCCCTTGACTGGTCTCCCCGGCCTGCGCCGGCACTCCGCGGCGCGACCTCGCCGGAGGCAAGGGCGCGCAAGGAGCGGTTTCGCGTTCGGCGGCAGGAGAGCCCGGCCTCGAAGGACCACACGAAAGCTTCGTGTTGCGCTGCCGCAGCGTCCGCCTGTATCATGCGCAGCTCGGTGCGGGGTGGAGCAGTCTGGCAGCTCGTCGGGCTCATAACCCGAAGGTCGCAGGTTCAAATCCTGCCCCCGCTACCAGGTCTTACGGAAGGGCCACCTCGCGTGGCCCTTCTGTTGGACGCAGCGCAGGATGCGCGGATGCCGGTGTTTGGAGAACGACACAACGGCGGACTACGGAATGGGCCTCGGGCCCTTTTTTTGTCTCTGTGGTGGCGCAGATGGGTGGTGCCCAATGACCAACGAGGAGATCGCAGCCCTGCTGGAACCGACCCTGACCGATCTTGGACTCGAGCTGGTCGGCGTCGAATTCCTGCAGGCGGGCGGCGGCAGCCTGCTGCGGGTTTACATTGACGAGCCCGAGCGTGGCGTCGGCATCGACGACTGCGAACGGGCCAGCCGCGAGATTTCCGGGCTGCTCGACGTGCACGATCCGCTCCCCGGTCGCTATACGCTGGAAGTGTCCTCGCCCGGGCTGGAGCGGCCGCTGTTCACGCTTGCTCACTTCGGGCGCTTCATCGGTGAGCCGGTGAAGCTCTTGCTGAACCTGCCGCTGGCTGGTGGGCGCCGCCGGCTTCAAGGACGAATTGCGGCGGTCGATGGCGACCGCATCACGATCGAACAGGACGGCGAGGCGGTCGAGATCGTCCACGCCAACGTGGCGCGAGCCAATCTGGTGCCGGACTACGCGGCGCTGGGTCTGCTCCGGGAGCGACCGAGCGGGCGCGACGGGGCCAGGCGGCATCCGCCGCGCCAGCGAAGCACGAACCGGATTTGATGCCCGCCTGCCGGCCATGGGCAGGCGGGGCGAAGCGAACGCGGAATGCAATGCGAACCGTTTGGACGGTCGCGATGGAGCTGCAAGATGAGCAAAGAGATGTTGATGGTCATCGACCAGGTTGCGAACGAGAAGGGCGTGCCGCGCGAAGTGATCTTCGATGCGATGGAGGCCGCCCTGGCCTCGGCAGCCAAGAAGCGCTACGTCGAGGAAGACGTAGCGGTGCGGGTCGCGATTGACCGCGATACCGGCGACTATGAGACCTTTCGCCGCTGGGAAGTGGTGGCCGACGAGGTCGTCATGGAGTCGCCGGATCGGCAGCTGCGCTTGATGGACGCGGTCGACGAGGTGGACGGGATCGAAGTCGGTGAGTTCATCGAGGAAAAGATCGAGAACCCCGAGTTCGGACGTATCGCAGCGCAGGCGGCCAAGCAGGTGATCGTGCAGCGAGTGCGCGAAGCCGAGCGCGCCCAGGTGGTGGACGCCTACAAGGATCGAGTCGGCGAGCTCGTCACCGGTGTGGTCAAGCGAGTCGAGCGCGGCAACATATTTCTCGACCTGGGCAGCAACGCCGAGGCCTTCGTGCCGCGCGATCGCAGCATTCCGCGCGAGGCAGTGCGCACCGGCGACCGCCTGCGCGGCTATCTCTATGAGGTGCGCTCGGAGCCGCGGGGCCCGCAGCTGTTCGTCTCCCGTACCGCGCCCGAGCTGATGATGGAGCTGTTCAAGCTCGAAGTGCCGGAAGTCGGTCAGGGCCTGGTCGAGATCAAGGCCTGCGCGCGCGATCCCGGCGACCGCGCCAAGATCGCCGTGCTGGCGCACGATAACCGCACCGATCCGATCGGCGCCTGCATCGGCATGCGCGGCTCGCGTGTGCAGGCGGTATCGAACGAGCTGAACGGCGAGCGCATCGATATCGTGCTGTGGAGCGACAGTCCCGCCCAGTTCGTGATCAACGCCATGGCGCCGGCGGAAGTGCAGTCGATCATCGTCGACGAGGAAAAGCACTCGATGGACCTCGCGGTCGCCGAAGACAAGCTGTCACAGGCGATCGGCCGCGGCGGGCAGAACGTGCGGCTGGCGAGCAAGCTGTCGTGCTGGCAGCTCAACGTGATGACCGCCGATCAGGTGCGGCAGAAGAGTGAGGGCGAGCAGGAGATTGCGCGTCAGCTGTTCATCGACAAGCTCGGCGTAGACGGCGAGATTGCCAACATCCTGGTGCAGGAGGGCTTTTCCAGCGTCGAGGAAATCGCCTATGTGCCCAGCGCCGAGCTTCTGGCAATCGAAGGCTTCGACGAGGACATCGTCGAGGAGCTACGCCTGCGCGCGCGCGATTCGCTGCTGACCGATGCCCTCGCGGTGGAGGAAGAGCACGCCGAGAACCCGCCGGCCGAGGATCTGCTGGGCATCGCCGGCATGGACGAAAGCCTCGGCTACGAGCTTGCGCGTCACGGCGTGGTGACCCGCGAAAACCTTGCTGATCTCGCCACCGACGAGCTGATGGAGCTTGGCGTGGACGGGCTCGACGAAGCGCAGGCTGCCGCGTTGATCATGGCGGCGCGCGGGCTCGGCGACGAGTCGGCGGGCGCGGCGCCGCAGTGAGAACGCTCCTCACCGAGCGGATTTGGCTTCCCTTTGTCACCGGAGAGGCGTCCATGTAGTCGACGCCGCTACCGCCAGGAACCTGTCGAACCGATGGAATCGAACGTGAAATCCAGGCCGCGCAAGTGCGCAATCGTGGCGGCCGCGACGCAGGAAGCGATTTCGCTGCGGGCAGCGCGCCGGGATTCGGGCCCGCGCGCCGGCTGTCCGTTCGACCAGGCAGTCGTTCACCAGGGTCCCGGGATCACGGAGTAAGTAATCGATGTCGGACGTCACGATCAAACAACTGGCCAAGGTTCTGGACACCTCCGTGGATCGTCTGCTGGGGCAGCTGGCTGAAGCCGGCATGAAGTTCACCGGTGCGGACCAGGTCATCAACAGCAGCGAGAAGGCCAAGCTGCTTGGCTTCCTGCGCCGCAGTCGCGGCGAGGGTAGCGCTGCCACCAGCGCCGCTTCGGCGCCACGCCAGATCACCCTGCGCCGCCGCACGATCAGCGAGATCACGGTGACGCCGAGTCAGCGTGGTGCCACCGCCAAGACGGTCAACGTCGAGATCCGGCAGAAGCGTACCTATGTAAAGCGCAGCACGGTGGAGGCCGAAGTGCAGGCCGATCCCGAGCGCGAGGAGGCGATCCGCAAGCTCGGCGAGGCGCAGCAGCGTCGCGAGGCCGAGGAGCAGCAGCGTCAGGAGATCGAACGCCGCCGCCAGGAGCAGGAGGTCGCCGAACGCGCCGCCGAGGAAGCGCGCCGCCTCGCGCTGGAGGAAGAAGCGCGCCAGCGCGAGGCGGCAGAAGCTGCCGCCGCCGTAGAGGACGTCGCTGCGCCGGAGGTCCCGGAACCGCGGCATGCTGCCGAGCGTGGTCGCGCCCGCGAAACGGCTGCGCCGCCGGCGGAGCCCTCCAGGCACAAGACCAAGCATTCTGGCCACCGCATGCGTGAGGAAGGTGGCAAGCGCTACGCCGGAGCCGAGCTGCATCTTTCGGAAGAGGGCGCGGCGCGTCGGGTCGGCCGCAAGCGCGCTCGCCCGCGGCTGCCGGATGCGTCGCGGTCCGCATCCTCCCATGCGTTTTCACGACCGACCGCTCCGGTCGTGCGAGAGATCGCGATCGGCGAATCGATCACCGTTGCCGATCTCGCCCAAGGACTCGCCATCAAGGGCGCCGACGTGGTCAAGGCACTGTTCAAGATGGGCGTCATGGCGACGATCAACCAGAGCATCGATCGCGACACCGCGACCCTGGTCGCCGAGGAGCTCGGCCATCGGGTCGTCGAGGCGACGGATACCAGTGCCGAGTCCGCGCTGCTCGCCCAGCAGCAGGTCGAGGGCGAAGGTGCATCGCGGCCTCCGGTGGTCACCATCATGGGCCACGTCGACCACGGCAAGACCTCACTGCTCGACTACATCCGCCGCACCAAGGTGGCTTCCGGCGAGGCTGGCGGCATCACCCAGCACATCGGCGCCTATCATGTCCAGACGCCGAAGGGGGTGATCACCTTCCTCGATACGCCCGGCCACGCCGCGTTTTCGTCGATGCGCGCGCGCGGCGCGCAGGCGACCGACATCGTGGTGCTGGTGGTCGCTGCTGACGACGGCGTCAAACCGCAGACGATCGAGGCGATCCAGCACGCCCGCGCCGCCAAGGTGCCGCTGATCGTCGCCATCAACAAGATGGACAAGCCCGAAGCCAACCCGGATCAAGTAAAGCAGGGTCTGGTGCAACATGAAGTGGTGCCCGAGGAGTGGGGCGGCGACGTGCAGTGCGTACCGCTGTCGGCGCGCACTGGCGAAGGCGTCGATACTCTGCTCGACGCGATTTCCGTGCAGGCCGAGATCATGGACCTCAAGGCCGTGGCGGACGGTCGTGCCAGCGGCACCGTGATCGAGTCGAGTCTCGACAAGGGGCGCGGCCCGGTCGCCACCGTGCTGGTCCAGCAGGGTCTGCTCGCCAAGGGTGACTTTCTCGTCTGCGGTATCGAGTACGGCCGCGTGCGCGCGCTGTTCGATGAGGCCGGTCGCCAGGTCGATTCGGCCGGGCCGTCGATCCCTGTCCAGCTGCTCGGGCTTTCCGGCGTGCCGCAGGCAGGCGACGACTTCGTCGTCGTCGGCGACGAGCGGCTGGCCAAGGACGTAGCCGCGCAGCGTCAGCAGACTCGGCGCGAGACGCGTCTGGTGAAGCAGGCCGGCAACCGCATGGAAGACATCATGGCCCAGATGGGGCAGAGCGGCGAGCAGCTGAGCTTGAATCTGGTGGTCAAGGCCGACGTGCAGGGTTCGGCGGAGGCGTTGCGCGAAGCGCTGTCGGCGATTTCGACCGATGCCATCCGCGTCAATGTGATTGCCTCAGGCGTGGGTGGCATCACCGAGTCAGACGCCACTCTGGCGGCCGCCTCGAAGGCTGTCATCATCGGCTTCAACGTGCGTGCCGACGCTTCCGCGCGCAAGGTGATCGAAGCCAACGGTCTGGACCTGCGCTATTTTTCGATCATCTACGACGTGATCGATCAGGTGAAGCAGGTTGCAACCGGCATGCTCGGGGTCGAGGTGCGCGAGGAAATCATCGGCCTGGCCGAGGTGAGGGACGTGTTCCGCAGCTCGAAGTTCGGCGCCGTCGCCGGCTGCATGGTGGTCGAGGGTACGGTCAAGCGCCACAAACCGATCCGCGTCCTGCGCGACAACACCGTGATCTTCGAAGGCGAACTCGAATCTCTGCGCCGCTTCAAGGAGAACGTCGACGATGTGCGCAGCGGCACCGAGTGCGGTATCGCGGTGAAGCAGTACAACGACGTCAAGGTGGGCGACCAGATCGAGTGCTTCGAGCGCATCGAAGTGGCGCGCACCCTGTAGTCTGTGATGCGTCGGGGCGGCGTGCGCCGTCCCCGACCGTTTCGCGCGGGGGTCGCGCCGGCCGCGCTCCCGGATGCCGCCCGCGCAAGGAGGCCGAATGTCCATGCACAAGTCCTTCAGTCGCTCCGACCGGGTCGGCGCCGCGCTGCGGCGCGAAGTCGCGCTGCTGGTGCACGCGGCCGTACGCGAGCAGGCGATGCCCTCGGTCAGCGTCTCCGACGTCGAAATCGGTCGCGATCTCGAGATCGCCACGATCTACGTCACGGCGCTGGCTAGTGATTCCGCCGCCGCGGCGGTCGCCGCCCTCAACGAGCGGGCGCGTGACTTCCGTCGGGAGCTGGCGCACTCGATGAAGCTGCGCCGTGTGCCGGAGCTGCGCTTTCGCTACGATGACTCGGTCGACCGCGGCGAGCGCATCGAGGCGCTGCTGCGCGAGGACCCCGCCACGCTCGACTCTGATCCGGGCAACGAATCCTGAGCCGTCCGGCGCCACCGGCTGTCGACGCAGCACATGTGTCGAGGCTCGCCGCGCGCGCGGTGAGCGGCGTCTTGCTGCTCGACAAGCCGCAGGGCCTGAGCTCGAATCAGGCGCTGCAGAAGGTCAAGCGCCTGCTGCGCGCCAGCAAGGCCGGGCATACCGGCAGCCTCGATCCACTCGCGACCGGCATGCTGCCGATCTGTCTCGGCGAAGCGACCAAGATCGCTGGTCTCCTGCTCGGCGCTGGCAAGGCCTACGTGGCAGAGGCCCTGCTTGGCGTGACCACCACGACGGATGACGCCGAGGGCGAGGTGCTGCTGCGGCGCGAGTTCAGCAGGCTCGATGAGGCTGCGGTGAAGGAAGCCCTGGGCGCCTTTCGTGGGCGCATCCGTCAGGTGCCGCCGATCTACTCGGCGCTCAAGCGCGACGGCGTGCCGCTCTACAAGCGGGCGCGGCGTGGCGAGGAAGTCACGCCGCAGGCGCGCGAGGTCGAAGTGCATCGCTTCGAGCTGGTCGAGCTGACGGGGGCCCGCCTGCGCCTGCACGTCGAGTGCGGCTCGGGCACCTATGTTCGCAGCCTGGTGCGCGATCTCGGCGAGGCGCTCGGCTGCGGAGCTCACGTGAGCGCGCTGCGCCGGCTCTGGGTGGCCCCCTTCGCGGGCCTGTCCATGCACACGCTGGAGGAGCTGGAACGTGTCGCGGTGGGGCCAGATCCGACCATGCTGGATGCGCTGCTGCTGCCATTGCGGCGGGCTCTGTCGGGCTTTCCGACCGTCGAAGTGAGCGCCGAGCAGGCTGCCAGCCTGCGTCATGGTCGTGCCGTCGCCTGGCGTGGCGTGAGCGGCGCCGTGCTGGTCGTCGATCCGGCGGGATCGGCCGTCGCTCTGGCCCAAGTTGACGACGGATTTCTCCACGTGCGCCGCGGTTTTGGCGCCGATTGAGTCCCTGCCAGGCTCCGCGGACGGCTGCTGTTGTGCGAACGGCGTGCCCAATCGGGTGCGGCTGCTTCCCGGAGCGGAGGCCGAGGCCAAGCCGGAAGTCGAGTTTGTCGACCCTGTTTTTGTTCCGCGCGGATGCCGGAAAGCAGGTACAATGTGCGGCTGGCCGGTGCGATCCCCGTTTCGGCCTGATTAACGCGATCCGCGCCGACGACAGGCTGGGCCGCGCCGTACGCAACATCAACAGGATCAACGTCATGTCGCTTTCCCACGAACAGACTTCCCGCATCATCACCGACTTCGGTCGCGGCACGAACGATACCGGTTCGCCGGAGGTGCAGGTGGCGCTGCTGTCGGCGCGCATCGAGCATCTTTCCACCCATTTCGCCAGTCACGGCAAGGACCATCACTCGCGTCGCGGCCTGTTGAAGATGGTCAACCAGCGGCGCAGTCTGCTGGGCTATCTGAAGAAGAAGGACGTCGAGCGCTACAAGACGCTGATCGAGCGCCTCGGCCTGCGTCGGTAGCAGGCTCTTGCACCCCCGCATGAGGTTCCTTTGCCTGTTCGCGCAGGCCATCGGGACTGCGTGCAGGACGAAAGCCCGGAGCGGTCGCGTGCGACCGTGATTTTCTCAACTTGCGTCAGCACGCCGTGCGGCTTGACGGGCGCCAAATCGATTCAGGACAGATAACGTGGACAAGCTAAGCAGGTCATTCCAGTACGGCGCACATACGGTCACTCTGGAGACCGGCGAAATCGCGCGTCAGGCTTCCGGCGCCGTGCTCGTCAGCATGGGCGGAACCACGGTGCTGGTCACCGCGGTGGCGGCGGCCAAGGCGCGAGAGGGACAGGATTTCTTCCCGCTCACCGTGGACTATGTCGAGAAGTTCTACTCCGCTGGACGGATTCCGGGCGGCTTCTTCAAGCGTGAGGGTCGGCCGACCGAAAAGGAAACCCTCACCTCGCGCCTGATCGACCGTCCGGTACGCCCGCTGTTCCCGGACGAGTTCAAGAACGAAGTGCAGGTCATCGCCCAGGTCGTTTCGCTCGATCCGGACATCGACGGCGACATCCCGGCCCTGCTCGGCGCTTCCGCTGCCCTGAGCCTCGCCGGCATCCCCTTCAAGGGGCCGATCGGCGCCGCCCGCGTCGGCTACGCGAACGGCCAGTACCTGTTGAACCCGACCCACAGCGAACTCGCCGACTCTGCTCTGGACCTGGTCGTCGCTGGCACCGCCAACGCCGTGCTGATGGTGGAATCGGAAGCCAAGCTGCTGAGCGAGGAAGTGATGCTCGGCGCGGTGGTGTTTGGCCACCAGCAGATGCAGATCGCGATCCAGACGATCAACGAATTCGTTGCCGAAGCCGGCCGCAAGGCCTTCGCCTGGCAGGCGCCGGCACCGAATACCGCGCTTGCCGATGCCCTCAAGGCGGCGACCGGGGACCGCCTGCATCAGGCCTTCACGATCCGCGACAAGCTGAAGCGCCGCGATGCCATCGCCGCCCTGCGCGGCGAAGTCAAGGAAGCGATCGCCGCCCAGGCCGAAGCCGGCGGCTGGGGTGATCTCGAGATCTCCAACGCCTTCGGCGAACTCGAGTACCACACCCTGCGCGATGGCGTGCTCAAGAGCAAGATCCGCATTGACGGCCGCCAGCTGGATGACGTGCGCCCGATCAGTGCGCGCGTTGGCCTGCTGCCGCGCACCCACGGCTCGGCGCTGTTCACCCGTGGCGAAACCCAGGCGCTGGTCACGGTGACTCTCGGCACCACCCGCGACTCACAGATCATCGACGCCCCCGGCGGTGAATGGCGCGACAGTTTCCTCTTTCACTACAATTTTCCGCCCTTTTCGGTCGGTGAAACCGGCCGTTTCGGTGCGCCCAAGCGCCGCGAGATCGGCCACGGTCGCCTCGCCCGCCGCGGCGTGCAGGCGGTCAAGCCCAGCATCGAAACGTTTCCCTACGTGCTGCGCGTGGTCTCGGAAATCACCGAGTCCAACGGCTCCTCGTCGATGGCCTCGGTCTGCGGCGCTTCGCTCGCGATGATGGACGCCGGCGTGCCGCTCAGCGCACCCGTGGCGGGGATCGCCATGGGCCTGGTCAAGGAAGGCAATGATTACGTCGTGCTGTCCGACATCCTCGGCGACGAAGACCATCTCGGCGACATGGACTTCAAGGTCGCCGGTACCGCCGAAGGCGTCTCCGCCTTGCAAATGGACATCAAGATCGACGGCATCACCGAGGAAATCATGCGCGTGGCGCTGGCGCAGGCCAAGCGCGGCCGCCTGCACATCCTCGGCGAGATGGGGAAAGTCATTTCCAACTCGCGCACCGAAATGAGCGAATTCGCCCCGCGCCTGATCACCATGAAGATCCACCCGGACAAGATCCGCGAAGTGATCGGCAAGGGCGGCAGCGTGATTCGCTCGATCACCGAGGAAACCGGCGCCACCATCGACATCAACGACGACGGCACCGTCATCATCGCCTCGGTCAACCGCGAGGCTGGCGACGCCGCGAAGAAGCGCATCGAGCAAATCGTCTCCGACGTCGAGCCCGGCCGCATCTACGAGGGCAAGGTCGTCAAGCTGATGGACTTCGGCGCCTTCGTCACCATCCTCCCCGGCAAGGACGGCCTGGTCCACGTCTCGCAGATTTCCAACGAGCGTGTGGAAAAGGTCTCCGACAAGCTGAAGGAAGGCGACATCGTCAAGGTCAAGGTGCTCGAAGTCGACAAGCAGGGCCGCATCCGCCTGTCGATGAAGGCCGTCACCGAGGACGAAGGCGCGGCCTGATCGCATCCTGGAAAGGCGTCAATGAAAAGGGCGGCCGCTGGCCGCCTTTTTTGTTGGTGCGCCCGGCAGGGCGCACCCACTTGGAGGTGAAAGTCCTCTGCTCGCCCGGCAAGGGGAAGAGCTAGCCGAACGGCAAGGGTGTCGCGGGCGACTGCGAATCTGGAGGAAGCCGAAGGCCAATCGCTGGCCTGACGAACAGGAAGCGGATACGAGGCGGCACAGCGGGGTGAGGCGGCCCATATCGTCAAAGCCCAAAGCTTGCACGGAACGCTGTGACGTAGATCCGACAGGCATAAGCGGGAAGGTGGGTGCGTCATACCCGGGGAGATCTGCACGGATGCCACGTGCTACCGGCATCGAGAGGTGACGGGATGTCCGTGCAGAAGTCAGCCGAGGCCATAGTAGGTGCCGGTACGGACCGAAGGGCCGAACGTGAGAGAGCGCGAGTAGGCGGTGGTATCTCGATGAAGTCAACGAAGGCACAAGCCCGCCCGAGAGGCGGGGCGCAGGCGGAGGAGGCGGGACAGTATCCGGCCAGTGCCGTCATGCGTGCCCAGACCGAATCGGCGAACCATCTGCGGTCGAAAGCGGAGCAAGTGCGGGGAAGCCGCCTGATGGAAGCCGTGGTGGACCGCGGCAATCTGATGGCGGCGTATCAGCGGGTGATGCGCAACCAGGGCGCGGCCGGTGTCGATGGCATCGGCGTGGCCGAGTTCAAGCAACACCTGCAACAGTACTGGCCCACGATCAAGGGCAAGCTGCTGGCCGGGGCGTACATGCCCCAGCCGGTACGCCGGGTGGACATTCCCAAGCCGCAAGGCGGGACACGGACGCTCGGCATTCCGACGCTGACGGATCGCCTGATCCAGCAAGCGTTGCATCAGGTGCTGCAGCCCGTCTTCGAGGCAGGATTTTCCCGGTCGAGCTACGGCTTTAGACCGGGACGCAGTGCGCATCAGGCGGTCAAGGCGGCGCGTCAATACGTGGCCGAAGGCCGAGGTGTGGTGGTGGACATGGACTTGGAGAAATTCTTCGACCGGGTCAACCACGACATCCTGATGGGCAAGCTGGCCAGGAAGGTGGACGACGCCCGGGTGCTGAAGCTCATCCGCCGGTATCTGGAAGCGGGGATGATGGCGGGCGGGGTGATCTCGCCACGGACGCAGGGCACGCCACAAGGCGGTCCCTTGAGTCCGCTGCTGTCCAACATCCTGCTGACGGAACTGGACCGGGAACTGGAACGCCGGGGCCATGCGTTCTGCCGGTATGCCGACGACTGCAACATCTATGTCCGAAGCTTCACGGCCGGCGAGCGGCTGCTGGCGGGCCTGACCCGGTTCCTCGAAGACCGCCTCAAGCTCAAGGTCAATGCGGCCAAGAGCGCGGTGGACCGGCCATGGAAACGGACCTTCCTGGGCTACAGCCTGACGCCGCACAAGGCCACGCGCCTGCGCATCCCCACCGCCAGCCGGCAACGGCTGGTGAACCGGGTGCGTGAAGTGCTGCGGCGGGCGCGCGGCCGCAAGCTCAGTCACACCATCGAGACCCTCAACCCGATCCTGCGCGGCTGGGCGGCATACTTCAAGCTGACCCAAAGCCGCCGGAATCTGGAAGAGTTGGATGGCTGGGTGCGGCGCAAGCTGCGCTGCATCCTGTGGCGGCAGTGGAAGCGCCCGTATGCCCGGGCGCGCAACCTGATGCGGGCCGGGCTCACGGAAGAACGGGCCTGGCGCTCGGCTACCAACGGGCGTGGCCCATGGTGGAACAGCGGTGCCAGCCACATGAACGCGGCCTACCGGAAACGCTTCTTTGATCGTCTGGGCTTGGTGTCGTTGCTGGATACCGTGCACCGGCTCCAGGGTCTGTCATGAACCGCCGGATGCGGAACCGCACGTCCGGTGGTGTGGGAGGGCGGCCGGGGTAACCCGGCTCCCTACCTGATGCGCGCGGTTTGCCTGATTGGCGCGCCCGCGTTCGTCAATCCCGCAAACGGGTGTCTGACCGAGTTCGAACCCCCGGGCATGATCCTTATCCAAGGGGGAACTCCGAGTGGCTTGGCCTGATGCCGGCAGCGTTCGCGCTGCAGCGGTGGCGCACGGGCATTCCTCTCCGGACAGGCCGGTCGCCTGGACCGCGCTCGCGCATCTCGGTCGAGATGCGTCGGACCCGGCGCGGATGCGCGTGTTCACTCCGCGCATCGGCGTCCGCAGGCTCTCTGACAATTTTGGACATCAGCGTCGAGGAGATGAAAATGATGGGGAATTTGCGCGGTCTGTTTCTGCTTGTTGTCCTGAGTCTGGGAGTGACGGTTCCTTTTGCCGCTGCCGCGGCGCCCGATCGCATCTTCAGCGCCACGTTCCAGGAGGCGCTCATCGTCGAGGGCAAGGCCGGATACAGCGCGCCTTTGGCGAACGCCGTGGTCGAGCTGCGCTTCGGTACGGACTACAACTTCGCGCGGGCGGCCGCTGACGGCTCGTTCCGCATCGGCGTGGAGCTGGAAAAGCTGCAGCCGGGCACGATTCTCGAGCTGACCGCGCGGGGCGTGGGTGCGCAGGCGCCGCTCGTCTGGGCGAGTCCGCTGGGTCCGGCCGCGCGCCTGATCGACCTCGCTGGCGCCGGGCGCGTTCTTGATTTCTCCAAGGAGCCGTGGGTTCGCATCAATCCGCGAACCACGGTCGCCGCCGCCGTGATGCGCAATTTCAACGGCGGCGAACCGATCGTGGACGGCGCAAGTTTCTATCGTGCGGCTCTGAACCGGCACGTCCAGACGTTTGATCTGGTCTACGCGCTCACCGCCATCGAGCGGGGTGAGCTGGCCTTGCCGGCAGGCGCAGCCGACACCTTCGCCGCGATCGAGGAGCCGGCGCTTGCTTTCGAGCTGCGCGATTCTTTCGAGGATTCGGGCGCGACGTGGGCGCTGGCCATGCCCACGGATCCGGAGCTGCTGCCCGCGATGGAATGGGAGCTCGGCAATTACTATTCAACAACCTTCGTATCCAACGATGACGCGACCCAGGCGCGCGGCGGCTACCGCCTGCTTTCAGCGACCGCCGGTCAGGTGATTTCCGTCAGTTCGGAACAGCCGCAGCCGGCTCCGGCTGCCGACGTGAGCGTGGACCCGAACGGCACGCGCTTGTTCACTTCGAGCGACGGCGAGCCCTTCGACCAAAGTGAATCCTACGTCTACGTCGACGGGCAGCAGGTGCGTGCGGTCTACGACACGGTTGCGCTGCATGCACGCCTGACCGCGGGACCGGGCGGCCTCGCGGAATTGGCGACCGGGTACGAACTGCACGTCTCCTACCCCGACAACCCGGAAATTCCCGAGGGAAATCGGACCGGTCCCGTTGGGCTGCCGATATCCGCGGTGGACGGCGCGCTGCGCAGCGAGTTCCTGGATGACCTTCCGGAAGTCGCCACCCGCGACTTCGCGCTACCCGTTCCCTTCGCCATTCCGGCGAACTACAACACCCCCACCACCAGCCCGGCGATGGATAGCTACCACTTCAACGCGGACGGAACGGGAACGCTGGAGCGATTCGCCCTGCCGTTCACCTATACCCAGTCGGCGGACCGCAAAACTCTGCTGCTCGAGGTTGACGGCTGGCAGAGCGAGCTGCAGTTTCTGTTCGAGACCGACCCGGGAATCTGGTATGTGCGGCTTCACGGAATCTCCGGGCAGAATGAAAGCCTCATCCACGGGGTACTGCTGGAGCGTGATCTCACGCGATCCTGGGCCGTCCCCGACGTGCCCGGAGCGTACGCTCACGGTCTGAACGGACGTCGTGGCGCGTATGGAAGCCAGTGGCCCGTGATCTACACCTTCGACGCGAATGGAACCTGGGAGTCCGGCACTCAGACCGGTACGTGGCGCGTCGAGGACGGCCTGCTGCATTACGATCGAATCATCGGCGGCAGCGTCTACTATCGCTTCGCGTGGCAGCTGCTGCGCGAGGATGACGGCCACTTCTGGGTGCTTGAAAACACGAACTATGGAGCCCTTGGCGCACCGCCGCCGCCCATGGAGATCGTGCCCACCTCGCGCCTGATTCGCCTGGATCGGCAGTAGAGCCGGAACGCCGCTCGTCACGACGCCCCGTGCGCCTGGCAGCTGGGGCGTCTGCGTTGATCGCGTCGCGGCAGATCGACGATTGAACGTGAAAAGGCGGCCGCTGGCCGCCTTTTTTCTGGAAATCTTCCCTGGCGACGCGCGTTGGTGCAGTGCAGCCGGGCCTGGAAGCCGCGGTCGGCGCACGGCGCTCTTGGCGTCCTGACTGGGCACAGCGCCAGCGCATCGTTGGTTTCCCGCCGCAGATCCCGCAAGGGGACGATGTTGCCGCAGGTCCTGACCGACCTGCGGATGCGGTTGATGCCTGAATGCGCCCGGATCAAGCCGCAGGAGCGCAAATTCCAGTCCACCCACGGCACGAGTTCGCCTCAAACCGAGCCGCCGACCCCAAGGAGATGTTCATGCAGCCGATCATTCGGAAGGAAGTGCCAACGGATGTCTCATCCATTGAAGCCGTCACGGTTGCGGCTTTTCTGGACGTGGCGCACACCAACCATACCGAACAGCACATCGTCAATGCACTGCGGCGCTCAGGAGCTCTGACGATTTCTCTGGTCGCCGAGCTCGATGGCGTGCTGGTCGGCCACGTCGCCCTGTCACCGGTGAGGATCGGCGACGGCAGCACAAACTGGTTCGGCCTGGGTCCGATCTCGGTGCTCCCCGCGCATCAGCGCCGTGGAGTCGGCTCCGCGCTGATGGCGGCGGCGCTGGCAGCCCTGCGGCATCGAGGTGCCCAAGGCTGCGTGGTGCTGGGCGATCCGGGCTACTACGGCCGGTTCGGCTTTCGCGCCATCCTCGGTCAGATCCAGCAGCATCGCGTGCAGATCGAGGACAAACCCGTCACCGGGTGTAGCCGCCTTCAGCCCGAGCAGACCGCACTCTTCGAGGCGCTGAACCTACCCATTCCGCGTGTCGAAAACGTCTCGTAGTGTCATTTTTGCACGTCACACATCTTTGCGATCCAGCACTTGCGTCGCTCGCTGCGGAACGTCGCGGAGACGATCAAGCAGATTTTGCGCCCTGATTGATGCCCTGAAAGGCCGCTCAACCTGATCTGCTTTCCGGGGCCACTGCAAACCCTGCGACGGGAATCGAACCCGCGTCCGTTGCCGCAACCAGGAGTAATACACCCATTTGCACCCATTCCTGGGGGCAAGGTCAATCCGCCGTGCGGGGAACGGCACCCACATTCACCGCACAATGTGCGTCGATTGACTTGCACATGCGGAGATCGCCGGTCATAATCTCCGCGTGAATAGCGGCGATTACAAATACATCTGGCAGGCCAGTGACTGGCCAAGCTGGGGCTTTGACCTGGCGGCACTGGCTGAGCCGATGGCCCATGTCAGTCGTGCCCAGGGTTTGTTGATGGGGCGCCTCGTCGATGTGGGGATGGCCCTACGCGACCAGGCAAGCTTGGCGGCACTTACCGAGGATGTGGTCAAGACCAGTGAGATCGAGGGCGAGCAGCTCAATGTCGAGTTTGTGCGATCGTCCATCGCGCGCAGGTTGGGTGTGGACATCGGAGCGCTCGCGCCGGTCGATCGCCACGTTGAAGGTGTGGTCGAGATGGTGCTCGACGCCACCGCCAACTGTCGGGCGCCGCTGTCGCGGGAGCGTCTGTTCGGCTGGCATGCCGCACTGTTTCCTACCGGCTACTCTGGGCTCTCCAAGATCAAGGTCGGCGGCTGGCGCGAGGATGCCACCGGCCCGATGCAGGTGGTGTCAGGGCCCATCGGCCGCCAGCGGGTGCATTTCGAGGCGCCGCCAGCTGACCGTCTGGAGGCCGAAACCGACCGCTTCCTCGGCTGGCTGAATGGCACATCAAACGAACCGCCGCTGCTCAAGGCTGGCCTCGGCCATCTGTGGTTAGTCACTCTGCACCCATTTGATGATGGCAATGGACGTATTGCCCGGGCCGTTGGCGATTTGCTGCTGGCGCGCGCCGACGGCAGCCCGCAACGCTTCTACAGTCTGTCGGCGCAGATCCAGCGCGAGCGCAAGGCTTACTACGACATCCTGGAGCGGACCCAGAAGCGGTCGATGGATATCACCGAGTGGCTCACGTGGTTCCTCGATACTCTGCATCGCGCCGTCGACCAGGCCCAGCACACGCTTGATGTCGTGCTGACCAAGGTGCGGTTCTGGCAGCGCTGGGCGACGACGCCGTTGAACGAGCGGCAGGTGAAGTTGCTGAACAAGCTGCTGGATGGCTTCGAAGGCAAGCTCACCAGCAGCAAGTGGGCGGCCATGGCCAAGTGTTCGCCGGACACAGCACTGCGCGACATCAACGATCTGCTGACGCGGGGCGTGCTGCGCAAATCCGATGCGGGTGGGCGCAGCACCCGCTACGAGCTGAATGATCTGCCCAGGTAGCGACGCTCGGGAATTGCCTTGCCTCGCGGATGGAACAGCACCTTCGTGGGCTCCTGCCAACTTGTTCGGAAGGACAAGGAAGCAGGCCTGAGCCGCATCCTCAAGACCGACCTCGACGCCGATTGCTTCCGCTTCGAGCGCGATGAAGCCGCGCTGGAGAACGCCGAACGGCTGGACGGCAAGCTCCTGTTGGTTACCAACACCAAGCTCGGCGTCAGGGAAGTCATCGCGCGCTACAAGTCCCTGGCCGACATCGAGCGCGGCTTCCGCGTGCCAAGAGGCGACATCGAGATTGTGCCGGTCCACCACTGCCTGCCCGAGCGCATCCGCGCGCACGCGCTGATCTGCTTCCTCGCCCTGCTGATCCATCGCGTCATGCGCAGCAAGCTCAAGGCCGCCGGCAGCGAGCACTCGCCCACGACCGCGCTCAGGCGGCTGCAAACCATCCAACGCCATCGGGTCAAGGTCGGCGAGGACACCCTGCACGGCATCAACGCACCTGATCCCGTCCAGCAGCAACTCTTCGCCGCGCTCGACACCAAAGCCCCGTCTACTCGCTGAGTTGTGCACCCGCTGGCACCGTGCGTCAGAGCAGCAGGTAGTAGAGCTCCTGCCCGCGCAGCAGGGTCAGCAGCAGCTGCGGCGTGCGGGCGGCGGCGAGGCGGCTGAGATCGTCGATGCCGCGCCGTCGGCCGGGACCCCAGCGCCGAGGAGCCGCAGGCCAGTCCATGACCTGCCGCAGAGCTTCGCCCAGGAAGCCGATCGCGCCGCTTGGATCGGCGGCTACCCGGACTTACGCACGGCGCTGCGGCAGCCGCACTGAGGCTACGCCCAACGGTAAGCCCGGCGCCCGTGGCGGAGCTTACGGGCCGCAGTCGTCCGGCGTGGCGCCGACGCGGCTCAGGTGGAGGGTTCCGCTGTGACCGCTGTTCGCCCCCTCGGTGAACGTGTAGTCCAAGGTCGCCGAGCTGCAACTGCTGAATCGCAGCTGCGCGGTGCCCACCTGTGTGGTCTCGGTACTCCCATGGGCGTTGAACGCGCCGCCGACGGTCTCGTAGATGCCGACGCTGTTTGGCGTGTTGGTGCCGGGTTGGAACGTCGCCTGCAGGGTGTACCAGCGCTGGCTCGAAGCGTCGTCGCCCTGATTGCCCACGGCTGAATAGGTGTACCAACCGGCGAAGATCACGTTGTCTTCCGCATTCATGTCGAATACCAGCCCCTGAGCGGAATTGCTGGTATCGGCCCAGGCGCCGGAGAGCAGGGTGGGAACTGCAGGCTGGCCGGAGTCTCCGCTTGGCGAGCAGGTCGTGTTCGACAGCAGGCGCGTGAGCTGGATGCGGCCGCTGCGCTCGCTGCCGTCGCTGAACCTGTAGTCCAGCGTGCCGTGCGTGCAGTCGTCGAAGGAGAGGATCGCCCGGCCGATCTCGGTCGTGACGCTCGGCTGTGCGGAAGCAAAACGTCCGCCGGAGCTGCGGTAAATTCCGAGCGAGGCCGGGGTCGTGCCGGCGAGCTGTCCCTGCAAGCTGTACCAGCGCTGCTCGCCGGCGCCTTCGTCGTCGAAGGTATACCAGCCGGCGAACAGCAGGCCGGTGCCGATGGCGTAGAAATCGGGGCCGGATTCCAGCACCAGGCCTTGCGAATCCGCCTCGGGATCGACCCAGGTGCCGCTGAGGCCACGCTGGTTCAGGGCGATCGAATCGCCCGTCGAGTCGACCGCGCCGCTGGTGCAGGCATCAGCAGAACGGCTGCGGCCGCGCTGATCCATGCCGCTGACCGGATCGTCGTCGCAGACCGTGGACACGCCATGACCGATGGCGTCGCTGCCGGCGCCCGGACGCAGGGTAAGGGTCGGCCCGCCGTTATCCGCCAGCACACCGAGATCGAGCGTGGCGTTCGACTTGCTGCTGGTGTTCACGAACCCACAGTTGCTGCCAGCGTCGAGATTGCCGCCGCCGTCGGTGATTGCTCTGGTCTCGCCGCCGTCCGTCTCGCAGGCGCCGATGATTGTGTTGGCCGCGGCGCTGGACGAGAGAAATTGGGCGTTGTAGACGTCGCTGGCCGCTCCGGCAGCGCTGTTGTTCACGACCGTTGCGTGAATCAAGCTGGCGTCGAACATGGCGTCGAACATATAGATGCCGCCACCGAGCTCGCCCGCGCTGTTGTCCGCGACGGTGCTGTTGATCAGCGTGAACGAGCCGCCGGAGATGCCGCCGCCGCTGCCGCCGATCCGGTTGCCCGACACTGTGCTGTTGATCAGCGTGGGCGAACCGGAGAAGATGCCGCCACCGCTGCCATGATCGGCAAGGGCCTGGTTTTCGGACACCGTGCTGTCGATCAGAGTCAGAATCGCGCCGCCGGTGTTGTAGATGCCGCCGCCGCTAGCGCTGGCCTCCGGGTGTCCCAGTACCGCGTTGCTCGAAACGGTGCTGCTTCTGAGCGTCAGTGCTCCGCCGTTGTAGATGCCGCCGCCGCGGTTGTAGAAACCACTGATGGTTACCAGATTGCCTGAAACGACGCTGCGCAGCAGCGTCATGCTGCCGATGTTGCGAATGCCGCCGCTGTGGTTAACGTTGGAGTTGCCGAAGACGGTGCTGTCGCTCAGGGTCATCGTGGCGTTGTAGTTTCCGATGCCGCCAGAGGAGTTGCCTTCGATCGTGCTGTTGCTCAGCGTTGCCTCGCTCCGCCAATTTTCAATACCGCCGCCGCTGAAAGCGGTGTTGCCCTTCACCGTAGTGCCGATCAGCGTCAACGAGGTCCCGACGCTGAAAATGCCGCCTCCGCCGTGCCCGGGGGCCGCGTTGTTCGCCACCGCGCAGTCGATCAGCGTCAGGTCGCCGTAGTTGATGATGCCGCCGCCGTTGCCGTCGTCGACGCGCCCGTCTTCGATGCGGAGTCGCTTCAGCGTTGCCGTCACATCGGCGTGGATCACGAACACGCGCGATTGACCATTGCCGCTGATCGCAAGGCCGTCGACCGCACTGCCGTCGATGGTCAGGTTCTTGTCCAGTTCGAGTTGCGTACCGCTCAGGGTGATCGTGCTGTCCGCCGGCAGGTCGAACACGATCGTGTCCCCGGGCGCACTGCCGACGGTGGCAGTTGCCTTGGCAATCGCGTCGCGCAGGGTGCAGGTGCTGACAACGTCGCACTGCGCGCCGCTGCCGCTGGCCGGGTCGCCGGTACTGCCCACGGTGATGGTGGCCGCCCAGACGGAGGCCGTCATGAGCAGGCCTGAAAGGAGCAGGCCGATCAGCCCTGCCACGACTTTCGTCCGCGCCGCTGGGAGGCTGCTGAAAGCCATTGAGCGCGTGAGGGTATTCATGATGCGTGGCCCCGTGCGGCGGGTCGCTGTCGACGGAGAATCATCGCAGCTGTCTGTGGATCCATCAAATGGGAACCTCTTCCAACGACACATGAGCCTGGAAGGGGCGCCGTGATTCAACGACAAGTGAGCCTGAAGGTAGGTGGGTGCGGGGCATCCTTGGAGGATGCTCGTGTCCCTCAATACCGAACCGCTTCGTACCCTCGATAATGTCCGGGCCTTCTTGGAAGGCAGCTTGGCCGTCGAGTTCACCACCCCACGCGGGCCTGGCCAGCACGAATGGATTGCGCACACCTTGCAGCGCTTTGGCTTTCGCACGCTCGGGCGTGCCGACCGCGGTCTACTGCTCGCCTTCCCGCGCAAAGTCACCGGCGTGTCGCGGGCGCAGATGACTCGGCTGGTGGCTCAATGGCGTCAGTCCGGCACGCTGCCGGATCGGCGTCGAGCACCGGCCACGGCCTTCACCCGGCGCTACACCGATGCCGACATTGCCGCCTTGGTCGCCCTCGACCGGCTGCACGGCCAGCTATCCGGACCGGCCACCCGTAAGCTCGCCGAGCGCGCCTTCCACGTCTTCGGCGATGCGGCCTACGAACGCCTGGCCTCGATCTCCGTGGCCCATCTGTACAACCTGCGCTGCAGTGCCGGCTACTGCCGGCCTGCGCGGCCCCATCGAACCCACGCGGCCCACGCGCGCCCAGGTCGGTCAACGGCGCCGCCCGCAGCCCAATGGCCAACCGGGCTTCCTGCGTGTGGACTCGATCCACCAAGGCGATTTCGACGGCATCAAGGGTACTTACGACATTAGTTGCGGAAGTTGGGGGGCTGTGGCGTCGGTCGCAGCGCGGCCCGAACCCGCGCCAGCACTGGGGATTCCGGGTGAAAAAAACCAACCGAGAACGGTTGGTTTCTTGAAAAGTGGTGGAGCTGAGGGGGATCGAACCCCTGACCTCTGCATTGCGAACGCAGCGCTCTCCCAGCTGAGCTACAGCCCCACATTGGCGGACGGCGCTCTGGGTTGTCGTCCACGAGTCCGCGCGACGTCGGGGCGCTGGTCGGCGTTGGATTCGGGCGCGGTCGCGACGCCGAATGCAGCAGCCGAACGCATTCGATGCGAGCGGGCCGCGCATCATACCGGTTCCGGGGCGGCCGATTCAACAAATTGCCGCAGTGCGGCGTAGTCGTTGGCGAGCGGGAAGGCGCTGCTTGGCCGCTCGACCAGTGTCGCCAGCGCCGCCGGCAGCGGCACGGTGGCCCCGATCAGGGGCTCGACGACTTGCTCGAACTTGGCCGGATGCGCGGTCGCGACTGCGCAGAGGGCGTCCTTGCTGCCGGCGGCGCGCAGGCGTTCCAGCAGGTGGACCGCGGTTGCCGTGTGCGGACAGAAGACTCCGCCGTGCTCGGCGTGGCGCTGAATGGTCGCGCGGATCGTCTGGTCGTCGACGCTTTCGACGCGGAAAGCCTCGCGCAGGGATTCTGGATTTGGGTACAGCCAGCGCAGGCGTTCGAAGTTGCTCGGTGCGCCGACGTCCATGGCGTTGGCCAGCGTGGTGACGCTTGGGCGCGCGGCGTAGGCGGCGCCGGAGAAGAAGTCGGGCAGGCCGCGGTTGGCGTTGGTGGCGAGCGCGATCCGACCGATCGGCAGGCCGAGCGCGCGGGCCAGGATGCAGGCGAAGGCGTTGCCGAGGTTGCCGGTCGGAACCACGAAGCCGAGCGGCGCACCCTGCGCTCGCCAGTAGTCGAGGGCGGCCTTGGCGTAGTAGACCATTTGTGGCAGCAGCCGACCCAGGCTGATGCTGTTGGCGGAGCCGAGCGGCGCCCGCGCGCGGAGACTCTGATCGCCGAGGGCCTGTTTCACCAGGTGCTGGCAGTCGTCGAAGCTGCCGTCGACGCGGAGCGCCTGCACGTTGCCACCGAAGCAGCCGAGCTGGTGGGCCTGGCGCGGCGAAACGCGTCCGTGCGGATAGAGCACGAGAACGCGCGTGCCGGGACGGTCAGCGAAGGCGGCGGCGACCGCTGCGCCGGTGTCGCCGGAGGTCGCGACCAAAATCGTCAGCGGCCGGGCGTCGGCGCGCGGCTGGCGTGTGAGGCAGGCGGCGAGGAACCGCGCGCCGAAGTCCTTGAAGGCGGCCGTCGGGCCGTGGAACAGCTCCAGCATAAAGTCCCCGGGCGTGGCCAGCGCGCGCAGCGGCGTCGGAAAGTCGAACGCCTCGGCGCAGATCGCCGGCAGTGCGTCGGCCAGTGGGTCGTCCGCGCAGAAGGGCGCAAGCAGGCGTACGCCGATCTCCGCGAGCGTCTCCCGCCCGTCGAAATCCTGTGGCGCGAGCCGGGGCAGGGCCTCCGGTACGTAGAGGCCGCCGTCGGGTGCCAGGCCGGCGGCGATCGCCGCGCCGAGCGTGGTGGGCGGCGTGCCGCCACGCGTGCTCCGATAGTTCACGGCAGCACCGCGGCGGCGGGGCCGTTGACCGGTGACACCCAGCTTTCGCTGGCGAAGCCCGCTGCGGCGAAGGCCTCGCGCATGGCAGGCGCCGCCCGCTCGGCCGCGGCGCGGGTTTCAAACCAGGCGAAGACGCTCGGCCCCGCGCCGGAGATGCTGGAGCCCATGGCGGCACAGTCGAGCGCCGCGCGCTGTACGGCCGCGAAGCCTACGATCAGCGGCGCGCGGCGCGGTTCGACCAGCAAATCGCGCAGGCCGGCGCGGACCAGCTCCGGGTCGCCTTCCCGGCAGCCGCTGAGAAACAGCGCGAGGTTCGCGCCCTGCGCGACGAAGTCGCCGATCGCGTAGGGCCCGGCCAGTGCTGCGCGGGCGCGGCGGGTTTCGAGGATCGCCGCGGGATGCACCAGCACGCTGTGCCAGGCCTCCGGCACGCGCAGCGGCAGGATGCGCTCGGCGGTGGTGAGCGCGACGCCGCCGACCAGCATGGGGCCGACGTTGTCGCCGTGGCGGCCGCCACTCGCTGCGGCTTCCCCGCTCAGCGCGTACGGGTAGAGCGCTGCCACCGGCAGCGGTGCGTCGAGCAGGGCGTTGGCGGCGACCAGCGCGGCCACGCAGCTTGCTGCCGAGCCGCCCATCCCGGATCCGTAGGGGATGCCCTTGTCGAGTTCGATGGCGAAGCCGAAGGGCAGCTCGAGGGCTTGGCGCAGGGCCACGAGCGCGGCCCCGGCGGTGTTTCGCTCGGACTCCATGGGCAGCTCGACGTCGAGCCCGCGGATCTCTTCGATGCGTACTTCCGGCGCTTCGATTCGGCGCACGTGCGCGCGGTCGCCGGGGCCGGCGAAGGTCTGGCCGAGCAGGTCGAAGCCGACACCGAGATTGCCGATGCTGGCGGGCGCGAAGGCGCTGGCTTGTCGGTCCATGCTCAGAGTTTCGCGCCGAGTGAGCTGGCGACCCGCAGCAGGTCGGCGAAGACCCCGGCTGCGGTGACTTCGGGGCCGGCGCCAGGACCCTGCACCACCAGCGGATTTTCGCAGTAGCGGCGGGTGGAGAACTGCACCACGTTGTCGGTCAGGCGCAGCTTGGCGAAAGCGTGGTCCGCCGGCAACTCGGCGATACCAACCCGCGCGCTGCCGTCGCGGTCGAAGTGGCCGACGTAGCGCAGCACCCGGTCGCGCGCGATGGCGGCGGCGAAGCGCTCCGCCATCGGCCCATCGAGCGCTTCGAGCCGCGCCATGCAGGTCTCGCGGTCGGCCTTGCGCAGTGCTGGCGGCACCAGGCTTTCGATGGTGACGTCTTCCAACGAGAGTTCGCTCCCGGCCTCACGAGCGAGGATCACCAGCTTGCGCGCCACGTCGACACCCGACAGATCGTCGCGCGGGTCCGGTTCGGTGTAGCCGAGCGCGTGCGCTTCGTGGATCAAACTCGAAAACGGCGCGCTGCCGTCGTAGCGGTTGAAGAGCCAGGCCAGGGTGCCGGAAAAGATGCCTTCGACGGCGTGCAGCTCGTCGCCGGTGTCGATCAGGTCGCGCAGGGTTTGGATGATCGGCAGGCCGGCGCCGACGGTCGCCTCATAGCGAAAGCGCGCGCCGCTCGTCGCGGTCGCGGCGCGGATCGCCCGATAGCGCGCGAGTGGTCCGGCGCCCGCTTGCTTGTTCGGCGTGATTACGTGGATGCCGGCGGCGAGCCAACGTGGGTACTGCTCGGCTACCGCGTCGCTCCCGCTGCAGTCCAGGATCACCGTGTGTGGCAGGTGCGCGGCGATCAGGTGGCGCAGGAAGCCGTCGATGTCGTTGTCGACGAAATCGGCGTCGCGGTCGCGCCAGTTCGAGCCCAGGTCGCGCTCGTCGGCCAGCAGGTAGCGGGTCGACAGGATCGCGCGCAGGCGCAGGTCGAGTCCGGCTTGACGACGCAGGCGCGGCGCGGCGGCGGAGATCTGGTCGAGCAGGGCCGAGCCGACCTTGCCGGGGCCGATCAGGCCGACCGACACGGTGAGCGGCGATAGCCAGAAAGTCGCGTGCGCCGCGCGCAACGCAACGGTCGCCTGCTCGCGGGCGATCGCGACCGAGATGTTGCGTTCGGAAGAGCCTTGGGCGATCGCGCGGATGTTGATCCGCGAGCCGGCCAGGGCGCCGAACAGGCGCGCGGCGACGCCCGGCGTGCCGGCCATGTGATCGCCCACCGCCGCCAGAACGCTGATGTCGCCGGCGATCACTACGCCGGAGACGAGCCCCGCCGAAAGCTCGCGGGCGAAGGCGCCCTCCAGCGCGCTGCGCGCACGCTCCGCCTCGGCGGCGTGCACCACGCAGCAGATGGAATGTTCGGACGAACCCTGCGAGATCATCACCACCGAAACCCGCGCTGCGCGCAGGGCGGCAAACACGCGCTCGGCGGTGCCTGGCACGCCGAGCAGGCCTGTGCCCTCGACGTTGACCAGGGCCAGGCCGTGGGCGAGGGTGAGGCCCTTGACCGGACCGCTGGCGTCGCCTGTGGCGTCGATGCGAGTACCCACTTGCTCGGGCCGGAACGTGTTACGGATGCGGATCGGCAGGCCGCGAGCGATCGCCGGTGCCATGGTCTGTGGGTGCACCACGCGGGCGCCGAAATAGGCGAGCTCGCAGGCTTCGCTGTAGCTCAGCGCCGGTAGGGTGACGGCCTCTGGCTCGACCCGCGGATCGGCGCTCAGGACGCCGTCGACGTCGCTCCAGATGTTGAGCTCGTCGGCCTCGAACAGCGCGGCGAAGATCGCCCCGGAGTAGTCGCTGCCGTTGCGCCCGAGCACTGTGTCGCGGCCTTCGGCGTCGCGCGCCACATAGCCGGTGACAATCAGCCGCGGCTGTGGGTTTTTGCGACGCCAGACGGCCAGCCGCGCGCGCGTGGCGTCCCAGTCGACGGCCGCGCCGAGCTCCTCGGCGCGCACCACCAGCACCTCGCGGGCGTCGAGCAGGCCGTAGCGCTCGGTGCCGTCGGCAAGCGCGGCGTGCAGCAGTCGCGCTGAACAAATCTCGCCCTGGCCGCTGAGCGCGGCAGCGACGCCGGGGCCGGCGCCACCCAGCACGGAGATCGCAGCCAGCTTGTCGCCGAGCGCATCGAAGCGCGCTTCGAGCCAGGCGACGGCAGGTGGAGCCGCTGCGCCGAGCAGCTCGCGGGAGACCTCGACGTGCCGTGCGCGCAGTCTCGCGAGCTCGTCCCGCCAGCCTGACTGGTCCGCACTCGCCGCCGCGGCTATTTCGAGCAGCGCGTCGGTAACGCCGCGCATCGCCGAGACGACCACCAGCTGGACGGACTCAGGCTGCGCGCGGATCAGCTCGGCGACGTGA
The DNA here is from genome assembly GCA_964582225.1 of uncultured Dokdonella sp. Taxonomy (GTDB): domain Bacteria; phylum Pseudomonadota; class Gammaproteobacteria; order Xanthomonadales; family Rhodanobacteraceae; genus Dokdonella_A. Next base: position 494 of record CAZORA010000012.1, on the reverse strand, counting down.
CGGATGCGTCTGGCGTCGGCCAGCGAAGAACCGCCGAACTTGTGCACGATGCTTCGCGCGGTGGCGGTCGGGGCGGGGGAAACGACAGCGGTATGCATGGTGCCTCCGTGGGGGGCGCCACTTCGTCGCGGATGGGGTTGCCCGCATCCTCGACGAGGTGCGGGCCGGGGCTGCTGGGCGACTTACGCGCGCGCGACCGACCGCACCATCGAGGTGCGGGTCGTAGTCGACATGCGGGTCGTCGCTCGGCGCATGCGCGCAGTAGAACGCATCCGCCCGGGTCTTGGCAAGCCCGAAAAGCTCGGCAGATCGACCCCGCGCGGCCGGAGCGGGGCGCTGCGAGCTCGGCGCGTGTGTGGCCGCCAGAGTGCGGGGAAGGCGGTTCGCACCGGCTCAGAAACTGCCGAAAATCGCTGCGTAAAGCTGGCCCAGTGGCTGATCGAAGACGAACCAGGCCCAGCCGGCGGCGGCGAGGAAAGGGCCGAAGGGAATCG
>CAZORA010000011.1:0-78036 GCA_964582225.1 uncultured Dokdonella sp. | reverse complement strand
CTTCGAGCATAGGCGGATCAAGTACTTACGGGATTAGCTGCGGAACTTGGGGTGTTCGGACCTTCATTGGGGAGTCTCTGAACAAGTCGACACGCTCGTCACTCCCGCGAAGGCGGGAGTCCAGTGCCTTTGGTTTCAAGTACTCGAAGTCGCTGGATGCGCGCCTTCGCGAGCGTGAAGAACTTGTTCAAACCTTCCCTACACGGCAACCCTGCGGGTTTGCACCAGCCGTAGCGCCAGCTCGACCGCGGCGAACAGGCTGCCGGGATCGGCGTGCCCGCTGCCGGCGAGGTCGAGCGCGGTGCCGTGATCGACCGAGGTGCGGATCCAGGGCAGGCCGAGGGTGACGTTGACCGCGTGGCCGAAGCCGGCGTGCTTGAGCACCGGCAGGCCCTGGTCGTGGTACATGGCGAACACCGCATCCCAGCGTTCGAGCTGGCGCGGGACGAAGGCGGTGTCGGCGGGGAAGGGGCCCTGGACGTCGAATCCGGCCGCCTGCATCTGACCGACGGCGGGCGCGATTTCCTCGCTTTCCTCGTGGCCCAGATGGCCGCCTTCGCCGGCGTGTGGGTTGAGCCCGAGCACCGCCACGCGCGGCGCGGCGATGCCGAAGCGGCCGATCAGATCGTCGCAGAGGATGTGCAGGCGGCGCAGCAGCAGCGGTCGGCGGATCACGCGCGGCACCGTGGCGAGCGGCAGGTGGGTGGTCGCCAGCGCGACGCGCAGGTCGCCGCCGGACGCGGCGCGGCCGCCGGCGCCGGGCGCGACCAGCATCATGACCACGTCGCATCCGGCGCGGCGGGCGAAGAATTCAGTGTGGCCGGTGAAGGGATAGCCGGCGTCGTTGATCACGCCCTTGTGCACCGGCGCGGTGACGATGGCGTCGAATTCGCCGTTGGCCGCGCCGTCGGCGGCGCGGGCCAAGGTGGCCAGCACGTAGGGGGCGTTGCGGAGGTCGAGCTGGCCGGGGATCGCCGGCACGCCGAGCGACATGTCGATCAGGCGAATGCCGCCGGGCGCGCGCTGCTCGACCCGCACTGCGGGGTTCCAGGGTCGAATTTCCAGATCGAGCCCGAGCAGGGCAGCGGCGCCGCGCAGGAGTGCGCCGTCCATGATCGCGACCAGGTCCGCGGCGACGTCGCTCGCGGCGATCCGCGCGATCAGCTCCGGGCCGATGCCGGCCGGCTCGCCGGCGGTCAGGGCGAGCCGCGGCAGCGCGGGGGCGTTCACGCCCGCGAGCCGTCGCGGCGCAATCGGCTGCGTGCGGCGTGCGCCGGCGCGGGCGGTGGATTCGGTTTGGTCACGGCTTTCGGTGCGCTGGAAATCGGCTCGCGGCTGCCGCTGCTCCGGTACCAGAGCAAGCGCGCCGACGCGAGGTCGGCGTTCAGCTCGCGGCGTCGGGCAGGCGAATCTGCACGAAGGCCTCGCTGCGCAACTGGCGCAGGAAAGACTCGTACTCGCTTTCGGCCTTGCGCGTGAAAAGAATATTGCGGGCCTCGTCGCGCTGCATTTCGCCCGTCTTGTCGCTTTCGCGCACGTCCTCGAGCTGCAGGATGTGCCAGCCAAGTTCGGTCTGGAATGGCTGCGAGATCTCGCCGGGTCGCATCTGGGTGACGTTTTCGGCGACCCGGGAGCCATAGCCGGCTTCCTGGAACCACCCCATCTCGCCGCCGAGCTTGGCCGTGGCTTCGTCCTGCGACGATTCCCGGGCGGCTTCGCCAAAGTCTTCGCCGGCGACGATCTTGCCGCGGATCGCGGTCAGCCGGGCCAGCGCCTCGCCGCTGTCGACCAGCTCGTTGATTTTGATCAGGATGTGGCGTGCTTTGTACTCGGTCACCATGTGCGCACCCTGCTCGCGCTGGTCGAACAGCTTGATCAGGTAGAAGCCATTGGGGCCGCGGACCGGTGGAGAAGTCTCGCCGGCGCGCAGCCGGTCGCCGATCTCGACCATGGCGGGCGGCAGCTCGCTGCGGTTGCGCCAGCCGAGGTCGCCACCCTGCAGCGCGTTTTCCGCGTTGGAGTAGCGAATCGCGGCGGCAGCAAAGTCCATGCCGCCGTCGATTTCCTTCTTCACGTTTTCGGCCTTGCCGTGTTCCTTGTCGATTTCGCCAGGCGTGGCGCCGTCCGGCACCGCGATCAGGATGTAGCCAATGTGCATCTGCCCCTGCTGCAGCTGACCGTTGCGCAGCAGGCTGTCGATTTCCGCATCGCTCACCTGCACCCGACTCTGCGCCACGCGCTGGCGCAGACTGTTGACCAGCAGCTGATCGCGCACGTTGTCGCGAAAGCGGTCGTAGTTGAGGCCCTCCTGTTCGAGCGCACCGCGCAGCTGGTTGAGCTCCAGCCCGTTCTGTTTGGCGATGCCGGCGAGCGAGCGGTCGATCTCGGCGTCGGACACCTTGACCCCGGTCTGATCGGCGCGCGCGACTTGCAGCTTCTGCAGAATCAGGCGATCGAGCAGCTGGCGTTCGAGCACGTCGCGCGGCGGCAGCTGCTGTGGTGTGGCGGCGAACTGGTGGGTGACCGAGTCGACCCGGGCGTCGAGTTCGCTTTGCAGCACCACGTCATCGTTGACGACCGCGACGATGCGGTCGAGCGGCTCGACCGGAACCGTTTGGGCGGCCAGGTGTGGGCTGGCTGCCGGGACGAGGAGCGCGAAGGCGAGGGCGGGCAGGAGGGAGATTTTCATGTGGATTCGGGGTGGGGCTTGGGCGCAAGCCGCGCAGCGGATCGCGGGTGCGCGAATGTGGGCCCAGCGTGCTGCGCCCATTGCGCTGCCAGGAACGCTGCGATCGGTGGGTGCGATCTACTGATAACCAAGAATAGCACGCCGCAGGAACTCATCCGTGCGCTGGCCGAGCGAGCCGATTCCCTTCAGCTCGATTTCCAGATGGATGGCGTTGTCGGTATTGCCGAAGGCATCGCGCACCCAGTGTCGCGCGAGGACCCGCCAGGTCACGCAGCAGGTGTCATGTTCCAGCCCGAGAAAGGCCTCGAGGGTGCGGCCACGTGTGCCGTGACGGTCGCTCGCGAGCGGTCGCGGGTTGCTGAGCGCATAGTTTTCGCGCAGCACCAGGCGCCAGCTTTCCGCCAGCGGAATGGCCGCCGAGAAGTCGACTTGATCCAGCAGGCCGCGGCGGTAGCGGTAGGAGAAGTTGGCTATGCCGCCGACACCGAAGCGATTCTGCAGGGTTACGGTGGACAGTTCGGTGTGCTCGGAGTTTGGGTTCCACTGCTGGTTGAGCACCACCCGCCAGCGTTCGGACAGGCGCAGCGCGAGTTCGCCGGCCCAGATCGAGCCGCTGTAGTCGGTTACCGGCGCGCGCGGCAGCTGTACCCGCTGCTCGCTGAAGTAGCGAATCTGACCGATGCTGGCCGACAGCCGCTCTTCGCCCGTCGCGCTTTCGAGCAGGCGTGAGGTCAGGGCAAGCGACAGGTTGTTGGCGTCCATCTGGCGGTCGCCGCCGATGAGGCGGTTGCTGCGGAACAGCTCGGCGAAGCTGAAGGGAATTTCCTGCGTGTCGAAGATCGGCTGCAGTGATTGGTCGCGCCAGGGCACGTACAGATAGTAGGCGCGTGGTTCGAGGGTTTGCGTCCAGGCGCGATCGCCGAGCTGCAGGTTGCGCTCGAACCTGAGTCCGGCATCGAGGCTGACGATCGGCACGCCGGTATGCGGGGTGCGTGAGGTGATCAGCGGATCTCCGGAGCGTTCCAGGTGGTCGAGCTCGTAGCGGGTGTAGCGGTAGCCGAGCTGCGGGCGCAGGAACCAACCGGCGCGCTCGACGGGCAGGGCGAGCCAGGGGAACAGGTTCAGGCGCCGCCCCTCGAGCGCGTCGTCCTTGCCGAAGGCGACGAATTCGGCATCCAGCCCATAGTTCAGGCCACCCAAGAGCGGACGGTCGAGGCTGAAGATCGCTCGCGGCAGGCGACGGTAAGGTTCGGAGCGATAGGTCCGGGTCGGGTCGACCATCTGGTATTGGTCGCCGCCGACGCTCGCGCTCCAGCCGTCACCTTGCCCGTTCAGGTACAGGCGCGAGGGCAGGAAACTGATCGCCGAACCGTAAAGCCCGCGGCCGAAATCCTCGAAGTAGCGGTCATCGGATACCCGGTTGACGTTGACCGCCGCGCTCCAGTTGTCGCCGAAGCGGCTCGAGTCCTGCCACTGATACCACCAGCGGCGTGGCGAGAGCTGCTCGCCCGGCAGCAGGTCGTCGCGGTCGGCGCGGCGATCGTGATGCAGGTAGTCGAAGCTCAGCTGGCCGCGGTTGTGCTCGGTCAGATAGCGGAACTCGGCGCCGAGCATCGCGCCGCGCTGGCTCATCAGGCGCGGGCGCAGGGTAGCGTCGTAGTTGGGCGCGAGGTTCAGATAGATCGGCAGGGTGAGGTCGAGGCCGCGGCGGTTGCCATAGTCGAGATTCGGCATCAGCAGGCCGCTGACGCGCCGCTCGTCGATCGGAAAGCGCAGATAGGGCAGCCAGAATACCGGCACGTCGACCACGCGCAGGGTGACGTCGCGAGCGCGGCCGACGCCGCTATCGCGATCGAGGGTCAGTTCGCGCGCGGCGAAGGCCCACTGCTGGTCGCTGAGGCTGCAGGTGGAGTAGCGCACGTTCTCCAGTCGCGCATGCTCACGATCGCTCGTCACCGCCACCTGCGCGCTGCCGTTGCCGCGTACGCCGAGAAGTTGGTAGCGCACGCCTTCCAGCGTGCACTCGCCCGCCTCGACGTTGCCGCTGGCGCGATCGGCGCCGAGCAGCAGCCCGCGATCCTGGAAGCGCACGTTGCCGTCGGCCCGAAAGTCGCTGCTCACGTGGTTGTATTCGATGCGCTGGGCGCGCAGCGACAGGTCCAGCTGGCGCAGCTCGGCTTCGCCTTCCAGCAGGTAGCGATCGGGGTCGGGGCTGCTGACCCGCTCGGCCTCGATCTCCTGCGGCGCTGCGCGTCGATCGCCCGCGGCCGGCAGCCCAGGCTGATAGAAATCCAGCAGGTCGTTCTTGCCGCACATGCTCCAATCGAGTGGCTTTGGCGGGCACAGGATGACTCCGACGGGACAGTCGGGCGCGGTGTCCGCCGCGGTCGCGCCAGTGGCGGGCAGCAACAACAGGGCGGCGAGCGCAAGGCCGAGGCGAATGCGCGAGAACGAGATGGTGGATGACACGGAGTCGGCTCTGGCCGGGCGAGGGCGCTAGCTTGCCGAAACTGGCGGCGCGCGGCAAACGCGATCCGACTTCAACCAGCTTCCGGCTGCTCCGCCAGCGCGGCGACGTACGCCGCGGCGGATTCGGCCAGCGCATCGAGGTCGTAGCCGCCTTCGAGGCTGGAGACGATGCGGCCGCCCGCGTGGCGCTCGGCGATTGCAGCCAGCCGCCGGCTGATCCAGGCGTAATCCTCGCTTTCCAGGCGCAGATCGGCCAGCGGGTCCGCGCGATGGGCGTCGAAGCCCGCCGAGATCAGCAGCAGCTGGGGGTGGAAGCGATCCAGCACGGGCAAGCCGGATTCCGTCCAGATGGCGCGAAACTCGGCTGAACCGCTGCCTGGTGCGAGCGGCAGGTTGAGCAGGTTGCCGACACCGGTTTCGCTCGCGGCGCCGGTGCCCGGATAGAGCGGCGACTGATGGCTCGACACATAGAGCACACGCGGGTCGCGGGCGAAGATGTCCTGACTGCCGTTGCCGTGGTGGACGTCGAAGTCGACGACGGCCACCCGCTCGAGACGGTGCGCGACGATGGCGTGCGCGGCGCCGATGGCGACGTTGTTGAAGAGGCAAAAGCCCATTGCCGCGCGCGCGGTGGCGTGGTGGCCGGGCGGACGCACCGCGCAGAAGCTGCGCCGCGGGCCGCCGCCGCTGGCCGCGTCGATCGCCGCGCAGACCGCGCCCGCGGCGCGCAGCGCGGCCTCGGCGGAAGCCGGCGAGAGGAAGGTGTCTGGATCGAGCTCGCGCAGGCCGCTGGCCGCCGGCCCGTCCAGCACGTCCTCGATCAGCTCGCGGCGATGCACGCGCAGCAGCTGGGCGCGTTCGGCGCGCGGCGCCTCGAATCTCTCGATCGCGGCGAACTGCGGAGCCTGCAGCGCGCTCAGCACCGCGCGCAGGCGCGCCGGCGACTCCGGGTGCCCGGCGCCGGGATCGTGCCGCAGGCAGGCCGGATGGGTCCAGATCGCAAGCCTGGCCGCTGCCGCCACGCCGTCGCGGGTCAAGCGGCCGGCGCGGGCCGCGGCCGCGGCTTGCGCTCGTGATCCCAGAGCACTTCGTCGTGGCCGGAACCGCGACCCAGCACGCGCGCGATCACGAAGAGCAGGTCCGACAGGCGGTTCAGATAGTGCAGGGGTTCCGGGCGCACGTTCGATTCGTGGGTCAGGGTCACCAGCAGGCGCTCGGCGCGGCGGCAGACGGTGCGCGCCACGTGGCAGTGCGCCGCGGCCATGCCGCCGCCAGGCAGGATGAACTCCTTGAGCGGCGGCAGGGTGGCGTTGAAGTGGTCGATTGCCTGCTCGAGCTTCTGCACCTCGGTCTCGTGGATCAACTCCATGCCGGGCACGCAGAGCTCGCCGCCGAGATTGAACAGGTCCTGCTGAATCTGGCCGAGCAGGGCGCGCACGTCGTCTGGAATCTCGCAGGAGAGCACCACGCCGATGACGCTGTTCAGCTCATCGGTGGTGCCGTAGGTGGCGACGCGGGTGGAATCCTTCGCTACGCGGCTGCCGTCGCCAAGCCCGGTCGTGCCCTTGTCGCCGGTGCGGGTGTAGACCTTGGAAACGCGGTTGCCCATGACGACCCGCCGCTCAGCTCCGCGCGGCGTCGTGGCTCGCGGCGGCCTCGCTCAGCGCGTGTGCGGCGAACACCGTGCCGACGTGCAGCAGTGCGCCGATGCCCGCGTACATCGCCGCGGTGCGCAGATAGGGCAGGTACCAGTGGCCCAGGTTCGCCATCCAGCCGTCGAAACTGCGCAGCGCCACGTTCGGACTCAGCCAGTAGAAGCTGCCGTTGGAAATCAGGTAGCAGGCGCTGGTCGCCGCGAACAAACTCAGCGCAAGCAGACCCAGCTCGCGCAAGCCGGGGCGCGCGTAGTGCCGCGCGAGCCACAGCCCGCCGCCCCACATCGCTGCGTAGCCGACCTGCAGGAACCAGTAAGCCGGAGACACGCAGTAGTGACTCCAAAAGTTCTGTCCGCCGCCGGTGATGATCGCGTAGTCGATCGCTACGCCAAGAATCAGAAGCAGAGGAAAAGCCCAGCGCACGCGTCGGTGCACATAGAAGCCGCCGGCGAAGAACACCACCCAGCTCGCGTCGGGGAGTGCGCCGAAGTGATGGATGCGCGTGGCCAGCATCACCAGGGCGAGAATCAGAACGACGCCTGCATCGCGCAGGCGGGTGTCGCTCGGAGCGGGTTCGTTCATCTTGCGGTGACCTCCAGACTGCAGAGCGGCAGTGTAGCCCAAGGCGCGCGGGCCGCACATGCGTTTCGCTGAACCTTGCCGCCGCGCGCGAGCGCCCTGCCGGTGGACTCGCCCGGCGCACGGCCAGACCGCATAATGCCCGACCGCGGCGCACGGCGCCGCCACCGCCGACGCCACGAAACCCGATGTCGAACTCGCGAAATCCCGGCGCGCTCCCCTGGCTGCTGCTCTCCGCGCTGGTGCTTGCGCTGGATCAGTGGAGCAAGTGGTGGGCGCTGACGCGCCTCAGCGAGGTGGGCTCGATCCCGGTCATTCCGGGCTTCCTCGACTGGACCCTGGCCTTCAACCGTGGTGCGGCCTTCAGCCTTCTCGCTGACGCCGGGGGCTGGCAGCGCTGGCTGTTCGCGGCGCTGGCGCTCGGCGTCAGCGCGGTGCTCGCGGTCTGGCTCGCGCGCACCCCGCGCGCGGACTGGCGCAGCGCGGTGCCCTTCGCGCTCATCATCGGTGGCGCGCTGGGGAATCTGGTCGATCGTCTGCGCCTGGGCCATGTCGTCGACTTCATCCACGTGCATTATCACGCGATCTGGCACTATCCGGCCTTCAACCTCGCCGATTCGGCCATCACGCTCGGCGCGGCGATGTTGATTGCCTTTGGTCTCTTCCAGCAGCGGGGTCGGTCCGGCGGCGTTGGGCCCTGAACGGCCGTTCGTCGGAAAAATGGCGCCACGCGCGCCCCGATGGCTTGCGATGGCACGCGTGGCCATTTACGGTCAGACTCACCGTTGGTCCCTGACTTCCGGAGAGGCACGTGATGGCGAGCAAACGCGAATTCGCCGCTGCTGCACACAGGTTTCCCGCTCGCGGGTTCACTTTCGTCGAGCTGATCATCACGGTTCTCATCATGGCGATCGTGGCCGCGATCGCGCTGCCGAGCTTCCGTGAGCTGATCACCCGCAGGACGGTGAACGACAACGCCAATACGTTGATCGGCGCGCTGAATTCGGCGCGCGCGGAAGCGGTCAAGCGCGGTCGTCCGGCGGCGCTCATTGCCATCTCCAGCGACTGGAGCAAGGGCTGGCAGGTCGTGGTGTCGAAAGACGACGGCTCCGGCGGCGTCGAACCGGTGCCGACTTCGCCAGGCTCGACGGCCAGCGACTGCACCGGCGACATCGAGAACGGCCTGCCGATGTGCATGCTCCACCGGGGTGCGCTGGCTGGTGGCTATACGATCCTGGCCGCCGGTAATGGCGGCGGCGGCACCTCGACCGAAGTCGTCTTCCGCCCCACCGGCGCGCTCGCCAGCACCTCGGATTTCGACTTCAGCGTGTGTCTTCCATCCGATCAGGCCGATCCGTCACAGTCGCGGCGTATCCATGTGGCGGCGAGCGGCATCGTGACCAGCCATCGCGATACCTCGGGCTCGCCCGCCGGCAGCTGCAGTTGAGGACCGTCCAGATGAATCTTTTTTCGCGAAGCCGAGGTTTCAGTCTGCTGGAAGTGCTGATCGCACTTTTGATCTTCAGCTTCGGCATGCTGGGCGCGGCCGGGCTTTCGGTGGTTTCGGTACGCACCAACCACAGCGCCTATCTGCGTTCGCAGGCGGGTTTTCTGGCATCGTCGCTGGCTGACCGCATTCGTAACAACGTTGGCCATGCCGCTTTGTACAACGCAACCTACGACGGTGGCACCGTCGGCGCCGGTAGCTGCGGTGGGGCCTGCAACGCGACCGCGCTGGCCACCCGCGACCGGCAGCTCTGGAGTCAGCAGCTGGTCGATCTGCTGCCCGGCGGCACGGCGGAAGTGAACTGCGACGGTGCGCAGATGGGCATCTCGCCGCTCGAGGGGCTCTGCACGGTCACCATCACCTGGACCGAAGCCAGCGTCACCGATACCGCGGGTAGCGGTACGCAGACCTTTGCCTGGGTGTTCCAGCCATGAATCCCATACGGTTTTTCACAGCCTCCCGCGCGCGACCGAGCGCCGGATTTTCCTTGATCGAGATCATGATCGCGCTGGTTTTGGGAATCCTTCTCAGCACCGGCATCTTCTCGATCTTCCAGAGCACCAGCAACACGGCCAAGCTGCAGAACGGCCTGGCGCGGCTGCAGGAGAACGGCCGCTTTGCGCTGACCCGCATGGAAGCCGACCTGCGCATGACCGGCGCGCAGTACTGCAGCAATTCGAGCGGTGCCGGCACCCCGGTGAGCGGGCGCCCCCTGCTGCCGGGGCGCGCGCCGATGGTGTATGCGCCGAGCATCGACCTGCCCGACAGCGACATCGGCAGCATCAATGCCGCCGGCAACCCGGTTGCCGGGCCATCCAGCGTTCCCTATGCGCTGAGCCCGCGCTGGTTCGTGCAGGGCTACGACTGCAGCGCGGGGCCCTGCAGCCCGGCGCTGCCGGGCGGATCCGGGATTCCTGCGGCGAGCCTCGCCGACGGTGCGCGCGTACCGCGCGCGGACGTATTGACCGTGCGCTACCTGCGCGGCAGCGGTTGGCCGGTTCCGGGTGGCGCCTGTGGCGTGGCGAGCGATACGAATCTTCAGCCGGGTAACATCATCACCCTGGACCCGCAAGTCGGCGACGATCCGCTCAATTTCGCGGCGGGCGACCTGGCGCTCATTTCCGACTGCGCCGACCCCGTGGTGCTGCCCACGGCGGGCGCGACGGGCGATGACGTGGAGATCGGCAACGTGCTGTCGGGCGTCACTGGCACGGTTTGCGGAACGAACACCCGGCGCGACCGGCGCATGTTCAATTTCAGCCGGGATTTCGTCACCATCACCTATTACCTCATCTTCCGCGCCGACGAAAACCCTGACGCGCGGCCGAACGGGGGAGGCGCGCAGCGCCTGATCCCGACGCTGATTCGCCGCGAGAACGGCGTCGACCAGGAGCTGGTGCGCGGTGTCGACAACCTGCGTTTCCTGTATGGCGTGGTGGACGACGGCGGCGATTTGCGCTTCATGACCGCGCGTCAGGTGCAGGCGGCCACCAACTGCCCGCCGCCGCCTGCCGGGATGACCCCGGAGCCAGGCTGCATGTGGCGCTCGGTGACGACCATCGAGCCGCATCTGCTGCTGAACAGCGTCGACGAAATCATGCGACTCGACGCGATCAGCCGCAGCTACCGCTTCAACGGCACCGCCTACAACTCACCGGCGGAAACCGCCACCCTGGACTCGGGCCTGCGCAACGGCAACCTGCTGCGGCGTGAGTTCGTGAGCTACGTGTCCGCCCGCCCCAAGAGCTTTTGAGGTTCAGCCATGACTCGCTCCTTCCTTTCCCGGCAAGGCGCACCCATTCGGCAGCGCGGTGCCGTGCTGCTGGTTGCGCTCATCTTCGTGATTCTGGTGGCGCTTTTGGCGTTGACCGCCATGGGCACCTCGGTGCTGCAGGAGCGCATGACCGGCGGCGTGCGCAACGCGCAGCTCGCCATGATGGGCGCCGAAAGCGCCCTGCGCGGCGGCGAATCCTGGTTGACCGATCTCAGCTTCGACGCTGCCGCCGGGCAGGACCTGCCGCCTTGCGTGGCCGCCAGCGTCGGCACCTGCGTGCGGCGCCCGGATCAGGGGGGTCTGCTGGGAGCCGACGCGCAGCAGTTTCGCAGCTCGCGCGCCTGGCAGGCCGCGCCGGCCGGCAGTGTGGCCTATCCCTACACCCTGACCGGGCTTCTGAACGACGCGGAAACCGCCTCGTTGGCCACGCCGCCCGTGTTCATGGTGGAAGACTTGGGCGCGGACACGCCGCCGAGCATCGGTCGACAGTGGGGCGTGATCGATCCGGAAAACATTCGCGCCTATCGCTTCTATCGCATCACCGCGCGCAGCCAGGGCGGCAGCGCCGCGAGCCAGCGCACGGTCGAAAGCGTGTTTTCCGCTCCGAACCTGACCGACACCGGCACCCAGTTCGCAGGAGGGACGCCATGAACCGCACGGCCTCGTTTCTTTCCCTGTCTCTGACGACCGCGGCAATTTGCCTGCTCGCCGGGCTGCCGGCGGCGGCCCAGGCGGCTGCGCCGGGTACGGTCGACCTGATCGCCACGCCGCCCGAGCTGACGGCCAAGGTTGCGCCAAACGTCGTGCTGACCTTCGACGATTCGGGTTCGATGGGACGCAACTACATGCCCGATCAACGGCCCTATTCCGGTGCCGGCTGGGGTGCTACCGACCAACAGAACACGTCGGGATCGGCGACGTGGCCCTCCGGGGGCAAGCCCTACCTCTGCGCCGGAATCATCGATCCCAGGGTCACGAACCCGAGTGACCCGCGTTCGTGGCCGATGAACGGTGTGTACTACAACCCGAACTCGACCTATTTGCCACCGCTGAAGGCCGACGGCAGCTCCTTTCCCAACGCATCGTTTACGGCGGCCTGGGACAACGGCATCATCAAGAATCGCCCGTCCGGCCCGGTTGCTTCGACCACCCGCAATCTCGGCACCAACGCGCGGTTTTGCGACAACACTGCCGGTTACTACCGACTGAAAACCGGCGTCCTCCTGACGCTCGATGCGAACGGTGCGCTGGATACCGCGAGCCTCGGTCGACTTTTCACTACGGGCAACTGGGAGTGGGTCGCCCTCCCTGCCGCCGAGAAGCAGAACTTCGCCAACTGGTACTCGTACTATCACACCCGCTACAGCGCTGCGGTCAGCGGTATCTCGCACGCCTATGCGGATTTCGACCACAGCATTCGCGTGGCGCATCAGAACATCAACACGCGCATGATCGTCGCTTCGACGAAGGTGCTGGCGTTCGAGGATTTGCCGGGTCGTCCGACCCGCACGGACTTCTACGACTGGCTGTTCGCTACTCCGGTCAGCGGCAACACGCCGAACCAGACCGCGGCACAGCGGGTCGGCGAGCTGTTCAAACGCAATACCGGTGCCAGCGACACCAACCCATACTGGGATCCGGACACGAGCCGCGAGCTCAGCTGCCGCAAGAATTTTCACATCCAGATGACCGACGGCATGTGGAACAACAGTACCGTGACCGTGAGCCAGACCGACACCAAGGCGGTCACGCTGCCGGACGGGCGCGCCTACTCCGTCACCGCGCCCGAGTCGGCAATTTTCTGGAACGAGGGTTCGAGCGCGCAGAACACGATGGCGAATATCGCCTTTCACTATTGGGCGACCGACCTGCGTCCCGACTTCATGGGCAACCCGCAGACCAAGCTCAAGGTGCGGCCGTACCTGCTCGACAGCACGACAGGGATTACCGGCAGCGTGCCCTTGAACCCGGGGGACAAGTGGCTCGACAACCAGGAGATCTACTGGAATCCGGTCAACGATCCGGCGTCCTGGCCGCACCTGGTGCAGTTCATGATCGGTTTCGGTGTTTCCGGAACCATCCCAAACAACACAACCAGCTACCTGGAATTGCGCAAGGGTAATATTGCTTGGCCCAAGCTCGATGGAACAGGCACATATACGGACAACAACAAGAAGATCGACGACATGTGGCATGCGGCGCTCAACAGCCGCGGCGAGTTCTTCTCCGCGGGCAGCCCGGATGAGCTGATCGCCGCGGTGCGCAAGATCATCGCCAGCGTGGTCGCGCAAAGCAGTTCCTCCACCGCCAAGACGGTGGCGCTGCCGATCGTCACCGGCGCTGGCGACAACGCCTACGGCGGTGGTTACGACACCACCGGCTGGCTGGGCAGCGTGCGCCGCTTCCGGCTCGACGCAGCCGGCAATCCGTCGACGACGGTGTGGGATGCCGGCTGCCTGCTGACCGGGGGCGCCTGTCTCGATCCTGGCGGCACGAACCCCGTGCGCAACCCGAACAGCCGGGTCATCGTGACTTCGGACGGCGCCGGCACCGGCAAGGCTTTCCGCCATGGCTCGCTGACGACCGCGCAGCAGTACGCGCTCAATACGAAGCCCGGCGCGACGGCGACCTGCACCACGGCAAGCGGGCCGAACTGCGACAACAAGGGCCTGGATCGCGTGGACTACCTGCGCGGAGACCGCAGCAGCGAGGCGGGCTCGGCGCCGCTGCCGATGCGCGCACGCATGTCGGTTCTGGGCGCGATCGTCAACAGCGACGTGGCCTACGTGTCCTCACCGCGCGCGGGTTACAACGACATCTTCCCACCGGGTTCGCCCGAGGCCAACGCCGCGGCGGCGGATCCGGATCACGGCAGCTATTTCGGCTATCAAAACGACCAGCGCGGCCGGCTGCCGATGATTTACGTCGGCTCCGACGACGGCATGCTGCATGCCTTCAACGCGGATAGCGGCGCCGAAGAATGGGCCTATGTGCCCAACGCCCTGATCAGCAACGGGCGTCTCGCCCGCTCGACCGTCCGCGACGTTGGCCTGGTGCCCGGCGTGGATTCCCAGCCGCGTGAACGTGATGTGTTCATCAACGGCAAGTGGCGCACGATCCTGCTGGGCTCGCTGCGCCTGGGCGGGCGCGGAGTTTACGCGGTGGACGTTACCAACCCCCACTTCGGAAGCGAGGCGAACGCGATCGCGACGGGCGGGCTGACCATGTGGGAGTTCACCAACGGCCCCACTGCGAGCAGCGCGAGCGATGACCCGTGCAGCGCGGGCGCGACGAGCTGTCCATCACTTGGCTATACCTACGATTCAGGAAACATCATGCGCCTGCACGCGCAGGATCGCTGGGCGGCGATCGTCTCCAGCGGATATTTCCCGCAGGACCCGGCAGCGGCAGCCAATCCGAATGACGTCGACGAGGCGGCGGCGAATCGCACCTCGCTCCTGGTGATCGATCTGGCGACCGGCAAGTTGATTCGCGAGCTGCGCACCGACACGGCGCCGCAGTGGAGCGCGAGCTACAGGAGCTATGGCCTGTCGACCCCGATGGTGTACGACCTGGGCGCGGACGACATCGATGACCTCGCCTACGCGGGCGATCTGGCCGGCAACCTGTGGCGCTTCGATCTGAGCGACCCGAATCCGTCGAACTGGAAGGTGGACCTGATGTTCCGTACCACCGGCAGCGGCGGCGCGGCGAACGTCGGTGATCAGCCGATCGTGTTCAACCCGAGCGCGCTGACCGACCCGGTGACGCGCGGTCCGGTGCTGGTGTTCGGCACCGGCAAATACCTGGGCGAAGAAGATCGCACCAGCGCGATTCCGCAGCAGGCCTACTACGGCATCCGCGACTACGGCACGCGCTCGCCCAACTATCCGATCAAGGTCAACCAGCTGGTCACGCAGATACTCAGCCAGGCAGGCGACGAGACGCGCTCCATTACCGGCTACGCGAATCCTTCCAGCCCGCCGAGCGGCGTGCCGCAGATGCGGATCGGCAGTAACTTGGTTTATGCCAATGGCTGGCGGATCCCGCTCAACATCGGAACCGAGAAGGGCGAACGCGCGCAGCGTCGCGCGATTCCGCTGCCCTCCGCCAACATTGCGTTGCTGTATGGTCTGATCCCGAAGAGCGACGATCCCTGCGATCCGGGCGCGCGCTACTCGATCATGGGCGTCGACGCCGGTACCGGTGGTGCGCTGGCCGGCGGCGGGCTGCCCGGAGGGACCGGCCTGGTTGGCGCGGTGCTGGCGGCCGGTCAGCCGCCGAGCGATCCTTCGATCCGCCGCGGCGTCGGCGGCGCGATCATCGTCGGCCTGCCGGATGGCTTGCCGACTCCGGTGAAGGAGGCGCTCGACGAAGTCATGGAGCGTGCGTTCCCGCCCTGGCATCGGGACAGCTGGCGCGAGCTGCAGGATCTGTAGGTACAATCATGACGACCTCCGCTGGTGATCCCGGCGGGGGCCGTTTTGCAGAGTCGGGGGCACCGAGATGCGCAAGAGCCGGGGTTTCACGTTGATCGAGGTAATGGTCGTGGCCGCAATCATCGCCCTGCTGGCCTCGATTGCCTATCCGAGCTACAACAACTACGTGTTGCGCACGCGCCGCGCCGAGGGCAAGGAGTTCCTGATGCGGGTCGCGGCGGCCCAGGAGCGCTACTTCACCACGATGAACCGGTACGGCTCGCTGTCCGACGTGGGTTTTGCCTCGAACACCTCGGAAAACGGTTACTACGCGATCACCGCGACCCTGGCCAACTCCGACCAGACCTACAGCCTGCAGGCTGCGCCTGCGGGCGGCCAGACGAGCGACCAGTGTGGCGACCTGAGCCTCACCAATACCGGCGCCAAGAGCTTCAGCGGCGCGGAAAGCAACGGGCGCTGCTGGTAGGAAAGGCCGGGCAAAGCGGCCTCTGCCCGCATCAAGCGCGGGCGGGGCCAGCGCCTTGGCTTGAACGGCCTGCAGTCAACGGGGGCCGACCTTCGCAGGCACGCAGGATGGGCCCAGCGGCTTTCCCTGCACCGCCGCATCGATCTCGCCGCGGCGGCACCTCGACACCGCAATCTCCGAGCCGCGATCAGCGCGTGGGCGTGCCTGCATGCGATCATGTCGCGTTCCGCGTCTGACCCGCATGCAGGAGGAAGTCCATGAGCCAGCCCGATATCCGTTCGACCATCCGCCCCGATCCCGATCAGCCGATGCGCGACATCGCCGACTACGTCGTCGACTATCACATCGACTCCGAGGAGGCCTGGACGACGGCACGCTACATGCTGCTCGATTCGCTGGCCTGCGCGATGCTGGCGCTGCGCTTTCCCGAGTGCGTCAAGCACCTCGGTCCGCTGGTGCCGGGCGCCGTGCTGCCCGGCGGCGCGCGCGTGCCGGGCACCGCTTGGGAGCTTGACCCGGCGCAGGCCGCCTACAGTGTCGGCGTGGCGGTGCGCTGGCTCGACTTCAACGACACCTGGCTCGCCGCCGAGTGGGGCCACCCTTCGGACAACCTCGGCACCATCCTCGGCCTCGGCGACTATCTCTCGCGCAAGGCCGCGCGGGAGGGCGGCGCGCCGCTGACGGTGCGCGACGCGCTCGGCTTTGCGATCAAGGCGCACGAGATTCAGGGCTGCTATGCGCTGCAGAATTCCTTCAACCGGGTCGGCCTCGACCACGTGATCCTGGTGCGTCTGGCTTCCACCGCAGTGGCCACGCGGATGCTCGGCGGCGACAAGGACGCGATCGTCGATGCGGTCAGCCACAGCTGGATCGACAACGGTGTGCTGCGCACCTATCGCCACGCGCCCAACACCGGACCGCGCAAGAGCTGGGCAGCCGGTGACGCCTGCCGGCGGGCGGTGATCCACGCGCTGAATGCGGTCAAGGGTTGCGTCGGCTACCCGTCGGCGCTGAGCGCCAGGACCTGGGGCTTCTACGACGTTGCCTTTGGCGGCAAACCCTTCGAGTTCGAGCGCCCCTTCGGCAGCTACGTGATGGAAAACGTGCTGTTCAAGATCAGCTATCCAGCGGAGTTCCACGCCCAGACTGCAGTCGAGTGCGCCATGCGGCTGCATCCCCAGGTGGCCGGCCGGCTCGACCAGATCGAACGGATCGCGATTGAAACCCAGGAAGCTGGCGCGCGCATCATCGACAAGACCGGGCCGCTCGCCAACTACGCGGATCGCGACCACTGCATCCAGTACATGGTCGCGATCCCGCTCATTTTCGGCCGTCTCGGTGCCGATGATTACGGAGATGCGCTCGCCGCCGACCCGCGCATCGACGCGCTGCGCTCGCGGATGGAGGTGGTTGAGAACCCGCAGTTCACAAAAGATTACTTTGACCCGGACAAGCGCTACATTGGCAATTCGGTGCAGGTTTTCTTCGCTGACGGCAGCTCGACGGACAAGGTTTCGATTGACTATCCGGTCGGTCACCGGCGACGCCGCGCGGAGGGAATCCCGCTCCTGCTGGAGAAGTTCGAACGCGCCCTGGCCGAGCAGCTTCCCGCACGTCAGGCCGCGAAAATCGTGGCTTTGAGCCGCCAGCCGGAGGCGCTGGACGCGCTGCCGCTGCATCGTCTCATCGACCTTTTTGGCCCGGCGTGAGCGGCGACTTAACGATAGTTTCACAAGCTCTGGTCGGATCGTTTGGGTAGCGGTACACTCTGCTCACAGCAACCGTTGCGGAGCGTGTTAAGCGGTCGTTTCTTTTGCGTCAAGATGCGGTAACATAGCCCGATCGGAGCGTCTCGCTTGGTGCAGACGCGCGTGCCGACGTCCAAGATGTGTTCAAGAGGAGACTCGACGAATGAAACTCAAGGCCCTGAGTGCGCTCATCGCACTGGCGCTGGCTGGCGGTACCACGACCGCCGTCCAGGCTCAGGATTTCAGCAATTTCTACATCGCGCCGCGCATCGGAGCCAATTTCTCCGACAGCACGCGCGGCACCGACACCTCGCTCTGGGGTGGCATCGGCGTCGGCGTCTGGGTCAACCCCAACCTGGCGATCGACTTCGAGTACACGATCAACAACGCCGATTTCGAGGAAGGCTCCTGGCGCAACGACCCGTTCTACGGTCGCGGTACCGAACACGAGTGGGAGAGCGTGGGCGTGGGCGTGAGCGCGCGCTGGTTCTTCGGTGACGTCGGTGAGCAGATTCGCCCGTATGTGATGTTCGGCGTCGGCGCCCTGCGTCACGCGGCTTACTCGGGCTTCCTGCTGAACTCGCCGCCCGCCGTGGGCGCCGGCTACAGCGCGCATGGTTGGGCGCCGATGGCTACCGTCGGTGGCGGCGTGCAGTACAACATGAGCGACCGCCTTGCGTTCCGTGGCGAGCTCGCCGCTCGCTACGATTTCGACGACCGCACGCGCGGCCATCTGTCCAACGCGCTCGGCTACAACGTGTCTCCCGAGAACGGCTACCTGGACGCGATCCTGAGCGTGGGCCTGGTGTACAGCTTCGCCCAGCCGGCAGCAGCGCCGCCACCGCCGGCCGAGGAGCCGCCACCGCCGCCGCCGCCGGTTGAAGAGGAAGTGCCGCCGCAGAAGGTCGTGATCGACCTGCGTGGCGTCCACTTCAAGTTCGATCGTCCGAAGCCGGGCGAGAAGAACATTTCGCCGACCCTGCAGGTCCCAACGGAAGATTCGATTGCAATCCTGGATCAGGCGGTGGATGTGCTGCAGCGCAACCCGGACGTGCGCGTCGAGCTCGACGGCCATACCGACTCGACCGGTCCGGATGCCTACAACCAGAAGCTCTCCGAGCGTCGCGCGCAGATCGTGTACGACTATCTGACGAGCCACGGCGTGTCGGCAAGCCAGATCACTGGCGTGGTGGGCTTCGGTGAGACCCGTCCGATCGACACCAACGACACCAAGGAAGGACGTGCGCGCAACCGCCGCACGGAGATGACGGTCGAGGACGCGCAGTAATCTGCCCGCTCCCGAGCGTGACGAAAAAGCCCGGCGCAAGCCGGGCTTTTTCATAGCCGCGCGGCGGACATTCGTGCTGGCTACTTGCCGGACAGCCAAACCGCAGCGTGATGACCCACCAGCGACTATCCGGACGAGCGGATCATTCTCCGTCGCGCCCGCGCCCCATCTTCGTCGCTCCCACGCCCCGCCTTCGTCGCTCCCGCGCCCCACCTTCGTCGCTCCCGCACCCCACCTTCGTCGCGCCCGCGCCCCATCTTCGTCGCTCCCGCGAAGGCGGGAGCCCAGTGCCTTTGCTTTCAAAGGCTCGAAGTCAAGCGCCGTCTGCCTTCATTGGCATGACGGCTAGCAGGGCCTGAGGTCGAAGGCCGCGCGCCACCGCGGCCTCGATGAACCCGTTCAGGCCTGCTCTGGAGCGGGGCGGGCGATGATCGGATTTCTGCCGCTGCATGCTTGCGTGGATCGCGAGCCTGCAGCGGCGGCCGGCGCGAGTGTCGGGCCTGCGGTCGATGCCGCTTCAGCGCAGCAGTTCGGGCGGCAGTACGGCGCCGATCGTGGCCACGATCGCGGTCGCCAGCGGGACGTTGCCGGCGATCAGGTTGCCGCTCTGGGGCAATCCATCGCGACCGGCGAAATCCGAATAACGTCCGCCCGCTTCGCGTACCAGGATGCAGCCCGCGCCCATGTCCCAAGGTTTGAGGCCGGTTTCGTAGTAGCCGTCCAGGCGCCCCGCGGCGACCCAGGCGAGATCGAGCGCGGCCGATCCCGTGCGACGGATGTCCTCCGCTTCACCCAGCAGGGCGCGGGTCATGTCCAGCTGTGCGGCCAGGTGTGCTCGTTGACGATACGGGAATCCGGTCGCCAACAGCGCGCCCTCGAGCGTCGGACGCCGCGCCACGCGAATGCGCCGCTCGTTGAGCAGAGCTCCGCTACCGCGATCCGCGGTAAAGAGCTCGCTGCGCAGCGGATCGTAAATCACCCCCAAGGTCGGCTCCCCGCCCTCGAGCAGCGCGATCGAGACACAGAAGTGAGGGATCCCGCGCAGGTAGTTGTGCGTGCCGTCCAGCGGATCGATGGTCCACACCCGACGGGCGCTGCCGATGGCACCGGATTCTTCGGCGAGAATGGCGTCGCGCGGGAAAGCGCGTCTGAGCTCGCGTATGATTTCCGTTTCCGCCAGGCGGTCGACTTCCGAGACATAGTCGAGGCGCTGCTTTTCCACGACCTCGATGCTGTCCAGCCGGTTCATGTGCCGCAGGATGATCTGTCCCGCGGCGCGTGCGGCACGCACCGCGACGTTGACGGCGGGTCTGGGCATGGACTTCGCTGGCGGTCTGGGCAAGAGCAGGCGGCCCGTGATCGGGCCGCTGGGCGGGGCAGGGTAGCAGATCGCCCTGGCGGCGGCTACGCGTCGGGCTGCATCACTTTCGAGGTACGCGAGTGGAAGTTCCCGATCTTCTTGAGCGCGTGCGCTGTGTGCTGGTGCGCACCTCTCATCCGGGCAACATCGGTGCTGCGGCACGCGCGCTGGCGGCCATGGGCCTGCGCGACCTGGCCCTGGTGGCGCCGCGCGTCTTCCCGCATCCGGAAGCCACGGCGCTGGCGGCCGGCGGACTCGATGTGCTGGAAGCGGCCCAGGTGAGTCCTGATCTGGTCGACGCGATCGGCGGTTGCGAACTGCTGATCGGCGCCACCGCACGGCGGCGCGGCATTGCCCTCGAAGAGCTGCATCCGCGCGCGGCGGCGCGGCGGGTGATCGCCGCGGCGGGCGAGGGTCGACGGGTCGCGCTGCTCTTCGGCAATGAACGCAACGGCCTCGACAACGCCGAGATCCAGCGCTGTCACGCGGCGCTGACGATCCCGAGCGATGCGCGCTGTCCCTCGCTCAACCTCGCTCAGGCGGTACAGGTGGTGGCCTGGGAGCTGCGCATGGCCTGGCTCGAAGCGCGTCGCGAGCGGGGCGACGCGCTTGCGCTCGCGGTCGGCCATGAGCATCACGGAGCGCCCGCGGGAATGGCGGAGATGGATGGTTTCTTCGAGCACCTCGCGGTCACGTTGGATCTGATCGATTTCCACAAGGGACGTTCGCCGCGCACCATCTTGATGCGCCTGCGACGCATGTTCCTGCGCGCGCGGCTGGACTCCGGCGAGGTGCAGATTCTGCGCGGCATCCTCGCCGACGTGGTGCGCACGGCGCGGCTCGCCAGCGGTGAGCTGCCGCGCGCGGCGAGCCGAATCGACCCCGACTGAAGATCGGTACCGGCGCTGCCGGTGATGTCGTTCAGGAAGACCCGATCGGGTGCCGAGCGTGGGCATGGGGTACCATGCGCCGCCGCATCGTCAAACGCGCGTTGGATGGCGGTTCGACGTCGGTGGGTACGGCCTCAAGGCTATTGGTCCACTGAAGGTTCTCGTTGCGCTGCGGCGACGGAACGACAAGTCACCGTAAAATCGACGAAAATCGCGCTGGCGCGGCCGCAGTCGCCACTCCGATTCCATCAGCCCGAAAGGCCTCGGACATCATGTTTTCGCTGCAGACCATCTTCGGCAAGGGTGACAAGTTCTACGGCCTGCTCGAGGCCAGCGCCGAGGCAGCGCGTGAGGCGGCCGTTGCGCTGGTACAGATGTTGCACCTGCGCGCGCCGGTGCCATCGCTCGACGAATTTGCACTGGCGCGCAAGCGAGAGAAGGACTTGGCGGCGAAGATCAGCGAGGAGCTGGTCAACACCTTCGTGACCGCACTCGAGCGCGAGGACATCGAAGCGCTCTCCGCTGCGCTGAACAAGGTGACCAAGTCGATTTCCAAGTTTGCCGAGCGCTATTCGATCGCCGCCGAGGGGCTTGTCGAGATCGACTTCGAATCGCGCGCGGTGTTGCTCGAGAAAGCCAGCGAAGTCATCGTGCAGATGGTGGCGCAGCTCAAGCGCAGCATGAACCTCGAGGCCATGAAGGCACACAACGAACGCCTCCAGGCGATCGAGAACGAGGCGGACCGCCTGATGATCGAGTCCTATCGAGATCTCTACGGCGGACGGCACGATCCGGTGCGGATGCTGCTGCTGAAGGACCTGTTCGAGCTGTTGGAAAAAGCCATCGACCGCTGCCGCGATGCCGGCAACGTGGTCTACCAGATCGTGCTCAAGAACTCCTGACGGGCGCGGCCGGCTGCCGAGATGGAAATCGCCGTCGTTCTCCTGGTGGTTCTGATCGCGCTCGCTTTCGAGTACATCAACGGCTTCCACGATACCGCCAACTCGATCGCCACGGTGGTCGCGACCAAGGTGCTGAGCCCAGGGCAGGCAGTGCTGCTTGCCGCCACCACCAATCTGATCGGTGCGCTGGTGGGCACCGCCGTCGCCCGCACCATCGCTGCGGGTCTAATCGACAGTGACGTGGTCGTGATGACGCCGGTAGTGTTGATCTGTGCCCTGCTGGGTGCAGTGTTGTGGAACCTGCTCACCTGGTGGTGGGGCCTGCCTTCGAGTTCCTCGCATGCGCTGGTGGGTGGCCTCTGCGGTGCGGCGCTCGCGGCCGCGCACGGTAACTGGGATTCGATCATCTGGGCCCAGGGCGGCAGCCACTGGTGGGGTGACAAGGGCGTGATTCCCAAGGTGATCGTGCCGATGGTCACCTCGCCGGTCGGCGGGTTCATCCTCGCCATCTTGCTGATGGGGCTCCTGTTCAGCCTGATCGATTTTCTCGGCAGCCGTCAGGGTCCGCTGCGCCGGCTCGGCCGGACGCGCTTCGTGAACCTCTTTTTCGGCCGGGCCCAGCTCGTCTCGGCGGGTGCGATGGGGCTCTCCCACGGCATGAACGACGCGCAGAAAACCATGGGCATCATCGCTCTGGCGCTGGCCGGCGCCACCGCGGGAGGCGCCTTCGATCAGCTGCCCGAGTGGCTACATTTCCTGCGCATCGAGGAAGGTCTCCATCATGATTTCCAGATCGCCACCTGGATCAAGGTGCTATGCGCCCTGACCATGGCGGCCGGCACCGCCTCTGGCGGCTGGCGCATCATCAAGACTCTCGGCCACAAGATGGTGAAGCTGCATCCGATCAACGGCTTCGCCGCCGAGACCGCGTCGGCTGCAGTCATCTTCAGCTGCTCGCATTTCGGCATTCCGGTATCGACCACCCATAACGTGTCGGCGGCGATTCTCGGGGTCGGTGTGGCCAAGCGCGTCGGAGCCATCCGCTGGACCATCGTCGAGCGCATGGTCTGGGCCTGGATTCTCACCCTGCCGGTCAGCGCGGGCCTCGCCTGGCTGCTGCTGGAGGCCGCCCGCGGCCTCGGCTTCGCGCCTTGAGCAACGCGCGCGAACGGCAGGCTTCGCGGGAAACCTGGAAGGTCCGGGCGCAGAGCCATCGGCGGCGCGGCCGGGTCGGTGAAAGTGCGGCGATCTGGCTCAGGTCATGATGCCGCGGCGCAAGCTCAGCGGTCGTCCGCGGCAGACGTTATCCCGCTCAGGAAAGATCTGCTCCGCTCAGCAGAAGCTGCTCGAGGCCGTCGCCGAGGGCGCCGAGCTCGGCCACTACGCGGTCGAGCTCGAAATCGCTCAGCAGTCGGTAGGGCAGGTTCTCGCACAGGTGCAGGAAGGCGTGGCCCTCCAGCTCGCCGCTTGCGAGATAGCCGGTGCGCTGGTTCCAGTTGAAGTCCAGGCAGCGCAGCGGGTCGATCGCCTCGAGCGGGCAGATCGGCGTCGATACGCGCAGGAAGCGCGTTCCGTCGCCACCTTCGAGTTCGGTGAAATAGACGCCCTGACGCCGACCGTCCTCCAGCGCAAGCTCGAGGCAGATCAGGTAGGGATCATTGATCCGCAGCGAATATCGGCTGCCGACGTGGGAGCGGACCTGTTCGAAGTTCTGCACGGGCGAAGTTCCTCGCGTACCAGTGACCTATGCTAGCTTGCGCACTGGATGAAGTCAGTTCGTGCGAAGCTGCCAGAGGCGCATGCGGCGATCCGGCGTGTGGTGGCTGCGGTGCCGCCGGGCTGCGTCGCGAGCTACGGTGAAATCGCCGCGCGGGCCGGCTTGCCGCGGCGGGCGCGTCTGGTCGGTCGGGTGCTTGCGGAGGCGCCGGACGCGCTGGGACTGCCGTGGTTCCGCGTGCTGCGGGCCGACGGTCATCTGGCCTTTCGGCCCGGCAGTGCCGACTTTCGCGAGCAGGTGCGGCGGCTCGAAGCGGAGGGCGTCGAGGTGCGCAAGGGGCGCGTCGACCGCTCACGCTACGGTTGGAGTCAGGATCTGGATCGTACATTGTGGGGTCCGCGTTGAGCCCGTCCGCCACCCGGCGCAGCGGTCGGTGGAGTTGATTCCGCCGCTTACCGCATGCATCTTGCTGCATCGCGCGGCCAGCGCCGCCGAATCCATGTTTCGCGGAGTCCGCTGATGCCTTTTGCGCTGCCGCCCGTGACCCGGGCCCTGCTGATCGCCAATATCGGCATTTATCTGCTGCAGATGCTGTCGGGCGAAGCGCTGCTGGTGCATTTCGCGCTGTGGCCGCTCGGACCTTCCCCGTACAGCGACGTGCCCGGCTTCGAGCCGTGGCAGATCGTGACCTACGGCTTCCTGCACGGCGGCCTGACCCATCTGGCCTTCAACATGTTCGCGCTGTGGATGTTCGGCGGGGCGATCGAGCAGCTGTTCGGCACGCGGCCGTTTGCGCTCTACTACTTCGTCTGCGTAATCGGCGCGGCGCTCGCGCAGCTTGCGGTGGTGCACTTCTTCACTGGCGGCTACTATCCGACCCTGGGCGCTTCCGGTGGCGTGTTCGGGCTTCTGCTCGCCTACGGCATGATGTACCCGCATTCCCGCATCATGTTGTTGTTTCCGCCGATCCCGATGCCGGCTTGGCTCTTCGTGACCGGCTACGGCGCGATTGAGCTGTTCCTGGGCGTCACTGGCACCCAGGCCGGGGTCGCGCATTTCGCCCATCTCGGCGGCATGGCGATCGGCTTTGTGCTGATCCAGTACTGGCGTGGTCGGCTGCCGATCCGCCCACGACGGATCCTGATGCGCTAGAAGTCGCACGAACTTCAGCATGGTTACGCCAAATTCCGTGCCGACGGCCGGCTCGCCGCTGGCCGACTGGCTCGACTATCAGCTCCGGCTGCATCCGCAGACGATCGAGTTCGGTCTCGAGAGGGTCGGCGAGGTGTGGCGCAGGATGGGCGCACCGACCCCCGCGAAAACCGTGATCACGGTCGGCGGCACCAATGGCAAGGGCTCGACGGTCACCTTTCTCGAAGCCATGCTGCGCGCTCAGGGGCTGCGGGTTGGCGCCTACACCTCGCCGCACCTGCAGCACTACGGTGAGCGCGTGCGGATCGACGGGTGGGAAGCAACCGACCTCGCGCTAGTCGAGGCCTTCGCCCGCGTGGAGGCGGCGCGACGCGCACCTGCTGCAGTGCCGCTGACCTTCTTCGAGTTCGGTACGCTCGCCGCGCTGGCAATCTTCGCCGATGCGGAACTGGATATCGCGCTGCTCGAAGTGGGGCTCGGCGGCCGTCTCGACGCGGTCAACCTGATCGACGCCGATGCGGCGATCGTGACCACGGTCGATCTCGATCATCAGCAGTGGCTCGGCGACAGCCGGGACGCGATCGGGCGAGAGAAGGCGGGCATTTTCCGGCCCGGGCGCCCAGCGATCGTCGGTGACGCCGAGGCCCCGCGCGGACTGATCGACGCAGCTCGTCACAGCGGTGCCGAGCTCCTGCTCGCCGGCCGGGATTATGCATTCGATTCGCTGCGCGGTGGCTCCTGGTGCTGGAGCGCGGCCAGCAAGCGCGTAGAACTTCCGCTTCCGGCAATCGCGGGTTCGCGCCAGCTGGCCAACGCTGCCGCCGCGATCGCGGCCCTGCATGCCCTGCGCGAGCGCCTGGGCTGGCATCCGGCGGCGCTGGGCGAGGGGCTTCGCGCGGCGCGAATAGACGCGCGCCTGCAGCGTCTTGGCGGCGCTCCGGAGTGCGTGATCGACGTGGCCCACAACCCGCAGGCGGCACGCGTGCTGGCCGAGTGGCTGAGTGCGAATCCGCCGAAAGGGCGCACCCTTGCGGTCTTCGGCGCGCTGGGGGACAAGGACGCCGCGGGCGTGCTGCGGGAACTACGCGAGGTAGTCGACGCCTGGTTTCTGGCTGGCCTCGAGCACGCGTCGCCGCGCGGAATCAGCGCCGCGAGCCTGCGCGTGCGGGTCGCTGACGTGCTCCCCGCCGAGCGCGGGGTGCGGCTCGCGGCGAGCGTGGAGGAGGCTTTCGAGACCGCCTGCCTGGCTGCCGCGGCAGGGGACCGCGTGGTGGCCTTCGGCTCCTTTTTCGTGGCCGGGCCGGCGCTTCGCCTGGCGCGGGCGCGGGCATGCCGCGCGCCGCAGCGCGAGCTGCGCGCGGACGGAGTGGATTGACTCGTCGAAGGACCGTCGTCAGCCGGTCGATTTTTCATGACCGATCACACAATGGATCACACAAGCCCGGCGGTTTCGGGTGAGCGTAGCGCTGCCGCTCAGGCATCCGCAGCTATACTCACGCCGTAGTCGATCTCGCGGAGCCATCTTGGATCCATCGCTGAAGCAGCGTCTGCTCGGAGCCGCCGTGCTGATTGCGCTCGCGGTCATCTTCGTGCCGATGTTCCTCTCGCCGTCGGCGCCGCCAACGGTGGGCGAGATGAGGCGCGCGCCGATCGAGATTCCGGCGGCTCCTGAGCGCGAGTTCCAGACTCAGGTGATGCCCACGCTGCCGGAACCGCCGGATCGGATCGCCAGCGTCGACACCGCTAGCGCGGCGCCAGCGGAGATCGCGACGCCGCTCGCCGAGGCGCCGCCAGCAGCAGCGCCCGCTGCAGCAAAGGCGCCGCAGTCGACGGTAGGCGAATCGGCGCAGGCGGCTCCGGCGGTGGCAGCGTCCGCCGCTGCCGGGCGCGCCGCCCGGCAGAGCTGGTTCGTGCATCTCGGGGTGTACGCGGAAGCTGCCAACGCCGAAAAGCTGGTGTCGCGCCTGAAGCGGGCGAATTTCGCCGCTTTTTCGGAAGCCACGAGCCATCAGGGCAGAACCATGCAGCGCGTGCGGGTCGGTCCTTTCGAGGATCGCGCGGCGGCCGAAGCCGCGCGCCTGCGCGTGCGCAAGGTCGACCCGGCGGTGCCGAGCAGTGTGGTCGAGGCAGCAGCCGATCTGGCCGCCGATGCGCCAGCTGATGCGGTGGGGGACGCGCGCGCCGGCGGTTGGGCGGTACAGGTCGGCGCGCTCAAGACGCAGGAGGATGCGAACAAGCTGCGTGGCCGCTTGCAGGTCGCCGGCTTCGCCGCCTGGGTCGACAAGGTCGATGCCGACGGAGTCACCCTGTGGCGCGTGCGCGCCGGTCCCGAAGTCGAGCGCGACGCGGCAGGCAAGCTGCGCGACGGGATCAAGGACAAGCTGAAGCTCGACGGCATCATCGTGGCGCTGTGAGCGGGTGCGCCAGGTCGGGCGTCGGCACGCCCCGTCACGGCGGCGAAGCCTGAAGACGACCGGGCTGGACAGAGATTTCGCGCCGCCGGGATGGACGGCTTTCCACCACTGAAGCTCCTGCGCCATGAATTGGGCTGATCATGCGATTCTCGCCGCTCTCGGCCTGTCGATGTTGGTCGGGCTCTGGCGCGGCTTCGTGAGTGAAGTGCTGGCGCTGGTGACCTGGATCAGCGCGTTCTGGGCGTCTTGGGCGTTCGGGCCGGCGCTTGCCGCGGCGCTGCCGGCGGTGGTTTCGACACCCTCGTTGCGGATCCTGCTCGGCTATGGCGGTTGTTTCGTTGCGGTGCTGGTGGTGGGCGCGATTGCGCTCTTTCTGATGCGGAAATTGATCGAGGGCAGCGGTCTTTCCACCAGCGACCGACTGCTTGGCATGGGCTTCGGCTTGGCGCGCGGCGCGGTGCTGGTGGTGCTCGCGGTGCTGCTGCTGCAGTTGACCCCGCTGCCGGCTGACCCGTGGTGGTCCGAATCGCGCCTGCTGCCGGGCTTTTCAGCGAGCGCTGCCTGGCTTGGCAAGCAGTTGCCCGAGGAAGTCACACAGTATCTGCATCAGGCACATGCAGCGCTCGTGGCGCCGGTTCTGGAGCCGACCCCCGCGGTCGCGCCACCTCAATCTCCTCCAATCTGAAGGCTTCATCATGTGCGGTATCGTCGGCATCGTCGGTCAATCGGAAGTTGCGGCAGCGCTGTATGACGCGCTCACCGTGCTGCAGCATCGCGGACAGGATGCCGCCGGTATTGCCACGCTGGACGGCAATCGCCTGCGCCTGCACAAGGGCAAGGGACTGGTGCGCGACGTGTTCGATCAGGACAGCATGCTCGGTCTGCGCGGTAGCGTGGGCATAGGCCACTGCCGCTATCCGACCGCCGGCAGCGAGGTGACCGCCGAGGCGCAGCCGCTCTACGTCAATTCCCCTTACGGCATCGCGCTCGGCCACAATGGCAACCTGATCAACACTGCCGAGCTACGCCGCGAGGTGACCGAGAGTGACCGAAGGCACCTGAATACGGATTCCGACTCCGAGGTGCTGCTCAACGTGCTGGCCCACGAGATGCAGATCCAGGCGCGGCACGCGCTGTCGCCGGATCACATCTTCAAGGCCGTGGCTGGCACCTATGCGCGCTGCGTTGGCGGTTACGCGGTAGTGGCGCTGGTGCTGGGCTACGGCGTGCTGGCCTTTCGCGACCGCCACGGTGTCCGTCCGCTGGTGCTGGGCGAGCGGCGCACCGCCAGCGGAATGGAATACGCGGTCGCCTCGGAATCGGTGGCGCTCGATATCCTGGGCTTTCGGCTGCTGCGCGACGTGGCCCCCGGCGAAGCCGTGCTGCTGACGCTCGACGGCAAGCTCTTCACCCGCCAGTGTGTGGAGCCCGGCGTGCACGCGCCCTGCATCTTCGAGTATGTGTACCTGGCACGGCCCGATTCGATGATCGAGGACGTTTCGGTCTACAAGGCGCGGCTGAGGATGGGCGAGAAGCTCGGCGAAAAAATCCGTCGGCTGATGCCCGCACACGACATCGACTCGGTGATTCCGATACCCGACACCTCGCGCACCGCGGCCGGCCCGGTGGCGCAGGCGCTGGGCGTGCCGGTGCGAGAAGGCTTCGTCAAGAACCGCTACATCGGTCGCACCTTCATCATGCCGGGGCAGAGCGAGCGGGTGAAGTCGGTGCGCCGCAAGCTCAATCCGATCACGCTCGAGTTTCGGCGCAAGAACGTGTTGCTGATCGACGACTCGGTGGTGCGCGGCACCACCGCCCGACAGATCATCCAGATGGCCCGCGACGCCGGCGCGCGCAAGGTCTACCTCGCCTCCGCCGCGCCGCCGGTGCGCTACCCGAACGTCTACGGCATCGACATGCCCTCGGCTGCCGAGCTGATCGCACACGGGCGCAGCGTGGAAGAAGTCGAAAAGCTGCTCGGCGCCGATCGCCTGATCTTCCAGGATCTCGACGATCTGATTCAGGCCGTGCGCGACGGCAATGAAGCTCTGCAACACTTCGACACCTCGTGCTTCAGCGGCGAGTACGTGACCGGCATCGCCCCCGGCTACCTGGACGAGCTCGAATTCGCCCGCTCCGACGAGGCCAAGGTGCGCCAGCGCAAGGCCATCTGAAGCTGCCAGCCGGAGCCGCGCCGGAGACTTGCGCATGACCTAGGCTCGCGCCTCATGGATAATGCATCGCAGCCAGTGCGTGCCGACGCGGGCGGCGCAGTGTGGGACAGCGCGTGGAGCGAGATGAACGCTGAAGGCCCCGGACGATCGACCGCAGCGCATCGGGCTTCCGACACGGCACGTCGGTGGCCGGAGCCCGCCGCGTGAGGTCTCGAGGCTGGCGCTTGTCGGGTTCCGTCGCCGCGGTGCTGGCGAGCTGGTTCGTGCTGTTGCTGTGGGCGGCCGGTGCCGACTGGCGCGCACCGCCTCTGCCGGCGCACGAGCGCGTCTTTCCCGGCAGCCGCTTCAGTGCCGCCTTCGGCAAAGCCGAGCCGGAGCAGAACGTGCTTTTGGTCACCGCGGACGCGGACGACCACTCATCGCTGCAGCGCACCTCGCTGCCGGAACTCGAAGCCGCCGAGTTTTCGCTGTTGCGCTATCGATTTCGGAATTTTCCACAAACGCTCGAGCTGGCGCTGATGTTTCGCAGCGCGGAAAACCCGGACGAGGTGGAAACGATCGCGCTTCCCTGGCCGGGTGCGGGCAGCGCCGCCGTCGATTTGAGCCGGATTCCGAGCTGGCACGGCCGCGTGATCGAGCTTGGTTTTGCCGAGTTCGCCACTCCGCACAGCGTTCCCCCCGAGCGCGGCTTCCGGCCCTTCGAGCTGGTCGAGGCCGAACTCTGGTCACCTTCCTGGTACGGCAGTCTGCGGGCGCTCGGTACGGATTGGTTCGGCTCCTGGTCCTGGAGCCAGCGGTCGGTACACGCGCTTGGGCGGGAAGGCAGCGTTGCACCTTCGAGCTCCATGGTGGTTTCGCTGGCGCTCGCAGCCGGGCTGCTCGTGTTCTGGGTGGCACTGCTGGCCGGTTTTCACCGGCGCCGATGGGTGCAGCTGGCGCTGGTCTGCAGCGCGCTCGTCTGGCTCGCGCTGGATCTTCGCTGGCAGGCCGGTTTGAGTCAGCGCCTGCACGCGGCGCAGGCGCTCTACGGTGGGCTCGACTGGTCCGCGCGCGCGCAGATCGTCGGCGACAGCGAGCTGCTGCGTGTCGCTGCCGAAGTGCGCGCCGTCACCCTCGACCAACAGGCCACCGACCGAGTATTGGTCTATGCGGACAACGTGTATGAAACGCTGCGCCTGATCTGGCACCTGCTGCCGCTGAACGCCGGCATGCTCGCGCCCGCGCTGCGCCAGCCGGAGTGGATTCCGGACGGCAGCCTGATCGTCCTTTATGACGGCGGTGCCTCCCGGCCTCCGGCGGGCTTGCAGCAGCTCCTGGAGCGGAGCGAGCGGCTGCTTCCGGCCGACGGCGAGGTGGTCGGGCAACCTGCTGGGCTACGTGTCTATCGATACCACCATGCGCCCTGAACGCACGCCCGTTCATCGCCATCGCGCCGCGGAGCCGTGCCGCAGAGTTTCGTGCCGGTCCCGCGAGGCCGCGGCGGAGGCAAGGCCGCGGTCCGCCTGCTCGATGTGCCCGACACGCCGCAGTTTGAGGCCGGAGGCGCGCCATGCCGGCTAGCTATGCGATCGCCTGGCTCCTGCCCTGGTTCACGGGCTGCGGGCTCTGGTGGCTCGTCAACGGGCCGCGGCGCTTTGCCGGCGACGTCGCCGCTTCGCTCGGCGCGGGCTGGCTGATCGGCGTGCTGCTGGCCGCCGGCGCTGCTTCGCAGCTTGCGCGCGGCGACACCGTCCACGCGGTGGCCCTGGTGACGCCGTGGCTGGCGGCAACCGCGGTTCTGGCCTGGCTGATCGTCGCGCTGCGCTTTTATCTGCGGCCGGCGGCCTGGAGGCTTGGAGGCAGGCGGGATTCGGCTGCGCAGCGCGTTTTTTGGTGGGCGCTGGTCCTGCTGGTGCTGCTGCGGTTGTCGATGCTCGGCCAGGAAGCCGGCCTGCGGCCGATTTTCCCCTGGGATGCCTGGTCGGCTTGGGCCGTCAAGCCGAAAAGCTGGTTCCTGCTCGGGCAGGCTGATGCCTATGTGCCGCTGATCGACTGGCTGGCTGCGAGCCCGTCGCGCCTGCGCACGATGCCGGCCTGGAACTATCCGGAACTCCTGGCCTGGGTCGAGATTTGGTTTGCCAGCGGCGCGCGGGCCTGGGACGAAGCGCTGGTCAATCTCGCCTGGGTTGGGGCGCTCGGCGCGCTTGCGCTGAGTTTCTACGGCTATGCGCGCGGCTGTGGACTGCGCCCTTGGGTCAGCGTGGCGCTCACTTACGCGCTGGCTTCGCTGCCGCTGCTGGAAGCCCATGCGGTATTGGCGGGCTATGCGGATTTGTGGCTCGCATCGAGCCTTGGCCTGGCTCTGATGGCGTGGAGCCGCTGGCTGCTTTTTCGGGCGCCCGGACAGGCGGTTCTGGCCATCGCCCTGGCCGCTTGCCTGCCGGCGATCAAGCTCGAAGGCGCGGTCTGGATGCTCAGCTTCATGCTGGTGTTTGCGCTCGAGCTCCTGCCCTCGCGCTGGCGCTGGGCGACGGTCGCAGCGCTCGTCCTGCTGCTGCTCGGCGGGCTGGCGTTGGGCGGCTTTGGCCTGCCGGTGCCGGGCCTCGGCCGCATTCATCTGGCCTGGGGGCGGGTCGACATCCCCGGGGTCGCCACCTATACCCTGACCTGGCACCCGGTGATCGGGCAGATCCTCGCCAGCCTGTTCGTCTTGCCCAATTGGCATCTGCTCTGGTATCTGCTGCCGCTGCTCGTGCTGTGGCGATGCGCGGAGCTTCGTCGCAGCCCCGCGGCGCGCCTGTTCGCTCTGTTGGTCCTGCTCCAGCTGGGCCTGCTCTTCGCACTCTTCTTCTTCACCGCGGCGGCCGCCTGGGCCGCGGATTTCACCAGCGTCAATCGTTTGATCCTGCAGCTCGTTCCGGGCCTGTTCGTATTCGCGGTGCTGCTCCTGCGCGATGCGTCGCGCGTACCGGCCGCGGCCACAGAAGGCGCCTGAACGCATCCGCGCCTGGGTGGTTTGCGCGCGGCGTGAGTCGCGAGTTTCCGGACACCCGCAGGGGTGGGGCGAAAGCTGGATGTTCGGAAGCCCCGCGCTGGTTTCGTTTCAGCGGCGGATTTCCCGATACAGCGCGCGCACTGCCGCCACCGAATCCGCGAGCCGATAGCGTTCGATCCAGCGCGCGCGTCCGGCGGCGCCCAGGCGCTCGCGGAGCTCCGCGCTTTGGAGTCGGCGGATCGCGACGACGAGCGCGTCCGGATTTCCCGGTGGAACCAGCAGTCCGGTTTTCCCATCGACCACGATTTCGCTCACCGCCGCGCCCTGAATCGCGCTCGCCACCACCGGCAGGCCTGCGCGCATGGCTTCCAGCAGCACCAGGCCGAAGGCCTCGCTGCGGTCGAGCGAGGGCAGCACGAAAGCGTCGGCGGCGCGGTACGCCGCCAGCAGGGTGGCGTCGTCGAGCTGGCCGGCAAAGCGCACGCGCTCGGCCAGCCCGGAAGCGTCCGCCAGCGTTCGCAAGCCATGTTCGCCGTCGCCGTTTCCGACCAGCAGCAGGCTCGCGTCAGGCAACTCGACGAGCGCTTGCAGCAGGACTCCGAAGCCCTTGTAGTAGCTCAGACGGCCGACCGCGAGCAGGCGCAGCTTCGCCTTCGGCCAGTTCGGCGGCGTCGCGCCTGCCGCGCCGACTTCCTCGTCGATGCCCAGCGGAATGACCCGCGTCTTCTCGCGCCAGGCGTCCAGGGCGCGGCTGGCTTCGAGATAGGAGTTCGAGGTGGCGATGATCGCCGCAGCGCGCGCCAGGGCCAGCTGCTCGAACGGCCGATAAGCGCGGTAGGCGAAGCGCAGTCGCCAGTCGGGCGCCTGCGGTGGAATCTCGGCGTGCCAGTGCACCACCCACGGCAGCCTGCGCGCGCGCGGGCTCGCCAGGGCCGCGAGAGAAGACGGATTGGGCCAGTGCAGATGCAGGACGTCGGGAGCGAACTCGCGCAGCGCGTGCGCCAGTTCGAGCGGAAAAGCGGGGCTGAGCGGGGTGTAGAGCGGCGCGGCGATGCATCCGACGCGGCGGACCTCCACTCCTGCGCTGCGCTCGCGGCTGCCTCGCCAGCGCCCCGGCGGCTGATGAACCAGCACGCCCACTTGGTCGCCCGCCGCCGCGCAGGCGACGGCGAGCGCTTGCAGATGGCGCTCGATTCCGCCATGAAATGGGGCGTAGTACTTTCCGATGTGCAGGATGCGCATGGCGGGGCGACGCTTCCGCGGGGGTTCGGGCGAGGTTGGCCCGAACTCAATCGACCGGTCGATCCGCGGGCGCTGCGTCGTCCGGCTGCGTCGGGCGGGCCGCCAGTTGGCTCAGCTCCTGCTCCAGGATCGCCAGCTTCTGCGTCAGGCGCCGCAGGCGCCGCTCCTGACGCGAACGGTCGATGTCGAGCTTCAGCAGGCGCACCAGCACCAGCGAAAGTCCGACCAGGATCGGCAACACTGGCGCATAGGCGATGCCGGTCAGCCGCCCGAGCCAGTCCACCAGATGCGGAAAGACGCCCAGCACGAAGGCCGCCGCGGCGACCGCGAACCACCACAGCGCATACGGCCCGTGCAGGTGATCCTTGCGGACCAGAATCAGGATGCTGAGCGCCAGCGCGACGCCCAACACCGCACCGGTGGCGTGAGCGGTCAGCACGATCCAGCCTGCCTGGACCGCTGTCGCCGACCCACGTCGAACTGGGCGAGGCAGAGCACCGTCGTGCTCAACATGTAGCGCAACACCACCAGCCACGAGGCAAAGACCCGCGAGTGGCCGGCGCGCCGGGGCAGCATGGCTACCGGCGTTTCGTCGATCGGCAGTCGATGCCGTGCCAGCAGCATCAATACACCGATGTCCTGATAGTCGAGCAGGCTTGCTTCCGCACCCGCCAGCAGCGCGGTCGCGCGCGCGTCGTAGAGCCGCAGACCGGAAGTAAAGTCACTGAGTCGCAGTCCCGTCAGGACGCGCAGATAGCGCCATGCAACCCGTTTGGCACGGCTCAGCCGGCTGGTACAGGTGCCGATCACGAGGCTCGCGCCGCTGCGCTCCCGCGCGGCGAATAGATCCGGCAGCGTTTCCGGGAGATGCTGGCCGTCGGCGTCCAGAGTCACCACGGACGAGAATCCGTTGCGCAGCGCATAGCGGATGCCGGCCTGAGTCGCCCCCCAGGCGCCCAGACCAAGCGACAGGCTCAAGGTCGCCGCGCCTGCGGCTCGAGCTGCCTCGACCGTAGCGTCCCTGCTGCCATCGTCCACGACCAGAACCGTGCAGCCGAGCGCTTCGCGCACCCCGGCAACGACGGCGCCCACGGTAGGTGCCTCGTCGCGCGCTGGAATCACCGCCAGACAGGTGACGGCATCGGGTCGGGCGGAAGTTCGGGCCAAGACGGACGCCGATGACAGGGGAGGCGCGATTCTGCGCAGCCCGCGCCGTAAGGTCAATGGCGCCAGCTTCGTTCTGCAGTGGACCATCGCCCGATTCCACTGCGCTGGAGATGCCCGGCCGCGCCCTGGCGCACAACGCTCGGCCGCCGACAGCCCCCGAGCGGCGGCAGGCGCGACCGAACCCCCACTGCCGCGCTAACATGCCCGTATCCCGCGATCCGCGCGGGCGCGTTTCGGAACGGCTCCGTCCGGCCGCCGACCCTCCTCGTCTTCCAGGTGTCCGCTTTCCGCTCGCCGCTGCGTCTATAAGTTCCGTGGGCCGGAGGCGAGAGCCGATGGCGGGAAAACGAGGCGGGATTTGCGCCGTTTTCCAGGATCAGGCATGGTTAGCCGGGCCCACGCCTGCAAAGTGTTGACATGGTGTTAAAGTTTCACTATCGTCCGCGCGGGTCGGGCTTGGTTAACCGCTGTCAAACCGTGGGGCCAGGGGATCAACCCCGCCCGAGACACTCTGGGAGATTTCACTTATGAATACGAAGATGAAGGTTCTGTCGCTCGCTCTGGTCGGCGCGTTCGGCTACGTCGGCGCCGCCTCGGCCGCCTGCCCGAGCAGCCCCGTTCCGCCGTGGCAAGATCAGCAGATTTTTCAGGGCGCGACCTCGATCGTGACGCCCGGCATGGCCGGAACGGAGTGCCAGTTGAATTCCGTGATCAATGCGGGCGCGGGCGCCTTTGCGGCGGCGTCGGTACACGACGCTTCGCCAAGCGCCGAACCTCGCTATCGCGCGCAGTTCATGGTTAAGATCGATGGTCTTGCGAGCCCCGGCTTTTCGGACACCGTTCAGGTGTTCGCAGCCAACAGTTCCGGGTTTCCCCTGAGGTTGGGTG
Organism: uncultured Dokdonella sp.; assembly: GCA_964582225.1. Taxonomy (GTDB): domain Bacteria; phylum Pseudomonadota; class Gammaproteobacteria; order Xanthomonadales; family Rhodanobacteraceae; genus Dokdonella_A. The sequence goes on along the minus strand of CAZORA010000011.1, from coordinate 42,542 downwards.
CGTTCGGCAACGGGACTTCGTGGTCGTTGTCTTATATCTTGGGTAGTGGTGTCTCTGGTTCGGTTCCGCTTGCAGCAGGCGACAACGTCGTGGAATTCGATCTCCAGATCGGCACGTCCGGGTCACTGGCCATCTGGGTTAACAACAACACGGAGTCGACGCCGACCGTTCCTGCGATCGCTGGTGACTACTCTGCGATGGTCGGAATCAACGACGCGTACCTTGGCCTGGGTGCACCGTCTTCGTCTTTCGTTAACAAATTTGCGGGTCAGGCGGTCGGGTTTGATCAGTTCGATTCGCGTCGTCAGACTTTCATCGGGTTTTGATTCATTCTTGGCGCCCTAAATCAAGAGGAGTGGCAACATGAAGAAGTTGGTTATCGCGCTCGCCGCGGCCGGGATGTGTGTCGGCACGAGCATGGCCCTTGCTGGACCGGGCGGTACGAATTGCGCTGGTGCGGAGCAGTTGGCTCCCGGCGGGAGCTACGCTGGCGATACGTCTGCCCCCGGCTACGGCAACAACACGAATAGCTTCGGGATGCTTCCGAGCCCGGCGAACGATTCGTATTACTACTTTGTTTCCGACGGACAGCCGAGCGGCACGATCAATGTGACGGCGAGCTACAATTCGGGTGTTGCTCTTGTTGGGTCCTGCGGGAATGATGCGGTCCCGATGTACCAGGCGAATGGTGCTCCAGCAGGAACCCCGTATTCGGTAATCGTGGACAACGGTGCGGGTGGCCCGCTCGTCGCAGGGACGACCTACTGGGTAATCGTGACGGGCATTCCGACCGGAACCGCCGCTGATAACGGGCCGTATAACTTCACCACTCCGGATCCGTTGCCGGTGACGCTGCAGGAATTCTCGATCGACTGATCGCCTGAATAAAACTTGCGTCAAAGTGGACCAAAAGAACCCGGCTTCGGCCGGGTTCTTTTTGGATGACGATTTGCGCTGCTTGGGAGTTATCGTCGGCTTTGGAGTGCTGCGCCGGTCCGGGTTGGTGTTGTTGGCGTCTTGCACGAGCAAAGCAACGTGAGGATGGTTTCCGTGGTTGTGACATCGATTCTGCTGGCCGGTCTCATTGCCGTGCCCCCGCACGCCTTGGTGCTGCACGATTGCACGTTCGGCGAAGTGCATGCGTTTGCGAGGGCGGAATGCGTGGCCCGAATCGATAACCCCGGCGGGGCGCCCGTCCGCGTCAAAGTCGAGTTGGCTGGCACGGCGACCGGGTCCGTCGCACACGAAGTGAGCGTGCCGGCGCGCGGGAGCGTGTACGTGCCCTTGAAGGTCGACGTGGGGGACCGGTCCGGAGAACTGGCGCGGTTCTTCACCGTGAGCGAGGCAGCGGAAGTGGACGATGCGCTTCCGAGATACCTCAAGGCCAGCGGCTTTGCGCTCAGTGCGCTGGATGAGCTGGACCCACGGATTGAATTCGGTGTCGTGGAAGCCGGCAGTGCGCCGTCCCGGCAACTCGGCTTGTCCAGCCGTGAAACAGCGAACTTTCGCATCACGAAAGTTTTGGATAAACCGCCGCAGTTGGACGTGAAAATTGCCGACGACGGCCGCTCCATTGTGGCCGCCATACGCAAGGACGCCGCGTGGGGCGTGTTGAGCGGTGTCATCGAATTGGGGATCGACACGCCGCGACAAAGGGAAGCTTGGGTCGCCGTGGAGGGCCTGATACGAGGTGGCGTCCAGCCGTCGCAGAACCCGGCGCAGTTCGGGCTGCTTGAAGGCGGTAGGGAGCACACCGTGAGCGTAACCACGCTCGATGCGGTGAATGAAGGAATGTTTGAATCAGCGCGTTTGGATGTGGAGGGAATCGACGCCACGGCGAAGCTCGTTCCCTGCGTACCCAGCGCAAAAGGGTGTCGTGCGGTCGAGTTGACGATTTCGGCAGCCCAAGCCATGGGACCAACCACCGGCACGATAACGGTGCATTTTCCGACGGTGGAGCAGTCGCTGCGCATCGCAGTTCGCGGAGCGATGAGACGGCCTGAACGAGAGTCCGCGAAGGAGATCGCCGATATATTTGCGAAGCGCCGGCTCGCAGAGCAGGGAGAGGGTAATCGCCACAATGCTGCGAAACCGGTGGAGGAGCCGGATCGTGCGGAGCATTCACAGGAAAGCGCCCAACCACCGGGAGAGGGCCCGCTGCTCAAGTGGCGTGTGCTTGATGAGCGTAGCGTCCACGGCTATCAAATCTACCGTGCCGATCTTGAGTCAGGGCCTTTCGTGCTGTTGAGCACACCGACGATTCCTGCGCGCTCGAAGGAGCAAGCCGGCTCGGCGTATCAGTGGCGGGACACGTCGGCGGTGAAAGGCGAAACCTACTGGTACTACGTCGGTGTGGTCTACGACAACGGCGGCAAGGAGAAGATCACGCCTGAAATCAAGGCCCTCGCGAAGTAGGGTTTCGCGCTGCGCTGCCCTTGGTGTTGTTGGGGAATTTGCGCGTATCGTTTCGGGACGAGCTTGGCGGTTTTGCCACGAGCATCGGTGCTGGCTATCCTGAGCGCAGCTTCGCGGGAGGGCCGCCCGATGCGACGAAGACCGCAGATCCTGGCGCTGGGAATCGCACTGTTTTTCGCAGCTGGAGCCAGGCCTGTTGAAGCTGCGAGCGTGGCGATGCGGGATGCGGCGACCGGCGCTGCGGTGGCGGGGAGCTTGAGCTACGAGGCTGAGACCGGAGCCCAGGCGTTTTCGGTCGACGGGCGCCTGCGCGCGCTGCCACCGCTGCGCGGCGGGGTTGCGGCGCGTGCAAGCGCGGACGGCTACCGGCCGCTTGCGTTCACGCTCGATCCGGATGTCGCCGAGCTGACCTTGCTGCTCGATCCACTCGAGGAGCCGCGTGCGTATCGGCGCCTCGCCGAGCGCGCCGAGCGGGAGCCGGAAAGGTCTTGGCTGCAGGGCTACGTGCGCGACGTCGATGACGGTTCTGCGGTGGCCGGGGCCGAGCTGACCGCTGCCGGGCGGTCGGTACGAAGCGATCGAACCGGCTATTTCGAGCTGGAGCTGCCGGCGGTGGAGGACGAGCGTGCCGATCGACCGGCGCTGTGGGTGATCGCGGCCGGCTACGGCGATCATCGCCGGGACGGGCTGCTCGCGGTTCCGGGCGTGCAGCGCTTGGTGATCGCGCTCGATCCCGCCCGCTCGACGAGCTCGCGGCAGACGGTCGGAGCGCTGGATCGCGGCGAGGGGGCCGTCGGGGAGGAGCCGGGGCGCGCCATGCCGCTGCAGCGGGAGTCGACGCCGGTGGGTGCGCTGCTGGCTCCCGGAGTCGACCCGCCGCCCTCGATTCGGGTGGGTTTTGCGGACGCGGCCTGCACGCAATCCTGCTGCACGGCGTCCTGCACTCATACCTGCACCCTGTCGCTTGAGACCTACGTTCGGCGCGGGCTCGACAACGAGTGGATCGCGAGCTGGCGAAGCGAAAGCCTGCGTTCAGGCAGCATCGCCTACCGCAGCTATGGCGCCTGGCGCGTGGCGCACCCGATCCGCGGCGATTTCGACATCTGCTCCAGCGCCTGCTGTCAGGTCAACGACGGTAGTACCCATTCGAGCACCGACGCCGCGGTTGCGCGCACGCCGGGCATTCTGCTGACGCGCGACGGCAGCAGCGCGGCCTCGTCCGAGTATTCCGCCGAAAACAATAGCTGGGACGATCCGAACGACGGCCTCTCCTGCAGCAACGGCGATCTGTCCTGCGGCGATGGTTACGCCGGTTCACCGGCTGCCGGCTGGCCCTGTCTGGCCGATCCGGTGGGCGCGGGGCACGGCTGTTTTGGTCACGGCCGGGGCATGTCGCAGTGGGGCACGCAGCGCTGGGCCCTGGACGGCAGTGCGCCGCGCTGGACCTGGATCGTCGATCACTACTACAACGACAACGGCGCCGGCAGTGGGCAGCGCACGGCGGTCATGACTTCGCCGCTCTCGCTTGCTGGCGTTCTTGCCGTGCCGTCTGCGCCGACCGCGGGTTCCAGCTTCCAGATCGTCGCCGACGCGACCAATTCCGCCGGCGCCGAGCATCCGCATCTGCTGATCGGCGCCAGCCTCTATCGCAGCGGGCTGGGCTATATCGATGATTCGGCGCACGACGCGCCGCTATCGCTGGCTCCGGGTACGCACGCGATCGGCCGCGAGTTCGCCGTGCCCGCGACGCTCGATGCCGGCAGCTTCAGTCTGTTGGTATCGCTCTATCTCGACGTGGATGAAAACGGCGCCATCACCGGCGCCGACCTGCCGCTGGCGCTGGTCACGGTGCCCGATGCGGTACAGGTGGTGGCGGACGATCGTATCTTCGTCGACGGCTTCGACGGCGCGCCTTGAAGCACGCTTGGAGTCCTGCCGCGGGGCGCGGAGGATCCACCTTGGCGCGGCTGCTGGAACGGAGCCGACTGGGCCGCGACGGTGCTGTGGCGATGGAGGTCCGGCCGCGGCTGCCCTCGCCCGACGCCGTCCGCTTCGCTCGAAGCGAGCGAAGACCTCGCCCTTCCCTATGCGGAAGGGCGAGGTCTCGGGCCTGCTCTGCGCTTCAGCTGCGCGCGTCGGCGACCGCCTTGGAATCCTTCATGCAGTCCTTGACGAAGTCCTTGCGCTCCTCGCCCTTGAAGCCCTGGGCCTTGGCCTCGGCGCCACAGGCCTGGCGCTGCAGCTGGCGCGGCGTCGGGGTCTTGGCGACGGTCGCTGTCGGCTCGGCGCTTGCCGGGCTGCCGGCGGAGCGCAGGCAGCTGCTCATGAAGGCCTTGCGCTCGTCGCCCTTGAGTTCTTGCGTGCGTGCTTCGGCGTTGCAGTTCTTCATGCGCAGCTGCTGTGCGGTGAGCGGTTTGCCGGACTTGCTGAGTTCCTCGGCCTGGGCGTAGCCACCAGCGAAGGCGAAAGCAACGGCAAGCGCGAGAATGGAAGCGGTCGTGGAATGCATCTTGGTTCTCCTGGTTGGGGTGGACCGCGCCGTGGGGCGGGGTGGGCACAGTGTCGAGCGGGCCGCGGGCGCGCGGCAGAGGAGATCGGCGCGCGATTTGGCCGGCAAACATTGACCTCTTACGGGGGAATTCGGCGGCGCCGCTGTAGGAAATCGGAGCAGTCGGGAGCAGCCGAAAAGGCACGGCTGCACGCGTAACGCGCTGCGCGGCTTCAGGGCGTCGACGGGGCGCGAACCGTCGCGCTCCCGAGCGGCAGGGTGGCGAGCTCGAAGCGCTCGTCGCGGAGCCGCAGGACGCTGCCCTGTTCGTACCAGTCGCCGAGCACGATGCGACGGGCGGGTTCGCCGTCGACGCGGATTGCGTGATCGGCGGGCCGGTGGGTGTGGCCGTGGATCAGCAGGCGCGCGCCTTGCGCGCGCAGCACGGCCGAAACGGCTGCCGGGTTGACGTCGGTGATGCGCTCATCAACGGTTGCGGTGTGGCGGCGGCTCTCGGCGCGTGCGCCGGCGGCGATGGCCTTGCGCTCGGCGAGTGAGCGCGCAAGGAATTCGTGTTGCCAGGTGGGCGTGTGCGAGCGCGCCCGAAACGTCTGATAGGCGACGTCGTCGGTGCACAGGCGGTCACCGTGCATCAGCAGGACCGGCTTGCCCTCGATCGCGATCCGGCTTGGGTCCGGCAGCAGGCTGAGGCCGGCGCGGCGCGCCCAGGCGTCACCGAGCAGAAAATCGCGGTTGCCGTGGATATAAAAGCAGGGTACGCCTTGCCGGCGCAGCTCGGCGAGCCCGGCGGCGGCCGCATCGCCCGCTGCGTTCGGGGCATCGTCACCGATCCAGGTTTCGAACAGATCGCCGAGAATGTAGAGCGCCGCGGCTCGCGCGGCCTCCTCGCGCAGAAAGCGGACGAAGAGCTGCACGATGTCTGGGCGGCTCTCGTCCAGATGCAGGTCGGCGATGAACAGCGTGCTCATCGAGCCCTGTTTGCTACCGCGGTGCGCGCGGGATCGGCTCTCAGGGCAGCACGCTCGCTTTTTCGATGACCGCCGGGTTGGTCGGTACGTCGCTTTGGAACGGACCCTGCGGGCCGGTCGGTAGCGTACGAATCTTGTCGACCACGTCCATGCCGGACACCACCTTGCCGAACACCGCATAGCCCGGATTGGCGTCGCTCGCATAGTCCAGGCGCTGGTTGTCCACCGTGTTGATGAAGAACTGCGCGGTCGCGGAGTTCGGATCCATGGTGCGCGCCATGGCGACGGTGCCGCGCAGATTGCTGAGACCGTTCTTCGATTCGATGGGAATCGCCGGGCGCGTGTGCTTCTGCCGCAGGTCGCTGGTGAAGCCGCCGCCCTGGATCATGAAATTGGCGATCACCCGATGGAAGATCGTGTCGTCATAGAAGCCACTTTGGACGTAGCCCAGAAAGTTCTCGACCGACTTGGGTGCCTTGTCTGGGTAGAGCTCGATGGTGATGTCGCCCAGGTTGGTCTTGAGCAGCACCCGCGGAGCGGCGTCGGGCTTGGCGGGCGCTTCCTTGGTCGCGGCCTTGGCGGCCGGCGGGGCGGCGTTCTTGGCGGCCGGCGCATTGGCCTGGGCCAGGGCGAGCGCCGGCAGAAACAGGGCGAGGCTGAGCAGCGCACGCTGGAGCATCGGAATCTCCTTCAGGAAGCGGACGGGCCGTAAGGCGCGAATGATAGAAGCTCGGCGATGGTCCGGCCAGCCAGCTGTCACGCGAACTCCCCGAGCCCGGCTTGGAGATCGACTGGCGGTGGCCTGCGGCCGCAACCTTCAGGCGTTTGCGCGACTGCTTTCATGCGTGGTCGTGACGGCGGCCGTCGTCTGCAGTTCGAGATGCAGGCCGAGGAGCTCCAGCCGGCTCTGCTCCTTGCGCAGGTCGGCTTGCGTCAGCGGGTGACGGTCGAGCCAGCCCGCCGGCAGCTCGAGAGCGAGGCGCTGCTCGTCGGCGCGGAGCCGGAGCGCCGGCAGCGGGTCGCTCGTACGCGAGCGTTCCAGCAGCGCCGCGAGGCGCAGCAGCGCGATCAACCAGCGCACCGGCTGCTGCAGGCGACCGGGCAGGGCGATGATCGACTCCAGATGCGGCTTGCGTCGATGCGAGCGGATGATGGCCGCCAGCGCCTGCTTGCCCTGATGGCTGAAGCCGTCGAGATCCGCATGCGCGATGATGTAGGCACCGTGCACGTGGTATTTGCTGTGCGCGACGGCGAGGCCAATTTCGTGAATTTCGGCGGCCCAGGCGAGCATTTCGCGCGCAGCCGCGCCAAGTTTGCGAGATTCCGCGATCTGGTCGAACAGGGCAAGTGCTACCGTGCGCACGCGAGCAGCCTGGGCCGAATCTGCGCCGTAACGCCGCGCCAGCGCGGCGATACTGGTCGCACGCGGATCGCCGTGCATCGTGCGGCCGACCAGATCGTAGAGCAGGCCTTCCCGCATGGCGGTGGCGCAAACGCCGATCTGGGTCAGATCGAAGGTGTCGAAGACCGCGTCCAGAATCACCGCGCCACCAGCGAAGGTCGAGCGGCGCTCTTCCTCCAGGCCCGGCAGCTCCAGTTGCGTCACGCCACCTGCATGCAGGATCGCCTGGCGACATTCATTCAGCGCGGTGCGGCTGATGCCCTGCTCGCACCAGCCGTTCGCTTCGGCCACTGCGGCGATCGACTTGACCGTGCCGGAGGAGCCGAAGGCCTCGCTCCATCCGAGCTTGCGGTAGTCGGCGGCAAACTGCTGCAGCTCGACGGCGATCTCCATGCGCGCTTGCTGCCAGCGCTCGCTCGTGCAGCGAGCGTCGGCGAAGAAACGCAGGGTGCTGGCGATGCAGCCGACCTGGACGCTCTCGGTCGCCTGCGCCTCGAAGCCCTGGCCGATGATGAACTCCGTGCTGCCGCCACCGATGTCGACGATCAGCCGGCGACTGTCGGAGCGCGGCAGGTGATGCGCCGCACCGAGATAGATCAGGCGCGCCTCCTCGCGGCCGCTGACTACTTCGATCGGGTGCCCGAGTGCGGTCTCGGCCGGCACCAGGAATGCCTGCGGACGGCTCAGCTGGCGCACCGCGTTGGTCGCCACTGCGCGCACCCGCCCGATTGGCAGTGCGCGCAGGCGCTGGCCGAAGCGCGCCAGGCAGGTGATTGCACGCGAGCGGTAGATGGCGTCCAGGCTGCCGTCGGCGCGCTGCCCCATCGCCAGCTGTACCGCCTCGCGCAGGCGGTCGACCACGTGCAGCCGCCCCTGCTCGTAGCGTGCGACGGCGAGATGGAAGCTGTTCGAGCCCAGGTCGACCGAGGCCAGCAGCTCGCCGTCGCGAAGCTCGTCGTTCGCGACTTCGGCAGCCTGGAGCGAATCGGTTCGCGCCGCGTCGCTCACGCCGGCACGCCCAACGCGGCGAGCAGAGTTTGCTGCGCCGAATGCGGCGGGTCCGCGCCCGGCGTGACCCGTCGCCAGGAGCCGTCTGCCTGCAGCAACCAGGCCTGTGTGTTGTCGGCCAGGTAGTTCGCCAGGGCTTCTTCGTACACCCGACGAGCGAGCTGCGGATCGCGGATCGGAAAGCAGGTTTCGATCCGCCGCAGGAGGTTGCGCTCCAGCCAGTCGGCGCTGGCGCAGAAGATTTCCGGCACACCGGCGTTGTCGAACCAGTAGACGCGGCTGTGCTCGAGGAAGCGGCCGACGATCGAGCGCACCCGGATGTTGTCGGAGGTTCCCGCGACGCCGGGGCGCAGCGCGCAGGCGCCGCGCACGATCAGGTCGATCTGCACGCCCGCCTGCGAGGCGCGATAGAGGATTTCGATCACGCCGGGCTCGTTGAGCGCATTCACCTTGGCGATGATGTGCGCCGGACGACCAGCCTGCGCATGCGCGATCTCGCGTTCGATCCGCAGCATCAGGCCGCGCTGCAGGGTGAAGGGCGAATGCAGCAGGCACTTGAGCTCGATGACCGGGCCGAGGCCGGAGATCTGCAAGAACAGCAGGTGCACGTCGCCGCAGATGTCGGCATCGGCCGTCATCAGGCCGAAATCGGTGTACAGGCGCGCGGTGGCCTCGTTGTAGTTGCCGGTGGAGAGGTGCGCGTAGCGGTGAATCTGGCCGTTTTCGCGGCGCACGATCAAGAGCATCTTGGCGTGGGTCTTGTAGCCGACCACGCCGTAGACGACCTGCACGCCGGCCTCCTGCAGGCGCGTGGCGAGCCGCAGGTTGGCCTCTTCGTCGAAGCGTGCGCGCAGCTCCACCACCACCGTGACGTCCTTGCCGCGTCGCGCCGCTTCGATCAAATGGTCGACCAGCACCGAATCGCGTCCAGCGCGATAGAGGGTTTGCTTGATCGCCAAGACCTTGGGATCGAGGCTCGCCTGGCGCAGCAGCTCGATCACGAGATCGAACGAGTCGAAGGGGTGGTGCAGCAGGATATCCTGCCTCGCGATGGCCTCGAACAGGTTCGCCTCCGCCACGGCGAGGCGGCGCGGTACGAAGGGTGGAAACTTGAGCTCAGGGCGCTCGACGACCTCGTGCAGCGTTTCGATTCGGTTGACGTTCACCGGTCCATCGCAGCGATAGACGTCCGCTTCGGTGAGGTCGAAGTTGCGCGCGAGCAGAGCGCTGATCGCCGGTGGACAGCTTGCTTCCACCTCCAGCCGCACGGCCTTGGCATAGCCGCGACCCTTGAGCTCGTCGCGCAGTGCCGAGGCGATGTTTTCGACTTCCTCCTCGTCGAGCACCAGCTCGCTGTTGCGGGTCACCCGGAACTGCCAGGCGCCTTTCACCCGCATGCCGGGAAACATTTCGTCGGCGAAGGCCTGCAGCACGCTCGACAGAAACACGAAGGCCCAGGGCGCCTGCGCCACGGAGCCGGGCAGGCGGATGATGCGCGGCAGCGAGCGCGGCGCGCGCACCAGGGCCATGTGCCCCTCCCGACCGAAGGCGTCGCGGCCTTCCAGCACCACCGCCAGATTGAGGCTCTTGTTGAGAATCAGCGGAAACGGGTGCGCCGGATCGAGTCCGAGCGGCGACAGCACCGGGAGAATCTCATCGCGAAAATAGGTCCGCAGCCATTCGCGCTGCATTGCAGTCCAAGCCTCGACCGGCGGAAACACGATTCCTTCGCGGGTCAGGTCGGGCAGAAGGCTGCCGTTCCAGAAGGCATACTGCGCGTGCACCAGCGCCAACGCGCGCTGGCGGATGCGTGCCAGCACCTCGGCGGCGGGGAGTCCGTCCGCGCCCGGCACCGGCTCGCCGAGCTCCTCCTGGCGCTGCAGGATCGCCACCCGAACCTCGAAGAACTCGTCGAGGATCATGCACGAGATGCCCAGATAACGCAGGCGCTCGAGCAGCGGCACGGAGGAATCTTCCGCCTGCGCCAGCACGCGGAAATTAAATTCGAGCTGGGCCAGTTCGCGGTTGAGGAAAAGCGCGGGATCGACCATGTTCAGCACGCTGCGCTGCGCGCTTCGCTGCATGTTGGATGCGTCCGGTTTTGCCTCAGTGTAGTGCCGAGTCGTCCCGGCTCCACGGACTCGCGTGCCCGTCGGCGCGGAGCGCCCGCAGCGGGTCGCGATCGCGCCTCTCGCCGTCCTTGCGCTGTTCGAGCACCAGCGCTGTCAGTGTGGTGATTCGTGCGTCGATGCGACTGCGCTGGTAGTAGCTGAGACTCGAGTCCTGTGCGAGGCGCTTGAGCTGACTCAGCGCATCCTCGGCGCGACCGTTCAGATAGGCGGCTTCGGCGTAGGCTTCGGCCGCGCGCACGTTGTCGCCGGCAAGCTGGCTGGCGCGACCCAGGCTCGATTGCAGCGCCGGGTCGGTCGGGTCGCGTTCGAGCAGCGGCCGCAGGAGATCGAGCGCCTGCCGCGCGCCGTCGGCTGCACCGCGGTCAAGCAGCGCGCCCGCGTAGCTCAACACCACGGCGCGATTGCCGGGAAAGTCGCGGTTCAGTCCTGCGTATACCTCGAGCGCAGCGGCGTGGTTGCCGGTCTGGTCCTGTGCCCTGGCGAGGCTCAGGCGCAGCGCGGCCGAGCCTGGCTCACGTGCACTCAGCGCGACGAGTTCGGTGACCGCCTCTGCCGGCTCATGGCTGCGGATCAGGGCCAGCGCATAGCCGTAGCGGTTGGCCGGTGTGTCGAAGCCTGGCCGGTCGCGCAGGTTGTCCGCATAGTAGCCGCGGATCGTCGGCGCCGAGATCGCGCTCAACACCCGCACGCGCTCCCGCATCAGCTGGAAGTATGCATCGTCCACCCGTCGCTCAGGGCCGCAGCCAGACGCCTGGCGCACGAGCGCCGGTGTCGCCTGGTCCGCGCGCGCAGTGGAGGCCCCGTCCGGCACGTTCAGGTCGAGACCGCCGACGCTCAATGGAGCGACCGGGGGCAGGTTCGCGAGCAGCGGTGCTTCCGGGCAGCCCATCTGCGCCGCGCGCGCCTTGGCCTCGGCGATGCGCCGCGTGTCGAGCGGATGGTCGAGCAGAAACTCCGGTACGTCGACGCCGTTGACGCGCATGATCTTCTGCAGGGTCTGGAATGCTCCCGCCATGGCGTTCGGATCGTAGCCGGCGCGCGCCATGATCTGGATGCCGACCCGGTCGGCCTCCGCTTCCTCACCGCGGGTGAAGTTGATCGCGCGCTGCTGCATCAGTGAGCTGCCCGCGACCAGCGCGGCAGGTGCCGCGTCGTCGCCGCGGCCGGCGGCGGCGATCGCCACGCCCAGCATGCCCAGCATGATCGGGATCGACATCTTGCGCTGGTCCTCGATGCCGCGCAGGATGTGGAGCTGCTGGACGTGCGAGATCTCGTGGGCGATCACGCCCGCCAGCTCGTCCTCGCTGTCCATGGCCGTGATCAGCCCGGCATTGACCGCGACGTAGCCGCCCGGCGCTGCGAAGGCGTTGATGTCGGGGCTGCGCATGATGAAGAAGGTGAACGTGAGATCGGGACGATCGCTGTTTGCGACCAGCCGGTAACCCAACGCGTGGACGTAGTCGTTGAGCAGTGCGTCGTCGAGCACCAGCTCGTAGGCGCGCAGCTGGTGCAGCATCGCGGCGCCGTAGTCGTCGAGCTCCTGCGACGACACCAGCGCAGCCGCGGAGCTGCCAATGTCGGGCAGCTTGACTTGCGGTTCGCGCGCCCCGGCCAATGCGCTGAGGCTGGCCAGTGCGAGTAGCGGTAGGGTTCGAAGCGCGGACATCGGCAAGTTTCGGATCGTGCTGAAGGGAGCCAAAGCGTCGGCGGAGCGGTCGATGCGATGTGCGACGCGCCGTGATCGGCGCGACGCCAATGGCAGACGACCGCGCCTTCGCTGGCACATTATCCCGCCGCGCGCGACTCGGCCAGCGCGCAGCGCGCCGCGGGTCAGCGGTCCTTCATGAAGGAGGGTGGAAGCGGGGCCTTGCAAGCGCGTTCGGGCGGACGCAATCTTGTGCACTCCAACGACCGAGACCCGCATGCAGCGAATCCTTATCTACACGACCGCGAGCTGCCCGTACTGCGTGGCGGCGAAGCAGTTTCTGAGTCGCAAGGGCTGGGAATTCGAAGAAGTCCGCGTCGACCTCGACGCTGCGCGGCGCCGTGAGATGCTGGAGCGAAGTGAGGGTCGCCGCACGGTGCCGCAGATCTTCATCGGTCACGCGCACGTCGGCGGTTTCGACGACCTGATCGCCGCCGAGCGCGTCGGGCGCTTGCAGGCGCTGGTCGAGGGCGCGGCGGCGAAGGACACGAGCGGGGAGCTCGGCCACGCGCCAGCGCGAAACGTGAAAAATCACTGAGAAACGTCTGGTCGCGTTGGCCGTATCGGCGACGGCGGGCGCGGTTCGTTGAAATCGATGGATCTCGGCTCCGGTCGTCGCGGCAGCGACGAAGGACGATCGAGCGATTCGGAGGTTTTTCCAAAATAACGGCGCGGCTTGCGTGAGCCTCAGCGTCGCACGCGGAGCAGCTCGACGCCGAGCCCGGCGGCTCCGTGCCCGGAGAGATGATCGAGACCGATGCGGTCGAAATCGGCGATGGTTGTGCCGCCATCGTTCAACATGCACAGAACCGGCTCCCCGCCTGGATCGGTCAGCCGGCATTCCAGGCGCACGTTCTGATTCGCATCCGTCAGCTCGAAGGTGGCGCTGTCGTGGGCCATCTGCTCAGCGAATTCGAACAGCCGCGGCGTCCTGCCGTCCGCCTCGACCAGTACCCAGCGCCCGCTCCAGGCCGCCGCCGCCGATCGCCGCACGAAGCGGTCGCGGGCGAACAGCAGTGCACGCACCTCGACGTCGCGGCCGTCCGCCTGTCGCACCAGCCAGACGCGGGCGCTGGTCGGCGAGAGCAGCTCCAGTTCCAGCCGTGGACCGTATTCCGCCAGCGGCTGGCTGCCCAGCGGCATGAAGGGCGAGTCGCCGTCGCGGAGCTGGACCAGGGCGATGCTCGCCACGCGACCGCGCAGGTGCGTGCTGCCGAATGACCAAGCAGGAGCGCCGGCATCGTCGAAGCCGAACAGGCCGACGGCAAGCTGGCCGTTCTGCCACTCGATGCTGGCGCCGGTGCCGGCCAGTGTCGGGCTGCCGTCGACGTTGGCCTTGGCCCACCAGAAACCATTTTCGGGGACTGGCGCGTCGGCGCGGGGGGCGCTGTCGAGCAGGCCGAAGCGAATCAGTCGCAGCATGTTTTCGCTGCGCGCGAAGATGTGCACGCGGTAGACGCGATCCGTCAGGCTGGCCGCGCCGCTCGCGGCAAGCGGGTCGAAACGCAGCGCGAAGGGCAAATTGTGCCGCTCGGCGCAGCCGTCTTGCGGCACGTCGAGAACTACGTCGAGTTCCCCGTCGTCGAGTGACACGCTGCCGAGGGTCGGCGCGCAGCGCGCCGGTGCGCTGCCGTAGATCTGGATCTCGGGTAAAGCAAGAGGCGAAGGGCTCGTGCTCTCCACCAGCCCGAACTGCACGCTCGGCAGTGCCGCAGCGACCGCGGCACCGGCAAACGTGCAGCCGAGCAGCAGCGCGGCCAGTCGGCGCGAAGCGACGAGCGCGCGTCTTGCGGCGAACGGACTCCTCATTCGCGGATGATGCGTGAGCTCAGGTTCGGGCACAAGCCAGACCGCTGAATGGGGGCTGTCGACCTCGGACTTCGTGTGGCATATGTTGTGCTTGCGCAACATCCCCGGTACGCGCAGCCTGGGTGCTTTTTCGTGTGCCGGCAAGTGTTTGGGCAATTCATCGCGCCGCGTCGCTTGACATTTGTTGCGTTTTCGTGAAAATCAACCACGTTGCAGGTTTCTCCTTCAATCGCAGCAACAAGGCAATGCAGCAGCCACTGGCTATCGCAGGGAGATGGATGGGAGCGCTGGGCGCAGGACTGGCGCTCCCATTTTCTTTTGCCTTGGCGCTGCCCGCCGACGGCTATGGCAGTGCGGGGTCGGCCTCGATCTCGGCGGTGGTCGCTGCGGCGGGCGAGAACTCCACGCTGAATCGCTGGCACGAATACGCACTCGCCAGCATCACGCCGCGCTTTTCCTGGGCGCTTCCGGACGTGGGTTTTGAAGCTCCTGGTGTTCTCGACAGCTACACCGGCCGTCGTGCTTCCGCACATTTCTCTGCCGGTTCAACGCCGACGCAAATCTCGATTTCGATCGAGACCGGCACCGTAGGCGATACGCCGGCCGCGCTCTCCGAGGGCGGAATGCGCCTGACCGGGGTCGGCGCGGGCGGCCTGCAGCGCACGATGATTGCTCCTTCGCTTGCGCGCAGTTGGGGCGACAGCGGGAGCCTGCGCCTGACCGGCATCCTTGCGCGTCAGCGTTTCGCCAGTCCCGAACTCGGCGCGACTTCCGCCGCCTGGAACGTGTGGCCGGCCTGGGCCGGCGACGGCAGCTACGGCGCCGGCGCGCGTATCGAGATCGGCGATGCGTTCGGCGAACGACTGCACTGGGCTGTCAGTTGGCAGTCGCGGGTGTCGATGGGCAGCTACGCGAGTTACCGAGGCGTGCTGGGGGAATCCGGTCGTTTCGATATTCCAGCCAGCGCCGAATTCAACCTCAGCTACCTGTTGCGACCTGGCTTCAGCGTCGATGCGGGTGTACAGCGGATTCAATACAGCGGCATCACGCCCTTCACCAGCACCAGCCTGCCGCGGCGCTTCCTCGCCCTGCTCGGCGACAGCACCAGCCCCGTGTTCGCGTGGCGCGATCTCGATATCTATCGATTCGGCTGGACCTGGCGCAGCCGCGACGCCGGCACCTTCGATCTGCACTACACGACGCGCCAGCAGCCGCGACCGACTTCGCGGCTTTTGGAGCGGGCTCTGTCGGACGGCGTTGCCAACGGCACGTTGGCCTTCGGCTGGTCGCGCGAGTTCAGCCCGAACGCACAGGTGGCGCTTGCCGCACGCTACGCGAGCTCGCCCTATTACTTGCTGATGCCGACTTACCGGACGAGCACCGACGGCACCGTCGGGCGCTTCGAGTTCGAGGCGCTCTGGGCCGTACGCTTTTGACCGTTCGGGCCGCACGCTCGGCTCACTGACGATTTAATGGCCGAGGGCCGCGCGCAGCAGGCGTTCCAGCTCCGCCGGGTCGCGCCAGTGCGCGCCGCAGACGTAGCGCGGCAGGCGCCAGCGGCAGGCGGTTGATTCGAGCGGGCGCGGATCGACCGCCCAGGCGGCGCGCAGGCGATGTTCGTTTCGATGTCGCGGCAGATATTCCTCGACCAGATAGTCGTTCGTCTCGCCGTAGGGATAAGCGAACTGGCTCGTGCGATGCGGCGCGAGGCGCGCGTCGAGCCAGTCGCTGGCGGCGCGAATCTCGGCGTCCGCGGCTGCCCAGGTGTCGATGTTCCGGAAGCTACCGCGCTGACGCATTGCCGGCGGCGGGTCCGGTAGCGTCTCGTGGTTATGATCCCAGCTGTGGCTTTCGATCGCGATCAGGCCCTCGCGCTGCGCCGCTGGCCACCAGTCGTCGCCCCACCAGCCTCGTCCGATCAGGCAGGTCTGGTCGAGTTCTGCGCGCGCCGCTGGCGAGACGATCACGAAGCTCGTGGCGTGGACTGCGGCGCCGCTTTCGGCGGCAAAGTCGCGCAGCACCCCGGCGAAGCCGCGCTGCGGCCCGCAGCTCGGATGCTCGAGATCGTGCCAGTCGAACCATGAGCCGTCGTCGAAGCTGAGCCCGACGCCGTTCTCGACTGCGGCCCGTGGCAGTTTGCCGAGGAGCGCGTCCAGCAGCGTTGCCAGAGATACGATGCGCAGACCGAGGCGGTGGATCAGGCGCAGGTCCTCGGTCAGCGCGACACGGTCGTTGTCGCGGTAGCCGTTGCCGTAGATGTTGTTCGAGTGATAAGTGAGAACCGGAACGCGCATGACGGGTCTGGGGCGCTCGCTGTCTCGATGGGTGAAATCGGACGAACCGCGAGAGGTTCGCCCGGCTCCGTGCCGCCGTTCGGTCGACCCCTGATTCGAACGCCAGCCGTTAGAATAGCCGGTTTACGGCTTGCCGCAGGGAACTCCCCATGCCCCTATCTCCGCTCAACCCGATCGACCTCTACGACGTGCGCTCGCTGCTCAGCGAAGAAGAACGCATGGTGCAGGATGCGGTTGCGCGCTTCACCGACGAGCGGGTGCTGCCGATCATCGGTGAGTGTTTCGACGATGGGCGCTTTCCGACCGAGCTGATTCCCGAGCTGGCTCAACTTGGCCTGCTGGGTTCCTCGCTGCCGACCGAGTACGGCTGCGCAGGCATGAACGGCGTCAGCTACGGCCTGGTCTGTCAGGAGTTGGAGCGTGGCGACTCCGGCATGCGCAGCTTCGCCTCGGTGCAGTCCTCGCTGTGCATGTACCCGATCTACGCCTACGGCAACGAGGAGCAGCGCCGGCGCTGGCTGCCGCTGATGGCGGCCGGCGAGGTGATCGGCTGCTTCGGCCTCACTGAGGCGCACGGTGGCTCCGATCCCGCCAACATGAAGACCCACGCCCGCCGCGACGGCGGCGACTGGTTGCTGAACGGCTCCAAGATGTGGATCACCAACGGCAACCTCGCCCACATCGCGATCGTCTGGGCGCAAACCGAGGATGGAGTCCAGGGCTTCATCGTCGAAAGGAACACGCCCGGCTTCAGCGCGCAGGAAGTACGGCGCAAGATGAGCCTGCGCGCTTCGGTCACATCGGCACTGTTCTTCGACAACGTGCGCGTTCCCGACGCGAACCGCCTGCCCAACGTCAAGGGCCTCAAGGGACCGCTCGGCTGCCTCACCCAGGCGCGCTACGGCATTACCTGGGGCCCGATCGGCGCGGCCATCGCCTGCTTCAGTGAAACCGTCGAGTATGCGAAGAACCGCAGTCTTTTCGGGCGACCCATAGCAGCCACCCAGGCGGTGCAGATTCGCCTTGCCGACATGGCCCGACGAATCACCCTGGCGCAGCTCCTGTCGCTGCAGCTCGGCCGGCTCAAGGACGCCGGCAGCCTGCAGCCGACCCAGGTTTCACTGGCCAAGTGGAACAACTGCCGCACCGCGATCGACATTGCCCGCGAGTGTCGCGACATCCTCGGCGGCGCTGGCATCACCACCGAGCACAGCCCGATCCGTCACGCGCTGAACCTCGAATCGGTGATCACCTACGAGGGCACCGAAACCGTGCATCAGCTGGTGGTAGGGCGCGAGATCACCGGCATCAGCGCGTTCTGAGGAGAGCGGCATGGGTCGATACCTGCGTCCCGTTCTGGTGCTGTTGTTGCTGGCCCTGCTGGTGCTGCTGACCTTCCAGTTCGGGCTTGCGCTGCGCGAGCACAACCGGGAGGCGAGCGCCGCCGGCGCGACGGCCGGCGCGCAGCAGGGTGCGGAGCCGCCAGCCGTGACCGCGCCGGCGAAGCCTGCGTCCGCAGACGGCGCAGGTGTCGAACCCTGAGCCCGCAGCGCCGCGTCGCCGTGACTCCCCACTTGCCCTTTGCCGTCGAGGCCTCGTCCGTGCTGAAACCGCCAGGGCTGCGTTGCGCCCTTGTTTTCGCTGCCGCGCTGCTTGCGGTCGCGGCGCCTGCGGCCGCCGGTGATCTGATCCACGCCTCCGGTTTCGAGCGACCGGCGGCGCGGGTTGGCGGCAGCAACTATCTCTGGTACCGCATCGTCGACTGCGACCGCGAGCCCTACGGCGTGCTGCCCAACTACCACCGCATCGCCCCCGGCGGAAGCGGCAGCGTGCGCGCGATCGCGCAGCAGCAGCTCGCCGCCATGCGCGCTGCGGGCCAGGCCCGGCTCAGCCTCGGTGTCCACTTTCATCACGGCGGCAGCAGCGGTTCGCTGGTCGATTCCTCGAGCGCCGCCGCGGTAGCGCAGACCGCGAGCAACCTGCAAAACTTGCTGGTCGACGTCAAGGCGGCGGGCTTTGCCGAAGTGCTGTTCCGTTTCTTCCCTGTGGGCGCGATCAACCCCTCGGACCCCGGCTACGATACGAGCCTGGTCGACGAATACTGGAACCTCGTCGTGGCGCTGCGCCCGGCGCTGGTGAACGCCGGCATCGCCTACCGCATCGACCTGATGGTGGAAGGCGCGCCGCGCGACTCCAACCCGCCGCTTCCCGATCCCTGGAAATATCCGGCCAACAGCAAGTGGAGCGGTGCCGTGCGCGACCTCTGGCAGCGCTACTACGGCGCCTGGGGCAGTGCCGACACGATCGGCTTTTCGTTTCTGACCGACGCCAACCCGCAGCGCTTGCGCTACCGCGTGCGCCACATGCGCTATGTCTACGAGGGTCACTATCCGCCGCTGTTCGGCGCCGATATCTACGGCAGCGTCGAGGCCGACACGGCCGATCGTTTCCGCTCGCTCGACTACGCCATGCGTCGCGAGGATTCGAACGGCTATCTCGGCTGGCGGGACGCGAGCTGGATCATCGCCGAAGCCTTCTATGACGATCCTTTGGCCGCCGCCGAGTTGAGCTCGGCGATCAGCGTTTCGGGGCGTGAGGTCCGCTACCTCACCCAGTGGCCCTGGGATCGCGCCAATCTCGACTGTGGCCCGACGCCAGCGGTCAACGTGGCCCCGCCGGTCGACTGGACCGCCTATGGCGGCTACGGCTTCTGAATCAGTGGACCTTGCCGGCTGCAAGGACTCGGGAATCACATGAATACCACCGCGCAAACCATCCCCGCCCGACAGCGCAACCTCAATCGTGCCGAAGTCTGCGATCAGAACTTCATCGAGTTCGTGCAGAATTGGCGTGGCCAAGCGACGGCCGCGGGTGCGCGCGACGAGGCGGCGGTCCTGCCGGGCAGCGTGCTCTCCCGCCAGGCCTTTCTCGATCTCTTCGAGTCGCAGCTGATCTCACGCCACCTGGACCTGATGGCGCGCGTGCTGCGGGTCAAGAACAAGGTTTTCTACACCATCGGCTCCTCCGGGCATGAGGGCAATGCGATGCTGGCGCGACTCACGCGTCGCACCGACCCGGCCTTCCTGCACTACCGCAGCGGC
Organism: uncultured Dokdonella sp.; assembly: GCA_964582225.1. Lineage (GTDB taxonomy): Bacteria > Pseudomonadota > Gammaproteobacteria > Xanthomonadales > Rhodanobacteraceae > Dokdonella_A. Next base: position 23,199 of record CAZORA010000011.1, on the reverse strand, counting down.
GCCTTCATGGCCGAGCGCTTCCGCAAGCTGCCGAAGATGGACCCGGTGCTGGACTCGGCCCTGTCCTTCGCCGCTAGCGCGGAGGATCCGGCCTCCGGTGGTCGCCACAAGGTCTGGGGCTCGAAGCCGCTGTGGGTGCTTCCGCAAACCTCGACCATCGCTTCCCATCTGCCCAAGGCGCTCGGTACTGCGATCGCGATCGACCACGCGGCGCGCCTCGGCCATACCCTGCCGGTGCCGGGCGACTCGATCGTCATCTGCTCCTTCGGCGACGCTTCGGCCAATCACGCCACCGCGCAGACCGCGTTCAATGCCGCTGCCTGGACCGCCTACCAGAAGCTGCCGGCGCCGATCCTGTTCGTCTGCGAGGACAACGGTATCGGCATTTCGGTAAAGACTCCGGGCGGCTGGATCGCGCAAAGCTTCGGCAATCGGCCGGAGCTCGACTATTTCCAGGCCGACGGGCTCGATCTCGCTGCTGGCTACGCCCAGGTGGCGCGCGCGGTCGAGCACTGTCGCGAGAGTCGCCGACCGACCTTCCTGCACCTGCGCACCACGCGCATCATGGGGCACGCCGGCACTGACTTCGAAATCGAGTGGCGCTCGCTTGAAGAGCTGATGGCGGTGGAGGCGAGTGACCCGCTGTTGCGCTCCGCGGCGATCGCGCTCGAGGTGGGGCTCGATACGCGCGAGTCGCTGCTGGCGAAATATGAAGCGATCCGCGCGCGCTGCTTCGCTGCCGCCGAGGCCGCCGACCAGCGGCCGAAGATCGAGAGCCTGGCCGAAGTGATGCGCCCGCTTGCGCCCTACACTCCGGGCAAGGTGGCCGTCGAGGCGACGCGCAGCTGCCCCGCCGAGCGGCGCCTGGCCGTCTTCGGAGGCGAGGACAAGCTGCCCGAAAACCAGCCGCCGCGGCATCTGGCAATCCAGATCAACCACGCCCTGCACGACCTCCTCTGCAAGTACCCGGAGGCCCTCGCTTTCGGTGAGGACGTGGCGCAGAAGGGCGGCGTCTACACCGTTACCAAGGGTCTGCAAAAGGCATTCAAGGGCGCGCGGGTCTTCAACACGCTGCTCGACGAAACCACGATTCTCGGCCTCGCCCAAGGCTACGCCAACATGGGCATGCTGCCGATTCCAGAAATTCAGTATCTGGCCTATTTCCACAACGCCTGTGACCAGATTCGCGGCGAGGCGGCTTCGCTGCAGTTTTTCTCCAATAACCAGTTCCGCAACCCGATGGTGTTGCGCATCGCCGGGCTCGGCTACCAGCGCGGTTTCGGCGGACATTTTCACAACGACAATTCGATCGCCGCCCTGCGCGACATCCCGGGTCTGGTGGTCGGCTGCCCGAGCCGCGGCGACGACGCGGTGCTGATGCTGCGCACCCTGGCCGCGTTGGCCAAGGTCGACGGGCGGGTGACGGTGTTTCTCGAGCCGATCGCTCTCTACATGAGCAAGGACCTGTACGAGCCCGGCGACGGCGGCTGGCTGACCGAATATCCGGCGCCCGGCGAGGCCATGCCATTCGGTTCCGGCCGTATCTATGGCGCCGGCGACGACCTGCTGATTTTCACCTACGGCAATGGCGTGCCGATGAGCCTGCGCGCGGCGCGCGCGATCGAGGCCCGGCACGGCTGGAGCGTGCGCGTGGTCGATCTGCGCTGGCTGGTGCCGCTCAATGAAGCCTTCATCGCCGAGCAGGCCAGGGGCGCGCGGCGCATTCTGGTCGTCGACGAAGGCCGCCGCACGGCCGGGATAGGCGAGGGCGTCGTCACGGCCCTGGTCGAGGCCGGACAGGGCGCCAGGCCGCTGCGGCGGGTGGTCGGTGCCGATACCTATACGCCGCTGGCCGGCGCCGCCTTTCTGGTGCTGCCGGCCGAAGCCGACATCTTGGCCGCCAGCGACGCGCTGGCTGCGGCGGGCTGAAGCAGCTTGGCGCATGTGGAGCGTGCGTTCGCGCCGGTTGGCCGGGCTCCCGGGCGCCGGTGGCGGTGTGGATTCGCTATGATCGACGGCCATGACTGAACGCCGCGCACTGACGATCCTGTTTGCCGATATCTCCGGCAGCACGCGGCTGTTCGAGACCCGCGGCGACGTCGAGGCGCTGCGGCTGATCGGCCAGGTGTTGGAAGCGCTGACCGAGGTCGTGGCAAGTCACGGTGGTCGGGTGGTCAAGACCATCGGCGACGAGATCATGTGCACGTTTCCCGGTCCGCTGAACGGGGTTCTGGCCGCTACCGACATGCAGCGGCGAGTCAGGAACGACCCCGACTTCGCCCGCGACAACGTGGCGATCCGGATCGGCCTGCACCACGGCGATGCGCTGGTCGAAAACGACGACGTCTACGGTGATGCGGTCAATACCGCGGCGCGCATGGCCGACAAGGATCTGGCCCGCCGCGATCAGATCGTCAGCACCCGCAGCACGGTGACCGGGCTTACCTTCACCACCGGCGTCAACCTGCGCTCGCTCGGTAGCGTTCATGTGCTGGGCAAGCAAGCGCCGCTGGAGATCGTCGACATCCTCTGGCAGGAAGATCTCGAGCTGGTGACCACCGTGCAGCGCCTGGTGAAGCCGCCGGGCGCCTCGGCGCAGCGGCTGCTGGTGTTGCGCTACCGCAGTCAGGTCTTCGAGGTGAGCGACGAGATGTCGTTTTCGATCGGGCGTGATCCGGCCAGCAGTCTGGTTGTCGAGACCGAATGGGTCTCGCGCCATCATGCGCTGATCGAGTGGAAGCGCGGCTATTTCATGCTGGCCGACCGCTCTACCAACGGCACCTGGCTGCGCATCAGCGAGGACGAACCGATTCTCGTACACCGCGACGAGACCCACCTCCGCCGTTGCGGCAGCCTGAGCCTCGGCCAGCCGCATGCGCTGGGCAGCGCGGACCTGGTCTGGTTCCAATGCGACGAACCTTGAAGCCGCGCTCAGCGCGCCTCTTTCGCCACGATCTGCGCTGAAGCGGCCGGGGCGCGCACCAGCCCGGGCTCGCCGATGATGCGCGGCTCGGCCTGCAGCGCGATTCCGAAGCGCTGGCGCACGGACTCGGCGACCCGCCGGGCAAGGGAGAGGAGCTGAGCACCGCTCGCCTTGCCGTGGTTGACGAGCACCAGGGCGTGGCGCTCGGAGACGCCAGCGTCGCCTTCGCGCTGCCCCCGAAAGCCGCACCGTTCGATCAGCCACGCGGCTGAAAGCTTCACCTGTTCGCCCGCGAGCCAATGTGGCATCGTCGGGTGCTGGCGCAGCAGGCCGTCGGCCACCGCGCGGTCCACCAGTGGATTTTTGAAGAAGCTCCCGGCGTTGCCGATCAGGGCAGGGTCGGGAAGTTTGCGGCTGCGTAGGCGGGTGATCGCCTCCGCCACCCGCAGCGGGGTCGGCGCACCCGGCCCCAGCGCGGCCAGCTCGGCGCCAATGCCGGCGTAGTCGAGCATGAGTGCGTGTTGGCGCGGCAACTCGAATTCCACCGCGGTGATCAGGTGCCGATCGGGCTCGCGCTTGAATCGAGAGTCGCGATAGCCGAAGCCGCAGTCCATGCGGCTGAAGCGCACAGGGCTTCCGCTGGCACGATCCCAGGTCTCGACGACCTGAATGAATTCCTCCACCTCGACGCCGTAGGCGCCGATGTTCTGCACCGGCGCGGCGCCGACGGTGCCGGGGATGGCGCTCAGGTTCTCGAGCCCGGCGAAGCCGCGGGCGAGCGTCCAGCGCACGAAATCGTTCCAATTTTCGCCCGCTGCGACGCGCACGCGCAGGCTGTCGTCGGTTTCCGAAAGCGGCGTGATGCCGAGTGCGACGATCGTGAGCACGAGGCCAGGCCAGTCGTCGGCGAACAACACGTTACTGCCGGCGCCGAGGACCAGCAGCGGTAGCCGCGCGAGTGCGGGAATCGCAAACAGTTCGGGCAGCGCGGCTGGGTCGCGCACGTCGGCCAGCAGGTTTGCGCTGGCGGCGACGCCGAAGCTGTTGCGCGCTTGGAGCGGAGCGTCGGCAAGCAGACGGATCCCTTCAATTTCGCTCACGGATCGCCTCGACGCAATCGGTGATGAGCCGAGGTCCACGATAGACCAGGCCACTGTAGAGTTGCACCAGGCTGGCGCCGGCGAGGATCTTGGTCGCCGCGTCCGCGCCTTCGGTGATGCCGCCCACGCCGATCAGCGGAATCCGCCCGCCGAGGCGCGCAGCCATCGCCTGCAGCACCGCGGTCGAGCGCTCGAGCAGTGGCCGCCCCGAGAGGCCGCCCGTCTCGTGCGCCAATGGATGGCCGGCCACGCCGGCCCGTTCGATCGTGGTGTTGGTGCAGATCAGGCCGTCGACGCCGGCTGCGAGCAGCACCCGCGCCGCCGCGTCGAGGCCCGCCGGATCGAGATCGGGCGCGATCTTTAGCAGCAACGGCTTGCGCTTGCCGTGCCGGGTGGCGAGGCGCTCCTGTGCTTCGCGCAGGCCGCCGATCAATCGCGCCAGTTCGTCCGCCTGCTGCAGCTCGCGCAGGCCGGGCGTGTTGGGCGAGGAAATGTTGACGGTCACGTAATCGGCGCGCGCGTAGACTCGCTCCAGGCAGGTCCGATAATCATCCAGCGCGCGCTCGTTCGGCGTGTCCTTGTTGCGGCCAATGTTGATGCCGAGCGGACCGCCGAAGCGAACCTGCTCCAGATTGCCGAGCAGGACGTCGACGCCCTGGTTGTTGAAGCCGAAGCGGTTGATGATCGCCGCGTGCTCGGGCAGGCGGAACATGCGCGGCCTCGGGTTGCCAGGCTGCGCGCGCGGCGTGACCGTGCCAACCTCGATGAAGCCGAAGCCAAGCGCAGCCAGCGCATCGACGTGCGCTGCGTCCTTGTCCAACCCGGCCGCCAGACCGACCGGGTTCGCGAAGCGCAGCCCGAATGCTTCGACCGGCAGCGGTGCGGGTCGGCGCGCGAGCAGCCGGCTCACGCCAAGACGCACGGCCAGCTCGAGCGCGCCGAGGCCGAGCGCGTGCGCGCGCTCGGGGTCGAGACGAAACAGCAGCGGTCGGGCGAGGGCGTACATCGGGACGATCGCGGCGCGCTGTCTTGAGCCTGTCGGCGTCGGCGCAGTGTGCCAGAGGTCGCCGCGCGCCGCCCGGAGCGCAGCGCGGCACGCGCCGTTGGCCGCGACTCAGAAGTCGAACTGGATGCCTTGCGCGAGCGGCAGTGCGTCCGACCAGTTGATGGTGTTGGTCTGCCGGCGCATGTAGGTCTGCCAGGCGGTCGAGCCTGACTCGCGACCGCCGCCGGTTTCTTTCTCGCCGCCGAAGGCGCCGCCGATCTCGGCGCCGGAGGTGCCGATGTTGACGTTGGCGATGCCGCAGTCGGCGCCGCCGGCGGAAAGATACTTCTCGGCCGCCTTGAGGTCCTGGGTGAAAATCGCCGCCGACAGGCCCTGCGGCACGCCGTTCTGCATCGCGATCGCCTCGTCGAGGGTCTTGAACGGCATCACGTAGAGGATCGGCGCGAAGGTTTCGGCCTGCACGATCGGATCGGAGTTCTTGAGCCCGGTGATGATGGTCGGCTGCACGAAGTTGCCGGGTCGGTCGACCAGCGCATGCCCGCCCGTGGCCAGCTTGCCGCCGGCCGCCCTGGCGTGTTCGATCGCGGCGTTGAACTGGGTGACGGCTTCCGGGTTGTTGAGCGGACCCATGAGGGTCGTCGGCAGGGTCGGATCGCCGATGCGCTGCTCGACCTGGTGATAGGCCTTGACCAGCGCGGCGACCACGTCGTCGTGAATCGATTCGTGCACGATCAGGCGGCGGGTGGTGGTGCAGCGCTGCCCGGCGGTGCCGACCGCGCCGAACACGATGGCCGGCACGGCGAGCTTCAGGTCGGCGCTGCGGTCGACGATGATCGCGTTGTTGCCGCCGAGCTCGAGCAGCGAACGGCCCATGCGCTTGGCGACCCGCTCGCCGACCTGACGGCCGATGCGGGTCGAGCCGGTGAAGCTGATCAGGGCGACGCGGTGGTCGTCGACGAAGGTGTTGGCGAGGTGTTCGCCACCGCCGTCGTTGAACAGGAAGAAGAGGTCCTGGAAGCCGCCTTCACGCAGCGCCTCGTTGCAGATGCGGATGGCCGCCACGGCCGACAGCGGAACCCGCGAGGACGGCTTCCAGATGGTGATATTGCCGCAAATCGCGGCGATGAAGGCGTTCCACGACCACACTGCGACCGGGAAGTTGAAGGCCGAGATGACGCCGACCAGGCCAAGCGGATGCCACTGCTCGTACATGCGGTGACCGGGGCGCTCGGAGTGCATGCTGTAGCCGTAGAGCATGCGCGACTGGCCGACCGCGAAGTCGGCGATGTCGATCATTTCCTGCACTTCGCCGTCGCCCTCGGGCTTGATCTTGCCCATCTCCAGCGCGACCAGCGAGCCGAGCACGCCCTTGTGCTTGCGCAACGCCTCGGCGCAAAGGCGAATCGCCTGTCCGCGCTGCGGCGCCGGGGTCGTGCGCCAGGTTTCGAAGGCGGCCTGCGCGCGCGTGATGATGGCTTCGTAGTCGGCGCGGCTGGAAGCGGTGACGCTCGCGATCACCTCGTTGCTGGCGGGGTTGATCGACTGGATGCTGCCGGCATCGGCCTTGCTGGCCCATTCGCCGTTGCCGAGATAGGTGCCGGAATTGGCCCCGGAAAGGCCGAGGGCCTCGAGGATCTGCGTGGACATGCTGGCTCCAGATGAAAGCGGGAAAGGCGCCTTGCGGCGCGAACCCTGCGATTGTATCAGCGCGCCACGTGCTGCCCGATGAACGCGTATGTGCCGGGCTGCGGCCGCAGGCGCGGCGCGATCGCGCAAACGAAGGCTTGACTCGCGGCGTGTCGATCCGAATAATCCGCGGCCTTCGCGCAGTAAAGCGAGGTCGACGCATGCTAGACTGCGCGACCGCGTCGGCCTCGCCCGAACCGCGGTACCCAATGCGCCCGTAGCTCAGCTGGATAGAGTACCAGGCTACGAACTTGGTGGTCGGGAGTTCGAATCTCTCCGGGCGCGCCATTTGTCACGCGACGCCGGCGGCTCTGCAGAGCGCCGGCGTCGTCGTTTGCGGCGGCTATGCGCCGGCGCTCCTCGACCCAGCGGCTGCCTGGCGAGCGAAAGTCCGAGCCAGTCGTCGCGCCCGCGGCGGCGGGCATCCGTCAGCTCGTCATGCCCGCGAAGGCGGATATCCACCGATTCGTCGCGCCTGCGGCGGCAGGCATCCACCAGCTCGTCATGCCCGCGAAGGCGGGCATCCAGGGACTTTGATCCAGGGAAATCAGGAATGCTGGCTCCGGCCAGCGCGGGGCGAGCAGAAAACGCCCCGCTCGGACGGATCGAAAGCGCTCAGCCGCGACGACTTTGCTGCCACTCCTCGAAGCTGGTGATGCCGCACTCCAGCATCGGCACCTCGCCGATGTAGTCGCGCAACTCGACCAGTTCGGCGCGCAGCTTCGCCACCTCCTCGCGCAGCGCGTCGACTTCGCCGCGCAGCACGTCGATTCCTTCCGTCATGCCTGCTTCTTCCCGACGCGCCGATGCGGCGCCTCGTCCGTTTGGACCTCCGCGGCAGGCGATGGTTCGCGGCGGCGGCGCGGCGGCAGCCAGCGCCCGAGCGCACGCTCGGCCATGCCCGGCCAGTCGCGGTTGGCCGCCGGGCTCGCCGGGCTTGGGTGCGCCAGATAGGCGACCGGCACGCGCTCGCCGACCAGGCGCCGCGCCTGCTCCTCGGCGTAGCGGCCGATGCCGACCACCGCGACCGGCTGCAGCGCGCGCAGCACGCCGCCGAAGGCGCGATCGCAAATCTCGCCGAGCGCCTGGCGCTCGTCCGCACGCAGCGCGGACGGAATCAAGTTGTGGTTGTTGCCGAGAAACAGCAGCGGGCAGTAGTTCCAGACGAAGAAGCGCGCGAAGAAATCTTCCGGCGCGCCGAGGCGTTCGGCAGCCCAGCCCCAGACGCGACCGCCGCTGCCTTCGTGGCGGTGGCAACTCATGCCCAGGATTGGATACTTCGGGTGCTGCTCGGGCAGCACGCGCGCCAGTCGGGTCTCGATGTGGAACCAGTCGCGCACCGCCGACACCGTGCCGAAGGGAACTCCGGTCTGCGCCATGCCCCAGGGGCCCGGATTCATTCCCAGCAGCAGCACCCGGCCGGTCCGATCGCCGTAGCGAGCGAGGTATTCGTGCTGACCGCTCCAGGCGTACTGCAGCGGGTTGTAGACGTGGCTCGGTGTGCGCCAGTCGAGCGCGGAAGCGCTGCGCGCGAGCTTGCGTGCGGTGCGGATCAGGGAGTTTGCGGTGCTCATGAGGATTGCGGATAGGGGATCGCGCGCGGCGGCGTCGAGCTTGCTGGTGGCTCGCGCCACCATAGCAGGAGCGCGATTCGCACCGCGATCGGCGCCGAGGGGTGCGGTCGCGCGGCAAACGCGCCACAATAGGAATGCATGAGTTCGTTCAGCAAGCCAGTATCTCCGCTGCAGGAAAGCAGCCCGACCCGGACCCCGGCGACATCGCCCACGCCAGTGACGCCGCAGTCCGGGGTGCGCGAACGCCCGACCCCCGAAGGCGATGGCCTCGATCCGACGCGCTACGGAGACTGGGAAAAGAACGGCCGTTGCATCGACTTTTGAACTCGCTGCGCGATCCGTGTCGGTCGCCGGCGTCGGTGTCGCATTCTTGAGGACCACCGCGATGGCACACCCCAGACCCCTGTCGCCACACCTCAGCATCTACCGTTGGCGCGTGAACATGCTGCAGTCGACGCTGCATCGCCTGAGCGGACTGCTGCTCTGTGTCGGCGCGCTGCTGGTTGCCTGGGCGCTGATCGCCGCCGCCAGCGGGCCCTCGGCCTGGGCGATCTTTGCCGGCTTCTGGGGCAGCTGGTTCGGCCTCGCCCTGCTGTTCATCTGGACCCTCGCGCTGATCTTCCACCTCTGCAATGGCATTCAGCACCTGGTGCATGACAGCGCCCGCAACTTCGGCCCACCGACCCGCGACCGGCGCTTCAATCCGGTCTACTGGAGCACCGGCTGGATGGTGATCGGCGTCAGCGTGGCGTTGACCGTGGTGATCTGGGGATTTCTGATCGCGCGCATGGGAGGAGCTTCGGCATGAGCGCACAGCTTGAACACGCGGTGCGGCCGAATCCGGTCAAGACCGCCATTGGTGCCGGGGCCTCGGGCACCGGTTTCCATCACTGGTGGCTGCAGCGCCTGACGGCGGTGGCCTTGGTCCCGCTCAGCCTGTGGTTCCTGTTCTTCATCGTCGATCTCGGCGGCGCGAACTACGCCCAGGTGCTCGCCGCCGTCGGCGAGCCGATCAACGCGCTGCTCCTGATCGTGCTGGTGATCTGTGCTTTCTGGCACGGGGTGCTCGGTCTCGACGTGATCGTGCAGGACTATGTGCATACCCCAGCGCTCGATCTCGGCTTGCGCATCGCCACCCGCTTCGGTGCCGTGATCGCGGTGCTGGCAAGCATCATGGCGGTGCTGACGATCTGGCTCGGCGCGCGCGGCTGAGCCTTTCATTCAATACGGAGTCCGAAATGGCCGAGTTCTCGCTGCCGCAGATGTCGAAGATCACCCAGGGCAAGCGCTTCCAGGCGGCGCCCGAAGCGAAGAAGGTGCGCAATTTCCGCATCTATCGTTGGGATCCGGACGTCGGCGGCAACCCGCGCGTGGACACTTTCGAGGTCGACGTCAGCAATTGCGTGATGGTTCTCGACGTCCTGCTCAAGATCAAGAACGAGATCGACTCCACGCTGACCCTGCGCCGCTCCTGCCGTGAAGGCGTGTGCGGTTCCTGTGCGATGAACATCGATGGCGAGAACACACTCGCCTGCACCAAGAGCCTCGACGAACTTCCGGCCGGCGACGTCGGCATCTATCCGCTACCGCACATGCCGGTGGTGAAGGATCTGGTCCCCGATCTCACCCACTTCTACGCTCAGTACGCATCGATCGAGCCCTGGCTCAAGACCGAGAGCCCGCCGCCGAGCGACCGCGAACGGCGCCAGTCGCCGGAGGACCGCAGGAAACTCGACGGCCTCTACGAGTGCATCCTCTGCGCCTGCTGCACGGCGTCCTGCCCCAGCTACTGGTGGAACGGCGACCGCTTCCTCGGCCCGGCCGTGCTGCTGCAGGCTTACCGCTGGATCGCCGACTCGCGCGACGAGGCGACCGGCGCACGGTTGGACGAACTCGATGACCCGTTCAAGCTGTATCGCTGTCATACCATCATGAACGGCTCCAACGTCTGCCCGAAAGGCCTCAATCCGTCCAAGGCGATCGCCGAGATCAAGAAGGCGATCGCCCTGCGCGCGGTTTGAGTCTGAACTCGAAGCCGCGACGACGTCCGGTTCACGGCGCCACAATCGAAGCAGCTCCGCAGGAGTGTCGACAAGCGCAATCGGGTTCATGCCGCCGCGGCGATCGCATGCTCCGATCGGGCGTTCCGGTCATCCTGTGCGCGCTGCGATCGAACCAGGCGCCGCAGTCGATGCATTGTTGCGGGAGCGCCGACAGGCGTGATTTCGTTCCCGTCGCGGCAACTCGGACGCAGCGCCGTCCGACCCCCTAGCGCCCAAGCAGCCAGGTCGCCAGGCCGAGAAAAAGGCCGAGGCTGGTGATGTCCGTAACCTTGGTCAGGAAGATGCTCGACGCGGTGGCCGGGTCGGCACCGCAGCGTTTCAGAAACTGCGGCACGCCGGTACCGACCACGCCCGCCAGCGCGCAGCTCCCGGTCATGGCGAGGAAGGTGATGAGCCCGAGGATCGGCGCGCGCGGATTGTCCTGCAGGAGCGCCATGCCGAACATCGCCAGGCCGGCCAGCAGGCCGGTCACGGTCCCGTTCAGAAAACCCAGCCAGCCCTCCTTGAGCAGCAGGCGCAGGCCCTGTCCGCGGCGCAGCTCGCCGAAGGTCAGTCCGCGCAGGGTGACCGCCAGAGCCTGCATGCCGGTGTTGTTGCACTGGTCCGACATGACCGGCAGGAATACCGCGAGCAGTGCCACCTGGCTGATCGTGTCCTGAAACGAACCAACCACGCTGGCAGTGACGAAGCCGGTCAGCAGGTTCACCTGCAGCCAGGGATTTCGAAAGCGCAGGCTGCGCGCCCAGGGCGTGGCCAGGCGCTCTTCCTTTTCCACGCCCACCATGACGCCCGGCTGCGCGCTGATCTCGAAAGCCTGCTGCTCGAACAGCACCGAGCCGCGCACCACGCCGAGCAGGTGACCCTGCGCATCGCACACCGGGTAGACCGGATAGTGGCGCTGCACCACGTCGTGCATCGCCGCCGTCACCGGGGTTTCCGGGCGCAACGAAAAGGGCTGCGGCAGCATCAGCTCGGCGAGCTTCTGGCCGGCCTCGGCGAAGGCGATTTCGCGAAACGCGACCACGCCGAGCAGGCGCCGCTGCGGATCAGTTATGAACAGATAGGTGACCAGGCGGCTGGTGATCAGCGGGCGCAGTCGTGCGATCGCCTGCGCCACCGAAACATCCGGCGCGAATACCGCCGGTGGCGCCTCCATCAGGCGTCCGACCGCCCCCTGCGGCCACTGCATGCCCGGCAGCCAGGCTTCGGTGTCTTCGGCCGCGATGCGGCGGCGGCGCTCGGCGCCGAAGCGATCGAGGATCGCCACCGCGCGGCCCGGACCGAGGGCGTGCAGCAGAGCGGCGACCTCGAGGTCGTCGAGCGGAGCGAGTCGCGCTACCGCGGCGTCGGCGTCGAGCTCGCGCAGCGCGTCGAGCTCGGCGCGCCGCCAGTCTTCGCCACGCGGCGACGGTGTGGCGGTCGGTGTCGAGCTGGATAGTGCGGCGGCATCGGGAGTATTGCGGTCGCTGCGCATGCGGACGTCGGCTCCGAGGGTCGTGGGCGCAAACCACGTAGCGTACTGATTTTTGGTCTCGCGCGGGCCGCTCGCTCGCGTGGTCGCGCCGTTCATTGCGCCTTTGGCCGGAAAGCGCGACCATCCAGCGAGCGTGTCGGGTCAGGGGTCGTGCGACGGGTTGGCCATCGAATCGGCATCCGCCCGACAGGCTCCCGGAATCATTCGAAGGAGCAAGCACCATGAAATACCGAGTCTTTTCGGCCGCTGTGGCGGCCCTTGCCTGTTTGCTGCTCGTCGCCTGCGCAGCCACCCCGCCGCGTGCGCAGTTTGAGCAGAGCGATGAGTACTACCAGCGGCGCGCGCGCTTTGACTGCCCGAACTGCGGTGTGGTCCGTGAAATCGAGCGCGTGTACGTGCGCGACAACGCGACCAGCGGCGGCGGCGCGGTGCTTGGCGCAATCATCGGCGGCATTCTCGGCAACCAAATCGGCCACGGCCGCGGGCGCACCGCGGCGACCGTCGGCGGCGCGGTGGCGGGTGGCTTTGCCGGCAACGCCATCGAGCGCAATTCGAATGGCGGTGGCCGCGAGGCCTGGCAGTTCACGGTGCGTCTGGATGACGGCCGCTGGGCCACGGTGACGCAGTGGGACAACGGCAACCTGCGCCCGGGCGATCGCGTGATGATCCGCGACGACCGGCTGATGCTGTTGCGCTGAGCGACCGCCCCCGCCGGCTATAATCCCGCGCTTCGCCGCCGCCTGAGGCACGCATGTTCGAATCCCTCAGCCAACGCCTGACCGGTACCGTGCAGCGCCTGCGCGGCAAGGGACGCCTGACCGAGTCGAATATCCGCGAGGCGCTGCGCGAGGTGCGCATCGCCCTGCTCGAAGCGGATGTCGCGTTGCCGGTGGTGCAGGCGCTGATCCAACGTGTGCAGGCGAAGGCGCTGGGTCAGGAAGTCCTGCGCAGCCTGACGCCGGGGCAAGCCCTGGTGCGGGTGGTGCGCGACGAGCTGACCGCGGTGATGGGCCGCGCCAACAGCGACCTCAACCTGGCCGCCGCGCCGCCCGCGGTGATCCTCATGGCGGGTCTGCAGGGCGCCGGCAAGACCACTACCGCGGCGAAGCTCGCCCGCTTCCTGAAGGAGCGGCGCAAGAAGAAGGTGCTGCTGGTCAGCTGCGACGTGTACCGCCCGGCGGCGATCGAGCAGCTGGCCACGCTCGCCGCGCAGGTGGAGGTGGGCTTCCACCCGTCGACGGCCGAGCAGAAGCCGATCGAGATCGCCCGCTCCGCGCTGGATGCGGCAAGGAAGAGCTTTGCCGACGTGTTGATCGTCGATACCGCCGGTCGCCTGCACGTCGACGAGGCGATGATGGCGGAGATCAAGGCGCTGCATGGAGCGCTCGATCCGGTCGAGACTTTGTTCGTGGTCGACTCGATGACCGGGCAGGATGCCGCCAACACGGCCAGGGCGTTTGCCGACGCACTGCCGCTGACCGGCGTGATTCTGAGCAAGACCGACGGCGACGCTCGCGGCGGCGCGGCGCTGTCGGTACGCTACGTTACCGGGCGCCCAATCAAGTTCATTGGCGTCAGCGAGAAGCCCGACGGTCTCGAGCCCTTCCATCCGGACCGCCTGGCCCAGCGCATCCTCGGCATGGGCGATGTGCTGTCGCTGGTCGAGCAGGTAGAGCAGAGCGTCGATCAGGAGAAGCAACGCAAGCTCGCGGAAAAGGTCATCAAGGGCAAGCGCTTCGACCTCAACGACATGCGCGATCAGCTCGAGCAGATGATCAACATGGGCGGCATGGCTTCGCTGCTGGAGAAGCTGCCGGGTGTGGGCGGCATGTCCGAGCAGATCAAATCCCAGGTCGACGACCGCCAGGTGCGGCGCATGATCGCGATCATCGGCTCGATGACGAAAAAGGAGCGACGCCAGCCCGATCTGCTGAACGGCTCGCGCCGCGCCCGCGTGGCGCGCGGTTCGGGCACCCAGCCGGCCGAAGTCAACCGCGTGCTGAAGCAGCACCAGCAGATGGCGAAGATGATGTCCAAGCTGGGCCGCGGTGGTGGCAAGGGCCTGATGCGCCAGATGTCGGGCGCGATGCGCCAGTTCGGCGGTGGTGGTTTGCCGCCGCGCGGTTGAGGGCTTGCGCAACGCGGGCGAAAATTGCGCTAGAATACGCGGCTTGCCTGGGCACCTGCGGCCAGTTTGCGCGTGCGTCGGCTCCGCTTTCGATCCTCGAGAGAACAACGCATGGTAAAGATTCGCCTGTCCCGCGGCGGCGCCAAGGGACGCCCGTTCTACCACATCGTCGTCAGCGACGGCCGCACGCCGCGCGATGGGCGCAACATCAAGCGTCTCGGCTTCTACAACCCGGTCGCCACCGGTCAGGAAGCGCGTCTGCAGCTGGATACAGGTGAAGTCGACGCCTGGGTCGCCAAGGGTGCGCAGATGACCGACAAGGTGCGCTCGCTCTACAAGGAGGCCGGCCGCAAGGCGGTTGTCTGAGCGCATGGCGGACGCGCCGGCGCGCCTGGTCCGGATTGGCAGGATCGCCGGCGTGTATGGCGTGCGCGGCGAGCTGAAGATCGAATCCTGGACCGAGCCGCGCGAAGGCATCTTCCGCTACCGACCCTGGCTGCTGCGGTGCGATACCACCGAGCGCTCGATCGAAGGTGTTCGCGGCCGCGTCCAGGGCAAGGGCCTGGTGGCGGCGCTGCCGCGAGTGGACGACCGCGACACGGCGCTGGCTCTGGTGGGCGCGGAAATCCTGGTCTCGCGTGCGGCGCTACCGCCGGCGCAGCCGGGTGAATATTACTGGACCGACCTCGAAGGACTCGAGGTAGTCAACGTCGAGGGCGTGGTGCTCGGCCGGGTGTCGCACCTGATCGAGACCGGTGCCAACGACGTGCTGGTGGTGCGGGACGACGCGCGCGAGCGGCTGATTCCGTTCCTGCCCGGCGCTACCGTCACCGAGGTGAATCTCGCTGACGGCCGGCTGACGGTCGACTGGGATGCGGAGTTCTGAGCTTGGCGGAAGCCGGGGCGCGGGGCAGAGGATGAAGTCATGCGCATCGACGTCATCACGCTGTTTCCTGATTTCATCGAGGCCAGCGCGCGGATCGGCGTGGTGGGCCGCGCTTGCGAGCGTGGGCTGATCCGGGTCGCGACCTGGAACCCGCGCGATTTCGCGAGCGACAACTACCGCTCGGCCGACGATCGCCCCTACGGCGGCGGGCCGGGCATGGTGCTGATGATCGACCCGCTGCGGCACGCGCTGGAGGCGGCCCGCGCCGCAAGCGGCGCGGTGGCGACCGGGGTGACGTATCTGAGTCCGCAGGGACGGCGGCTCGATCAGGCCAGGGTGGCCGAACTCGCGGCGCGGGAGCATCTGATCCTGCTCAGCGGGCGCTACGAAGGCGTCGACGAGCGCTTCCTCGAGCGTGAGGTGGACGAGGAGCTTTCGATCGGCGACTACGTGCTTTCCGGCGGCGAGCTCGCAGCGGCGATCCTGATCGACGCCGTGGGGCGGTTGCAGGAAGGCGTGCTGCACGACGCGGAATCGGCCGCGCAGGATTCGTTCTCGGACGGCCTGCTCGACTGTCCGCACTACACTCGTCCCGAGCGTCATGACTGGGGCGACGTGCCGGAGGTGCTGACTTCCGGTGACCACGCGGCCATCCGTCGCTGGCGCCGCAAGCAGTCGCTCGGCCGAACCTGGCTCAGGCGTCCGGATTTGCTCGAACGCCTCGAACTGGACAAGAATTCGCGCTCCCTGCTGGAAGAGTTCCAGCGCGAGCACGCAACGACGGCGGGGCGGGATGCCGTTTCCGTCGACGCGGGCCAAACCAGCAATCTGACTTGACGGTGGTGAACGAGATGAGCAACCTGATCCAGCAATTTGAAACCGCGCAGATGAGCCGCAAGCTGCCAGCGTTCGCCCCCGGCGACACCGTGGTGGTCAACGTGAAAGTCAAGGAAGGCAGCCGTGAGCGCGTGCAGGCCTATGAGGGCGTATGCATCGCACGCAAGAACGCCGGCCTCCACTCGGCCTTCACGGTGCGCAAGATGTCGCACGGGACCGGCGTCGAGCGCGTGTTCCAAAGCTACAGCCCGCTGATCGATTCGGTCGTGGTGAAGCGCCGCGGCAAGGTGCGCGCAGCCAAGCTCTACTACCTGCGCGGCCTCGAAGGAAAGGCGGCGCGGATCAAGGAAGACCTGGCCGCAAACGCCCGTCGCAAGGCGCGCGACAAGGAAGCCGCGGCCGGCGCGGCCCCTGCGGCCGCCGAGTAGCCGGCTTTTCGGTCCTAGGAGTCCTCGCGCTACTCGGCGCGAGGGTTCACCCCACGCTGCGCAGCGTGGGCGAGGCGAGCAGCGCAGCGAAGCGCTGACGAACCCGCGTTTCGACGCCGACCGCGTCGAGTCCCGCCGCAGCGAGCTGCTGGCTGCGCGTCGCGTGGGCGGGGAAGCGATCGGGCAGGCCGATCGCGAGCAGCGGCAGCTCGATGCCTTGAGCCGCCATCCACTCGCCGACCGCGCTGCCCGCGCCGCCCAGCAGCGCGCCGTCCTCGAGCGTCACCAGCGCCGCGTGCGTGCGCGCCAGCTCCGCGAGCAGGGCTTCATCGAGCGGCTTCACGAAGCGCATGTTGACCAGGCTCGCGTCGAGTCGCTCGGCTACTGGCGCGGCAATCGCGAGCATCGCGCCGAAAGCAAGAAGGACGACTCCGCGACCACGCCGACGCACTTCCGCGCAGCCGATTTCGAGCGGCTCGAGCCCTGCTTCTGGCCGCGGATCTGCAGCGGCATCGCGCGGATAGCGAATCGCGGCCGGACCCTGATAGCGGAAGCCCGTCGTCAACATCCTGCGGCACTCGGCGGCGTCGGCCGGCACCATCAGCAGCAGATTCGGGACCGTCCGCAGGTAGCTCAGATCGAAGCTGCCAGCGTGCGTGGCGCCGTCCGGACCGACCAGCCCGGCACGATCGATCGCGAAGGTCACGTCGAGGTTCTGCAGGGCGACGTCGTGGATCAGCTGATCATAGCCGCGCTGCAGAAAGGTCGAATAGATCGCCACGACCGGCTTGGCGCCGGCGCAGGCCATGCCCGCGGCGAGGGTGACCGCGTGCTGCTCGGCAATGCCGACGTCGCAGAAGCGGGCCGGATATTCCTGCGAGAAGCGCAGCAGCCCCGAACCCTCGCGCATCGCCGGAGTGATTGCGTAGAGTCGTTCGTCCGCTCTCGCCATGTCGCAGACCCAGTCCGCGAACACATCCGTGTAGCTCGGCCCGCCCGATTGCGCCGAGCGCGCGCGCCCGGATGCCGGATCGAAGGGGCCCACCGCATGCCAGGCAGTCTGCGCCCGCTCCGCTGGCGCGTAGCCCCTGCCCTTGATCGTCCGCACGTGGAGCAGGCGCGGCCCGCGCCGCGCGCCTATCGCGCGCAGTGCCGCCAGGAGACTCGGCAGATCGTGCCCGTCGATCGGTCCCGCGTAGTGGAAGCCGAGCTTCTCGAACAGCTCGGCCGGGACGCTCACTCTCGCGCCGTCGATGTCCCGCGGGTGCTCCGAGGTCAGGCCGCCGACGCTGGCGCCGATCGACATCTGGTTGTCGTTCAGCACCACCAGCAGATCGGCCCCGCTCGCCCCGGCGTGGTTGAGCGCCTCGAAGGCCTGGCCGGCGGTCATCGCGCCGTCGCCGATCACCGCCAGGATTCGTCCCGCGTCGTCGCGCCGGCCGGCGACCAGCGCCATGCCGAGCGCGGCGCTGATCGAGGTAGAGGAGTGGCCAACGCCAAAGCAGTCGTGCTCGCTCTCGGCGCGGCTCGGAAACGGCGCCAGGCCGCCCAGCTGCTTGATCGTGCCGATGCGATC
Organism: uncultured Dokdonella sp.; assembly: GCA_964582225.1. Lineage (GTDB taxonomy): Bacteria > Pseudomonadota > Gammaproteobacteria > Xanthomonadales > Rhodanobacteraceae > Dokdonella_A. The sequence goes on along the minus strand of CAZORA010000011.1, from coordinate 5,518 downwards.
ACGCCGCCCGCTCAGGATCTTGTGCGCGTAGCACTGGTGACCGACGTCCCAGACCAGCCGATCACGCGGCGTGTCGAACAGGTAGTGCAGGGCGAGCGTCAGCTCGACCACACCGAGATTGGCGGCGAAGTGTCCGCCTGAGTTCGATACCGACTCGATCAGGTAGGCGCGCAGCTCATCCGCCAGCGCCGGCAGCTCCGCCTCGTCGCAGCGGCGCAGGTCCGCCGGCGAATCGATGCGCGCGAGGTGTGGATAGCGGTCGGAATCGAACACGGCGTCATTGTCCGCCGCCTCGCCCGGCTCCGGCAAGGCGGGGCGGCGACGGAATCGAGCTTCGTCGGACGGCTCCCGGGCAAGGGTCACTCGACCGAGCGGCCGGGCCGCAGCGCAGGAAGTGAACCTGCCTCTGTTTGGAGAGTCGACCGCACTTCCGTGTGCGGTCGGACTCGAAGACGACGCGCCGGTCCCGGCGCATCCGCGGCGCTGCGGCGAGCCCTCGCCGAAGTCGACCGAGGCGCGGGGCGTCGACCTTCCCGGGTCGTGCACGCGTGTCCCCGCAGCTCCTTCCTGTTCCCTGCTTCCCCCGTTCCGCGCTTCGCATGGGCCCTTGGTCGCGCAGCGGCCGGGACCGGCGGCCCTCCGTCCGGCAGCAATCTGCAGGGCCGCACCGCGCCCCGTACGGGCGCTTGTCGATGCATGCGACAAACCGCGGGAAAACGGCTCACGCGATTCTGGCCGCCCGCGTGACGTTGATCGGCGCGCGGCTTCAGCGGCGGGCGGCGGGCCCGAGCGCGGCGAGGTGGTCGCCGAGGCGCATCAGGCTGATCACGTCCTGGCGGTTGTGGGCGAGCACTCGGGCCAGGTTGCGGTTCGATTCGCCGCGCAGGAAGGCGAGCCAGGCAGCGGGCGCTTCGGCGCCGGGCAGGTCGTCTTCGCGGACGATCCGCAGCACCTCGCGCTCGATGGTGGCCAACCGGCAGTTGGCGTAGACGCCCCGATAGCGACGCCGGGTCGGGTGCAGCCAGTCGACGTGGGGCAGGGCGTCGAGGCGGTGGGCGACGCGATTCAGGCGCAGCCGCCCCTTGAGCAGGGGCGCGTCGTAGCTCTTGCCGTTGTAGCTGACCAGGACCGTGTCGGCGCCGAGCCAGCCGACGAAGGTCTCCAGCATGGCGGTTTCGCCGGCGATGGCGGTCAGATAGAGCTGGCGCAGGCGCAGCCGGCCCTCGCGCCAATCGGCCGCGCCGATCATGAAGGCGCGGGTGCCGACGCCGCCGGCGAGGCCGGTGGTTTCGGTGTCGAAGCAGAGCAGGCGCTCGCGCGCCAGCGGCGCCGGGTCGAGCGGCGGCCAGCGAAACAGCGGCGGGGCCGGGTAGGGGAGTGCTTCCTCGACGTAGCGCAGGCCCGGCGCCAGCTCGCGTCCGGCCGGCGCCGGCAGCGCGCGCGGGCTGTGCGGCGGAGCGGAGGAGGGCGCGCCGCGTCGCTCGCGGGCCCGGATCATGGCGCGCAGCGCGTCCAGGCTCGGGCGCGCTGGAGTCGTCGCGGCGGCTGGCGCCACCGTGGCGCCGGGCCTCGCCTCGAGGCCGGCCTCGAGGCGGAGCTTTGCCAGGCGGCTCGCCAGCGCGCTCATGCTTCGAGCAGAGCCAGAACCGCGGCGGCCAGCTCGGCCTGGCTCGGCGCGGCGGCTGGCTCGCCGAGAACGGGACCGATGCAGGTCGGGCAGCCGCCGCTGCAGTCACAGCCCTGGATCAGATCCAGGGCTGCGCGCAGCAGCTCCGGGGCGGCGCGGAACAGCGGCTCGGAGAGGCCGATGCCGCCCGGAAAATTGTCGTAGAGGTAGAGGGTCGGGTTGAAGCTCGCGGCGTCCGGATCGCCGCGCTCGCCGTCGCTGCCGCGCCACTCGCCGCGGCCCTGCGCGTCGCGCGTGGCGAACCAGGCGGCGTCGCCCGCGCCGACCGCCTTTTCGAGATCGCGTCCGTCCGCCATGGCGCGCACCCGCGCCACCGTGTGCAGGGCCCAGGCGGCGCCGAGGAAGCCGTCGAGCGCGTCCTGGCGGCTGGCGAAGGCGGCGTCGAGGGTCGTCTGTTCGAGCTGCCACCACAGCGCCGTGGTATGCAGCTCCTGGTCGGGCAGGTTGACCGGCCCGTAGCCGATGTTCTCGTGGCTGTAGAAGCGGATCTTCTTGTAGCCGGCGACCCGGCGCACCACGTGCACTTCGCCGTGGTGGCAGGTGCCGCGGCCGGCGCGGCGGCCGTCGAAGCGGTCGAGCACCTTGAGCCGGGTGTAGTCGATGGCGTCGGTGTAGTAGTCGGCGTGGGTCGCGGTGACGAAGGCCTTGCGGCCCTCCCAGTCGAGGCGCTCGACCTGGAACGGGCGCGACTGCACCATGTGGATCGCGCCCTCGTAAAGGCTCAGCGCGGCGCTGGAGTAGTCGACTTCGGCGATGATGGTCTGGCGGCCGGCGCTGCGGTCGACCACCAGGAAATTGCCGTCGGCGACCGAGCGCAGGTTGACCGCTGCCGCCGGATAGGCGTCGGCGATCCAGTCCCAGCGAGCGCCTTCGCGGTGCAGCACGCCGGATTCGGCCAGCAACTCGAGGAACTCGTCGACCGGCTGCTCGCCGAAGCGATCGCCGCTGGCGAAGGGCAGCTCGAAGGCGGCGCAGCGGATGTGGTCGAGCAGGATCAGCAGCTGGTCGGGGGCGATGCGGGCCTGCTCGGGCGAGGCCGCGGCGAAGAACTCCGGATGCCGCACCACGTACTGGTCGAGCGGCTGGCTGCTCGCGACCAGCACCCCGAGCGCCGGGCGCTGGCGCCGGCCGGCGCGCCCGAGGCGCTGCCAGGTGGCGCTGATCGAGCCCGGAAAGCCGTTCAGGATCGCCACGTCGAGCGCGCCGATGTCGACGCCGAGCTCGAGCGCGGAAGTGCTGACCACGCCGTCGATGCCGCCGCCGCGCAGCGCCCGCTCGGTCTGGCGCCGCTCGTCCGGCAGATAGCCGCCGCGATAGGCGCGGATGCGCTCGGGTTTGCGCGGATCGTGGTCGAAGACGTCCTTCAGGTATTTGGTCAGCACTTCGACCATCAGCCGCGACTGGGCGAAGACGATGGTCTTGAGCCCGGCGCGAATCGTCTGCCGCGCCAGGCGCATCGACTGCGAGCGGGCCGAGGCGCGAATGCCGAGGTCGGGGTTCACCACTGGCGGGTTCCACAGCAGCACGTGGCGCTCGCCGCGCGGCGCGCCGCTCTCGGTGATCGCGTGCACCGGCCGTCCGAGCAGGGCCTCGGCGTGCTCGCGCGGATTGCCGATGGTCGCCGAGCAGAGCACGTAGGTCGGCTGCACGCCGTAGAAGGCGCAGACGCGCTGGAGGCGGCGCAGGACGTTCGCCACGTGCGAGCCGAATACGCCGCGGTAGCCGTGCACCTCGTCGATCACCACCCAGGCCAGCGACTCGAAGAACTGCGCCCACTTGGTGTGGTGGGGCAGGATCGCCTGATGCAGCATGTCGGGGTTGCTCACCACCACGTCGCCCTTGACCCGGATCGCCTGGCGCGCGTCCGCGGGCGTGTCGCCGTCGAAGGTGAAGGCGCGCAGGCCGAGCGGGCCGGCAGCGTTGAGTTCGAGTAGCTCCGCCACCTGGTCCTGCGCCAGCGCCTTGGTCGGGAACAGATACAGGGCCTTGGCGCCGCGCGCGGTGCCGCGCTCGGCCAGCGCGGCCAGCACCGGCAGGTTGTAGCAGAGCGTCTTGCCGGAGGCGGTCGGGGTCACGATCACCACGTGCTGGCCGGCGCGCAGCCGATCCCAGGCCTCGCGCTGGTGGCTGTAGAGGCGCTCGATGCCGCGCGCCGCGAGCGCGCGGCGCAGTGCGCGCGGCAGCTCCGCCGGCAGCTCGGCCCAGCGCGCCGCCTGCGCCGGCTGGCGGAAATAGCCGGTGATGCGCTCGCCGTAGCGGGCGCCGAGGCGCGCCACCAGGCGCTCGATCGAGGAGGCTCCGGCGGGGAGCTCGAGTTCAGGGATGGAGGACATGCAAAGCCCCGGCGCGGAAAGCCTCCGTTTACCCCTTCAGCGTCTCAGATCCTGCGACAGGGCGACTGACCGGCCGCGCCGGCACCGGCACCGACAGCACGATCGAGGTCGAGGTGGTGCCGAAGGGCGTCAGCTGGTCGATCAGACGCTCCAGCTCCTCGACCGAAGCCACTGCAACCTTGGCGGTGAAGGAGTCGGCGCCGGTGCCGCGATAGCACTCGAGCACGCCGGGCAGCTTCTGCATCGCTGCGGTGACCCGCGCCAGCACGTTGCCGACCGCGCTCAGCCGCACGATGGCGAGCAGGGGACGGCCGATGCGGTTGAGGTCGAGCTCGGCGCGGTAGCCGCGAATGACGCCAGCGGCCTCGAGCTGGCGCACCCGCTCGGTGGTGGCCGGCGTGGACAGGCCGATGCGCCGGGCGAGGGCGGTGAAGGTGATCCGCCCGTCCGCCTGCAGCACCTCCAGGATGCGCCAGTCGATCGCGTCCAGCGGCTTTTGAGAATCGACGGTTCTTTGCTCATCCAGCGTAAGAAACATGAAGAAAATGTCGTGATTACCTTGATAAGTTCATTCAAGCACGGTGATTCAATGAATACAATGGTTTGGCGTCCCGCGGGCCGCGACGCCGCTCTCGGCCGCGCGGGGCTTTCCCTTTTGCCACTTTCTTCCGGAGAGCTTGCATGGCCACGCCCGTTCCCGCCCACGAGCCGCACAAGGTCAAGACCGTGCGCCCGATCGCTTTCCTTCCGCTCGAGGAGCGCAAGCGCAGGCTGGCCGCGGCGCACTTCAACACCTTCAACCTGACCCCGAGTGAGCTGAGCTTCGACATGGTGTCCTACGGCGCGGGCGCGGTGACCCAGGAGCAGCTGGCGGGCCAGCTGATCGGCGACGAGGCCTATGCCGGCGCGCGCAACTTCGAGCATCTGGTGCGGGTGATCGGCGAGGTGTTCGGCCATACCTATGTCTGCCCGACCCACAACAGCCTGGGCGCGGTGAAGATCCTGCTGCACGTCTTCGCCAAGCGCGGCGACCGCCTGCCGAGCAACGCGCGCGCGCGGGTGGACCTGCACGGTCCGCGCGGCATCGAGCTGGTCGACGTGCGCGAGCGCGGTGACCAGCGGTTCACCGGCAACGTCGATCTCGCCCGCCTGCAGGCCGCGATCGACGAACAGCGCCCGCCCTTCATCGGCTGCCAGGCCTTTGCCGACGGCCAGCACCCCTTCAGCCTGGGCAACCTGCGGGCGCTGCGCGAGCTGGCCGACCGCAACGGCCTGCGCCTGGTGCTCGACCTGTCGCGAGTGGTCGAAAACGCCTGGTACATCCAGCGCCACGAGCCCGGCATGGCCGACCGCAGCGTGGCCGAGCTGGTCAAGCAGATCGCCAAGAGCGCGCACATCGTGCTGATGGACGGCGCCCAGGACGCCCGCGTCAACACCGGCGGCTTCCTCGCCACCGACAACCCCGCCGACCACGAGCACTTCATCAACGACATCGTGG
>CAZORA010000010.1:0-81397 GCA_964582225.1 uncultured Dokdonella sp. | reverse complement strand
GCGCCGACGCCGACGAACATCTCGACGAAGTCGGAACCGGAAATCGAGAAGAACGGCACTTTGGCCTCGCCGGCGATCGCTTTCGCCAGCAGCGTCTTGCCGGTGCCTGGCGAGCCGACCATCAGCACGCCGCGCGGAATCTTGCCACCAAGCTTGGTAAAGCGCGAGGGATCGCGCAGAAACTCGACCAGCTCGCTGACTTCCTCCTTGGCTTCGTCACAGCCGGCGACATCGGCGAAGGTCACCTTGATCTGGTCCTCGCCCTGCAGCTTGGCGCGAGATCGCCCGAAGCTCATGGCGCCGCGCCCACCGGCACCCGCCTGCATCTGGCGCATGAAATAGACCAGCAGACCGATGAAGATCAGAATCGGCACCCAATCGAGCAGAATGCGCCACAGCGGCATCACGTTGTCGGGCGGCGTCTGCCGCACCTCCACACCACCCTTGGCAAGAAGCCCGACCAGCTCCTGGTTGGCGCCGATCGGCACCGTGGTGGTCACGCTGCTGCCGTCCTTGAGTTTGGCGGTCGCCTTGGAGGGCACCTCGGGGCTCAAAGTCACCGAAGCCACCCCGCCGTTCACGAGCTGCTGCGTGAAGTCCGAATACGGCACGTCGGCAGGCGCCGCGCCGTGCGGGCTGAAGCTTTGGAACACGGTGAGCAGGACCACCGCGATGATCACCCAAAGCAGAAGATTTCTCGCCATGTCGTTCATCGTGGGTGGCTCGAACCCGCCTCAAGCGGAAAGTAGGCGGGCCGAAGCCGCGCGGAGCTGCGGAAAGTGCGGCGGATCATGTCCGCTCAGCGCTTGCCGGCAGCAAGAACATACACCTCGGCGCTGCGCGCACGAGAAGCCTCCGGCTTGCGAATGCTGACGCGCCCATAGCGCAGGCGCAAGCGCCGCAGCAGCTCGTCAAATCCCGGTCCATGAAAAACCTTGCTCAGAAACGCACCACCGACGCGCAACTGCAGGTTGGCGAATTCCTCCGCCAACTCAACGAGATGCATGACCCTGGGTTGATCGATGGCTTTCATGCCGCTGAGATTGGGGGCCATGTCGGAAAGTACAAGATCGACTTGATCCCCGGCAAGCAGGTCTTGCAGTTGTTCAAGGATTTCCGCCTCGCGGAAGTCGCCCTGGATGAACTCGACGCCGCCCATGCCCTGCATCGGCAGGAGGTCGAGCGCGATCACTCGGCCACGCTCGCCCAGCCGCTCGCGCAAAACCTGTGACCAGCCGCCGGGAGCCGCTCCCAGATCGACCACCACCATACCTGGACGCAGCAGGCGATCGCGCTCGAGAAGCTCCTCGAGCTTGAACACGGCGCGCGAGCGCCACCCTTCCTTCTGCGCGCGCTGCACGAAGGGGTCGTCGAAATGCTCCCGCAGCCAGCGCGAGCTGGATTTGCTGCGGCTCACGACGCCTCGCGCTGCGGACGTAGGCAGCAGCTCTGCAGTCGAAGGCGGCCTGGAAAATCGTGTGGCGAGTCCATCCTGATCCGGCGCGACGCGGTTGCGGCCAGCGGAAGGCCGACCCGAACATGATACCCTGCAAGACCGCGCAAACCCGCGGATCGGCCACTTCCTCTGCTCTGCTCATGCCCGCCAGAACATCCTTCCGCGCCGCCTCCGTGCCTCCTCGCGAACCTGCGATGGCAGCGACCGAGCTGACTCCGCGCCCGCCACAGCGAGCGCTGAGCGCCAACCAGCGGCGCTACCTGCGCGGCCAGGCGCACGCGCTGAAGCCGGTCATCCTGCTCGGACAGAAGGGCCTGACGGAAGCTGTGCTGGCGGAACTCGAACGCGCGCTCGACGACCACGAGCTGATCAAGCTTCGCGTCGCCGACGACGACCGCGAGGTGCGCCGCGAGACCATCGCCGAGATCGGCAGACGCTCGGGCGCCGCTCTGGTGCAGACCATTGGCAAGGTCGCCTGCCTCTACCGCCGTAACCCGCTGCGTCCGGCCCTTTTCGAGCTTCCGCGCTGAACAAGCATGGAGCTGAACCACGAAAACCCCAGCGGCTATCTGTATTTCCGCAGCTGCGGAGAGCGCAGCGTCACCGTGGTAGACCGGGTGCTGGAGGATAGCTTCCTGCTCGCGCCGGATCGGCTGATCGAACATTGGGCCATCGCCAGCGCCGAATCCTTCGACGTTGCCGCTGCCGAAGCGCTGATCGCCCTTGCGCCCGAAGTCGTGCTGCTGGGAACCGGCAGACGCCAGGCTTTCCCCCCGCGCGAGGCGCAGGCCGCCTTGCTGCGGCGGCGGATCGGCATCGAAGTGATGGACAACGCCGCCGCCTGTCGCACCTACAACGTGCTGGCCGGAGAGGGTCGCCGGGTGCTGGCGGCAATCATGCTGGAAAACGGCGCCGCGGCAGACTCGAGCTCCGGCCGCTGAAGGAAGCGATCTGCGCCGCAACGCGCGCCGCCAGACCCCGACGGCATGCAGCCGAAGAGGCTCCCAAGGTCCGCGTTTGATCGGGATCAAGGCGCCACCCGCAGGCCCCCTCCACGATTCGACGATGGACGCCCCTGCCCAATTCGATCGCGCGCTGATCGCCAAGTACGACGTCAGCGGCCCGCGCTATACGTCATATCCCACTGCGCCACATTTTCGCCCCGACTTCAAGGAGCCGGAGCTGCGCAGGGCGATCGAAACCTCCAATCAGGATCCGATTCCGCGGGACCTGTCTGCCTACCTGCATATCCCTTTCTGCGTCTCGCCCTGCTTTTACTGCGGCTGCGCGCGCATCATCACCCGCGACAAGAGCAAGGCCGGGAGCTATCTGGCGCGCCTCTACCGCGAGATCGAAAGCGTATCCGCGCTGTTCGATCGCGACCGTGGCCTCGCGCAGCTGCACTTTGGCGGCGGCACGCCCAACTTCCTCGAGCCCGAACAGCTGGTCGAGCTGATCGAAACGCTCGGCCGCTACTTCAGTTTCAGCCGCAGCGCCGAGCGCGAATTCGGCGTCGAGCTCGACCCGCGCTTCTGCGACGCCGACTACGCGCGACAGATCGCCGAAGCCGGGATCAACCGCTTTTCGCTCGGCGTGCAGGATTTCGACCCCGAAGTGCAGCGCGCGGTCAACCGCATCCAGAGCGTCGAGGAAACCCGCGACGTCATGGAGGGCGGTCGTGCGGCCGGGGTGCGCTCGGTCAACATCGACCTGATCTACGGCCTGCCCAAGCAGAACCCGCGGACCTTCGCCCACACCCTGGAACAGGTGATCGCGCTGCGCCCGGACCGCATCGCGACCTACGGCTACGCGCACCTGCCGGAGATCTTCAAGGCGCAGCGGCAGATCGACAAATACGATCTGCCCGACGCTTCGACCCGCCTCGGGCTGCTCCAGCTCGCGGTGGAAACCCTGACCGATGCCGGCTATCGCTACATTGGTTTCGACCACTTCGCGCTGCCTGCCGACGACCTGGTCCAGGCCGCCGCGGCCGGCACCCTGCAGCGCAACTTTCAGGGTTATTCGACGCATGCCGCCTGCGACCTGATCGGCCTCGGCATGAGTGCGATCAGCCACATCGGGTCAAGTTTCAGCCAGAATTCCAAGGACATCACCGGCTACTACGCCCCGCTCGACAATGGCTATCTGCCGGTGCAGCGCGGCCTCCGCCTGAGTACCGACGACCTGATCCGCTCCGACCTGATCCAGCGCCTGATGTGTGCCGGTTTCGTCGATCTGGCCGCCTTCGAGGCCCGACACTTGCTAGACTTCGCGAGCTACTTCGAGCTTTCGCTGGAGCGCCTGCGTCCGCTGGAGGACGACGGTCTGGTCGACCGCTCGGCGTCGCGCATCGCAGTGACCGCACGCGGCCAGTTCCTGCTGCGCAACATTGCGATGTGCTTCGACGCCTACGTCGACACGCCGAACCTCCGCTACTCGCGCGCGGTCTAGGCGATGCCGAAGCAGCCGTCCGCCGCGCGCGCGACGGACGGTTGCGGCCCGAATTATGGAGGCAGGCCCGCATGGGCTACGTGACATCGCAGGCGCGCATCATCGCGGAACCGCTCGCCGACGTCGATGACGACCAGAACTTCTGCACGACCTGCGCCTTCGGCTCGCTGTGCAAGGCGACGGGCGTCGACCAGGCTGCGCTGCGCGAGCTGCACTGCCTGATCGAACATGTGGGCGTGCATCGTCCAGGCGAAACGATCTTCCGCACGGGTGAACGCTTCGGAGCGCTGTACGCGGTGCGTCGCGGCACGGTGAAAACGCGCCTGGTCGACATCGAAGGACGCGAACTGGTGCTGGGCTTCTATCTCCCCGGCGAGCTGGTCGGCCTGAACGCGATCCACCCCGAAATCTATCCCTGCGACGCCGTGGCGCTGGATGAAGTGGAAGCCTGCCGCTTCTCCTTTCCCGCCCTGTCCACGCTTGCCGCCAAGGTGCCGGGTATCCAGCAGGAGCTGTTTCGTCGGCTGAGCGAGGACATCGGCAGCGCCGCCCTGCTGGCGGGCGATTACTCGGCCGACGAGCGCCTCGCTGCCTTCCTGATCGGTCTCGCCCGCCGTTACGCGGAGCGCGGCTTCCCACTCGATCTGCTGCACTTGGCGATGTCGCGCGGCGACATCGCCAACTATCTGCGGCTGGCCGCGGAAACGGTGAGCCGCGTGCTGCGCCGCTTCCAGGATCAGCATTTGATCCGCGTGGACGGGCGCGACGTGGCGATCCTGGAGCCGGCAGCCCTGTTCGCGGTGGCGCGACCGATCCTGCAGCGCTGAGTCTGGCGCATCAGGCGCCGTCGAGAGCCTCGCGCAGCGGCGCCATCAAGCGGATGAAGGCTTCCCCGCGGCGGCCCATGCCACGAAACCGCTCGGTCGCCTGCTCCAACTCGACCCGACCGGCGGGAACCTCCCCCTGCGCCCAGTGCAGCTGCGCCCTGGCGCGATGCGCCACGGCGAACAGATAGGCATTTTGCGGATAGTCCGCCTCGACGATTTCCGTTGCCCGCGCCAGAAGCGGCGCTGCGCGCTCGACGTCACCCCGCAGCGCAAGGGCCTCGGCCAGCGCGATCGAGATCGTGAGTGTCACCGGACTGCGCTCGCCGGTCTGCTCGCGCGCAACTCGAGACGCTTCCTCGAGAGGCGCCAGCGCCTCGGCCGGGCGCTGCATGCGGGTCAACGTCACGCCGACATTGTGCAACGCTGCGGCCAGCTTGACGCTCTCTCCGTAGAGCCTGCGTGTGTCCTCCGCCACGCGGCGAAAATGCTCCAGACATTCCGCGTTGCGTCCGAGCATCACGCCAGCGCTGCAGCGATTGTTCATCGCCCCCAGCGCGCCGTCGCTGTCTGCGCGACCGAGAGTGCGAAACACCTCGATCCCCTGCTCTGCGCGCTGCATGGCCTCCGCGTAGCGCCCGTCCTCGCTCAGCGCGATCGCCAGACCGTTCAGCTGGTTGCCAAGCTCGTAGTCCACTCCGTGAAGCAGCCGGCGTCGCTCCGCAATCGCGGCCTCCAGCGTGGCGACCGCGTGCGCAGGCGTCCTTTCCACCCGCTCGAGGCGAGCCTGCGCCAAGCGGCTTTCATTGAGCTGCAGAGCCACGCTGCCGGTGCGCCCGATCCACGCGGCCTGTGCCGCGTCAAGGAGCTCACGGGCACGCCCGACATCGCCGCGCGTCAATTCGAGCTGAGCCAGGTTGTAGCGCGCACGGGCAAGCAGGTCCGGATCGATCGCCCCGTCCGCGGTCGCCGTCAGCCGCTCGAGCAGCGGCTCGGCGCCGTCGAGGTCGGCGACCTGGAGAAACAGATCGCTCAGCATCAGGGCAGCCGTCTGGCTGGCACCAACGTCGCCGCCAAACTGGTCGAGCAGGCGCGCTGCACCGTCCCGGAACACCTTTCGCACGTCGACACGCGATGCGTCCTTCTGCGCCGCAGCGTCGCGAAACAGCAGCATGAGGTAATCCCGCACGGCATCCGAGCGGCGCGCGGCAACGAGCGCGTCATTGCGCTGCAGCCGCGCTTCGCGCATCTGCGACAGGGTGCCGTAGAAGCCGCCAGCAATCGCAAGCAGAGCCAGCGCGGCAAGCGCGCTGCCGGCGCGATGGCGCTGCACGAGCTTGGACAGTCGATAGGCGATGCCGTCACCGGAAACCCGCACGGGCCGGCCGTCGAGCCAGTGCTGCAAATCTTCGCGCATGGCGGCAACGGTCACATAGCGTCGCTCGGGCTCCTTGGCCAAGGCCTTCTCGACGATGCGTCGCAGATCGCCGCGCACCGCGCGGCGCCAGGCGTCCAGGTGGGTAGCGCGCGCCTCCATGCGTCGGTTCAGCGCCTCGCGGCCGCCGCGCACCGGCGCCTGCGTCAGCAACCGCGGCGGTTCGCCGCGAATAGCGCGCTCGAGCGCAGCCGAGTCATGCCGATCGACATCGTAGGGCGAGACACCGGCAAGCAGACGGTACAGCATGACGCCCAACGCGTAGACGTCGGTTGCGGTGCCGATGGCAGCGCCGTCCAGCTGCTCCGGCGCGGCATATTCCGGCGTCAGCGCGCCGCGGCTGCAGGTATGCGTGACGTCGGGCGCGGCGTCGTCATCGACAAGCAGGGCGGCGATGCCGAAATCGAGCAGCCGCGCGCGTCCGGTTTCGTCAACCAGAACGTTGGCGGGCTTCAAATCACGGTGCACGACCAGCTGGGCGTGGGCGTATTGAACCGCGGCGCATACGTCCAAAAACAGCCGCACGCGCGACCGAATCGGCAGGCGCTGCTCATCGCACCAGGCATCGATCGCGCGACCTCGCACGTGTTCCAGCGCAAACCAGGGGCGCCCGTCTGGCGCCACGCCACCGTCGATGAAGCGCGCGAGGTTGGGATGATCCAGGCGCGCCAGAATGCGCCGCTCGCGCAAGAAGCGGCGCTCGACATCGTCGAAATCGAAGCCGCGTCGGATCAGCTTGATAGCGACCTGCTGGCGGAAATCCGCACCTTCTCGCTCCCCTCGATAGACCACACCCATGCCGCCACGGCCGATTCGCTCGCGTACCCGGAAAGGCCCGAGTCGCGCCCCTACAAGCGGATCCGAAGCGTTCGCGCAGGCTTCGTCCTCGACCTCCTGCCGCTCGACTTCCGCGAGCAGCGCTGTCACGCGTACGCACAGCGCAAGCTCTCCGGCGCAGCGATCGGCGACGAATGCGGCACGTTCCATCGGCGCCAGATCGAGCGCCGCGCGAAAGATTTCCAGTGCCGTCTGCTCACTCGTGGCCATGGCTCCTCCGCCTCGCCCGATCCGCTCAATCGCTCTCGCCCAGGCGAGTTTTCAGCCAGGCTCTGGCGGCCACCCAATCGCGACGCACGGTCCGCTCGCTGAGCGAGAGCGCAGCCGCGATCTCCTCCATCTCCAGACCAATGAAGTAGCGCAGCTCCAGCACTTCCACCATCCGCGGCTGCAGTTGCTCCAGCTGCTCGAGCGCCTGCTCGAGCGCGAGCAGCTCGGTGCCGTCGGGAATCGGCAGCTCGGCCAGCTCGCCAGCTTCGGCGCGAATCCAGCATCCGCCGCGTTTGTCGCGCTGCGCCCGCCGCGCGCGATCGACCAGCACCTGGCGCATCATGCGCGCGCAGGCGTTCATCAGATGCATCGGACCCTCGAAGCTGCTCGGCGCGCGGCCCAGAAGTCGCAGCATCGCATCGTGCAGCAGCGCGGTCGTCTGCAGCGTCTCCTGCCCCGGCGCCGCGCGCAGAACGCGGCGCGCAAGGCGGCGCAGGTCAGCGTAGACGATCGGCAGCAGTCGGTCGAGCGCCGCCGCATCGCCCTCCGCCCAGCGCTGCAGCAGCTCGTCGATCGTCCCCGTGTCGCTCCGCTCCATGACGCGAAGATACCCGCTCGGGCGGTCGCTGCCAAACCGTCGGGCGACTTGCAGCGGTGCCCGGATTTGCGCAAAGCTGCAGCTGACACGCCGGCCCGAAGACTGCCGCTGCGTTGCGCTCGAACATGCGGAACCCGACGCTGACCCGGATCAGCGCGAACCGGAGCCCTTGGTCGCAGGCTTCTCCTCGCCACCACCGCTAACGTGAACACCGTGCCGCCTCATTTCGAACCACCTGCCCCACCCGTGCGCGACCACGCGCTGGACGCCTGTTTTCTCGGACCATCCGGCGAGAACAACGAACTGCTGGAAAAGCTGTTGCTGGAGTTCCTGCGCGATCACGTCTACTGGCGGCGCAACTTCCACCCCGAGGATCCCCCCGCAATCGGCGCCGCCACCCCGCTGCATCCCGACTATCTGGCCTTCGAAGCGCGGATGCGCCGCGAGCTGAATCAGCTGGCCGCCGCGCTGAAGCGTTCGATGCCCTTCAACAGCCCGCGCTACATCGGCCACATGGTGTCCGACCTGCTGCTGCCGGGGTTGGCCGCGCAGATGATCGCCCTGCCCTACAACCCGAACAATGTGACCGAGGAGGTAGCGCCGGTCACGGTTGACATGGAGGTCAAGGTAGGCCTGCAGCTCGCGCGCATGCTCGGATATGCGCACGACCCGGCCGATCCACACTGCGCCTTCGGTCATCTGACCTCCGGCGGCACCGTGGCCAACTACCAGGCGCTGCGCCTGGCACTTGCGCTGAAGGCGTTTCCGGTCGCGCTGCGCGCCGCCGGAATCCCGGGCCTCGAGGTGCCGGCGGAAGGCGACTGGGGCGCCTTCAACCTGCCCCAAGCGCAGACTCTGACTCTGCTCGAACGCTGGCAGGAATGGATCGCGAGCCTCGCGCCCCACGAACGCGAGCGCTGGCGAGCACGGCTGACTCAAGAGCGCATCGAGCAGCGCGGCCTGGCCGGCTTTTTTGCCGCCCACCCCGAGCTGCGGGTGCCGCGAGTGCTGGCGCCGATCACGGCGCACTACTCCTGGAGCAAGGGCCTGAAGCTGCTCGGCCTGGGCCGCGAGCAGCTCGACCTGTTGCCCACACGCGGCATGCGGCTGGAGCTCGCGGCGCTGGAAGAGCGCCTGCAGCTCTGCACCGAGCAGCGCCAGCCGGTGCTGATGGCGGTCGCCGTGCTCGGCAGCACCGAATATGGCACGATCGACCCGGTCGACGGCGTGCTGGTCGCGCGCGAGCGCAGCCGCATTCGCGGGCTCGACTTCTGCGTGCACGTCGACGCGGCCTGGGGCGGCTATCTATCGACCCTGTTCCGCAACGAGGACGGCTCGCTGCGCAGCCGCGAAGAGGTCGCCGCCGAGTTCCATTTCTTTCCCTCGCCACCGATCCACGCCGCGTTTGCCGCACTCGGCCAGACCGACTCGGTGACCGTCGATCCGCACAAGCTTGGCTACCTGCCTTTCGGCAGTGGCGCCTTCGTATGTCGCGATCATCGCGCCAGCGCGCTGCTCGCCGAACGTGCCGACTACGTCTTTCACGACGGCGCGCGACCGGACTACATGAGCCGCTACCGCGGTCTTGGCCAGTTCATTCCGGAAGGCTCCAAGCCGGGCGCGGCGGCAGCCGCGGTCTATGTCGTGCACCGGGTGCTGCCGCTCGATCATCGCCACTTTGGCCGCCTGCCGCATTCCACGGTGCGCGCGACCGAGATTTTCTATGTGCGCGCCCTACGCTTCGCCGAGGAAGTCGCCGCACGCGTGCACGTGCGGGTGCCGTTCGAGCCCGACAGCAACCTGGTCTGCCTGGCGGTGAATCCACGCGCCAACCGCAGGCTCAGCGTCGCCGCCGCCTTCATGCGTCGTCTCTACGCGATCCTGCGCCCGGACCCGCAGCAGCCGGTGCAGGTGAAGGAGTTCTTCGGTTCCGCCACCACCCTGCGCCCCGAGCTGGTAGGACGCGAGGAAACCACGCGAATCCTGGCAACCCTCGGCATCAATCTGGAAGACAGCGACGAGCCGCTGCCGATCCTGCGCCACACGCTGATGAATCCTTACCTGATCGACCACGAAAACGAGATCAGCTACATCGAGCTCTACTTCCAGTTCCTGGCGCGCTGCATCCACGCGCTCAGCGAGGAGACCCCGACAACATGAACGACGACTCGCACTGCGGCGCCCTGCATTCGCGCGAGGGCGCATCGCGCGGCTGGGTGAACGAGGCACTGGAGCGGCTGGCCCAAGAGGCGCGTCGCTCGGCGGATACCCATCTGCTCAAGCTCGAGCTGCCGGGCTTTACCGGCATCGACTTCTACTTCAAGGACGAAGCGGCGCACCCGACCGGGAGCCTCAAGCATCGGTTGGCCCGTTCGCTGTATCTCTACGCTCTCTGCAACGGCCAGCTGCGGGAAGGTCAGGAGGTGGTCGACGCCTCTTCCGGCAGCACCGCGATCGCCGAAGCCTGGTTCGCGCGCCTTTTCGGGCTGCGCTTCACCGCGGTGATGCCGGCACAGACCGCACCGGCCAAGATTCGCGCCGTCGAGGCGCTCGGCGCCACCTGTGACCTGGTCGAGGATTCCGCCGCGGTGCACGCGCGAGCCGCCTGGCATGCTGCGCGCGGGGCCTGTCATCTGGACCAGTTCGGCCTCGCCGAGCGTGCCACCGACTGGCGCGGCAACAACAATATCGCCGAGTCGATCCTCGGCCAGCTGGGCCGCGAAGCGCACCCGCAGCCGGCCTGGATCGTCTGCGGCGCCGGCACCGGCGGCACTTCGGCGACCATCGGTCGTTATCTGCGCTACCGCCGACTGCCGACCCAACTGTGCGTGGCCGAACCGGCCGGCAGCGGTTTCATCAACGGCTGGCGCAGCGGTCGTCGCGACGCCACCGCCAGCCGCCGTACGGTAATCGAGGGCATCGGCCGTCCGCGAGTCGAGCCCGGCTTCCTGTTCGACGTGGTCGACGCCGTGGCCGAGGTGCCAGACGCTGCCTCGATCGCCGGCATGAATCTCCTGGACGAGCTGTTTGCGCGGCGCTACGGCGGCTCTTCCGGCACCAACTTCATCGCCTGCCTGCAGCTGGCCGGCGCCATGCGCGAGCGTGGCGAGTGCGGCAGCGTGGTCAGCCTGCTCTGCGATCGCGGCGAGCGCTACGCCGAAACCCTGTTCGATCGTGCCTGGCTCGCCGAACACGCGCTTGCCGGCGACCTCTGGCGCAAGCACCTGGCCGAGTGCGTACGCGCCGGCCGCGCGCCGCTGCCGGGGCCGGCATGAAGGCGGAGCGCTTCGCCCTGTTGGGCTACGGACGCTTCGGACAGGCCTTCGCCGAGCTGCTGCAGGGCGCCGGCCACTCGGTGGCGGTCTTCGATCCGGGCGCCGCCGTTCCGGTCGCGCTCGCGGCGCGCGACGCCGCCGCAGCCTGCATGGGAGCGGACTGGATCGTGCTCGCCATGCCGGTCAAATTCCTGCGCCCCGCGCTGGCCGAGCTGCGCCCGCTGCTCGGACGGCAGACGGTGATCGATGTCGGCAGCGTCAAGAGCGGCCCCTGCGCGAGCATGGACGAACTGCTCGGCGAGGAGATCCCGCACGCTGGAACTCATCCGCTGTTCGGGCCGCTGAGCCTCGCCCGCGGGGACCGTCCCCTGCGCGTAGCGGTGTGCCCGTCGCCACACCATCCGGACGCGGCCAACCGCACCACCGAGCTCTATCAATCGCTCGGCTGCGAAGTGACCGAACTCGATGCAGAGAGCCACGACCGGGCCATGGCCAGCACCCACGCCATGGCGTTCTTTCTGGCCAAGGGCCTGATCGAGATGGGCGTGGACGACGAGCTAGCGCTGGCGCCACCATCGTTCCAGGGCATGCAACGCATGCTCGAAGCAGTGCGTGGCGATGCGGGACACCTGTTCGCCGCGATTCAGCGCGAAAACCCGTTTGCCGCGCAGGCCCGCGCAAACATGCTGCGCAGCCTCGAGCAAGTGCACATGCGACTGATGAGCGAATCGGACGACGCCAGTCTGGCCATTGGTGAGTCCGCGGCACCAGCTCCGGGTCCTGCTCCCTCGCACGCAGCTGGGGCGAGGCTACTTGACCACACGTAGCTGCGGCCGACGCGGCGGCGGATCGGGTTGCTCCGGCGGCGATTCCTGCGTCTGCTGCAGTTCCACCGGGAATGCCATACCCTGCCCGTTTTCCTGCGCGTAGATCGCCATCACGGCCTCCATCGGTACCAGCACGTGGCTGCTCACACCGCCAAAGCGCGCGTTGAAGGAAACCTGCGCATCGGTGATCTGCAGCTGGCTGATCGCACGCGAGGCGATGTTCAGCACCACGCGACCCTTGCTGACTGCACTCGGCGGAACCTGCAGGCCTTGCACCTCGGCGTTGACCAGCAGATAGGGGGTCAAGCCGTTGTCGCCGATCCACTCGTAGAGCGCACGGATCAGGTAAGGACGGCTGGAGGTCATCGGCGGCGGGCTCACCTGGACTGCTCCCGGCAGGGTCGCATGAGTGCCGGCGGCGCCGGGCGCGCTGCGGCCTTCACGCCCGCAGCATACGCTCCTCGAGCGTCAAGCTGCGCGCGAAACCCTGGCTGCGAAACAGCCGTTCGCCATAATCGAGCACCGCCTGCCCCTCGCGCGGCAGCTGCACGCCAAGAGCGTCGAGACGCCAGATCAGGGGCACCAGGGCGCAGTCGGCAAGCGTGATTTCCGGGCTCAGGAAGAACCGCGAAGCCTTGAACGTGGATACGTTGCGCAGCAGGTCGTCGCGCAGCTCGCGGCGCGCCACGTCGGCATCCTTGCCGCCCGCTTCGATGCGGTCGACCAGGGTGAGCCAATCGTTTTCGACGCGCACGATCGCCAGCCGCAGGCGCGCGCGCGACAGCGGATCGACCGGCATCAAGGGTGGATGCGGGTAGCGCTCGTCGATGTACTCGCAGATGACGCTAGTGTCGTACAGGACCAGATCGCGATCGACCAAGGTCGGCACTGAATGATAGGGGTTCAGCGCCAGCAGGTCCTCGGGTGGATTGTCCAACTCGACCAGGATATGGTCATAGCTGACGCCCTTGGCCGCTAGCGTCATGCGGATGCGATGGCAATGCACGCAATTGGCGGCGGAATACAGCGTCAGCACGGTGCGCGAGCGCGCGCTGGCTGTTGCGTCCGCGTCGCGCGCACTGCCCGCGGTTACCCGTTCGAGAGGATTACGCATGACCTTGTCCATCCCGTGAAATTCGCTGCGCGCCGGCGGCACCGGGCGTCGCTCGGCGCCTGCCGCACCACCGCGCTGCCCACTTCACTTCACGTCCTTCCAGAACTCACGCTTCAACAGGTAGGCGATGAAGGTGAACAGCGCCAGATACAGCAACACCCAGATGCCGACCGAGGTCCGCTGCAGCGCGGCCGGTTCCGCCGCGTATTCAAGAAACGCGGCGATGTCGCGCACGGTGGCGTCGAACTCCTGCGCGCTCTGCCGTCCCGGGGTGCGGATTTCCAGCCCGCTGATCGGCGCATTGGCAGCGCCGCCCGGCGCGCGCAGCGCGACCTGCAGCCCCTGCAGCTCCCACAGGGCGTTCGGCATCGACGCGTTTTCGAAGAGCGTATTGTTCCAGCCGAGCGGCCGCGATGGGTCCAAATAGAACGACTTCAGATAGGTATAGATCCAGTCCGCGCCCTTGCTGCGGGCTTCGAGGCTGAGATCCGGCGGCGCCTTGCCGAACCACTTCTCGCCGTCTTCGGCGCTCATGCTGCTGAGCGCGTGGTCGCCGATCTTGCCGCCGCGGAACATCAGGCTCTTCTCGACCGCGGCAGGGTCCAGCTGGAGGTCTTCGGCCAGCCGCGCATAGCGCAGGTACTGCAGGGAATGACAGCCGGCACAGTAGTTGAAGTAAAGCCCCGCGCCGCGCTGCAGCGAAGCGACGTCGCGCAGACTGACGCCGGCGCTCTGCACCGCGCTGCCACCCTCGGCGGCGGCCGTTCCGACGCACAGGGCGACGGCGGCGAACAGCGCCAGCGCGCCGCGAGTCAGCAGGGAGACGATCGCGATTCTCATGTCGGTCAGCTCATTCATGTGCCGTCACCCGCTCAGGCACCGGCTTGGTCCTTTCAAAGCCAAAATAGGTGTAGACCCAGAGGAAGGCGAAGAAGGCGAAATACACCAGCAGCCAGAACCGGCCGAACAAGTTCTCGATGGTGGTGACGTTGGCATCCGCGCCGAACCACAGCGGAATGGTCTCGGCGGTAACGCCGGCACCGACCGCGCCGAGGGCGATGAAGGAGATCGCGAAGAGTCCCAGCGCGATTTTGAAACCGAGACCGCGGTAGCGAATTGATTTTACCTTGGTCCGGTCGAGCCACGGCACGAAGAAGAGCAGCACGATACCGAGGAACATCACGATGACGCCGGGCAGCTTGGCTGGGATCATGCGCAGCATCGCGTAGAAGGGCGTGAAGTACCACACCGGCTTGATGTGCTCCGGCGTGACGAGATTATTCGCCGGCACGTAGTTGTCGTGCTCGAGGAACCAGCCGCCAAAGGTCGGCGCATAGAAAATGACGAAGGCCGCGATCAACAGAAACACGCCCGTGCCGAAAATGTCCTTCACCGTGTAGTAGGGATGGAATGGAATGCCGTCGACCGGTTTGCCGTCCGCATTCTTCGTTGCCTTGATTTCGACGCCATCGGGATTGTTCGAGCCCACTTCGTGCAGCGCGGCCAGATGCAGCACGACCAGCAGCAGCAGGACCAGCGGCAGCGCCGCCACGTGCAGCGCGAAGAAGCGGTTGAGCGTCGCATCGGCCGGCAGGTAGTCACCCATGATCCACTCGACCAGCACGTCACCAATCCAGGGCACTGCGCCGAACAGCGAGATGATCACCTTGGCGCCCCAGAACGACATGTTGCCCCAGGGCAGCACATAACCCAGGAAAGCTTCCGCCATCAGGGCGAGGAAGATCAGCATGCCGAGCAGCCAGATCAACTCGCGTGGCTTCTTGTAGGAGCCGTACATCAGCCCGCGGAACATGTGCAGGTAGACCACCACGAAGAACAGCGAAGCGCCGGTCGAGTGCATGTAGCGAATCAGCCAGCCCCACTCGACGTCACGCATGATGTACTCGACCGAAGCGAAGGCTTGCGCCGCGTCCGGCTTGTAGAACATGGCGAGAAAAATGCCGGTCAGGAGCTGATTGACCAGCACCAGCAGCGCCAGCGAACCGAAGTAGTACCAGAGGTTGAAGTTCTTGGGCGCGTAGTAACCGCTGGTATGGGAGGCCAGAAACGAGAAGATCGGCAGTCGGTCTTCGATCCAGTTGAGCAGACGGCTGTTGGTCTGGATCCGCGTCATCTGCGTGCCCATCAGGCCTTCTCCCCCGGGTTGACGCCGATCAGGATGTGGCCGTCATCGACGAAGTGATAGGGCGGCACGACCAAGTTGGACGGTGCCGGCACGCCGTCATAGACGCGCCCGGCGATATCGAAACGGGATTTGTGGCAGGGGCAGTAAAAACCGCCCTTCCACTCCGGATCGAACGGCTCGGGTTTGAGATCCGGGAAGAAATCCGGAACGCAGCCGAGATGCGTGCAGATACCGATCAGGACCAGCCACTCAGGCTTGATCGAGCGATATTCGTTGTGCGCATAGTCGGGCTGCTGCTCGGCGTTGTCCGACTTCGGGTCCTTGAGCTTCGAATCCACCGCGGTCAGCGTGGCCAGCTGGGCCTGCGTGCGGTTGACCACGAACACCGGCAGGCCGCGCCAGGCGAAGGTGACCTTCTGCCCGGCCTCGATCTTGGAGATGTCGGCCAGCACCGGCGCGCCGGCAGATCTCGCCGCCGCGCTTGGTTCCCAGGACTTCACGAACGGGATCGCCGCCAGCACGACACCCGCGCCGCCGACCACCGCGGTCGTCGCGGTCAGGAAGCGCCGGCGCCCCTTGTCCACCACTGCATCGTTTGCCATCAGCACTCCGCCGCAAACTTCAGGATAAATCAACGCATGACCCGCGCGCGGCGCCCCTACGAGCACCCCTCGCGGCGCCGTTCCCCAGGTCGCCGGACACCGTCGTTCGAAGCGTCGGCGCGAGCCGTTGCAGCGTGACGAGCGGACATTCGGCTAGTTTAACGAAGGCATCCGTCTCGTACAATTGCGCAAGCCTGCAACTGCGCTGCTCTCGGGTGCCGCGACGCGCAGCGAGGCTCGGCCAGCTTCTCCCTTCACCGAGACGAACCGCGCATGCGTTCAGCCTACCGGCTTGCCGCCTTCATCGCTCGTTACGTCATCGTCGGCCTCGCCCTGGCGTTCCTGCTGAACGTGCTGGCGCCGGATACGGTCGACCGCTTGCGCGGCGGCATTCGCACAACGGCACCGGCTTCTCCCGCGGCGGCTCCCGCCTCGTACGCGCGGGCCGTGGCGCGCGCCGCGCCGGCGGTGGTCAACATCTACGCCAACAAGATCACCACGCTCGGGCGCCGGCTCTACCCGGTGCCGGACCCGCTGACCCAGCGCCTGCTCGGCTACGTGCCTGGACCGCTCCTGCGCCGCCGCGAACAGAGCCTCGGTTCTGGTGTGATCTTCAGCGCCGACGGCTATGTGCTGACCAACAACCACGTGATCAGAGGTGCCGACGACATCCAGGTGCAGCTGAGCGACGGCCGGGTCGCCAAGGCGGCCGTGATCGGCAGCGACGCCGAGACCGACCTCGCGGTGCTCAGCATCGCCGGCAACGATCTGCCCGTGGCAACCCTGCCGGACGGTGGGGTCGCCGAAGTCGGCGACGTCGTGCTGGCCATCGGCAACCCGGTGGGGCTCGGGCAGACGGTCACGATGGGCATCGTCAGCGCCACCGGACGCCAGCTCAAGATGTCCGCCTACGAGGATTTCATCCAGACCGATGCCGCCATCAATGCCGGCAATTCCGGCGGCGCGCTGGTCGATACCGAAGGTCAGCTGGTCGGCATCAACACCGCAATCTACCCGCGCTCCTCGGGCACCGACGGGCGCGGGGTCCCGGTGCAGGGAGCCGAAGGCATCGGCTTTGCGATCCCCGTGCATACCGCCAAGGCGGTGCTCGATCAGATCATCCGCCACGGGCGCGTCATCCGCGGCTGGCTGGGCGCCGAATACGTCGACCTGCCGAGCGAAAGCGGCGCCACAACGGGACCGCGCGGCGTGGTGGTCACCGGCATCAGCGCCAACAGCCCGGCGGCACGCGCAGGCCTGCGACCGGGCGATCTGCTGCTGCGTTTCGACGGCGCGGCGGTGCTCGGCCAGATCGACCTGCGCAACCGCGAGGCCGCGCTGCAGCCCGGCACCACGGTCATCCTGCAAGGTCTGCACGACAACGTCCCGTTCGAGCTCGAGTTGAGCCTGGCGGAACGCCCCCCGGCGGACGCCACCGGCACCTGATCGCGGCTGGACGTTGGGCGCGGCGCTACAATGCGGGCTCGTCTGGCTGATCGACAGGGATCATGAGCACGCGCTATCGCACCGTTTCGCCCAATATCCTGGACGCCATCGGCGACACGCCGCTGCTCGAAATCGACGGCATCTTCGCGAAGTGCGAGTTCCTGAATCCATCCGGCTCGATCAAGGCACGAATTGCCAAGTACATCGTCGAGCGCGCCGAGCAAAGCGGCCAGCTGAAGCCTGGTGACACCATCGTCGAGGCCACCAGTGGCAATACCGGCAACGCGTTCGCCATGGTCGCCGCGGTCAAGGGCTACCGCATGATCGTGGTGATGCCGGAAGGGCTCTCCAGCGAGCGCGTGGCGATCTCGCGTGCGTTTGGCGCCGAAGTTCTGTTCTGCGGCAGCTTCCACGTCAACGCAGCGCTCGAGCGCGCGCGCGAACTCGGCCGCCAGCCCGGCTTCTTCTTCCCCGGCCAGTTCGAGTCCGAATGGAACGTCGAGGAAAACCGCGAGTGGCTCGGTCCGGAGATTCTCGCCCAGCTTCCGGACGGTCGGATACCCGACGCCTTCGTCCACGGCGTGGGCACCGGCGGCACCCTGATCGGGGTCGGCCAGGCCTTCCGCAAGGTGAACCCACACGTGCGCCTGTTCGCGATGGAGCCATCCGAATCACGCACCATCCTCTGCGGCGAGGTGGCGCTGCACCAGATCGAGGGTATCTCCGACGGCTTCGTGCCCGGCATCTTCGCCAAGCACCGCGAGCTGGTGCGCGACACCACCAGCGTCGCCAGCAGCGAAGCGATCGCCAGGATGCGCGAGCTGGCGCGTACCCGCGGGCTGTTCTGCGGACCGAGCTCGGGCGCGCACCTGATCGCAGCGCAGCGCGTGCGCGAACAGTTCCCCGAGCTCGAGACCGTCGTCACCATCCTCGATGACGAGGGGGAGAAGTACATGCAGGACTTCTTCATGCACCCGACCCGCGACAGCGACCACCCGCTGCCCTTCCACTAACCCCATGCTGCTCCTCGACGCCCTCAGTCCCGCGCCGCGCACGCTGCGCATGTTCCTTGCGGAAAAAGGCCTCTCGCTGCCCAGCCGGCAGATCGACGTGTTCAGCGGGGAGAATCGCGAGCCGCCTTACCTCGCCGGCAACCCGACCGGCCAGACGCCGAGCCTGCAGCTCGACGACGGCAGCGTCCTCGGCGAGTCGGTGGCGATCATGGAGTACCTGGAAGAGCTGCACCCCGAACCGGCGCTGATCGGCAGGACCCCGCTCGAACGCGCGATCAGCCGCCAGTGGCAGCGGCGCGCCGAGCTCGCCGTGACCGAGAACATCCACAACGCCTACCACTACGCCGAAGGGCTGATGCGTTTTCGCGAGCGCATCCCGGTGGCCCCGGAGGCCGCCGACGGCCTCAAGCGGATCGCGCAGGACCGGATCGCCTGGCTCGATCGCATGCTCGACGGCCGCGAGTTTCTCGCCGGCACGCGCTTCAGCGTGGCGGACATCTGGCTCTACGTCTGGCTCGACTTCGGCACATCGGTCGGCCAGCCCTTCGACCGCACGCTGCCCAACATCGGCCCCTGGTTCGAGCGAATCGCCAGCCGCCCGTCCGCGAACGCCAGCCTGCACCCAGCCTGCAAGCCCGGCGGCGTGCGCGGCTGAGCCAGCGCATGGAAACACATCAGGGCCAGCGCGTCTGGCCGCCACGCACAACCAACGGCCTTCCTTCGAGGACAAATATCGCGCACCGCCGCGCGGCGGTGCGCGATTGACGCAACCTTGCCTAATCGCCGACCGCTGCCGGCGCCGTGTTCCGATTGAAGAACTCGATCATTCGCGTGTACAGCTCCACCAGATTCTCGGTGCGGTAGAAGCCGTGGCCTTCGCCGTCCTTGAGCAGCCACTCATACGGATATTTGCGCTGATCCAGCGCCTTCTTCAGGGCCTTGGCCTGCGAAATCGGCACGCGCTGGTCGCGCCCGCCCGAGGCAATCATCAGCGCCGCCTTGATTGCGTCGACGTTGGCGACCGGTGAGCGGCGCTGCAGGTCGCCCGGATCCCGGCCCAGCACCTGCTCCAGGTAGCTCTTGCCGTAGAGGCTGCGCGGGATGTCACCATCGCGGTACATCATCGCCAGGTCATACACGCCGACGTAGCCGACCGCGCAGCGGTAGAGATCCGGCTCGCGCACCACGCCTTCGAGCGCCGCGTAGCCGCCGTAGCTGGCGCCGTAGATGCACAGGCGCTGCGGATCGGCGTAGCCCTGCTCGACCGCCCAGCGGGTGGCGTCGCTCAGATCGTCCTGCATGGCGAGGCCCCACTGCCGATAGCCGGCGCGCTGGAACTCTGTGCCATAGCCACCGGAACCCCGATAGTTGAGCTGCAGCACCGCATAGCCGCGGCTGGCCAGCAGCTGCACTTCCGGGTTGAAGCTCCAGTAGTCGCGAACTCCATGCGGGCCACCGTGCGGATTGACGATCAGCGGCAGGCCCTTCCCCGAGCTGCCGCGCGGCAGGGTCAGATAGCCGTTGAGTTCAAGCCCATCGCGCGCCTTCAGCCGGATCGGCTGCATCGTCGCCATCTGCTCCGGGTCGATCCACTTGCGCGCACTGCCGATGTATTCGGCGTTCTTCTTTTCGTTGTCGAACAGGTAGAAGTCACCCGGGTTGCGATCGCTGAACACGTGCACCAGGCCGAACTTGCCGTCGGCCGAAAAGCTGCCGAGCACGGCGACGTCGTTCGGAAAGGCCTTCTGCATCGACAGCGCGAGGCGCCCGGCAGGGGAGGCCGGATCGAACACCTGCACCGCGGTCTTGCCGTCGAGGCTGAGCACACCGTAGGCGTCCCGCCGATCTGCCGTCAGCAGCAGCGGACCGGGATCGGCACCGCCCTCGTAGAGCAGCTCGCGCTTGCCGTCCTCGAGATCGATGCGGTACATCGCATCCGGTTTGCCCTTGCGCGAAACCGTCGCGTAAACGCGCCGATTGTCTGTGGCGAATTCGAGCGGCGTGATCGTGCTGCCGCTGACGGCCGGGTCGTTGAACACCTGCCAGGCTTCGCCGCTGCCCGAGCGCAGATACATGACGTTGTCCAGGTTATCGTTTGGCGCCAGCGCAAGCCGCACTTCGCCGCGATGATCGGCAACGAACTCCGCGCCCGCCTTGGGACCCACCGCCACCCGACGCGTGTTGCCGGTGTAGACGTCGAGCAGTTCGGCGCTTGGCGGGGCCTGGTCGCTGCTGCGCCAGTCGATGGTCCGGATCAGGATGTTCTTGTCGTCTCCCGGCAGCGGATCGATCAGGAAACCGCTGGCGTAGCGCTGCTTGCCGCCGCGCTGGATGCGCGAGCCGGTGCCGCCGCCGCTGGCCCGGTAGCCGAACAGCTGCTTGGAGTCGCTGCCGTCGGCATTGATTGCATACAGTTCGCCGTTGGGCTGTGGCTTGTCGACTCCGCCGAGTTTCTCCGCCACCGATGCCACCAGGCGGGTGTCGTTGGCCCACCAGAAGTCATCGACCACGTTGGCCCCGGCGGCGCGAATGGTCGCTGTACGCTGACCGTTGATGCGGTCGATGACGAACACTACCGCCGTATCCTCAAACGGCGCCTTGACCGCCAGATAGCGGCCCGTCGGCGAGACCGTGATCCGCTCGTACGTCGGCGGTTTGACGAAGTCCTCGATGGACACCGCACCCGCCGCGCCCGCTTCGGCGGCATGCGCGGCAGCGCCCGCGAGCATCGCGCCGGCCAGGACCGTCAGAACTTGAATCCACTTCATCGTTGCTGCCCTCCTCTATGGAAATGGCGCCGATTCCCTGAAGTCGACGTGGGCCGCCGGCTGCGGCGAGCCCTTGAACACGATCCCCTTTGCCCCACGCTGCAAACGGCGCACGCGAGCGCGTCGCACCGCTGGATTCCCCGCAGTCACCGCGCTTCGGTCCGCCCGTAGCGATCTTCCAGCCGGACGATATCGTCCTCGCCAAAATAGTCGCCGCACTGCACCTCGATCAGGTGGATGTCTCGATCGGTCGGGTTCTCCAGACGGTGCACGGTCTGCATCGGGATGTAGGCCGACTCGTTGCGGCGCAGGATGAATTCGCGCTCACCGATGCGTACCTTCGCCTCTCCGTCCACCACCGTCCAGTGCTCGCTGCGTCGATGGTGAAGCTGCAGCGAAAGCACTTCGCCGGGCTTCACCGTCAGGCGCTTGACCTTGCAGTCGGGCGCATCTTCGAGCACGGTGAAGCTGCCCCAGGGCCGATGCACGGTCGGGTGCACGCTGGCGCTCGCGTGGTTCGCGGCGCGCAGGCGCTCGACCACCTGCTTCACCTGCTGAGCACGATCGCGATGCGAAACCAGGACCGCGTCGCCGGCGTCGATGATCACCAGATCGCGCACGCCGACCGCCGCCACCATGCGCGAGCCCGCCTGCACGTAGCAGTTCTCGCTCTCGACCAGCACCGCCTGTCCGTGCACCCGGTTGCCCTCGCCGTCGACCTCGCGGTCGAGCTCGCTGATCGCCTTCCAGGAGCCGATGTCGCTCCAGTCGAAGCGCGCCGGCACCACCGCAACGCGCGGCGCGCGCTCCATCACCGCGTAGTCGAAGGAGATGTCGGGCTGGGCCAGAAACGCCGCGCTTGCGTACTCCACCGGGCTGCCGCTCGCATCGACGGCGGTCGCATGACAGGCCTCGGCCGCCGCCAGCACCTCGGGACCGGTCTCGGCCGCGGTCGCCAGCAGGACGTCGACGCGAAAGCAGAACATGCCCGAATTCCAGACGTGGTTGCCGCCCGCGACGTAGCTTTCCGCAGTCTGCATGTCGGGCTTCTCGACGAAGGCGGCGGCGCGCCGGCCCAGCTCGTCGGACTCGCCCCGCAGGGCTTCGCCCAGGCGGATGTAGCCGAAGCCGGTCTCCGGGTGCGTCGGACGAATGCCGAAGGTCACCAGCCAGCCGTCGGCGGCCAAGGTCACGGCGCGCTGCACGTCCGCCTCGAAGGCGTCCAGATCGCGCACCAGATGATCGGCCGGCAGCACCAGCAGCACGGCGTCCGCGCCGTAAGCGTCGCGCGCGTAGAGCGTCGCCAGCAGTACTGCCGGTGCGGTGTTACGACCCGAAGGCTCGAGCAGAAACGGCAGCCGCGCGAGATCGACTGCAGGTCGGCGCAGGTACTCGTCGCGGGTCAAAAAGTAATAGTCGCGACCGGTCACGGTCAGCACCGGGCCCTCACCCGCGCAGCGCAGCGCGCGCTCCAGAGTCCGACCCAGCAGAGACTCACCGTCTCCCATGCGCATGAAGGGCTTCGGGTAGGCGCTGCGCGACACCGGCCAGAGCCGCGTGCCGGCGCCGCCGGAAAGAATGACGGGAATCAGCATCGAGTCCCTCCGCGCAGCGGCTTCAAGATTCGGCACCGGCGAGCTGATCGAGCACGAGGTCGAGAGCGGCGCGCCAGTCGGGGCATTCTAGTCCGAAGCTGCGCTCAAACCGGCGGTGGTCGAGCACCGACCAGGCCGGGCGCCGCGCCCGGGTCGGATAGTCGGCGGTGGCGATCGGCAGCACCCGCGGCACGTGGTCCAGCAGGCCACGCGCCACGGCGCCATGGAGAATGGCGACGGCGAATTCATGCCAGCTGCACTGCCCCGCAGTGACCATATGCCAGATGCCGCTCTGCTCGGCAGCGCGCCGCGCCAGCGCCGCGGCGCTGGCGTTGGCGATCCAGCGGGCCGGCGTCGGCGTCCCGATCTGGTCGGCCACCACCCGCAGCTCGTCACGCTCCGCAGCCAGACGCAGCATGGTGCGCAGGAAATTGTGGCCACGCGCGGCGTAGACCCAGGCGGTGCGGAAGATCCAGTGCGCCGCGCCGCTGTCCCGCAGCGCGGCTTCACCGGCGAGCTTGCTGCGGCCGTACGCGCCGAGTGGAGCGACGGGATCGTTCTCGACATAGGGGCGATCCGCGCGGCCGTCGAACACGTAGTCGGTCGAATAGTGCACAACCAACGCACCGGTCCGCCGCGCCCAGGCGCCAATCTCGGCAAGCGCCCGGTGGTTCACGCGATCAGCGAGCTCGGGCTCGTCTTCGGCACGATCGACGGCGGTGTAGGCCGCGGCGTTGACGACCAGCTCGGCCGCGGTCGAACGCAGCGCCCGATCCAGCGAGGTCGCGTCGGCCAGATCCGCGATCAGGCAAGGCTTGCCGTCGTCCAGCTTCCCCGCGCGCGTGGCCGCAACCACGGAACCGAGCGGCGCCAGTGCGCGCAAGAGCTCATGGCCGACCTGGCCGTTCGCGCCCAGCAGCAGGATCTTCACGGTGCGGCGTACGCCGGCAGCCTGCCGCGCGGCACCTCGGCGAGAAAAGGCGCGCGCTCGTCCTTGGCCGACAGCAGGGGATCGGCGACCGGCCAATCGATCGCGATCGCGGCGTCGTTCCAGCGGATTCCGGCGTCGGCGGCGCGGTCATAAAGCGCGGTGCACTGATAGGTGAAGGTGGCGAACTCCGAGATCACCACAAAGCCGTGGGCAAAACCTTCGGGAATCCAGAAGTGCCGCTTGTTCTCCGCAGTCAGCACCGCGGCCATCCAGCGACCAAAGGTCGGCGAGCCGACCCGGATATCGACCGCAACGTCATAAACCTCGCCTTCGAGCACGCTGACCAGCTTGCCCTGCGGGTTCGGCCACTGATAATGCAGGCCACGCAGCACGCCGGCCGCGGAGCGCGACACGTTGGTCTGCACGAAGCGCAGGTCGAGTCCGACCGCGGCAAAGCGCTCGGCGTTGAAGCTTTCGTAAAAATACCCGCGCTCGTCGCCGAACACCTGCGGTTCGATCACCACGCAGCCTGACAGCTCGGTGTGGATCACTCTCATCGGGCGGGCTCCTGGCGCACCAGACCGCGCAGATATTCGCCGTAGCCGTTCTTCGCCAGCGGCTCAGCCAAGCGCAGCACCTGCTCGGCGTCGATCCAGCCCTGCTGGTAGGCGATTTCCTCGGGGCAGCAGATCTTGAGGCCCTGCCGACGCTCGACCGTGGAGACGTAGTTGGAGGCCTCGACCAGGGACTCATGGGTTCCGGTGTCGAGCCAGGCGTGACCGCGCCCGAGGCGCTCCAGCATCAGGCTGCCAGCCTCCAGATAGCGCCGGTTGAGGTCGGTGATCTCGAGTTCACCGCGCGGCGAAGGCCGCAGCGCCTTAGCGTGGTCGCAGACCTCGCCATCGTAGAAATACAGCCCGGTGACTGCCCAGTTCGAACGCGGCTGTTGCGGTTTTTCCTCCAACCCGATCACCCGTCCCTGCGTATCGAACTCGGCAACGCCGTAGCGCTCGGGATCACGCACCCAATAACCGAACACCGTGGCGCCACGCTCGCGTGCCGCGGCGCGAGCGAGCAGCTGGGTAAAGCCGTGGCCGTAGAAAATGTTGTCGCCCAACACCAGGCAGCTCGACTTGCCGGCAACGAAGTCATGCCCGATCAGAAAGGCCTGCGCCAGGCCTTCCGGCGCCGGCTGCACCGCGTATTCGATCGACAGCCCCCACTGCGAGCCGTCGCCGAGCAGCCGCTGAAACAGCGCCTGCTCATGAGGCGTGTTGATGATCAGCACCTCGCGGATGCCCGCCAGCATCAGGGTGCTTAGCGGGTAGTAGATCATCGGCTTGTCGTAGATCGGCAAGAGTTGCTTGCTGATCGACTGGGTCACTGGATACAACCGAGTACCGGAGCCACCGGCCAGAATGATGCCTTTCTGGGTCGCCACGCTGCTTCTCGATGTCGCAAAAGCCGTTGATTGTACCCGCGCCAGTGGCTCAGACCGCCAGCTCCAGGTTATCGATAAGGCGGGTTGCGCCGAGGCGGGCCGCAATCAGCGCGACCAGCGGCTCGGCCAGGTTCGCGGGTTCTGCCAGGTCGAGTGCACGGCGGATCACCGCATAGTCGGGCACGAGGCCCGCCTGCCCCAGGCGCTGGCGCGCCGCGCCTTCGATCTCGCGCCAGCCCCGCCCGCTCTGTAGCGCCTCGCGCATCCAGCGCAGGGTCGCGTAAATCACCGCAGCCTGCGGGCGCTGCGCCGGAACCAGGTACTGGTTGCGCGAGCTCATGGCGAGCCCGTCGGCTTCACGCTGGATCGGCGCGGCGAGAATCTCGATCGGAAATGCCAGATCCCGCACCAGCCGCTGGATCACCAGCAGCTGCTGGTAGTCCTTGCGTCCGAACACGGCCAGATCGGGCTGCACCAGATTGAACAGCTTGCTGACTACGGTCGCAACGCCGTCGAAATGACCTGGACGCGCCGCACCTTCGAGAATGCCTCCAAGCTCCGCCGGCACCTGCACGCGCACCGTGCGCTCGGCGCCGAACGGGTAGATCGCCTCGAGCGAGGGCAGGAACATGCAGTCGCAACCTTCGGCGGCGAGCGCTTCGGCGTCGGCTTCCGGCGTGCGCGGATAGCGCCCGAAGTCCTCGCCGGGGCCGAACTGGGTCGGATTGACGAAGACGCTGGCGACCACGACCTCGGCGCGCTTCCGCGCCAGCGCGATCAGCGAGCGGTGCCCGGCATGCAGGTTGCCCATGGTCGGCACGAAGCCGACGCGCCGGCCGGCGCGGCGCGCGGCGGCAATCCGTTCGCGCAGCTCGCGCGCCTCACGGAGGATCTCCATTGCGCTCAGAAGCTGTGTTCGGCCGCCGGAAATTCGCCGCTGCGCACGGCGCGCGCATACTCCGCGATCGCGTCGAGCACCGAGTGGGTGCCGGCGAGAAAATCCTTCGAAAAGCGTGGGCGCTTGCCTGGGGTGATGCCGAGCAAGTCGTGGATCACCAGGATCTGCCCGTCGCACGCGGCGCCGGCGCCGATGCCGATGGTCGGGATGTCGAGTGCACCGCTGATATCGGCTGCCAGGCCGGCCGGCACGCACTCCAACACCAGCAAACTGGCGCCGGCCTCCTGCACCGCCATGGCGTCCGCCTTGAGCTGCTCCGCGGCGCCGTCGCTGCGACCCTGCACGCGATAGCCACCCAGACGGTGCACCGACTGCGGCGTCAGGCCCAGATGAGCGCATACGGGCACCTCATGGCGCGCCAGCGTCGAAATGATGTCGCACACCCAGCCGCCGCCTTCGAGCTTCACCATCGCCGCACCGCCTTCGCCCATCAGGCGTCCGGCGTTGGCGAGCGCGATCGGCACGTCGCGGAAGCTCATGAAAGGCATGTCGGCCACCAGCAGCGCGCGCCGCAGGCCGCGGGCCACGCAGCGGGTGTGATAGACGATGTCGTCGACGCTCACCGGCAGGGTGCTGGAGTGCCCCTGCACCACCATGCCGAGCGAGTCGCCGACCAGCACGAAGTCCACGCCCGCCTCATCGGCGCGCGCGGCCATGCTGGCCTCATAGGACGTGATCGAGACGATCTTCTCGCCGCGCTGCTTCTTGGCGTGAAGTTCCGGCACCGTGACCGGGCTCGCCGTGGGGCTTGCATACATGCTCGTGGAAACCTCGAAGAAAGTTGGTCATTGTTGCGCCGCCTCGCCGCTGGACTCAAGCCGCGGAGAGCGCGACGCAACCGCCGGTATCGACCAGCGCGAGCAGGTCAGCGACGCGACCCAGCCCAGGAATCTCGAGCTCGGGATCGATTTCCGCCAGCGGCACCAGCACGAAGGCGCGCGCGGCGAGCTCGGGATGCGGCACCCGCAGGCCCGGCGTCTCGATGCGCTCGCTGCCGTAGACGAGCAGATCCAGGTCGATCCGCCGTGGCCCCCAGCGCACCCCGTCGCGGCGACGCCCAAGGGCGTGCTCGATGGCGAGCAGCGCGTCGAGCAGCGCGCCTGCGCCCAGAGTCGTCTCGAGCTCGGCGACGGCGTTGACGAAGGCCGGCTGCTCGCGCAGGCCCCAGGGCTCGCTTCGGTACAGGTGCGACTGGCGCAGAAGACGGCTTTGCGGGATCTGCGCGAGCGCGCGCAAGCCCTGCCGGACCTGCATAGCGGGATCGTCCAGATTGCTGCCGAGACCGATCAGCGCGCGCACCGGGCACCCGCTCACGAGCTCAAGCTTCGCCGTTCGCCGCTGGGGCCGGCTTGCGCCGCCGCCGCGGTCGCTTGCGCTTGCTCGCGTTTTCACCCCGGTCCTCGCCGCTCGATGCCGCGGACGCCGACAGTTGCGCGGCGACCTGCGCGGGCTCCAGACTCTGGATTTCGGTCCACCAAGTGGCGAGTTCGGCGAGCTGCGGCGACACCTCGGCCCGCAGCAACAGGAAATCGTAGGCGGCGCGGAAACGGGGGTTGGCCAGGAATCGACTCACGCGCTTGCGGCCGCGATCGTCGAAGCGCCGCTGCAGCGCCCAGATCTCTTCCACTGCCAGGGTGAAGCGGCGCGGGATCGGCATCCGCTCGGCTTGCTCGCGCAGCACGCGGGTCATCGCCATATCCCAGCCCTCGGCATCCCCTTTCCCGCTCGCCTCGAGAAGCCTCTGCAGGGGATGCCAGAGCAGCGCCGCGAACAGAAAGCCTGGCGTTACCGGGCGCCCTTCGCGCACCCGCTGGTCGGTGCCGGCGAAGGCCACTTCGAGCATCCTGCGCGCAGCGTCGCCTTGTGCCCCATCGAGCGATTCACGCACTCCCGGCAGGAGGCAGCTCAGCAGCCGGTAGCGATCGAGCGCCCGGAAGCTGGCCAGACCGTAACCGCTCATGAAGAGCTTGAGTGCTTCGTCGAACAGCCGCGCGGGCGAGACTTCGCCGAGCAGCGCCGACA
The DNA here is from genome assembly GCA_964582225.1 of uncultured Dokdonella sp. GTDB lineage: Bacteria > Pseudomonadota > Gammaproteobacteria > Xanthomonadales > Rhodanobacteraceae > Dokdonella_A. The sequence goes on along the minus strand of CAZORA010000010.1, from coordinate 53,448 downwards.
GCGGGACCAGCGGTGCCGCGGTGGAAGCCTCGATTTCGAACTGAAGCTTGGCCGCGAGCCGCACTGCACGCAGAATGCGCACCGGATCTTCGCGATAGCGCTGCTCGGGCTCCCCGATCAGGCGCAAGCTGCGCCGCGCCAGATCCTGCAGACCGCCGACCGCGTCCAGCACGCTGAAGTCGGCGATGTCGTAGTACAGCGCGTTCACCGTGAAATCACGGCGCAGGGCATCCTCCTCGATGCTGCCGTAGACGTTGTCGCGCACCAACCGCCCGGCCACCAGGCGGCGCTCGCCGCTGCCGTCGTCCTCGCTGCCGCGAAAGGTCGCCACCTCGACAATCTCGCGTCCGAACACCACGTGCGCGAGGCGAAAGCGGCGTCCGATCAGACGCGAATTGCGAAACAGCACGCGCACCTGCTCGGGCGTAGCGTCCGTGGCGACGTCGAAGTCCTTGGGCCGGCCGCCAAGCAACAGATCACGCACCGCCCCACCGACCAGACAGGCGCGATAGCCGTTCTCATGCAGGCGATACAGCACGCGCAGAGCCGCGGAGGAGATGTTCTTGCGCGAGACCGCGTGCTCGGCCCGGGGGATCACGCGAAAGGACAGCCCGATCGCCGTCTCGCTGGCGGAATGTTCAGTGCTCATCGATGCCTGGACTGCAAGAAAACATGGGAATGATGTTTGCCGCGATGCGCTGACCCGCTATACTGACCAGCTTCGTGTCGGCACCGCGACGCTCCCTTCGTCTAGTGGCCCAGGACATCGCCCTCTCAAGGCGGGAACACGAGTTCGAACCTCGTAGGGAGCGCCACCGATCTTCTCCCGGGCTGCACCGAAGTGCGATGCGCTGAGGCCCGCCCGACCGCACGAGACGCCGGCGCCCTGCCAGGCTTCTGCGCCACGTCGGCGTCGCGCGGCCCCGCCCAGAAGCTCAGGACAGCCGCTGCCGCAGTGCTGCCAGCAGACTGCGCGCCGCTTCTTCACTGGCCTTGTCGCCAGCGCCCTCGATGCTGACCCGGCTGCCTGCACCATCTGCGCTCACGCGCACGGTCAGCGGCACGCGCACCGTGGTCTTCTTGCCGGCACGGCCGAGCGTAATCGCCTTCTTGAACCAGCCGACATCGCTCGCCACGGCCTGCGCCGTGGTTTCCACGGTGTAGGCGTATCCGGCTTCGTCACGACCGGTGATGCTCGCCGCGCCGGAGCGCTCGAGGGCGAGGCCGACCCGCTTCCAGGTGCTGCTCACCGTGTCAGTGACCTGCAGGTCACCGGCGTTGATTGTGGCACCCGGCGCGATCGTGGCCGCCGGCGCGACGCTTGCAGCCGACGCCGCCATGGGCGGCGCGCTCGAGCTCGCGCCGACCTCACTCGAGGCCCGCGCGCTCGCCGCCGGAATGGTCAGTGCCGCACTCGAGCTGGGTTGATCGAGATCGGGAGGAACCTCGAGCGGACGCGCCTGGGTCGCCTGCTGATAGGGCGGCTCCTTGCGACCAAAGCGCTCGTGGAAGAAATTGCAGCCGCTGAGCAGCAGGACCGCAAGTAGCGCGGGGAGAAGCAGCCTCGTCGAGGTCACGGGTGGCTTTCCAAAGAGTCGATCGAACAAGTTTAGCAGCCGTTGCGGGCGCTCAGGCGGTAACCAGACCGAGCCCGGCCAACACGGCCTGCGCCTGCGCGTGGTGCGCGCCCGACAGCGCAAGCAGCGGCAGCCGCAGATAAGGCTCGCCGAAGCCGAGCGCGGCGAGGCAGAACTTCAGCGGGATCGGGTTCGGCTCGATGGCGAGCAGCGCATACAACGGCCGGAGCTCTCGATCGAGCGCTTCCAGGCCAGCGCGATCGCCGGTCAGGCCGGCCGTGCACAGCGCGGCAAAGCGCCGCGGGTCGACATTTGCGGCGACCGATATGACGCCGTCAGCACCGGCCAGGAGCGCGCGCGCGGCGCTCGGATCGTCGCCAGAATAGACGCGGAAGCCTGCGCCGCGAAGCGGCAACAGCTGCTGCATGCGCGCGGCATCGGGCACTGCCTCCTTGATGCCGACGATGTTGTCGTGGCCCGCCAGTCTGACCACGGTCTCCGGCAGCAGGTCGCAGGCCGTGCGCGAGGGCACGTTGTAGAGCACCACCGGCAGGCCGCCACGATCGGCCACTTCGTTGAAGTGGCGGAACATGCCTTCCTGGGTCGGGCGCACGTAGGCGGGCGCGGCAACCAGCGCGAGCTGCATGCCCGCCGCGCGGGCCAGTCGGGTTCGCGCGATGCTTGCCCGCGTGGACGACTGTCCGCTGCCGGCCAATAGCGGAATGCGTCCGGCCACGCGCACGGCCGCAAACTCGAGCAGGCTCGAATATTCGGCGTCGTCCAGCGCCGCTGCCTCACCGGTGGAGCCAGCCAGCGCGAGCGCGCGCGTGCCCTGCGCAAGCTGATGATCGATCAGCCGGCCGAGCGCTTCGAAGTCGATGGAATCATCGCTCGCGCGCAGCGGCGTGGCCAGCGCGCAGATGCTGCCGGTAGGAGTCAAGGGTGGGAAAACATGCGCATGCGGAGCCCCGGATGTTACTTGCGGGGTTGCGGGGTCGCAAGTATTCTCAGCCGCTACCCACCGCCTCGGTGCCGTGTGCGGCAAGGACTCCGGAATATCGTGAAGCAGGCAGATCGACAAACTCCGGATCAGCAGGCACCGCGCCCTCCCTCCAGCGAAAACTTCCTCGTCATCAGCGCCTTCGGCAGGCCCGAGCGGTCGCCGCTTTTGACCATCAGCCGACGGATTTCGGACTGCGGCTGCAACCTTGTGGAAGGTCGCGTATCGACCCTCGGCAGCGAGCTCGGCGTGCAGGCGCTGGCGCAGGGCGCCTGGGATGCCATCGCCAAACTGGAAAACGCGCTGGCGCGCCTCGAGCGCGACGGCGAGCTGCGTCTCAGCCACTTCCGCACCAGCGCCCGCGAACAGCAGTCGAACCTGCTGCCCTACGTGGTCGAGGTGATCGCCGCCGACCAGCCCGGCATCCTGTTCCAGCTCGCCGACTTCTTCGACCGCCAGAACATCTCCATCGAGCAGCTGCACTCCACGCGCTACAGCGCGATGCAGACCGGCGCCGACATGTTCTCCGCGCAGATCACCATCGGCATCCCGGCGAACATGCACATCGCGGCGCTGCGCGACGATTTCCTCGAGTTCTGCGACGGGCTGAACCTCGACGCCATCATGGATCCGATGAAGTTCTGAGCATGCCGGGACCTGGCAGCAAGGCTCCCGAGCTCACCGGCGTTCTCGCCGACGGCAGCCGCCTCGCTCTGCGCGACCTGCGCGGCCGACCGCTGGTCGTTTATTTCTACCCGAAAGACAACACGCCCGGCTGCACGCTCGAAGCGCAGGAGTTCCGTGATCGCTACCCCGAATTCCAGCGCCGCCGCTGCGAGGTGATCGGCGTGTCCCGCGACAGTGCCGCCTCGCACTGCCGTTTTCGCGACCGCCATGCGCTACCGTTCCCGCTCGTTGCCGACACCGACGAGACCTGGTGCAGAGCATTCGGCGTGCTCGGCGAGAAGCTTCTCTACGGGCGCCGCTCGATCGGCGTCATCCGCAGCAGCTTCCTGATCGACCCCGAAGGCACGATCGTCGCCAGCTGGCGCAAGCCGCGTCCTGCCGGGCACGCCGCGGCCGTGCTCGCGGCGCTCGAAGGCATCGCGTAAGCGTGAGCACCGACACCTACAAGCATCCGCCCTCTCCCGAGGCTTCCTGCATGGCCCGAGCAAGACGCATCTACGCGCTCGACACCAACGTGCTGATGCACGACCCAACCGCACCATTCCGCTTCGAGGAGCACGACGTCTTCATTCCGATGAAGGTGCTCGAGGAGCTCGACGCGGGAAAGAAAGGCACTTCCGAAACCGCCCGCAACGCGCGTCAGGTCAGCCGCTTCCTGAACGAGCTGGTGATCGCCGGCAACGGCCGCCACATCGAGGAGGGCCTGGAGCTCCGGCTGCCGCAGGGGCTCCAGCTCGAGCGCTCGCGCAAGAAGCCTGGGCGCCTTTACTTCCAAACCACCGCGGCCAAGCCGAGTGCGCACGGCGGCGCCGAGAACCTGCCCGACAACCTGATCCTCGCCGCCATCGTCGAGCTCGGCGCGCGCTTGCGCGGCCGCAACGTGGTGCTGGTGTCGAAAGACATCAACCTGCGCATCAAGGCGCGCATCCACGGCATCCCGGCGGAGGACTACGAGAACGACCGCGCGCTCGACGACCTCAGCTTGCTCTACTCCGGCTCCGCAGAGCTTCCTGCCGACTTTTGGGACCACCATCCGGAGCTGCGCTCATGGACCGAGCGCGGGCACTCGATGTACGAGCTGCGCTGCCGCAAGGGTGAGGACTGGTATCCCAACCAGAACCTCTGGCTGCCGGGCGAGGAAGAGCTAGGTCTGCGCGTCCTGCAGCTGGATGGGCGCAAGGCGGTGCTGCAGATCATCGACGACTACCGCAGCGGCACCCACACCGTGTGGGGTATCCACGCCCGCAACCGCGAGCAGAACTTCGCCCTGAACGCGCTGATGGATCCGGACGTCGACTTCGTCACCCTGCTCGGCACGGCCGGCACCGGCAAGACCCTGCTGGCGCTCGCCGCCGGACTCGCCCAGGTAATGGACCAACAGCGCTATCGGGAAATCGTGATGACGCGCGCAACGGTTTCGGTCGGCGAGGACATCGGCTTCCTGCCCGGTACCGAGGAAGAGAAGATGACGCCCTGGATGGGCGCCCTGACCGACAACCTCGAAGTGCTCACCACGCCGCAGGAGGGCGGCGCCTGGGGGCGCGCCGTCACCAACGACCTGCTCAGCTCGCGCATCAAGATCCGCGCCATGAACTTCATGCGCGGGCGCACCTTCTTGAACCGCTATGTGATCATCGACGAAGCGCAGAACCTGACGCCGAAGCAGATGAAGACGCTGCTCACCCGCGCCGGCCCCGGCAGCAAGATGATCTGCCTCGGCAACCTCGAGCAGATCGACACGCCCTACCTGACCGAGACCACCTCCGGCCTCACCTATGCCGTCGACCGCTTCAAGGGCTGGCAGCACGGCGCCCACGTCACCCTGCGCCGCGGCGAGCGCTCGCGCCTGGCGGACTACGCCTCGGAAAAGCTGTAGCCGGAGCGAGCGGCCCGCGTGGCCTTGTCGAAACATCGCGAAACGCAAGTCACGCACGAGGCCACCGCGGCCGCAGCGGGCACCTGCGAGGTCGCTGAAAAAAGGCCATGGGCATTCAGCGCCGATGGCCCCGCGGTCGACGCGCAAGCCGCGCGCCGACCGAACGAAGGACGAATGCCTCAGTTTTTCACCGTGACGTCATCCACATACATGTACACAGTGGACGTGGTCGGCTTGGTGCGGATCACCCAGATCGCATCCAGGGTGACGGTTGCGGCGGTGATGGCTCCATTGCCGCCGACCCAGGCGTTCCAGTGCGCGCTGTTGGTCAGATCCCACTCGACGTAAGTCCACCGGTTCGCGCTCAGGGCTCGCGTGATCGAGCGTTCCGTGCCGTCGCTGTCGTCGATGCCGACCGCGACGTTCATGTCGTTGCCCGCGGCATAGACCCAGAAACCGATTTTCCCGCTGGCTCTTTGCAAGCCCACGTTGGCTGAAGGATTGCCGGCTCCGGACAGCAGGCGTACCGACCAGTTCGCCGAGCTAGCGGGGTTGTCCACCAGCTTGAGCTGCAGCGAGCAGCTGCCGGCGTGCTTCATGTCGCAGTTGCGCAGGGCGGTCGATGAGGTCGCAATGCCCACGGTGCTGCCCGAATAGGTTGGCGAAGTGGTGAAGTGGCCAACCGAGCTCTCGAAATTGTCGAGAACCCGGGTCGTCCCGCCGCTGCCCGGGTTCAGCAGACCGTAGTAACGCGTCCAGTTCCAGTACTGGCCGGGATCGGTATGCGTCTGGTTCGGAAAGTGCTGATGCCCCTTGATCCTGACCGACGCCGGCTGCACGTTCAGGCCGCCGGACGCCGCACCGTGATAGGCAGACGCGCAGGTGATCGGTGCGTACTTGGCGCAGAAGTTTCGCACCAGCGCGCTCGAGGCGTTGTACATCGCGCTGGTGTACCAGGAGCTGTTGTTCACATAGCCCTCGTGCTCGATGCCCAGCGTGTACGGGTTCTCGCTGCCGACGTGCCAAGCCTTGTGCGCGTCCCGCACCATCTGGGTGATCTGCCCGTCGGAACTGCGCACCATGTAGTGCGCGCTGACATTCGATGCCGGGTTCTTGAACCAGGCGATGCTGCCGGCGTAGCTGCCCTGCATGGTGTGGATGGTCACCGCGCTGATCGCCTTGCCGCGGGTGGTCGAATAGTTGCTCGGGTGCGCCGGATTCCAGAGCGCTGGACCGTAGTCGGTACTGTTGGTCTGGTTGTCACCGGCGGACTTCGGCGCGGCGACCAGGGTCTCGGTCAGCGGATCGATGACGTAGCCGTCTACCTCGATCGCCCCGGCGCGCACATCGAGGCGCACGAAAGGCGCCTGCTGGCGGACCAGGACGTCGGGGGGAAAGGCCCGCTCCCAGTCGATCGCCACCTCCGGAACCAGCATGCCTTTCTCGTTGACGCCGGTGTCCAGCGTCAGCAGCACCTCGTAGGCGAAGCTTTCGCGCGCGAAGTCATCCACCACGCCACCTGCGCGCTGCCCGACGCCAAGGCTGTCGGCGGAAAATCCGGCGTAACGCTCCAGTGCGGGCACGATCTGTTCTGGCGTCAGGACGCCGGCCATCAGGCGATCGACATCGACGTCGATCTCACGCGCCAGCAGCGCGGCGGCGGCAAGGATATTGGTGCGGTCCTCGGCTTTGATCTGCTGCGGGCTGAAGCCGGTCAGTCGTGCCGCTTGCCCGACCTGGTCGGCGAAGCCGTCACCCGCATAGAGGCCCATCACGCCATAGGCGGGAGGCAGGTTCAGGTGACTCGGCTGCTGCGGATCCGGCTGCAGCGGCATCCAGCGAGACTGCTGGTGGGCAATGGATTCCAGAACACCGTGCGGAATCTGGGGATAGGCCATGTAGGCCTCCGCAAACCAGGCCGGCAAATCCGCCCGCACGACGAGCAGGTTTTGCTCCTCCTGCTGCAGCGCGTAAACCTGCTCATTGTCCGCGGAGAGAGTCTGAGCCTGAATCACGCCGGACGCGGCGAAGACGCCAGCCAGCGCGCAGCCGGCCAGGATGGTCAAACGGGTACGCATGAAATTTTCTCCCTCTGCAAGAATCGAACGCAACGAAAAACCACCTGCGCGAACGTGCGAGCATCCGTTCGGTGGCCGTCAAGCCGTCCGTGAGCTCCCCTGGTCCGATCACCGGCGTCAGCGCCGTGCGCTGCACCGAATGAACTGCATCCCGCCGATCGCCGAGTCTCCGCCGCCCTCCAACACGCACCTGCGGCCGGCGACGCCTGGCCGAAAAACCGCTCCGGCGTCACCCATGACCGGCGGCGTTCTCCGAGCTCTGCCTGCCAAGTCGCGGGACCGACTCCGCCGCGCCGCTTCCCCTCGGCGCGAGAACCTCCAACGATTTACCATACCAATGCGTATTGATGCAAGCCGTCGCCTCGCGCCGCCTCGATTCGAGCCAATCGTTCCCTGACAATCAGGCGCCGCAGCGCAGGCCAGCACGCCGTCCACTCAGCCCGGCGGAAACAGAAACCTGCAGATTCGTACCATCGCATCCGCGACAGCGGCAAGCCGGCGTTCAGCCGCCCGGGTTCAAGAGAAAGCGCGCCTTGGCCGCTTCGGGGGCGCGCGGAAACCGCTCGACGAGCTGCTGCAGGGTCTTCTCGAAGGCTTCCAGCTGACCGGCGTCGCGGCGCGCCAGGGCCAGCTCGAACCACTCTCGGGCGCTCGCCGGCGAATCGCCGGGCCAGCGCACCTGCAGGGCCTCGACTTCGTCGAAGCGCCGCAGCGCGAGCCAGCGTCGACGCAGACTCAAGCGCCAGGGCCCGTCGGGCAGATCGCCGGCGGCCGCGACGCTTTCTTCAAGCAGGCGATATTGCGCAGCCGCCTGTTCCCCGTCCGCGGCGGGGATCGTGAGGGCGACGAGGCAGCGCTGAACCAGGTCCGCGCGGCGACCGGCGAGCGCCGCCGCGCGGTAGCGCAGCACGGCCACCTCGAAATTCTGCGGCTGCGCCGCCGCGAGTCCGGCCAGCGCAGCCTCAGCCGATGGCAGGGCCATCCGCCCCAGCAGGCGTCGCGCCTCGTCGATTTCATCGCCAAGCCGGCGCGGCGCTTCGGGGTCGGCAAGAAAGTCGGTCCGCACCTGACGGCCGACGACGAACATCCAGCCAACCAGGGCGCCGCTCAGGAGCCCGCCCAGATGCGCGGAGAAGCCGATGTTGCTGGAATGGTTGAACAGCAGGTTGAGTCCTTCCCAGCCCACCCAGGCCGGCAGCAGCCAGATGGCCGGCGCGCGCACGTAGTCGAAAACCACGAAGAACCACCAGAAAAACCGCACCGGTCGGCGCCCCCAGAGCACGCAGAAGGCGCCCATCAGAGCCGAAATCGCGCCTGAGGCGCCAAGCGCGGTGCCGCTGTCGCCCCAGGTCCAGACCAGCGCGAACAGCGACGAGCCGAAGATTCCGGCCAGGTAGAGCAGCGCGAAGCGCAGCTCGCCCAGGGCCCCCTCGACCAGCAGCCCGAGCGCGACGAGGAAAAACAGATTGCCGAACAGATGCATCCAGCCGCCGTGCAGAAAAGCGGCACCGAACATTCGCGAGGGAGCGATTTCCGAATAGCGAAGGGAATAGCGCAGGGTAAGGATGTGTCGCGCACGCGCGTCAAATTCCGCCTCGAGCCGCGCGCGTGCGGCCGCAAACGGGTCGCTCGCGGCAGCAGCGCCGGCCAGCGGTTCGCGTGCGGCTTCGCGCAGCGCACGATCCAGGCGCGCGTCGCTCAGCCGGGCGCTGAACAGCACGGAGGCACGCACGGAGTCGGTGGTTGCGGGGTCTTCGTCCAGCGACTGCAGGTCTTCCGCGTCGCTCCTGTCTCGCTGCGCCTGCGTCTTCGCGTAATCGAGATAGATCGGCCATTCCAGCCCGGCCAGCATGCTGCCTTCGTACCACTCCCGCAGATCCGCGATGCGCCGCGGATCACCCAGCTGGAAGACAATGAAGACCAGCAGGTTGACCAGCACCAGCGCCGCCGTCACGAAGGGAAACGTGGCGCGGTTCAGCGGGCGATGCAGGGGCAGGATCAGCACGCAGGGTCACCGTTTTGCCCGTGCGCGGCGGGAAGCCGGGCGCCCGCGGCAGGATTCTGCGGCGAAACCCCGCACAGGCGCTGCGCCAGCGCGTCGAGAAAGGCTTCGGGCAGCTCGGCGCGCACCGGTAGCTGCCACCAGTTCGGACGGGCGAAGTCGGCGCACTTCACGGCGTCCTTCTCGGTCATCAGCAGCATGCCGCCGTCGTCGAAGGCGAAATCTCCAGGCTGGAAGACGTGATGATCGGCGAAGGCATGCGGGATGAGGTCGAGTCCCCGCGCGCGCAGCGCGGCGAAGAAGCGCTCCGGGTTGCCGATGCCGGCAACCGCATGCAGCGGCGCGCCGACAAAATCATCGAGCGCGCGCCGCTCTCCACTGAGCAAGGACACGACCACCTCGCCGCACAGGCGCATGGAAATTTCGCCGGCCTCGGCCTGGCCGCCGTTGCAGACACGGAAGTCGACTTTCGCCAGGCGCGAGAGAGGCTCGCGCAGCGGTCCCGCCGGCAGCAGGCGGCGATTGCCGAAGCGGCGCTGGCCGTCGATCACCAGAATCTCGAGGTCGCGCGCCAGCGACGGGTTCTGCAGGCCGTCGTCGGCGATCACCACGTCGACTCCCGCCGCCTGCAGCAGCGCCGCGGCGGCCGCGCGCTCGCGCCCGACGGCGACCGGCACGCCGCTGCGCCGAAACATCAGATACGGCTCGTCGCCCACCTCGGCCGACGTCGAATGGACATCGACCCGCAGCGGCCCGCGCCGGCGGCCGCCATAGCCGCGACTGACAATGCCGGGGTGGAACCCGCGCGCTGCAAGCGCCTCGACCAGGGCCAGCACCAGGGGCGTCTTGCCGGCGCCTCCGACCGTCAGATTGCCGACCACCACCACCGGCATCGACAGCCTTCGCGGGCGCCGCCAGCCGAGGCGCCAGGGCGCCAGGTGCAGGGCACGCAGGCCGCGATAGAGCGGGACCAGCGCGCGCAGCCAAAGCGGCACCACGGCGCCGTCGTACCAGATCCGCTCGAGCCGGGCGCGCGCGTCCACGCCTCAGCTCGCGCCGACGCGGCGCGGCGTGCACCGATCCACGGCGGCCGCTCGAGCTCGCACGCTCAGTCCACCGCGGCGCCGCGCAGCTGCCGCCGATGCAGCATCGCGTAGAGGCCGTCCTGCGCCAGCAGCTCGGCGTGCCGGCCCTGCTCGACGATCCGCCCCTGATCGAGCACCGCGATGTTGTCGGCGTGCTCGATGGTCGAGAGGCGATGCGCAATGACGATTGCCGTGCGCCGACGCAGGAGCCGGGCCAGCGCGTCCTGGATCAGGCGCTCGGATTCACTGTCGAGGGCGCTGGTCGCTTCATCCAGAATCAGGATCGGAGCGTCCTTGAGCAGCGCGCGCGCGATCGCGATGCGCTGGCGCTGGCCTCCGGAAAGCAGTGCACCGTGGCCGCCCGCGCGGCTGGCGAGGCCGCCGGGCAGCTGGCGGATGAACTCCATCGCGTTGGCCGCCTCGGCCGCGGCGACGATCTCCGCCTCGCTGGCGTCGGCCAGCGCACCGTAGGCGATGTTGCGCGCGATGGTGTCGTCGAACAGCGCCACCGACTGGCCAACCCAGGCGATCTGCCGGCGCAGGCTGGCGAGGCGGTAGTCGCCGAGCGGCCGCCCGTCGAGCAGGATCTCGCCGCGGTCGGGCTCGCGCAGGCGCGGAACCAGGCTCGCCAGGGTCGACTTGCCGCTGCCGGAGCGACCGACCAGGGCCGTCACGCTGCCGGCCGGGCAGCGCAGGTCGATCCCCTCGAGCGCGGCCCGCTCGCTGCCCGGATAGCGGATCCCCACGCCGCGGAACTCGAGCGTACCGCTGGCCGCCTTCAGCTCCAGCGTTCCCGCATCCGGCTCGACCGGCGTGTCGATCAGCTCGAAGATATCCTCGGCCGCGGCGAGTCCGCGCTGCAGGTTCGCCTGCACACCGGTCAGGCGCTTGAGCGAGGGCAGGATGCCGCCCATGGCGAGGATCAGCGAGGTGAAATCGCCGGGCGTCAGGCGGTCGATCATGCCCGGACGGGTGGCCAGATAGACGATCAGCGCCAGCGAAACCGCGGCGATCAGCTGCACCAGGGCGCTGGCAATGCCGTTGGTGGAGGCGATCTTCACGCCGAGCCGGCGGGTGCGCTCGGCGACCTGGTTGAAGCGCGCGGATTCCGCCGGCTGGCCGCCGAACACCTTGACCTCGCGGTAGGCGCCGACCACTTCCTCGACCACCCCGGAGACCGTACCCATCGAGCCCTGGATATTGCGGCTGATGCGCCGATAGCGGCGACCGACGGCGCTGACGAGAATGCCGACCAGGGGCACCATGACGAACAGCGCGACGGTGAGTCGAACGCTGGCGAGGAGCATGACGATCACGTAGAAGATCACGCTGAGTCCGTCGACCACCGCGGTCTTCAGCGCGTCGGTGGTCGCCTGCGCGACCTGCTCCGAGCTGTAGGTGATGCGCGAGATCTGCTGCCCGGTCGGCTCGCGATCGAAGAAGCTCGCGGGCAGCAGCAGATAGCGGTCGAAGACCGCCTGACGCAGCTGCTGCACCACGCCGCGACCGATGTAGGCCATGCCGTAGTCGGTGGTGTAGACGGCCACGCTGCGCAGCAGAAAGATCGCGATGATCAGGATCGGCATCCAGAAAATGCTCTGCGGATCGCGCGCGATGAACAGGTTGTCGAGCATCGGCTTGATGGCGCGGGCGAACACGCCCATGCAGCCGGCGTCGACGATCATGGCCAGCACCGCGAGCAGCGCCAGCGGCCAGTAGCGACGCGCGTGGCCGAGCAGGCGGCGATACAGCGCCAGGCCCGAAACCGCGGGCACAGCGGCCTCGCTCACCTAGCTTCCGCGGGCTGGGTCGGCGTGGTGGCGATCGACAGGCGCGCGAAACCGAGCTCGCCGAGCACGTCCATCGCGGTGACCACGTACTGATGCGGCGTCATGGCGTCGGCGCGCAGGGTGACCGGCCGCGCGCGATCACTGCCGGCGACCCGGGCGAGGACCTCCTTGAGCGTCTCTGCGCCCGGATTCAGCACTTCTTCGCCATCCACGTAGTAATGACCGTCGCGGTCGATCAGCACGGTGAGGGTGTCCGGCGGCTGCACCTGCTCGCTCGTCGATGCCTGCGGCAGGCTGACCTTGAGCCCGGCATTCTGCACGAAGCTGGTGGTCAGGACGAAGAACATCAGCAGGGTCAGCAGCACGTCGATCAGCGAGATCACGTTGATCTCGAAGTCGTCCTCGCGACGATGCGCGGCGATGCGCACGGCAGCCCTGCCGCTCAGCCGGCGGCGCGCGCGAGACGCGGATTGGTCGGCGCAACCGTTTCCGCACCGGCGGTGAGATCGTCGACCAGAAGCAAGGTCTCACGCTCCATCTCGACCACCAGACCACCGACGCGGGCGCGGAAATAGCGGTGGAAGGCGTAAGCGGGAATCGCCACCACCAGGCCGGAGGCGGTGCAGATCAGCGCCTCGCCGATCCCGCCGGCCATCTTCATCGGGTCGCCGACGCCGCTCACCATCACCGCAAAGAACATCCGGATCAGGCCGAACACGGTGCCGAGCAGGCCGAGCAGCGGTGAGATCAGGGCGATGGTGCCCAGCGTCGTCAGGAAGCGGTCCATGCGCTGCGCGACGTGGCGACCGGTGTCCTCGACGCGCTCGCGGATCACCTCGCGCGGACGGTCACGCACACCGAGTGCGGCGGCCAGAAGCTCGCCGAGCGGCGAATTGCCGCGCAGGACCTCGACGTGCTCGGGATTCAGGCTGCGCCCGCGCGCCCACTGCCGCACTTCGACGGCCAGACCGTCGGGGAGTACCGCCTTGCGCCGCAGGCTCCAGAATCGCTCGAGGATGATCGCCAGCGCGAGCGCCGAACAGAACAGGATCGGCACCATCGCCCAGCCGCCGGCAATGAGAAGCTCCAGCACGGATCCACCTTGTCGTTGTCAGTGCGCCAGTTGCGCATGATAACAGCGCATTCCGCGTCTCACTCCCGCCAGTAGCGACGCAGTCGATCACGCTCGCGCGAAGCGATGAAAGGCGCGCGATCGGGCGGAAAGGCGAGGTGCAGCGCACCGGCCTGCGCCGTGTTCAGCAGCGGGGCACCCGCCGCCGCGTAGCGCTCGAGGGTCTGCGGGTGCGGATGCCCATAGCGGCTGCGCCAGCCCGCCGACACCACCGCAATGGAAGGCGCCAGCGCGTGCAGGAAGGCGGCGCTCGAGGAACTGCGGCTGCCGTGGTGGGGCGCGAGCAGAACCAGCGGCGGGCCGGGGTCGATCGCCGCGGCGACGCGCGCTTCGACGCGCCGGCTGATGTCTCCGGGCAGCAGCAGGCGGCCGCCGCGACCGGACACCAGCAGCACGCAGGAGCGGTCGTTTTCGCGCAGAACATCGGCGAGCTCGGCGCGCGGATGCAGGATGCGGAAGCGCACGCCGTCGAACGCCCACTCCTGACCCGCTTCGCACTGCGTCGACGCGAGCGGCAGGCGCGCCGGCTCGCCGGCCAGCAGCAGTGCCTCCGGGTGCGCCGCAGCCACCGCCGCCGCTCCGCCGGCGTGATCGCTGTCGCCGTGGCTCACCAGGATGTGGTCGAGCCGGGAGATGCCCAGTGCGCGCAGGGTCGGCAGCACCGCCGTCTCGCCGAGATCGAACCCGGAAGGGTAGCGGGCGCCGGCGTCGAACAGCAGTGCGCTGGATTCCGTGCGCACGAGCACCGCGAGGCCCTGGCCGACGTCGATCACGAAGGCCTCGAAGCCCCCCGGCGCCGGCAGCGCCCGCGGCGGCGCCAGCAGCGGCAGGAACAGCAGCGCGCCAAGCGTGCGCGCCGGCACGCCGCGCGGCAGGAACAGCCACAGCGCACCCACTAGCGCGAGGGCCAGCGCCCAGGGCGCGAGCTCGGGCAGATACCACTCCGCCCCAGGCCAGCCGGCGAGCCGGTCGAGCAGCCACCAGAGCCCCCGCGCCAGCTGCGCGGCCAAAGCCAGCGGCAGCGCCGCCAGCGGTGGCCAGAGCAACAGCAAAAGCAGGGACAGCAGGCAGATCGGCACGATCACCAGGCTCACCAAGGGCACGGCGATCAGGTTGGAAAGCGAGCCGACCAGCGAGGCCTGACCGAAGAACCAGACCGTGAGCGGCAGCAGCGACACACTCATCAGGAGCTGCGCCGCTCCCAGCGAACGCGCGAAGCCAAACAGCCCTTTTTCCGGCGGCTGCAGGCTCAGCATCAGGAACGCCACCCCGGCGAAGGACAGCCAGAAGCCGGGCGCCAGGGTGGCGAGCGGATCGACGGCAAGCATGGCCAGCAGCGCGAGGGCGAGCCCCTGCGGCCCGCTGCCGGCGCGGCGCCCGCAGCGTACCAGCGCGACCACGGCGATCATCAGCAAGGTGCGCACGGTCGGCAGGCTGGCGCCGGCGAGGAGACCGTAGCCGAGGGCAAGCAGCAGCGCCAGCGGCGCCTGCGCGATCGGCAGCGCGAGGCGCAGGCCGAGCGCCGGCCACAGCCACCAGGCCAGGCGCGGCAGCAGCGCCCCGGCCATCGCCGCGATGCCAACGTGCAGACCGGAAATCGCCAGCAGGTGCGGTACGCCGTTGGCCCGCGCCACCGCCCAGTCCTGCTGGCTGAGACCGCGCGTGTCGCCGACCGCCAGCGCCTGCAGCAAGGCGGCCGCGCGCGGCTCGCCGACGCGCTCGGCAATTTGCGCGGATAGGTGCTCCCGCAGGCGATCCACGCAAAATACGGGACCATCCAGAGCGCGCGCCAGCTCTGCCTCGCGCACGTAGCCGACGGCCGTGATCCGGCGCTCCAGCGCCTGCCGTTCGCTGTCGAAGCCGCCGCGATTGACCAGGCCACGCGGGCGCTTCAGGCGCGCGCGCAGCCGCCAGCGCGAACAAGCCAGGCCCTGCTGGGGCGCATCGTCATACCAGCTCAGGCGCACCCGACCGCGCAGCGGCACCTCCATTTCGGCGTCCGCCGTCGATCCGTCGAGGAGCCACGCTCGCTCCACCCGCAGCAGCAGCCGCGTCGCCTCCGGCTGGCTGCGCGGGAGTTCATCGACCACTCCGATCAGGACGAAATCGCGGCCCTCCAGTTCGCGCGGCAGGCGCTGCTCGAGGGCGAGACCCGCGCGCCAGGCGCACCAGGCGAAACCGAACAGCGCCAGCGCCGGCAGGCGCAGCCTCGGCCAGCGCCAAAGCAGGAGGCCGCCAAGGGCCAGGGCGAGATCGAGCCGGGGCGGCGGCAGTGCGGGCAGGCACTGCACGACGAGCACGCCGAGCAGCACCGCCAGCGCGCCCGACACGCTGCCGACGCCGCGGCGCGGAGATCGACCCTGGTCCTGAGCGTCCTTCTCCATCGGGGCTCCCTGCCCTGCGCGATCCGCTTCAGCTCATCGGCTGCAGCACTCCGGCCGAAAGTTCCAGGCGCCGCTCGGCGCGCGCGGCCAGCCCGGGGTCGTGGGTCACCAGCACCAGGGCGGTACCGATTTCCCGGTTCAGCTCGAGCATGAGCTCGTAGACCTGCGCCGCATTGCGCTCGTCGAGATTGCCGGTCGGTTCGTCGCCGAGCACGCAGGCCGGGCGCGTGACCAGCGCGCGCGCCACCGCGCAGCGCTGGCGCTCGCCACCGGAGAGCTCGCCCGGCTTGTGCTCCAGGCGCGCCTGCAGTCCCACCCGCTCGAGCAGCGCGACCGCGCGCTCGCGCGCCTGCGCGATCGGCGCGCCGCGAATCAGCAGCGGCATGGCGACGTTCTCGATCGCGCTGAATTCGGGCAGGAGATGGTGGAACTGGTAGATGAAACCGAGCGCCCGATTGCGCAGCGCACCGCGCGCGGCGTCCGACAGGCGCGACATCGACTGACCGTCGACGCTCACCTCGCCGGCGCTCGGCGTATCGAGGCCGCCGAGGATGTGCAGCAGGGTGCTCTTGCCGGTACCCGAGGCGCCGACGATGGCGACGGTCTCGCCCTGGCGCAGCTCGAGGTCGATCCCGCGCAGGACTTCCGTGCGCAGATGGCCCTCGCGATAGGTCTTGGTCAGGCCGCGTGCGCCCAGCACGACGCGCGCCGGTGCGGATCGCTCGGAGCTGCCGGAGGCGGAGCCCGCAGTCACCGCGCGCGCCCCGGAATCGCTCGGCTCCAGCACCCAGGCGCCGTCAGGCCCGCTTCGCTTCGAGCCTCGACCGTACTCCAGGATTCGAAGAAATTTACTTTCGCATCATTGCATTGCGCTTGTATTTGCATCTCGTTTCTCACGCCAGGCTTCGCGCCTACTCGTAGCGCAACGCAGCCGCCGGATCGGTGCGGGCCGCGCGCGAGGCCGGATACAGGGTGGCCAGAATGCAGAAGGCGAAGGCGGTGACGGTGATCCAGATCACGTCGCGCCAGTGCAGCTCGCTGGGCAACTCGCTGATGTAGTAGACGTCGGGAGACAGGAAGGTCACGTGGAACGTTTGCTCGATCCAGTGCACCAGCTCGGGCAGGTTGAGCGAAAGCAGCACGCCGAACAGCACGCCGAGCGCGATACCGAGCGTGCCGACCAGCACGCCCTGCACCATGAAGACCCCCATGATGCTGCGCGGACTCTGCCCCAGGGTGCGCAGGATCGCGATGTCGGGCTGCTTGTCCTGCACCAGCATGACCAGGGTCGAAACCAGGTTGAAGGCCGCCACCGCGACGATCAGCGACAGGATCAGAAACATCACCTTCTTCTCCATCGCGATCGCCTTGAAGAAGTTGCTGTGCCCCTGCATCCAGTCGCTGACCCGGTACTGCTGCCCGAGCCGCTCGGCCAGTTCGCGCCCGACCGGCCAGGCGGCGAACAGGTCATCGAGACGCAGGCGAATGCCGGTCGGCCCGTCGAGGCGATACAGGGTTTCGGCGTCCTGCATGCTGATCAGAGCGAGACCGGAGTCATACTCCTGCATGCCGATCTCGAACACGCCCGCGACCTCGAAGGCCTTGAAGCGCGGCAGCGCGCCGATCGGCGTGGCGCTGAAGACCGGGGCAAATACGGTCACGCGGTCGCCGGTGCCGACGCCAAGCATCTGCGCCAGCTCGCGGCCCAGCAGGATTCGGAAGCTGCCCGGAGCCAGCGCCTCGAGCGAGCCGCTGCGCATGTGCTCGGCGACGTCCGACACCGTGGCCTCGAACGGCGGCAGCACGCCGCGGATCAGCGCACCGGCAACCTGTGCGCCCTGCAGCATGGCCTGGCGCTCGACGTAGGGCGCGGCGCCCAGCACGTGCGGGTTGGCGCGCGCGATCTCGAGCGCCTGCGGCCAGTCCTGCAGCGTCTCGCCGACGCCTTCGATGGTGGCGTGGGCCACCATGCCGAGGATTCGCGTACGCAGCTCGCCATCGAAGCCGTTCATTACCGAAATCACCGTAATGAGCGCAGTGACGCCCACCGCGATGCCGAGGATCGACACCAGCGAGATGAAGGAAATGAAGTGATTACGCCGCTTGGCCCGCGTATAGCGCAGGCCAATGAAGACTTCGAGCGGACGAAACATGCGGGTCTGGTTCCTCAACGGCGGTAGCGTCGGCGGCCGCTCGCGGCGCACGCCGTCGGCAGGGTGCCGCATGGACGAGCGCGCGACAAGCGGGGCCGCTCAGGTTGCGCGTACGAAATCTCCGCGCGCGAGCGTAAGAGCGAGGCGCCGGCGCTGCTCCGCGTCGAGGTTGTCGGGCGCGAACAGCGCTCGGAAGCGGCGGCCGTCGACGGCGCGGAAATCGAGCGTCACCAGCGCACCCAGGCATCGATGTCCAAGCAGCTCGGCGGGCCACTCGCGGCCGCCGCGATCGATCAGCAGCCAGCCGCCGCTGCGCCAGGCGACCGAGCGGAAGGCGGGTCGCGCAAAGCGCCAGCCGCCGTGCACCGCGCCGGCGAGCGCCAAGCCGCTCGCCGCGAAGCGCCAAAATGAATCGAGACCGCTGGCGACCGCAGCGCCTACGGCGCAGGCGCACACCAGCATCAGGCTGGCGACAAGCAGGCGGGAAGGCCGATACTCAAGCGCCAGTGCGGCCGCGGATTTCATCGACGAGACCCTGAAACTGCGGATCCTCACAGTTCGCGCTGCCGCTCAGCCAGTCCCACAGCAGCGGGTCGGGCAGCTCCAGCATGGCCTCGAAGGCCTCTCGCTGCGCCGCGCTGGCCTGCGCATAGCCGGCGTCCAGCCAGCGCGAGAGCAGCACGTCCAGCTCGCGGGTGCCGCGGCGACAGCGCCAGCGCAGGCGGCCGGGAACCGCCTGTGGCGCACGCGCGGCCGGATCCCGAATCCCGCTCATCGGCGCGGGAGTCAGTAGACGCGCTTGGCGAGCGGAACCGACGCTACCTCATCGGTCATGGTCTCGAGGTGCACCGGGCGATAGTCGAAGCTGCACTTGCCCTCCGCATCCACCCGCACCAGGGTGTGCTTCAGCCAATTCACGTCGTCGCGCTCGGGATAGTCCTCGCGCGCGTGCGCGCCGCGGCTCTCCGGGCGCTGCTCGGCGGAGTTGATCGTCGCCACCGCGTTGTAGAGCAGGTTTTCCAGCTCGAAGGTCTCGATCAGGTCGGTGTTCCAGATCAACGAGCGGTCGCTGACGTGGACGTCGGCGAACTGCTTGAAGAGCTCGCCCACCCGCACGCAGCCGTCCTTGAGGCTTTCCGCCGTGCGGAACACCGCGGCGTCCTTCTGCATCGCCCGCTGCATGGCGAGGCGCAGCTTGGCGGTCGGCGTCGAGCCGTTGGCGTGGCGGATGCGGTCGAAATGATCGAACGCCGCGTCCGTCGCCGATGGCGGCAGGTCGCGGTGCGGCTGTCCGGGCTCGACGATCTCGGCGCAGCGCAGGGCCGCGGAGCGCCCGAACACGACCAGGTCGAGCAGCGAGTTCGAGCCCAGGCGATTGCCGCCGTGCACCGAGACACAGGCCGCCTCGCCGACCGAGAACAGACCCGGCACCGTCACTTCGACGCCGTCCGCATTCTTCTGCACGACCTCGCCGTGGTAGTTGGTCGGGATGCCGCCCATGTTGTAGTGCACGGTCGGCAGCACCGGAATCGGCTGCTTGGTGACGTCGACGCCGGCGAAGATGCGCGCCGACTCGGAAATGCCCGGCAGCTTCTCGTGCAGGACTTCGGCGCCGAGGTGCTGCAGGTTCAGCAGCAGATGGTCCTTGTGCTCGCCGACGCCGCGGCCCTCGCGAATCTCGATGGTCATGGCGCGGCTCACCACGTCGCGCGAGGCCAGGTCCTTGGCGTTCGGCGCGTAGCGCTCCATGAAGCGCTCGCCGTTCGAGTTGGTCAGGAAGCCGCCTTCGCCGCGCACGCCCTCGGTGATCAGGCAGCCGGCGCCGTAAATGCCGGTGGGGTGGAACTGCACGAACTCCATGTCCTGCAGCGCGAGTCCGGCGCGCAGCGCCAGACCGCCGCCGTCGCCGGTGCAGGTGTGCGCCGAGGTGCAGCTGAAGTAGGCGCGACCGTAGCCGCCGGTGGCGAGCACCACCGCGTGGGCGCGGAACAGGTGCATCTCGCCGGCGTTCAGGTCGAGCGCCAGCGCGCCGCAGCAGGCGCCGTCCTGGTCGAAGATCAAATCGACCACGAAGTACTCGATGAAAAAGTGCGCCTGATGCTTGAGTGCCTGCTGGTACAGCGTGTGCAGCATGGCGTGGCCGGTGCGGTCGGCGGCGGCGCAGGTGCGCTGCGCCGTGCCCTTGCCGTAGTTGGTGGTCATGCCGCCGAAGGGACGCTGATAGATCAGGCCCTCCTCGGTGCGCGAGAACGGCATGCCGTAATGCTCGAGCTCGATCACCGCGGCCGGGGCGTTCTTGGTCATGTACTCGATCGCATCCTGGTCGCCCAGCCAGTCCGAACCCTTGACCGTGTCGTAGAAGTGGAAGCGCCAGTTGTCCTCGCCCATGTTGCCGAGCGCGGCCGAAATGCCGCCCTGAGCGGCAACGGTGTGCGAGCGGGTGGGAAATACCTTGCTGATGCAGGCGGTGGAGAGGCCGGTCGCGGCAAGGCCCACGGTGGCGCGCAGCCCGGCGCCACCGGCGCCGATGACGAGGATGTCGACCTTGTGCTGCTGAATGTTGTAGCTGCTCATCGAGGCAATTTCCCAATGCGGTGCAAAAAAACGGTGCCGCGCGCGCCGAGGCGCCGCGCGCGAACATTCATTGTCCTTGACCGCCAGCCCGCGGTCGAGTCCCGCGCGGTGGGCGGCCCGGATCGAGGTGGATTCCGCAAGTCGGGCGACGACGCGAGCCGGTTCGCCGTGCACTCGGCCAGCCCCAGCAGGGTACCCCTGCACAGGGCACGGGACAAATCGCAGGATTCGGGCTCTTGCCGCTCACTCCCTCAGGTCCGACACTGGTCGGCCCCGCAGCCGCAGTCGCGCAGCACCATGTTCACACCGCTCTGCTCGGTCGAAATCCTCGCCGTGACCGGGGACGACGCCGCGACGTTTCTGCAGGGGCAGCTCTGCAGCAACGTCGCCGCACTCGCGCCGGGGCGCTGGCAGTGGAGCGCATGGCTCGATGCGCGCGGCCGGGTACGCTATTTTTTTGCGCTGCTGCATCCGCAGCCCGCACGCTGGCTCCTGTGGCTGCCGCTGGGCGGCGCCGAGGCGATGCGGCGGGACCTGGCGCGCTTCATCCTGCGCGCCAGGGTAGAGCTGGACCGGCCCGCCGGCTGGGCGCTGCAGCAGGGCAGCGATCCGGCAGGCAGCATGCCGGCGCCCAACGAGCTCCGTGCCGCCGGACCCGGCTGGCTGCTGAAGCTGCCCGCCGGGCCGGGCCTGCTCGGCCCGAGCCCCGGCGCCAGCGTCGACTTCGACCCTGCGGCGCTGAATTCGTGGCGTCTTGCCGCCATCCGCAACGGCCTGCCGTTGCTCGCCCCCGAGCTGGGCGGCGAGTTCATGGCCGTCGCGCTCGGCCTCGATCGGCTTGGCGCGATCGACTACGCCAAGGGCTGCTATCCAGGTCAGGAAATCGTTGCCCGCCTTCACTTCCGCGGCGGCAACAAGCGTCAGCTGTGGCACGTTGCGCTGGACGACACGCTCCCCTCGCCCGGCGCGCCGCTGCATGACTCGCCCGGCCGCTCGGCCGGCCGCATCCTGTATGCCGCAGCGGTCGACGGGCGGCGTGCGGAAGGCCTCGCCCTGATCGGGCCCGATCCCGTCGCTGCCGGCCTGCGCACCGCGCAAGGCGCCGCGGTGCACCCGCTCGAGCGCTTTCTGACTCCGCCCGAGATCGTGCAGAATCCTGATTTGGACGCCTAAACAAGGCCTTAGCGCTGGCTGAACAGCGCATCGCCAGAGGACAGACAGGGACGCTTCGTTCCGTTAGCCTGCGCGGCGGTCGGCTGACAGAAATTCCGCAGCCGGCAAGGACACAGGGAATTCGCGACGTCAGGCACGCGCGAGTTCGACTCGACGCGGCACGCCGCGTCGCGCTCATGCAGACCGGGGTGACTGCCGGGGTGGCAGGCAACACCGATCGGCGCTGGCGCAGCAGGCCCGCGACGGGCGTGCGCCGCGTACGAATTGCAATACCACGTCCACGGGGTGGGATGTGGCGGGGCTTGATCGCCCTGCCGGGTTTGCGGAACTCAATGCGCCGCGAACCAAGCCCGCGCGCGGACACCAAAAACGAGGTACCGGATGAAACTCGCTTTTGTGCTTTGGCTCGCTTCGATCTCGCCGCAGCCGATCGCTGACCACATCTGTCTGGCGACGACAGTCTACCTCGAGGCGCGCAGCGAGCCCGTCGCGGGCCAGCGCGCGGTCGCCGAAGTCGCCCTGCGACGCCGTGACAGCGGTCGCTGGGGCAACAGCGTCTGTGACGTGGTGCAGGCACCGTGGCAGTTCGCTACCGGCACCGGCAGCCCCGACCGGGAGCTGAAAAACCCGCAGGCCTGGAAGCGCGCCTGGCTCGTCGCCGCCAGTACGCTCGAGATGTGGTCGCACCCGCGCAGCGAGCGCAATCCGGTCGTGCCGCACGCCGATTCCTTCTTCGCCACCGACATCGTCACCCCGTACTGGGTCAAGGGTCCGCCCTTGGCCACCATCGGCGCGCACAGTTTCTATCGCGTGAACTGAAGCCTCGGGCGCACAAAAAAAGCCCCGCCAGCGCGGGGCTCTTGAAGTCCTTCGTCCGACGCCTATTCGACGGCCTGCACGCCGGCGGCCTGGGAGCCCTTGGGCCCCTGCACGATCTCGAAGCTCACCCGCTGTCCCTGCTGCAGGCTGCGAAACCCTTGCGAATTGATCGCGGAGTAATGCACGAACACGTCATCGCCGCCCTCCTCCGGAGCGATGAAGCCGAATCCCTTAGCGTCGTTGAACCACTTGACGGTACCGAAAAACATCGATGAAGCCCCTCGTGAATGAACCTGTGCGCGAACTGCCGCACTTGCCCACGGGATCGCGCGGACTCAGTATAACAAGCCGGTACCTGCGCAAATCAAGCGTTCATTCACAACGGCCGAAAGTCATACCCGGGGGTGTATTCGATCACAGTTCACTGCGATCGAGCCATCGATCGGCACAATGCCGCCAGCAGGCGCAGCACGCGTTCCGTCATTTCGGCCAGCCGGACGTGGATTTCGTCGACGCTGATCTCGCTCTCCGCGCCGCAGCCGGCGGCGCGGTTCGCCACCAGCGCGAGGCAGGCGTAGTCGAGCCCGAGCTCACGCGCGAGTCCCGCCTCGGGCATGCCGGTCATGCCGACCAGATCGCAGCCGTCGCGGCGCAGGCGGCGAATTTCGGCGCGCGACTCTAGGCGGGGCCCCTGGGTCGCGGCGTAGCAGCCTCCCTCGCGCAGCTCGACCCCCGCAGCCCGCGAAGCCGTCCGCAGCGCATCGCGCAGGTCGGCCGTATAGGGCTCGCTGAAGTCGACGTGCAGGGCTTCGCCACCCGCTTCGTCCCAAAAGCTCGAGGCGCGTCCCCAGGTGTAGTCGATGATCTGCTCGGGCAGCGCGATCACGCCGGCCTGCAGATCCTCGCGAATGCCGCCCACCGCGTTCACCGCCACCACCCGCTGCGCGCCCGCCTCGCGCAGCGCCCAGAGGTTGGCGCGGTAGTTGACCCGGTGCGGAGGAATGGAGTGATCCTCGCCGTGGCGGGCGAGGAACAGTACGCACTGCTCGCCGAGCCGGCCAGCGACCACGGCACCTGAAGGCGCGCCGTACGGAGTATGCGCCGACAGGCGCTCGAGTCCGTCCAGGCCGGGCAGCGCGTACAGGCCGGTGCCGCCGATCACCGCCAGGGCGCTGCCCGCACTCATGCGTCCACCGCGTAGATGCCGGGCAGGTTGCGACCGCATTCGCGATAGTCGAGGCCGTAGCCGAACACGTAGCGATCCGGCACTTCCACGCCGACGAAATCGGCGTGGATGCCGTCCACCCGTCGATTGTGGCGCTTCTCGCAGAGCACGGCGACCATCACCCTCGCGGCGCCGCGCCTCAGGCATTCGTCGCGAATCTCCTTGAGCGTGTTTCCCTCGTCGAGGATGTCGTCGACCAGCAGCACGGTGGCACCGGCGAGCTCCAGCGCCGGTGCGCGAATCCACTGCAGCCGCCCGCCCGCCAGACCGCCGTGGAAGCGGGTGACGTGCACGTAGTCGAACTCGAGCGGCGCGCTGATTTCCGTCGCCAGCTGGCCGGCGAAGATCACCCCGCCCTGCATGACGGTCAGAAATACCGCCGGCGCGCCGTTCAGCGCACGATCGATTTCGCCGCCGATGCGCTCGATGGCCCCTGCCAGCGTCTCGCGCCCGTGGACCAGATCGGCGCCAGCGAGCACGGTGGCGAACTGCTGCGGATTCATGAGGGCATTCCCGGCTCGTCCAGCGCCCGCACGCGGGCCACGAATTCATCGCGCTGCGGATTGCAGACCAGCGCGTCCCAGCTCGGCGCCACCGTCCCCTGCAGGCGCACGATGCGCTCCGCATCGCAGGGCCTGCGTCCGGCGCAGGCGGCAATCGCGGCGTCGACCAGCTCCGGGCCGCAGGCCAGCAGCAGGTCGCAGCCGGCCGCGAGATGGGCATCGATTCGCGTCTCGATGCCGCCGATCCCGGCCGCCGCCGCCATGCCGATGTCGTCGCCGATCACCAGGCCGCCGAAGCCGAGCTCGCCACGCAGGACGTTCTCGATCCAGACGCGGGAATAGCCGGCCGGCAGGGCGTCGACCTGCGGGTAGACCACATGCGCCATCATGACCGCGTCGGCGCCAGCCTCGATGCCTTCGACGAAGGGAACGAGGTCGCACTGGCGCAGTTCGTCCAGCGAGCGCGGGTCGCTGGCGGCGTCGACGTGGGTGTCCTCGAGCACCGAACCGTGGCCGGGAAAGTGTTTGAGCGTGGCTGACATGCCGGCCAGCCGCATGCCGCGCAGATAGGCCTGCACCAGCTCCGAAGTCGCCCTCGGATCGGCGGAAAAGGCACGCTCGCCGATCGCCCGGTTGCCGCGACGCAGGTCGGCGACCGGCGCGAAGCTCATGTCCACCCCCACCGCGCGCAGCTCGCTGGCCATCAGCCAGGCGTGCTCTTCCGCCAGTGAGACCGCGCTCTGCGGCGCGCGGACGTAAAGAGCACCGAGGCGCGCCAGCGCCGGCAGCCGCGTGAAGCCCTCGCGGAAACGCTGCACCGGCCCACCTTCCTGGTCGACGCAGACCAGCAGGGGCCGCTCGCAGGCGTCGCGAATGGCGTCGACCAGCGCCGCCAGCTGCGCGCAGTCGCGGTAGTTGCGCGTGAACAGGATCACCCCGCTCACCTGCGGATGGCGCAGGCGCACGCGGTCGTCCTCGTCGAGGGTCTTGCCGGCGATTCCGATGATCAGCATGGCGCGCGATGGTATCAGGCGTCGCGCGCTGCCCGCTCGTCCGCGCTCCAGCGCGCCCAGGGGCGCCAGGCGAGGTTGAAGTTGTAGTAGCGCTCGAGCGCGCTCACCTCGGCGCCGAGCCAGCGCGGCCGCGGCACGCTGGCGGCTTCGTGGTCGAGCTCGATCTCGGCCACCACCAGGCCCGTGTTGTCGCCTTCGAACTCGTCGATCTCGAAGCGATGTTCGCCGACGTCGACGTGGTGTCGCCGCTTCAGCACCACGCCGCCGGCCAGATCGGCCAGCATGCGGCGCGCGTCGGCGGCGGGAATCGAGTACTCGAACTCGTCGCGCACGATGCCGCTGGCGAGCGACTTGATGTTGAGCCAGGCGGCTTCGCCGACCAGGCGCACGCGCACCGAACAGCGCGCCGCCGGCGGCCCGGCCAGATAGCCCTGCTGCATGCTTTCGGTGCGATGCACCGCGCTGCGCCAGGAGTCGCCGAGGACGAGGAACTTGCGTTCGATTTCGAGAGCCATGACGAGTGATCCCGAGGCCGCGGGCGAGCCCGCAGCATAGCCGCTTCGAGCGCGCCGCTCAGCGGCAAAACAGCGCGATCGACTCGACGTGCGCGGTGTGCGGGAACATGTCCATCACCCCGGCCGCGACCAGCTCGAAGCCGTGCTGGTGAACCAGCGCGCCGGCGTCGCGCGCCAGCGAGCCCGGATGGCAGGAGACATAGACGACGCGCCGCGCACCGGTAGCGGGTAGCCAGTCGAGCACCGCCGCCGCGCCCGATCGCGGCGGATCGAGCAGCAGCTGGTCGAAGCCGGCGCGGGCGAACGCCGCCCCGCGCTGGTCCGCGGCCAGGTCGGCGGCGTGGAACTCGGCGTTGTCGATGCCGTTGCGCCGCGCGTTGGCGCGCGCGCGCTCGACCATCGCCGCTTCGCCCTCGACCCCGACCACCCGTCCGGCGAGCCGCGTGATCGGCAGGGTGAAGTTGCCGAGGCCGCAGAACAGATCGAGCACGCGCTCCCCGGAGCTGGGCTCCAGTAGCTCGAGCGCGCGCTGGATCATCTTCAGATTCATGCCCGCGTTGACCTGGATGAAGTCGAGCGGCGCAAAGCCGAGCTCGAGGTCGAACTGCGGGATGCGGAAGCTGAGCTCGACGCGTTCCGGCCACAGCGGCACCACGCTCTCGGGGCCGCCCGGCTGCAGCAGGATCGCCAGGTCGTGGGCCCGACCAAAGGCCACCAGCGCGGCGCGATCGGCGGCGGAAAGCGGCTGCAGGTGGCGAAACACCAGCGCCGTGACGTCGTCGCCCGCGGCAACTTCGATCTGCGCGATCTCGCGCCGCGCCTCGAGCGAGCCGACCAGCGTCGAGAGTTCGGCGATCCGCTCGCCGACCGCGGGAATCAGGGTGTGGCAGACCGAGAGATCGGCGACGAAGCGCGGGTCGACCTCGCGAAAGCCGACCAGCGCCTTGTCCTTCTTTTCCACCCACTTGACCGACAGCCGCGCCTTGCGCCGATAGCCCCAGTCGGCGTCGCGCAGCGGCTCCAGCCACCGCGCTGGCGCCAGCTTGCCGATCCGCTGCAGGTTTTCTTCCAGCACCCGCTGCTTGGCCTCGATCTGCGCCGCGGCCGGCAGATGCTGCAGGCTGCAGCCGCCGCAGGTGCCGAAATGCGGACAGCGTGGCTCGATCCGCTGCGGGGATCGCGTGAGCAGCTCTTCCAGCCGCGCCTCGTCGAAGCTGCGGGTGCGCCGAAGCACCCGGATGCGGGCGCGCTCGCCGGGCAGCACGCCGCCGACGAAGACGGTCTTGCCGTCGATGCGGGCGACGCCGCGGCCGTCGTGCGAGAGGTCGACGACGTCGACTTCGTGAATCCGGGGCGGGCGCTGGCGGGAATTCATCGAGAACCGGGGATGAGAGCGTGGCAAAGAAAGCGGCACCGGCGCGGCGCGGCCGCGAGCCCGGACTGTCGCGCTGTCGAGGAGCGCTACTTCCTGTGCCAGGCGCCGCTGGCGTCCTGGTAGTACCAGCCGGCGTGGGCACGCTCGATCCACTGCTTGGCAAAGGCCGCGCGGATCTGCGCTTCCCACTCCGGGTGACCGTTGGCCACCGCGATTTCGCGGTAGACGGCCTCGCGATCGCGGTTTTCGTCGGCGACCACCGCGTTGACCGCCGCGCGCCGCGCGAGCGGTACCGCGGTCGCGTCGCGTACCGCGATCAGGCCATCGCTGGTGAAACCGATCGCGCCGCTATCGAAGTAAGCGGCCAGCGTCGCGCCGAAGCGCTGCTGCATGCGAGTCTGGATCGCCTGAATCTGCGGCGTCTGGACGTTGATGTTGGCCTGCCCCTGGGCATGTGCGCTGCTGACCAGGAAGTCGAGCAGCATGGCGCCCGGGCTGCCGCCGGGCTGCGCCTCGGCCCCCTCCTCCGCAGGAGCCGTGGCGGGCTTCTCGGCCCCCAGCACCTTGTCGACGAAGCGCCCGGCCGCCTGCTCGGCTGCCGCTTCCGGGAAGTAGACGTTGATCGTGACGCAGGCTGCAGGCAGCAACAGGGCCGCGGCGAGGGCTAGCGACGAAGGCAGCAGGCGCATGGTGGGAGAATCCTCGACTGGGAAAAGAAGGCAGCAGCTGCGGTGCTCAACGCACCACGGGGCCGGCGCCACTAGTCGCCTCCTGCAGACGGCGCAGCAGAGTCGGCCAGTCGACCTGCCGGCGATGGCCGACGATCATCAACTGCGGCACGCCGGACCCTTCGACCATAGTGTAACCCGCGCCGCTTGCTGCTTCGGCGGCGTCGGCCGGCTCGATGCCCGCCATCCGGCAGATCTCATCGCGCAGCCGACAGCGCAGGCCCAGGCGGCGATAGCCGAAGGAATCGAACCAGCGCAGGGCGAGCGTCTGCAGTCCGCCGGAGAGCCCACCGCCGCCGACCGCGGCAATGTCGTCGACCGCCTTGTAGCTCATGCGACCGCCGCCGCGGGTATGCAGCCAGGCGTCGAAGGCTACCGGGCTCCAGTCGACCAGGCGCAGGCCGACGATGCTGCCCATGAGCCGCCCCTGCATCTGGCCGAAGGAAAACGCGCTGGTCAGCTGCTCGAGATCGAGATCCTGAAAATGAACGTTGGCGCTCAGCGAAGGTGCCACGCCGAAGGGACGCTCGACGCGAACGCTGTCGAGGCCGACGTGGCCATCGAAGGCATACAGGTCGAGGCCGCCGCCAAGATGCAGGGTGTTGCCGGAAAGCTCGATCTCCGGCACGCCACCCGACAGATTCCCGGCGAAAGCTGGCCAGCCAAGCAGAGCCGAGAGCTGGCGCATGTCGATGCCGGCGATGGCAAAGGACGCTGCATAGCGCTCGCCGCGCGGCGAGCGCGGCAGCAGGCTGAGCTCGCGCAGACGGAACTCGCCGCCGAGCACATCGATCGCCTGGGGCTCGAGCAGAGTCAGCGCGCCTTCGCGTGAAGCAAGGCGCAGATGGGCCGGCCCGAAAGGAATGCCGAGGATCTCCAGCGAGCCCCAGCTGAGCACGCCCGGCTCGGCATCGTGATCTGCCTCCCAGTGCAGCTTCGCCCCGAGCTGCCGCAGGGAAATGCGCCCCGAAGGGTCCGCAATGGTGACTCCATCCGCGGTCAGCGCGAGCCGCTGCAGGCCTTGATCATCGAGCAGCACGTCGCCGCCGAATCGCCCCGACGCCTCGAGCCCCGCCCAGCCGCGCGCGTCGAGCCAGCTCGCCCCATAGCGCGCCAGCGCCGGGCCAAGCTGCGCTTCATCGACCCGCAGCCGTAGCAGGCGCAGGGGTGCGCGGTCCCGCGCGTCGAAGCGACCTTCGCCAGTGAACGACAGCACGCCGGGATCGTCCCAGCGCAGGGAGTGGACAAGCCAGCTCGCCTCCTGCAGCTCCAGATCCAAGCTTGCCTGCAGACCGCTCTGCGGCAGACGCACATAGACCGGCCCGAACAGCACTTCACCGCCGCTCACCTTCGCCGTGCCGCGCAGCCGCGGGCTGGCCGGCGGTCCGCTGACCTCGACCTCGCCCGCAAGCCCCAGCCCGGCGCCGGCAAAGCGTCCGTCACTGCGATCCCAGGCGGCATCGGCCAGCGTGAATGCGGCTTGCAGCCAGTCGCCGCGCAGACTGGGATCGATCGTGAGCCGCGAAATCCCGAGCTCTCCGGCTGGGAGCGGCACGGCGAGCGGCGCCGCAAGCCGTAGCCGACCCTGCTGGATCTGCCAGCGGCCCTGGCTTGCGCCGAGCGCCACGCCGCCGATCTCCGCCCGACGCCAGCCGAACGACGTGACCTCTCCCACAGTCTTCACCCGCCAGTCGAGCGTGCCGCGGAGGCTGCTCAGGGTGAGACCGCGCCGCGGATCCTCGATGTCGAGCCCAGGCGTACGCAACAACACGCGCTCCAGCGCGCCGTCGACCAGCCGCAGCTCGCCGGAAACCTCGCCGCGAAGATCAACCTCGGCGAGCCCGAGTTCAGCCAACGACCCGGCTGCGTAGCGCTCCGCGACGAGCGGCAGCCGCGCCCGCCGCACGGCTGCCTCGAGCAGCCGCAGGCGGCCGTCATCGAATTCAGCGCTGCCGGCAAGATCGAGCGTGTCGCCGTCCCTCCATTGAAAGTGCTCCACGCGCCAGTGCGCAGCGGCGTCAATTCTTGCCTCGAGCGTGGCGGTGGCCTGCATGGAAGCCAGCTCAAGATGCAGCGCGCCCCCGGTCACGCGCCCGGAGTCCGGCCCGAGACGCAGCGAGAGACGCGCACCCTCGCCCTCCGCCGCGTAGTCCAGCTCGCCGCTGGCGCCGAATCCCTCCAGCGCGAGGCCACTATCGGCATCACTGAGGCCGAGCCGGGCGAGCCGGAACCGCGCCTTGATTCCTGCCGCGGCGTCACGCCGCAGCGCGAGATCGAATTCGCCGTCGGTAAGCACCGCGCCCGGACGCCGCATGCCAAGCGGGCCGCGCAGCCAGCGGGCTGGCACATTCTGCGCGCTCGCCTCGAAGCCGACGCCGGCATCGAACGGTAGCTGCAGGACCACTTTCGCTGCAGCGCTCGAAAATTCGAGGCGCAAGGCGCCGCGCTCGAGGTGCAGCTTGAATGTCGCGTTCTGCGTCTGCCCGCCCGCACCGCGCAGAAGCAGCGGCCCGGCGCAGTCTCGCCCCGCGGAATCGCGCCGCAGCGCGCAGCTCCAGTCGAGCGCGCCGGCGAGTCCGAGCTCGACCAGCCGCAGCCGCACGATACGCAGCCGCAGGCTCGCGTCGGCGCCCTGCTCGTGGAGCTCCAGATGCAGATCCTCGAGCCACGCTGCGGGAGCCTGAACTCGCGCAATGCGCAGCGACATGCGGCTTTCCGCCGCCCCCTCACCCGCCGCGCCGCCCGACCGCAGGGCGGCACTGGCGGTGAGCAGGATCGCGACGGCAGCCAAGCCGACTATTGACCTTGCGCCCATGGTCGCCCATTCTGCCAGCGACCCGGCAGGGAACCGCTGAATCGCCTGCGCCGCGGATGCTCTGGCGCTGCTGGCCGTACCTGAACGCAGTGAGTCCGCGACCGCACACGATGGCTTCCGCTTTCGGTGACCTCCCGCACGGTTTCACCGACAGAGGCCTTCAACGCTTTGCAAGGGAATGGAAGCCATGGCGAAAATGCAGCTGCTGATCGCCGACGACAACCCGCTCAGCCTGCGCTTCCTGAGCGAAGCTGCGGGTAGCTGCGGCTTCACCTGTCGGACCGCCGCCGACGGTAGCGCCGCGCTGGAGGCGAGCAATCGCCAGGCTTTTGCCCTGCTGCTCTTGGACGCCCACATGCCAGGCATCGGCGGAATCGAGCTTTTGCGGGAGATTCGTGCGGGAGACGGCCCTTCACGGCTCGCTCCGGCGATCGCCACCACCGCCGACGATCGTCCACAGACCCGTCGCGCGCTGCTCCACGCCGGCTTCGAGGCCGTACTGCTCAAGCCACTGTCGACAGCGGTGCTGGCGCGGACGCTCGAGCCTTATGGACCGATGTGCAAGGCATCCAGCAAGAGCTTCGACCCGGACGCCGCCCTGGCTGCGACGGGTGGCGACCCGGAGCTGGTCGAGGCACTGCGTGAGCTGCTGATCGCCGAACTGGAGGCCTTGCCCGGAGAACTAGCCGCGCTCGCCGCGAACGCCAACTGCACCGGCCTGCGCGAACGCTTGCACCGGCTCGACGCATCGGCCGGCTTCTGCGGAGTGCCGGGATTGACCGACGCTGTCGCCGAATTGCGCAGGGCCACGCAGGCGCCGGGATGGCCGCGGCAAGCCAGCGCGCGCTTCCTGCATCACTGCGCCGAGCTGCTCAGCGCACTGCGCACGCGGGCACCTGGCTGAGCCGCGCGACAGCGACTGTCGCCATTCAGCGTTGTGGCGGCACGCCAAGCCGACGCAAGCTCGATCCGAAGCTCCAGGCGCGCAAGTCGGCACCGAGCAGCTGCCGAATCGCGCTGCGCAGCACGTGTCGCAGCTGTCCGAGCTGCGTCGGCGGCGGACAGAGATCCTGGTCCAGCGCCAGCAGCGCGGCGCCTTCGACCTGGAGCTGCGCGCTGCCCTCGCGCCATGCACTGACGCCGAAGGCCGGGTCCCAGGCGTAGGCCCGCTCGGCAGCGATCGGTACGCCCCGGATGTCGCGTTTCAAGGTGAGCCCGTAGCCGAGATCGATCAGCAGATCACGCTCGAAGCGGCGCAGGGTCCAGCTGCTGCGCTCTGCCGTCGCCAGCCGGGACAGGCATAGCGCATAGGCTTCGAAAGCGGCCGGCAGCGGATCGTTGCGCGCGCTCAAACGCAGCACCAGCTCGTTCACGTACAGCGCGGACAGGAGCCTCTCAGCATCGAGCCCCAGCCGCGGGCCCGAAACATCGACGCCGCTCAGGGTGGCGAGCTCGCCGCGCCCGCTCCAGTCGAGCAGCAGCGGCTGCAGTGGCTGCAACAGGCCACGTGACAACCGACTCGACGCGCGCCGCACGCCACGGGCCAACAGGCCGACCCGACCGTGGTCGCGAGTAAAAGCCTCGAGCAGAAGCGAGGTCTCGCGCCAGGGACGGGTGTGCAGAAGGTAGGCAGGCTGCTGGGTGACGCGCATGGATTGAACGGCAGCGATCCACTGGCTGGTTCGCGCTCAGAGCGCGAGCCAGATCACCAGCAAAAATGCGCCCAGCACCGCGAGGCTCACCCGATCGGTCAGGGCGAAAACCACCGGATCGTCGTGCATTTCGCCTCGCGTGGCGAGCAGCCAGGTGCGGCTGATCCAATAGAGCAGAATCGGCGGCAGCAGCCACAGGCGCATGGGCTGCGCATACAGCGCCGCGCTCGCTGCGCTGTCGATATAAAGCGCGAGCACGAGCACGGCGAGATAGCCGCTGGCGCTGCCGAGCGCCTGCACCAAGCCCAGATCGGCCGCCAAATAGCCGCGCCCGGCCACCTGTGCCACCCCGGCCTGGGCGAGCTGCTGCAGTTCGAGCGCGCGCTTGACCAGCGCCAGACTGAAAAAGAGAAACATCGAAAAAGCCAGCAGCCAGAACGAAGCCGGCACCGGAATGGCCGCGGCGCCGGCGAGGATGCGAATTGCATAGAGTCCCGCCAGGGTCACCACGTCGAGCATCGCGATCCGCTTGATCCAGAGCGAATAGGCCAGGGTGAGCAGCGCGTAGCCAAACAGCATCGAGATGAATTCGAGCGCAAGCGGCGCGGCCAGGGCGAAGGCGACGACGGCCAGCGCGGCGGCGGCCAGCAGGCCGCCACCCGGCATCAGCGCGCCGGCGGCGAAAGGCCGTCCGCGCTTGCGCGGGTGCAGGCGATCTGCTTCCAAATCCAGCAAATCGTTCAGCAGATAGGCCGCGGAGGCACACAGGCAGAACGCGGCGAAGGCCAGCAGGCTGCGTGTGGCCGCCTGCGGCACAAGGGCCTGGTGCGCGGCCAGCAGCGGCACGAAGACCAGCGCGTTCTTCAGCCATTGATGTGGGCGCAGCGCCGCCAGCCAGGCACGACCGCGGCCGGCCGGTCGCTCGAAGACATCGCTCACGCGGGCTGCGGCGCGCGCCCGGCGCAGCACTCGTGTCGGGGCGTTGACCACGATCGCGTGGCGCGCGCGGCGCCAGACCGCCAGGTCGACCGCGGCGTTGCCAGCGTAATCGAAGGCGCCTGCGCCGTATTCTCGCTCAAGCAACGCGGCCTTGGCGCGGCCGCTCAGATTCCGCCTGCCGTCGCTGCCATGGACCACGCTGAAGAGGCCGATGTGCCGCGCCACTGCCTCGGCGAGCCGCTGATCCGAAGCGGTACAGAGCACCAGTCGGCGCCGGGCCTGCTCGCCGCCCAGCCACTCGAGCAGGCGCTGGTGGTAAGGCAGCCGCGCCACATCCAGGCGCACCCGCAGGGCCACCGCGCGCTTCAGAGAGGCCCGCCCGCGCAGCAGCCAGAACGGCAGCAGCAGCAGATACAGGGGATTTCGCCGCAGCAGAGCCAGCACGCTTTCCACGCCCAGATCGGAGCGGATCAGAGTGCCGTCGAGATCGACGCACAGCACTACCTCGGAGTCGCTCATTCGAATGCCGATCTTGCGCGACCGACTCGCGCCGCAGCCTTCGAGCATAGCCGATGCTTTCTCAGGGCGCCGCCGGCTCGCAGCCACCCGACTCGGAGCGTTGCTGATGGCGCTCCTCGATTCCGCGCATGTCAGCCAAACCAACCCAGGACAGATATTTCCGGGCGACCCGGTCGCCGGTGGATTCGTCGCGGCGAAAGGCCTCGGCGAAACGGGTCTTGCGGCAGCGCGTCGGGTTGCCGCGCGCCTCGATCTCAGTCCAGCGCGCGATGGCCGCCTCGCGCTCGTTGCGCGCCCGCGCCGGCGCGATGGGCAAGGCGCCCTCGAGGCGAACGCTACCGTCGGCATTGAGCAACCCCGACAGCTGGCCGCTGTCGGCGGCACCGATTCGCGCCTGCATGGCGTCGCTCGACTGCTCGGGTGCCAGCGGCGGCGGCTCGAGCCGCGTCTGCGGCGGGCTCACCTCGACCCGCGTAGGCCGAGCCACGAACGGCGCCGGCATCGGTTCCGGCGGGATCGGTGGCAGCGCCTCGTCGATCAAGATCACCTCGATCGGCTGCACGCTCTGCGGTGCTCGCGGCAGGTTCTTGTCACGCATGCCGAGGCCGAAACCGAGCAGCTCGAGCAGGGTGACCAGAAGCGCTGCGATCAGTCCGCCGAGAAACCAGCGCCGATCCGGCGGGGTCCTTTCCCAGCGCAGGCTGCGCTGCCAGGGGCCGCCGTCGCCGGCAAAACGCAGCGCAGCCGGCGCGCGCCGCCACGAGCCTTCCGCGGCAGGCGGCGCTGCGCGCGGCGACTCGGATGGGGTGGTCTGCTCGACGATCAATGGCAGGCCTCGGACGCGACAGGCCCGGCAGCATATCCGCGCGCGGCTAAAAGGCGGTTAAACGTGGCGTGCCGCGAGCCATGGCGTTCGCGCATTGCAGCTTGACCCTGCCTCCCGGTTCGGACAAGGCTATACGGGCTGCCGGCGCCTGCCGCCGACGGCAACCTGCTCATGACCGCCCGCACCCGCGTCAGTCGGTCCGGCTGTCGCCCGGCGCCGCCGCATGAGAAATCTGGCCCACTGATCGCGGGAGGCTCTTCATGTCCTTTTCCACTGACGGCATTCGCAATATCGCACTCGCAGGTCACGCGGGCGCCGGCAAAACCACGTTGTTCGAAGCCCTGCTGCATGCCGGCGGCGCGATCCAGACGGCAGGCTCGATCGAGCGCGGCAATACGGTGTCGGACTTCGACCCGCTGGAGCGCGAGCGCAAGCACTCGATCGACAACGCGATCGCCTCGATCGATCTCGGCGAGCATCACATCAACCTGATCGACACCCCAGGCTACCCGGATTTCCGCGGTCCGGCGCTGTCGGCGCTGACCGCGGTGGAAACCTGCGCGGTGGTAGTCGATGCCGCCGCCGGCATCGGTCATTCAACTCGCCGCATGATGGAACGCGCCAAGGGGCGCAACCTCTGTCGCATGCTGATCGTCAACAAGATCGACCACGAGGAGGCCGATCTGGACGGCGTGGTGAAGGCGCTGCGGGAAGAATTCGGCAACGTCTGCCTGCCCGTGAACCTGCCGGCAGGCGGCGGCAGCTCGCTGATCGACTGCTTCTTCCAGGCCGCCGGCGAGAGTGATTTTTCCTCGCCCGCCGAGGCCCATCAGCAGATCTTGGACCAGGTGGTCGAGGTCAACGAGGCGCTCATGAACCGCTACCTGGACGGCGGCGAAGGCAGCCTCAGTCCGGAAGAAATTTGCGACGCCTTCGCCCAGTCGATGCGCGAAGGTCACCTGGTGCCGATCTGTTTCACCTCGGCGCGCACCGGCCTCGGCCTGCGCAAGTGGCTCGAGTTCGCGCGCCGGCTGCTGCCGAGTCCGCGTGAAGGCAATCCGCCACCCTTCTTCCGGGGCAGCGGCAGCGCGACGCAGCCGATCGTGGCCGAAGCGGACCCCAAAAAGCATGTGATCGCCGACGTCTTCAAGATCGTCAACGATCCCTTCGTCGGCAAGCTGAGCGTGTTTCGCGTGCATCAGGGTACCGTGCGCCGCGACACCCAGCTGTTCATCGACGACGGCAAGAAGCCGTTCAAGGTGGGCCACCTGTTCCGCCTTCGCGGCGGCGAGCGCAGCGAGCTCGACGAGGCGATCGCGGGAGACATTGCGGCCATCGCCAAGGTTGATGAAATCCGCTTCGACGCCGTGCTGCACGACTCGCGCGAGGAGGACGCAATCCAACTGGAGGCGATCGACCTGCCGCTGCCGATGTTCGGTCTCGCCATCGCGCCGGCTCACAAGGGCCAGGAGCAAAAGTTGGCGCAGGCGCTGGACCGGCTCGGTGAGGAGGATCCCTGCTTCCGCGTCGAGCACAACATGGAGCTCAACGAAACCGTGATTCGCGGCCTCTCCG
Organism: uncultured Dokdonella sp.; assembly: GCA_964582225.1. Classification (GTDB taxonomy): domain Bacteria; phylum Pseudomonadota; class Gammaproteobacteria; order Xanthomonadales; family Rhodanobacteraceae; genus Dokdonella_A. The sequence goes on along the minus strand of CAZORA010000010.1, from coordinate 17,433 downwards.
ACCTGCATCTGAAACTCATGCTGGAACGCATGAAGGCGCGCTACGGAGTGGAGGTGACGACCCGGCCGCCGCGCATCGCCTATCGCGAGACGGTGTCGGCACCGGCTGAAGGTCACCATCGGCACAAGAAGCAGACCGGCGGCGCCGGTCAGTTTGGCGAGGTGTTCCTGCGCATCGAGCCGCTGCCGCGCGGCGGCGGCTTCGAGTTCGTCGACGAGGTCAAGGGCGGCACGATTCCCAACCAGTTCATTCCCGCGGTGGAGAAAGGCGTGCGCCAAGTGCTCGATCAGGGCGCGGTCGCCGGCTACCAGCTGCAGGACGTGCGGGTCACGCTCTACGACGGCAAGTACCACCCGGTCGACTCCAAGGAAGTCGCCTTCATCACCGCCGGCAAGAAGGCCTTCCTCGACGCGGTGGCCAAGGCGCGCCCGCAAATTCTGGAGCCGATCGTGAACCTCGAGGCGGTAGTGCCCGACGCCAACATGGGCGACGTGACCGGCGGGCTCGCCTCCAAACGTGCGCGCATCAGTGGCACCGACTCGCTGCGCGGCGGAGAGATCATCGTCAAGGCGCAGGTGCCGCTGGCCGAGCTGGTCGACTACCAGACCGAGCTCAAGGCGATGACCGGCGGCCGCGGACGCTACGCCCTCGAGTTCAGCCACTACGAGGCAGTGCCGGCACAGGTGCAGAAGGAACTGACCGAGTCCTGGAAACCCAGGGTCGAGGAAGACTGAAGCGTCTCTCGCGCTCGCGCGATGCGACGCACCGCCAAGGGTTCAGGGGCCGACGGCTACCGCATGTTCCGGGTCGCTGCTCCATCCGCTCCAGGACGGCGCGTACACGCGCGAGCCGCGCAGACCTGCGTGTTCCATCGCCAGCAGGTTGTGGCAGGCGGTGACGCCCGAGCCACAGCTGTGTACGACCTCATCCGGCGCACGGTCACCGAGCAGCGCGGCAAACTCGGTGCGCAGGCGCGCGACGCTCTTGAAACAGCCGTCGGTATCCAGGTTTTCGGCGAGCGGCCGGTTCAGCGCGCCGGGGATGTGACCGGCGCGCGGATCGAGCGGTTCCTGCTCGCCGCGGAAGCGCACCGCCGCGCGCGCGTCGAGCAGCAGGATGTCCGCGCCGATCTGACGGTGCTCCAGCTCGCCGGTCCAGACGACCTGGTCGAGATCGAGCTGCACCTGCGCGCTCCTCGCGGCGCGCCGCACCGATCCGCTTTCGAGCGGCAGTCCAGCGGCCTGCCAGGCGGCCAAGCCACCGTCCAGCACGGCGACCTGCGGTTGGTCGGCGAGACGCAGCATCCACCACAGGCGAGCCGCCGCGAGCGCGCCGCTGGATGCATCGTAAGCGACCACCGGCAAGCCGGGATGCCAACCCCAGCGCGACAGCACGGCGGAGAAGGCACCGTCGGTCGGCAGCGGGTGGCGACCCAGGCCGCGTCGTCCGAGGTCGGACAGATCGTGATCGAGACTGGCGTAGACGGCACCGGGCAGGTGCCCGGCCAGATAGGCGCGCGCGCCACCTTCGGCGTCGGCAAGATCGAAGCGGCAGTCGACCAGGAGGAGGTCGCACTCGCGCTGCAGCCGGGCCAGCTCGCGCGCGGCAATCAGGGTCCGCTCCTTCATGTGCTCTGCTCCAGGCGCCGAATGAGATTGCGCAGGATCATCGCGGTGGCGCCCCACACGCGCTGTTGACGCCAGCGGAAGGCAAAAATCTCGCGCGGCTTGCCGCGCCAGTCTATCTCCTCGCGACGCCAGTTTGCCGGCGTCAGGATGAAGCTGAAGGGTACTTCGAAAGCGTCTTCCACTTCGCTCGCCTGCAAACGCAGGTGGTATCCATCGCGGATGAAGGCGGTGACCGGAGTGACCCGGTAGCCGGACACGGTGTCGAGGCAGTCGAGATAGCCGAAAGGCTCGATCAGGGTCGGCTGGATGCCCGTTTCCTCGTGGGTCTCGCGCAGAGCGGTCGCCACTGGACCGGCATCGCGCGGCTCCATGCGCCCACCGGGAAAGCTAACCTGCCCGGCATGCTCGCGCAGGCTTTCGGTACGGCGGGTGAAGAGCACCGAAAGCCCCGCCGGCCGACGCACGAAGGGCACCAGAACCGCCGCCGAACGACGCGGAATTCGCGGGTCGAACAGATCGGCGAGCTCCGCCGCATTCCAGCCTGGCCCAGGCGGCGGATCGTCGAGCTCGCGCACCGCGCGGCGCAGGCGCTGATCCGGGCTGATGACCTCGCTCATCGCCGGCGCGTGGCGACTTTCGGCGCCGCCTTCAGCCGTTTGCGAACACCGCCCGGCCGCGCCCGCGCCAAGCTCACTTGACGTCGTTGATCTTCACCTCCCAGATGAAGATCTGGTTGCCGGTCGCCGGATCGGGCGGCAGGTAGATCAGCCAGTGGTCGCCTGCGCGCATGCGCTGAATCATCTCCGGCAACAGCTTGTTGCCGAACATGCCCTGCATCTCGGAGACCTTGGCGGTGATCGGTTCACCGACGAAGGAGCTGCGAATCTCGCGTCCGTTGGTGAGCGACACGCGGACGTGGAAGGTGACCGCACTGGTTGGCGTCACCGGCTTGCCGCTGCCTTCGTCGATCGCACGATACTGCACTCCGTTGGCGAGCGCGACGATACCCTTCTTGGAACGATTGCTGGCCATGAACACGTCGGCATCGCGTTTATTGTCGGCCAGCACCTTGTCGGCCTCGGCCTTCATTTTCTGGTCGAGCTTGGCCAGCGCGTCGCGCATCTGCTCCTCGGACACGCTCGGCGCGCGCTTGGCGTAGGCGTCCTGCACCGCGCGCACCACGGTGGCGATATCGACCTCGAGGCCGCGTTCGGCCAGTCCGCCGCCGATCTGATAGCCGATCGCGTAGGAAAGCTTGCCTTTCTCCGAGCTGGTGTCCTGGGCGCTCGCGGTGCCCGTCGCCAGCAGCGCCGCAAGGGCGAACGTCCAAGCAGACTTCATGCGTGTATCTCCGAATATGGAACTTCAAATCGCGGGCCAACCGGCCTGCGACGATGCGCAAAGCGCGCTAGTGTAACCGAGTGCTCACGTGTCGGCGCCGCGCTGCGCCACGCGCGGGATCGTCGACGTGAGAGGCGTCATCCTGCAGGTTGCACCTGAACCGCAGTCGACCCGCTTCAGTGAGCACCGCCCCGATAGCGCTTCTCACCGGCCGTCACGGCCAGATCGAGGCGGTTTTCCGGTGGCGCCAGCGGGCAGGTCGCATAGGGCGTGAAGGCGCAGGGCGGATTGTAGGCCTTGTTGAAGTCGAGCACGATCTTTCCGTCCTTGGGCATCGGCGCATACAGGAACCGCGCACCGCCGTAGGTCTCACGACCGCTGGTGCGGTCGGCGAAGATCAAGAACAGCTCCTTGTCGCCCGGCACTTCGATCACCGGCAGCAACTCGAAGGTCTTGCCGTCGCGCTCGAAGACGGCCTTGCCAGGAACCGGGTAGACGTCGCTCAGACCCAGCACGTTTGGCGTTTCGAGCTTGCCCACCGGCCGCAGCGGCACCCACCTGGCCTCGATCCGCCAGCTCGGATCCACGGGGAAATGTTCGATCCCGGCGAACTCGGTGCGGGTCTTTGCCTGGCTATCCTTGACCCGCAAGCCGTAGCGCCCGTTGCGCTCGACCAGATAGAAGCTGACGCTGCCGGCAGCGATCACCGTGGGCCGCCCGCGGGCGTCGTCTCGCAGCCGCGCGGTACGCTGCTCGCGAGCGTCGATGGTGGCGCCGGAAGCGGGGTCGAGCTCGATCGCAGCGCGACCCCGCCGCAGCGTGACGCTGCCGAAATGGGCCGGCCCGGCAGTCAGCACGATGTCATTGTCGGCGGCGCTGCCAACGCGGTTCACGCCTTCCTTGAGCCAGTGCAGGCCAATCAGGCTGAGCCAGCCGTCGGCCGCAGTGAGCCGCTGCAGACGCCCGCTGCGCCAGGCCTCTACTTCCTGCCGATACGTGCTCGTCCCACCGTCGTCGACGCCGGCATTCATCAGCTGTACACCGCCAAGAGCGGCGGCCAGCAGGGCAATCATCTTGAACATTGCGGTTCCTCTGCAAGCGGTAAATCGAAATCGTCGGCGCGGAGTGGTTTCCTCAGCGGCCGCGCGAGAACAGACGGTCGAGCGCCGCGAGATCGAGCTGCACCCAGGTCGGGCGCCCATGATTGCACTGCCCGGAGCGATCGGTGACTTCCATCTCGCGCAGCAGCGCGTTCATCTCCGGCAGGCTGAGGCGCCGGTTGGCGCGCACCGAGCCGTGGCAGGCCATGGTGCCCAGCAGCTCGTCGAGCAACTCTTCGATCCGTCGCGACTGTCCGTGGACGGAGAGATCGGCCAGCACGTCGCGAACCAGCTGCGCCGCGTCGCCGTCGCCGAGCAGAGCCGGCACCCGCCGCAAGGTGACGCTCCGCGGCCCGCTGCGGGAGAGCTCGAGCCCTACCCGCGCGAGCTCCGCGGCATGCTCTTCGACCAGGCCGGCCTCGCGCTCGCTGACGGCGAGGCTGAGCGGCACCAGCAGGAGCTGCGTGCGTATGCCCTCGCCCGCGCGCGCAGCCTTGAACTTCTCGTAGGTGATGCGCTCGTGCGCCGCATGCATGTCGACCAGAACCAGGCCCTGGGCGTTTTCCGCCAGTACGTAGATGCCCTGCAGCTGCGCCAGGGCAAAACCGAGCGGCGGCACCGCCCCGCCCTGCTCGCCGGCCGCGATACCCGGCGCCGGCGGCGCCTCGGCGACGCCACCGGCGCCGGGCATCGCGGGGCCGAGCAGCGCTGCGTAATCCGCAAGTCCACCGCCGACCGGGCCGTGACCAGAGCCCAGGTCGAGACCGTGTTGCCGCAGGGCCGACGCATGACCGAACGCGGAGGCTGCAATCGTGGCGACGCCCGCGCCCGCATCGCCCGCATCGCCCGCAGCGCCGGCACGGCTGCCGCCGAGCGCGTCGTAGAGGCAGCGATAGAGGAAATCGTGCACCAGGCGACCCTCGCGAAAGCGCACCTCGTGCTTGGCCGGATGCACGTTGACGTCAACCAGCGCCGGGTCCAGCTCGAGAAACAGCACGAAGCTCGGGTGACGGCCACGATAGAGCACGTCGGCGTAAGCCTGACGCACCGCGTGGGCGACCAGGCGGTCGCGCACCAGGCGCCCGTTGACGTGGAAATACTGCTGGTCGGCCTGCGCCCGCGAAGCGGTCGGCAGGCTCACCCAGCCGGCCAACCGCAGGCCGGCTGCCTCGTGCTCGAGCGCAAGGCTCTGGCGCAGGAATTCGGCACCGAGCACCTCGCTTACCCGCGTGGCGTGCTCCTTGGCGCTCGGCGCCGAACGCAACACGCGCACCGCCTTGCCGTTGTGGCGCAGGAGGAACTCCACTTCGGGGCGAGCCAGCGCAATCGACTTCACCAGCTCGTCGATGTGACCGAATTCGGTGCGCTCGGCGCGCAGGAACTTGCGGCGCGCCGGCAGGTTGTAGAACAGATCGCGCACCTCCACGCTGCTGCCGACTGGATGCTGAGCCGGCGCGACCGGGCGCAGCGCGCCGCCATCGACCGCGATGCCCCAGGCGTGCTCGACACCGGCGCAGCGCGAAATCAGACGAAAGCGCGACACCGCAGCGATCGAGGGCAGCGCCTCGCCGCGGAAACCGAGGGTGGCCACCCGCTCGAGGTCGCCGAAGCTCGCGATCTTGCTGGTCGCGTGTGAGGCCACCGCCAGCGCGAGGTCGTCGGGCTCGATGCCACCGCCGTCGTCGCGCACCCGGATCAGACGGGCGCCGCCCTGCTCCACTTCGATCTCGATGCGCGTGGCGCCTGCGTCCAGACTGTTTTCGATCAACTCCTTGACCACCGCGGCGGGTCGATCGATGACTTCGCCAGCGGCGATCTGGTTGATCAGCGTCGGCGGCAGCGGGCGGATGCGCGACATGGCGGAGCGTGCGACGAAACGCCCATGATAGCGGAGCCTCCTCGCGGCAATGCCGCAGGCGGCGGAGCGCTCAGCCCGCCGGGATCAGGAGCACGTCGCCGACCCGCACCCGCTCGCGCGCGCCGCGGTTCGCCGCACGCAGCTGACCGAGGCTGAGCCCGTGGCGGGCGGCGATTCCGCTCAGGGTATCGCCACGGCTGACGATGTAGCGCTCGGGCTGTGCGCGGCGCGCCTGTTCACGCTCCAGCGCGATTCGCGTTCCCGGTGGCGGTGCGGCTCGGAAATAGCTGTCGATCCCCTCGAGGATCGCGTCGGCCAGCTTGCCACGATGGGTCGCATCCTTGAGCCTGGCTTCCTCGTCCGGGTTGGTGATGAAGGCGGTTTCGACCAGGATCGAGGGCACGTCCGGCGAGCGCAGCACCACGAAGGCGGCGCGCTCCACATAGTCACGGTGGGTCGGCCCCAGCTTGCGCAGCGCCGCGAGCACGTGCTCGGCAGCAGCGCTGCTCGCACCCATGGTGGCGCCCTGCGACAGATCGAGCAACACCTTGGCGAGGATGTCGTCCTTGTCGTCGAGGGTAACGCCGCCGACCAGGTCGGCGCGGTTCTCGCGGTCGGCCAGCCAGCGCGCCGCCTCGCTGCTCGCGCCGCGCGGCGACAGCACCCACACCGAGGAGCCGCGCGCGTCGCTGTTTTTGAAGGCGTCGGCGTGAATCGAGACGAACAGATCGGCCTTGGCTGCGCGCGCCCTGGCGTAACGTTCTTCTAGCGGCACGAAGTGATCGCCGTCGCGAATCAGCACGGCCTGCATTCCGGGCGTGCGGTCGATGCGCGCTTTGAGCTCGCGCGCGACCGCCAGGGTGATGCGCTTTTCCTGACTGCCGCTGGCGCCAATCGAACCGGGATCCTTGCCCCCGTGGCCGGCGTCGACGGCGATGATCAGGTCGCGAGCGGACGCAGAAGCAGCCGCCGGTTCAGCGCGCTTGACCGCGCGCACCTGAGCCCCATCCCGTGGAAAAAGGTCGACCACCAGACGATGACCGCCGCCCTCTCCGGGGGCCAGCAGGAAGCTCCTGGGCTGCACCTCGGCTGCGAGATCGAGCACCAGACGCGCGTCATCCCTGCCCTGACGTCCCGCGCGCAGCCCTTTCAGTACGCCGCTCGCGGATGGCAGGTCGAAGCGGGTGGCGAAGCGGCTCTTGCGCAGATCCAGCACCACGCGATCCGGCGCGCTCAGGGAAAACAGCTTGTATTCGACCGGCCCGGAGAGATCCAGCACCGCGCGCGTATGCTCGGCGTCCTGCCATACGCGCAGGCCGGTGATCTCGGCGGCCTGTGTCAAGCCGCCGAGCATCGAGAACAGCACGGTGGCGGCGATCAGCCGGCCCTGGACGCCCGATTTCCGCATGTTGCCTATTGAAAACGAAGTTGCAAGGGAAAATCAAGCATTTTCTTTGTAAATCCGCGTCGTGCGAGACATTCTTCATCAAATGTCACGCCATTGCCCACTCTCCGCCCAATGCTGCAGCAGCCACTCTCCGCGCGCGCTGGCCGCTTCGGCGTACAGCTCGCGGCGGCTTCCCGCATGCTGCAGCCGCAGGATCAGGTCGGGCGACGGCAACGCACCGGCCCCGCGCTCCGGCCACTCGATCAGCAGGAGGCTGCGCCGATCCTGCAGTTCGGGCAGGCCGAGCCACTCCAGTTCACCGGCATCTGCAATGCGGTATAGATCGAGGTGATGCAGGTCGAGATCGCCGCTTCGATAGGACTCGAGCAAGCTGTAGGTGGGGCTCTTGATCCGTGCGTCGACCCCGAGTGCACGCAGCAGCGCGCGGGCGAAACTGGTCTTGCCGACGCCCAACTCACCGACCAGATACAGGGTGCCGCCCTCGCCCAGAAGCGGCGCGAGCTGCGCCGCGCGCGCCACAAGCTGCCCCTCGTCGAGCGCTCCCGCGGCAAGCCGCGCAGCGCTCACCAGGCACCCTCGTTGGCCAACTGGCGTAGCGGCGCGAACAGATCGCTGGCAATCAGTCCCCGCGGCAGCGCGCCGGCGGCGAGATCTCCGGCACGGGCGTGCATGCCGACCCCGAGGCGGGCTGCATCCCAGGGCGACAGGCCCTGCGCGCGCAGGGCCGCGATCACGCCGCCGAGGGCGTCTCCCATGCCGCCGCTGGCCATGCCGGAATTGCCCCAGCGACAAAGCGCCACCTGTCCATCCGGTGCGGCAATCAGGCTGCCAGCGCCCTTCAGCACAACCACCGCGCCCAGGCGCGCCGCCAGCTTGCGCGCCGCGGCAAAGCGGTCCGCCTGCACCCTGGCCACGCTGCGCCCCAGAAGCCGTGCCGCTTCACCAGGATGCGGAGTCAACACACAGCCCGAGGGCAGCTCGCGCGGAACTTCCGCGAGCAAGTTCAAGGCGTCAGCGTCGATTACGCAGGGACGGCCGCTCGCCAGGCCCGCCTCCAGCAGTGCCTGACCCCAGGCACCGCGGCCCAGTCCAGAGCCGATGGCGAGGACACTGCTGCGCTCGGCGAGCGGCGCCAGCGCAGCGGCGTCATCGACCACATGCGCCATCACCTCCGGGTGCGCGGCGTTGAGCGCAACCACGCTGCCCGCACGCGTAGCCGCGCTGACCAACCCGGCGCCGCAGCGCAGCGCCGCAGCCGCCACGAGCTGGATTGCGCCGCCCATGCCGAGGTCGCCACCGACCGCGAGCACGTGTCCGTAAAGGCCCTTGTGGGCGCCGCGAATGCGTCGTCCGAGCCATCTGCCGATCGATTCATCCAGGAGTTCCGCATCCACCCGCTGGTCGTCCAAGACGGCCTCGGGAAGGTCGAGATCGGCCAGCACGAGCTCTCCGCAGCAGTCGACTGCCTGCCCGGTGAACAGTCCGCGCTTCCAGGCGACGAAGCTCACGGTGGCATCCGCGTGCACCGTGGGACCCACTTCGGTGCCGGTATCGGCATCGAGGCCGGACGGCAGGTCGAGCGCAAGCACCGGTCGGTCCGAGGCGTTGAGTTCGGTAACCAGGCCTGCGGCGATTCCCGCCACCGGGCGCGCGAGTCCGGTGCCGAACAACCCGTCGACATACACATCGGCCAGCGGCAGACTGCCGCCTTCGCTCGCATCGAGAACCCGCCCGCCGCTCGTCGCGAAGGCCAGCCGGGCGCGCAGCGCGTCGCCGTCAGCCTCACCCGGAAGCGCCAGCGCAAGCACATCGAGGCCGGCACGCAGCGCCCGCACGCCGAGCAGGAAGGCATCGCCGCCATTGTTGCCACGACCGGCGAGCAGAACCACGCGGCGGGCCTCGGGCCAGCGCCGACGCAGCAGGGTGAAGGCCGCAGCAGCGGCCCGCTGCATCAGCTCGAATCCGGAGATGCCCAACGCATCGATCGCGCGGTGGTCGATGCCGCGCACCTGCGCACAGGTGTAGAGCGCGGTAGATCGCGAAGCGACGGTCATGCGGCGATTATCGACGAGACGCCCGTCGCAAGCCACGTGGGGTGGCTTCAGGCGGCCTGTTTGGGAATCGATCGGCTGGTGCGCTTCACCTGATTGTGCTCGTCGACGTAGACCAGCTGCGGCTTGTGCGCGGCGACTTCGGCCTCGCTGCAGCTCGCATAGGCGCAGATGATGATGATGTCGCCCGGCCGTGCCCGGTGCGCGGCGGCACCGTTGATCGAGATCGTGCCCGAGCCTTCCTCGGCGCGGATTGCGTAGGTTGAGAAACGCTCGCCGTTGCTGACGTTGTAAATGTGAATCTGCTCATACTCGCGGATGCCGGACACCTCGAGCAGCTGCCCGTCGATCGCGCAGGAACCCTCGTACGCCAGCTCGGCCTGGGTGACCGTGGCGCGATGAATCTTCGCCTTGAGCAGACTGAGGTGCATGCGGTGACACTCCGATCGAAACTGCGCTTGCGCGGACGTGGCGCGGAAAATTATAGCCGATGATGTGCAGTCGCAGCACGGCCGGCTTTGTGGCGAAAGGCAAAAAAAAACCCTCGCACTTTGGCTGCGAGGGTTTCAATCGGAGTGACGATTGCCTGAATACGCCCTGCTTGCCACGGTGACCAAGAGGAGTGTTGCGTAAATCACCGGGGCGTGGCCAGTCTACTACAGCTGTGGTCGAAACCGCAACACTGTTGTGCGCGCACCACAAATCCGCCCTGAAACGCTCAATCTGCGCCCAAGCGCTCCATCCGGTAGCTGCCGTCCAGCACCCGCCCAACCCAAGCCTGATGGTCCAGATACCAGTCCACGGTGCGCGCGAGACCCGACTCGAAGCTCTCGCTGGGCCGCCAGCCGAGCTCACGTTGAATCTTCGAAGCATCGATGGCGTAGCGTCGATCGTGGCCGGGCCGATCCTTGACGAAGGTGATCAGCGACTCTCGCGCGCTGCCGTTGGCCAGCGGGCGCCGTTCGTCGAGCAAGGCGCAGATGCGGCGCACGACGTGGATGTTCTCGCGCTCGGCGTCGCCGCCGATGTTGTAGACCTGCCCCACCCGGCCGCCCTCCAGCACGTGGCGGATCGCCGTGCAGTGATCCTCGACGTAGAGCCAATCTCGCACGTTGCGGCCATCGCCGTAGACCGGCAGCGGCTCGCCCGCCAGGGCCTTCTGGATCACCAACGGAATGAGTTTCTCGGGAAACTGCGCCGGACCATAATTGTTGGAGCAATTGGTGGTCAGTACCGGCAGCCCGTAGGTGTGGTGAAACGCCCGCACCAGATGATCGGACGCCGCCTTGGAAGCGGAATACGGAGAGTTCGGCGCATAGGCCGTCTCCTCGGTGAAACGTCCGTCGGCGCCGAGCGAGCCGTACACCTCGTCGGTCGACACGTGCAGAAAGCGGAACGCCGCCTGCCGTGCGGGCTCCAGCTCGCGCCAGTAGGCGAGCGCGCATTCGAGAAGGCTCAGAGTGCCGACCACATTGGTTTCAACGAAGGCCGCCGGCCCATCGATCGAGCGATCGACGTGCGATTCGGCTGCGAAGTTGACGATCGCGTCCGGCCGGTGCTGCGTCAGCAGGCGCCGCACGCAGCCGGCATCGCCGATGCTGCCGTGAACGAAAACATGCTGGTCGCTGTCCGCGACGCCAGCCAGGGTGTCCAGGTTGCCGGCATAGGTCAGCGCATCCAGATTGATGATCCGACGCTCGTCGGCCAGAGCCTGAAGCACGAAGTTGCTGCCGATGAAGCCGGCACCGCCGGTGACGAGCAGGGTGGTCATGCGCTGCGAATCCTGGTGGGCGAAAGGCCAACAATGGGCCGAGCCAAACGATTATGCGAGCCGCGGCGTGTGGTTGCCGGAAACTCGACTGCACCGGCGCGGGGTCTGTAGAAACTGCGGGCCAAGGAAGGTCTGAACAAGCCCTCATGCCCGCGAAGGCGGGCATCCAGCGACTTCAATTCCCTGGAAACAAAGGCACTGGACTCCCGCCTTCGCGGGAGTGACGAGCAAATGTCGATTTGTTCAGATACCTCCTAGAACGGCACGTCATCGTCGAGATCATCCATCACCGGCGGAGACTGGCGCGAAGGCGGGCCGGGTTCCCGGTCCTCGCCCTGCCCGCGCGGCGGCTCGCCACCCTGCGCAGCGCCGCGACCGCCACCTCGCGCACCACCGAAGCCCCCTCCGTAGCCACCCGCTTCGCCGCTCCCCGCGCCGCCGCCAAGCATTTGCATTTCGTTGGCGATGATGTCGGTGGTGTAACGCTCCACGCCTTCGCGGTCGGTGTACTTGCTGGTGCGCAGCGAGCCTTCGATGTAGACCTGCCGACCCTTCTTCAGGTATTCGCCGGCGATTTCGGCCAGCCGGCCGAACATCACCACGCGGTGCCACTCGGTGCGCTCCTGCGATTCACCGGTCTGTTTGTCTTTCCAGGCTTCGCTGGTCGCGATCCGCAGATTGGTGACGGCACTGCCGCCGCCGGTATAGCGCGTCTCGGGATCGGCGCCCAGGTTGCCGACCAGGATGACCTTGTTTACACCTCGTGCCATTTTTGCGAAATCCTGCCTGCGACGATAAGGCGCATCCTACCATCGGCGCGCACGCCGACGATGGATGCGGACCGCGGCGGGAGGTCGGCAGACGCTGATCGGACGTGTCGGAAATCCGCTCGCGCATCGACGTCAACGCAGCCGCCCCAAGACCTTAGCGGTGACCAAGCGCCAACTTACGAGGTCGCGAAGGCTTGCGCCGCTATACTGCAGGCTTCAGGTTTCGGATGCGATTCTCTTGAGCCAGGCCGTTCCGCTCGCCGCCCCACCGTCCATCATCAGCTTCGCCGACGTGCAGGCCTTCGCGGCTGCCGACATGGCCGCCGTCGACGCGCTCATCCGCCGGCGGCTGGCTTCCGACGTCGTGCTCATCAACCAGGTGGCCGAGCACATCGTCAACAGCGGCGGCAAGCGGCTGCGCCCCATGCTGCACCTGCTCGCGGCGCGCGCCGCCGGCTATGCGGGCCATCAGCACCTGCAGGCGGCCGCCCTGATCGAGTTCATTCACACCTCGACGCTCCTGCACGACGACGTGGTGGACGAGTCCGCAATGCGGCGCGGGCGCCAGACGGCCAACGCGCTGTGGGGCAATGCCGCCAGCGTGCTGGTTGGTGACTTTCTCTATTCGCGCTCGTTCCAGATGATGGTGGAGCTCGACAGCATGCGGGTGATGCGGATCCTGGCCGACACCACCAACCGGATTGCCGAGGGCGAGGTGCTGCAGCTTCTCAATATCGGCAATCCCGACACCAGCGAACACGCCTATCTGGATGTGATCGAGCGCAAGACCGCCGTGCTGTTCGCGGCTGCGACCCGACTCGGCGCGGTACTGGGGCGACTTCCCGCAGACCAGGAGGAGGCGCTGGCGGAATACGGCCTGGCGCTCGGCTTCGCCTTTCAGATCGCCGACGACGTGCTCGATTACGCTTCCGACGCCGGCACCCTGGGGAAGAACGTGGGCGCGGATCTGGCCGAAGGCAAGCCGACACTGCCGCTGATTGTTGCCATCTCGCGCGGCAGTGCGGAGCAAGCGTCGATGCTGCGGCGGGCGATCGAGGGCAGCGGCGGCGAACTGCTCGGCGAGGTGCTGGCGGCGATTCAGGCCACCGGTTCGCTCGAAGCCGCGCGGGCCAGCGCGCACCGCTACGCGGCACGTGCTCAGGCTGCACTGCGCAGGCTGCCGCGCTCAGACGCACGCGATGCGCTGGCGCTTCTCGCCGACTACGCGATCGATCGAACGCGCTGAATAGACAACCCGTCGCCGGGCGGCAATTGGAGTTCCGCAATACGGGGGCATCGGTCGAGAGCCTTGCCGAACGCGCGTTGTTGCAGCGCATCATGCATGTCCGCACACGACGGATTATTCTTCGCGGCGTAGTACCTATCTTCCTCCTGGGGTAAATCACCATGCGGCTCCGCCCGATACCGAGCGCGCTCGGCTTCCTGCTGTGCGTCACGCCCTTTCTCGCCTCACCGCTGCCGCTTTCGGCAAGCTCCGGCAACCTGCCGGATCGCATTGCCACCACGAAAGCGGCTTCATTCCAAAAGATCATCGCGCCCAGCGGCCTGCTCGATCCGGCCATGCCGGGTGTTACGCTCTGGCATGACTATGGTGCCTTCGCGCTCTACAAGGTCACCGACGCGGCGCTCGACCGCATGCCGAGCGGCATGCGCAATGCGGTTCGCATCGACGGCGATCTCGACACGATCGAGTTCGACCGTCACCCGATCAACACGCTGACTGGCGCCAACAACCTGCCGCGCGAGCTGACCGCCAACCCGGCGGCGGGCAACAGTCTGCATCTGGTGCAGTTCGTCGGCCCGATCAAGCAGGAATGGCTGGACGCGATTCAGGCGACTGGCGCGAGCCTGGTGCAGTACGTCGCCAACAACGCCTATATCGTCTGGGCCGACGCCAGCACCCGCAGCCAGCTTTCCGCGCTAGCGCAGGACGGCAATTTCGTCCAGTTCGCGGGCGCGCTGCAGCCGGGCAACAAGCTCGGCCCGAGCATCGAAGAGCGCATTCTCCACGGCAGCAACCCCGACGAGCTGGTGCCGACCGTGGTGCAGATGTATCGCCATGACGGCAACCGCGCCTCGCGCGAGCTGATCGCCAATCTGGCAAGCGAAGTCACCTCCGATTGGACCTCGATCCTCGCCTTCGAGAACGCGACCATTCACGTACGCGCCGACGACCTGCTGACGATCGCCCAGCTACCCGACGTGGTCTGGGTTGGCGAGCGCCTGCCACGCGAGAAGATGGACGAGGTGCAGAGCCAGATCATTGCCGGCCACCTGAACGGCTCGCAGTCGGGTCCTACCGGTCCCGGCTATCGCGCCTGGCTCGACGGCCTGGGCTTCAGCCAGAATCCGGCGGACTACGTGGTCGTCAGCGTCTCCGACGACGGCGTCGGCAACGGCACGACCACGGCCGGCGCGGGCGACCAGACCCTGACCAAACTCGGCGACGGGACCACTTCGCGCATCGACTTCGTCAACAAGTGCACCAACGATGCCACGGCCAACGGCCTCGACGGCCACGGTCACCTCAACACCAATATCGTCGGCGGCTTCGACGATCGGGACACCTTCCCGTTCAAGGATGCCAACGGCTACCTGCGCGGCCAGGGCATGAACCCGTATGGGCGCGTGGGCAACACCAAGATCTTCAACAACGGCGGTTCCTGGGACGCCAGCAGTTGCGGCGGCACCGACACCGGCCTGATCAAGAGCGAGGAAGAAAAGGGCGCGCTGATCAGCTCGAACTCCTGGGGCTGCAGCGGCTGCGCCAGCACCTATGACGACTCTTCGCAGGCCTTTGACGTCGGCGTGCGCGACGCCAACCTGAGCAAGCCCGGCAACCAGGAGATGATTTATGTCTTCTCCGCCGGCAACAGCGGATCGGGTGCTGGAACGATCGGTTCGCCGGGCAACGGCAAGAACATGATCACGGTCGGCGCCTCCGAGAACCAGCGCCCAAGCGACGAAAGCGGCTCTTGGAACGACGGTTGCGGCGTCGGCCCCACGGGCGCCGACAACGCGATGGACATCATCAGCTTCTCCAGTCGCGGTCCCGCCCCCGGCAGCCGCGTGAAGCCGGAAGTGATTGCTCCGGGCACGCACATCAACGCCACGGCCAGCACCGCCGCCGGCTATACCGGCGCAAGCGTCTGCGACAAATATCGCCCAACCGGCCAGACCGTCTTCGCTGCCTCGTCGGGTACCAGCCATTCAGCGCCGGCGGTCTCGGGTGTGGCCTCGCTGTACTACTACTGGCTGCAGCACACATACAGCGTGAGTTCGCCCAGCCCGGCGCTGATGAAGGCCTATATGGTCGCCCACCCGACCTACCTGACCGGCGTCGGCGCCAGCGGCAACCTTCCCACCAACAGCCAGGGCTACGGCATGCCGAACCTGGAGCTCGCGTTCGACAGCACGCCACGCTTCGTGCTCAATCAGAGCGTCGTTCTCGACAACACCGGCGAGACCTGGACCTGGAACGGCGCGGTCGCCGACCCGAGCAAGCCGGTGCGGATCGTGATGACCTACACGGATGCCGCCGGCCCGATCGGCACCAGCCCGCAGGTCAACAACCTCGACCTGAAGGCGGCGGTAGGCAGCAACACCTACTTCGGCAACGTCTTCAGCGGCCAGTGGAGCACCACTGGCGGCGCGGCGGACAGCAAGAACAACTATGAAGCAGTGTTCCTGCCGAGCGGCACCAGCGGCGGCATTCAGATCACCGTCACGGCGGCCAACATCGGCGGCGACGGCGTACCGAACAGCGGCGACGGCACCGATCAGGACTTCGCGATCGTCTGCTACAACTGCGCACAGGACCCGGGCATCACCCTGGCCGCAGCGCCGACCAGCCTCGACGTCTGTGCGCCGAACAACGCCGTCTACAACCTCACCATCGGCTCCCTGCTCGGCTTCACCAACCCGGCCACTCTCTCGGTCAGCGGCAATCCAAGTGGTACCAGCGCCAACTTCTCGGTGAATCCGGTGACTCCGCCGGGCAGCAGCGTGCTCACCATCGGCGGTACCGGCGCCGCGGCGGCCGGCAGCTACACGCTGAGCATCGGCGCAGCGGCCACAGGCGCCGACCCGCAAAGCGTCAACGTCGGTCTGAACCTGTTCAGCGCCGCCCCGGTCGCGGCCGGCCTCACTACCCCCGCGAACGGCGCCACCGACGTGTCGGTCACGCCGAGCTTCACCTGGAGCGCGCCGGCGCAGGCCACCAGCTACACCATCCAGGTTGCGACCGACGCCGGCTTCAGCAACATCGTCGCCTCGCAAAGCGGCATCAGCGGCACCGGCTGGACGGCGCCCATGCTGAGCGCGACCACGACCTACTACTGGCGCGTGCAGGCTCAAAACACCTGCGGCAGCGGCAGCTGGTCAAGCACCTTCAGCTTCACCACCGGCAATCCGCCGTTCCCGCTGCCCTACTGCAGCGTGAACTTCCCCAACGCAGTGGAGCCGATCACCAAGGTCGTCTTTGCCGACATCGACAACACGAGCTCGGCCACCGTCAACGGCAGTCCGGCGCTCGAGGACTTCACCGCGATCATCGGTCACGTCGACGCCGGCTCGACCTACTCGATGACGGTCAAGGGCAACACCGCGGGCAACTACTCGACCCCGGTCAAGGCCTATATCGACTGGAACCACGACGGCACGTTCGCCAACGACGCGACCGAGGGCTACACCATCGGCACGCTGAACAACTCGACCGGAACCGACAGCAAGGAAGTCACCGCCAATATCGCGGTGCCGCCCACGGCCCTGCCCGGCGCGACCCGCATGCGCGTGATCAAGAAGTACAGCACCGCCGCGGACCCCTGCAACACGGACGGCTGGGGTCAGGCCGAGGACTACACGATCTTCGTCGGTGGCGGCGGTGGCGGCGATCCGGAGATCGACGTTTCTCCGAGCAGCCTGAGTTCGTCGGTGAACGCAGGCGACAGCGACACGCAGACGCTCTCGATCGGCAACACCGGCGGCAGCGATTTGAACTGGTCGATCACCGAGGAACCGGCGCTGGTGCCGATCCGCGCGGTCGAGTCCATCCCGACGCCGACGCCGGGCCTCGCCGGCATGCACGCTGCGCCAACCCGCAGTGGCCCCGCTGGCGCGGGCACCCAGCACGTTCCGGGCAATCAGCCGTTCGCCGTGCTCTACGATCAGACCGATAACGCCGGTCCGAACGCCAACACCTCGCAGGACTTCGTCGTGGCGGCCGATGCGGCCTACAACAACCAGCTGGCCGACGACTTCGAGGTGCCGGCAGCGGACGGTGCGTGGACCATCGAGGAGGTCTACGCGGGTGGCGCCTACTGGAACGGTAGCGGCGGCCCGATGCCGAGCGCAAACGTGTACTTCTACACCGATGCCGGCGGCCTTCCCGGCACCGAGGTCTACAGTGCGCTCGGCGTCGTGCCTGCGACAGATAGCGCCGGCAACGTGACGATTCCGCTGGGGACGCCGGCGGTGCTGCCGGCCG
>CAZORA010000009.1:0-83213 GCA_964582225.1 uncultured Dokdonella sp. | reverse complement strand
CTGAACCGCGGCGGCCACGACCCGCACAAGATCTACGCCGCCTACCACGCGGCGATGCACACCAAGGGCATGCCGACCGTGATCCTCACCAAGACGGTCAAGGGCTACGGCATGGGCATCGGCTCGGGTGAGGCGCAGAACCCGACCCATCAGCAGAAGAAGATGGGAGGGGATGCGGTGCGTCAGTTCCGCGACCGCTTCCAGATTCCGCTGACGGACGAGCAGATCGCCGACGTGCCCTACTACCGCCCGCCGGAAAATTCACCCGAGGTCGAGTACATGCTGGAGCGCCGCCGCGCGCTGGGCGGCTTCCTGCCGCAGCGCCGGCAGAAGAGCGCGTCGATCGCGGTGCCCGATCTGGACGCCTTCAAGTCGATCACGCAGGGCAGCGGTGAACGCGAGTTCTCGAGCACCATGGCGCTGGTGCGCGGCATGAACCTGCTGCTGCGCGACAAGCAGATCGCACCCCACGTGGTGCCGATCGTCGCCGACGAGGCGCGCACGTTCGGCATGGAAGGCATGTTCCGTCAGATCGGCATCTATGCGCCTTTCGGTCAGAAATACAAGCCGGTCGACGCCGCCGAGCTCATGTACTACCACGAGGATCAGCAGGGCCAGGTGCTGCAGCAGGGCATCAGCGAAGCCGGCGCGATGAGCTCCTGGATGGCGGCGGGTTCCAGCTACTCGGTCAGCAACATGCCGATGCTGCCGTTCTATATCTACTACTCGATGTTTGGCTTCCAGCGCGTGGGCGACCTGGCTTGGGCGGCCGGAGACCTGCACTGCCGCGGCTTCCTGATCGGCGGCACCTCGGGGCGCACCACGCTGAATGGAGAAGGCCTGCAGCACGCCGATGGTCACTCGCATCTGCTGGCCGGCGCGATCCCGAACTGCCGCGCCTACGATCCGACCTTCTCCTACGAAGTGGCTACGATCCTCCAGCACGGCACGCGCAAGATGCTGCAGGAGCAGGAGGACGTCTACTACTACATCACCACGATGAACGAGAACTACAGCCATCCGGAAATGCCGGCCGGCGTGCAGGACGACATCATCAAGGGCATGTACCTGTTCCGCGACTCCGGCGCCAGCCAGGCCAAGGGCAAGAACCGCAAGCTCTGCGTGCAGCTGATGGGCAGCGGCACGATCCTGCGCGAGGTGATCGCCGCCGCCGAGCTGCTCGAGCAGGAGTTCGGCGTCGCCGCCGACATCTGGTCCTGCCCGAGCTTCACCGAGCTGCGCCGCGACGGCTTCGACGTCGAGCGCTGGAACCGCCTGCATCCGCTGGAGAAGAAACCGCGGCGGGCTCACGTCACCGCATGCCTCGCCGGCCGTCCCGGCCCGGTCGTCGCCGCCACCGACTACGTGCGCGCCTTCCCGGACCAGATTCGCGCCTTCATCCCGGAGGGTGTGCGCTACGTCGTGCTCGGCACCGACGGCTTCGGCCGCAGCGACACCCGCGAGCATCTGCGCGACTTCTTCGAGGTCGACCGGCGCTGGGTGGCGCACGCGGCGATCGCGGCGCTGGCGGCCGACGGCCTGATGAAGCCCGAAGATGTGGCGCGCGCGATCGAGGTGTGGAAGCTCGACGGCACCAAGCCGAATCCGGTCACGGTCTGAGCGGAAAGCTTCAGCGGCAAGCGAAAGGCCGGCGCCGCCGTGCGGCGCCGGCTTTTTCACGAGCGCAGGCCGACGCCGCGCTCGAGCAGGAACAGGCTCACCGCGGCGAGCACCAGGGCAAAGCCGAACATGACCGCGAAAGCGGCCGTCAGCGGCACGTCGCTCATGTTGAGCAGGCCGTAGCGGAAAGCGTTCACCATGTAGAGCACCGGGTTCGCGTAGCTGATCTCGCGCCAGGGGCTGCCGATCGCGTTGACCGAGTAGAACACGCCGCCCAAGTAGGTCAGCGGCGCCAGCAGGAAGGTCGGCACCAGGGCGATGTCGTCGAACTTGGTGGCGAACACGGCATTGACGAAGCCGGCAAGCGAAAACACGATCGCCGTGAGCAGCACGGTGGTCAGCGTCACGCCGACGTGGTGCAGGTGGATGCTGGTGAAGAACAGCGAGATCGCGAGCACGATCAACGCCACCATCAGGCCGCGCAGCACTGCGCCGCCCACATAGCCGCCTAGGATCACCCAGCCCGGCATCGGCGAAGCCAGCATTTCCTCCACGTAGTGGCCGAACTTGGCGCCGAAAAATGACGAGGAAATGTTGCCGTAGGAGTTGGTGATGACGGCCATCATGATGAGGCCGGGCACGATGAAGTCGATATAACCGATGCCCGGTGCCATCTCGCCGATGCGGCTGCCGATCATGGTGCCGAAGATCACGAAGTAGAGTGTCATCGTGATCGCCGAAGGCAGCAGGGTCTGGGTCCAGATGCGCAGGATACGCGCCACCTCGCGGCGCAGTACCGTGCGCAGGGCGATCAGGTTGGGGCTCATGCGGCGTCCTTGTCGGCATCGATCAGGCGCACGAAAAGCTCTTCCAGACGGTTCGCCTTGTTGCGCATCGAACGCACCGTGATCGCGCGCGCGGAGAGCACCGCGAACAGCTGGTTGAGATCGTGGCCGCGCGCCATTTCCGCTTCCAGGGTCAGCTCGTCGACCTGCGTCAGGCGCACGTTCGGCACCGCGGGCAGCGGCCCCGCCAGGGGCTTGGCGAGGTCGAGTACGAAGGTCTCCACGTCGAGTCGCGCGAGCAGCTTCCGCATCGAAGTGTTCTCGATCAGCCGGCCGTGATCGATGATCGCGATGTTGCGGCAGAGCTGCTCGGCTTCCTCGAGGTAGTGGGTGGTCAAAATCACCGTGGTGCCCTCGGCGTTGATCTCGCTGATGAACTTCCACATCGAGCGGCGGATTTCGATGTCGACCCCAGCGGTCGGCTCGTCGAGAATCAGCAGGCGCGGCTCGCAGATCATCGCCCGGGCAATCATCAGGCGCCGCTTCATGCCGCCGGAAAGCGCGCGAGAGGGGTAGAAAGCCTTGTCCCAGAGTGCCAGCTGGCGCAGGTATTTTTCTGCCCGTCCGGCGGCCTCGCGGCGATCGATGCCGTAGAAGCCAGCCTGGTTGATGCAGATGTCGAAGGGCGTCTCGAACTGGTTGAAGTTGAGCTCCTGCGGCACCAGGCCGAGCAGGCGCATGGCGGCGCTGCGCTGGCTGCGGATCGACACGCCGAAGATGCGCGCCTCGCCTTCGCTGGCGTTGACCAGCGACGCGAGGATTCCTATCAGGGTCGACTTGCCGGCGCCGTTCGGTCCCAGCAGAGCGAAGAAGTCGCCTTCCTCCACGCGCAGGGTGACGCCCTTCAGCGCCTGCACGCCGTTGGCATAGGTCTTCTTCAGCTCGACGACGTCGAGCGCAGGAACGGGACTCATGGGATGCGCGTCGCAGGGCTGCGCCGCGGGCCGGCGCGACTGCCTGCTAGTATAGCGGGCTGCCTTTTCCGACTCTTCGCGCCCGACCGCTCATGGAACACTTCAAGCTGCGTCTGGTCGCCAGCCACATGCTGGCACCGGCGGTGCGTCACATGGTGTTCGAGCGCGCGGACGGCCGCGCCTTCGCCTTCCGCGCCGGTCAGTTCATCCAGATCCATTTTGCCTACGCCGATGGCACGCCGACCCGGCGCAGCTTCTCGGTGGGCACGATCGGTGATGGCGGCGGCACGATTGCGCAGCTGGAAATCGCGGTTTCGTACGTCGAAGGCGGCGCCGCCACGATTCTGCTGTCGGGCCTCGCGGAGGGTGGCGAAGTGGACGCCAGCGGGCCCTATGGTCGCTTCTGCCTGCAGGATACCGACGAGAATCGGCGCTATTTGCTGATCGCGACCGGCACCGGTATCACTCCCTACCGCGCCATGCTGCCCGAGCTGCGACGCCTGATTCTCGCGCGGGGTCGCGAGGTGGCCTTGGTGCAGGGTGCGCGCAACGAGGAAGAGCTGCTCTACGCCGCCGACTTCGAGGCCTTTGCCGCCGAGGTGCCGGGCTTCAGCTATCACCCCTGTCTGAGCCGCGCCGCGCGCGCCGCGCCGGGGCCGAACGACCGTCACGGGCGGGTCCAGGTGGCGCTCGCCGAGCTGGCGCCGGACCCGGAAACCGATATCGCCTATCTCTGCGGCAACCCGGAAATGGTGGACGAGGTCTTCGCGACGCTCAAGGACGCGGGCCTGCACGTCTCGCGGATTCGCCGCGAGAAATATGTTTCGGCGCGCTGAGCGCGCAATCACGTCCCGTCCATGAAGCAGCAGTCGTCGTTGTTCGATTCGCCAGCCGATCGTTGCGGCGAGCTCGTTCTCCAGATCGCGGGCAGCAAGAGCCAGCTCAGCCGCGCGCAGAAGCAGTTCAACCAGCTGCTGGGCGACATCACCCGGCTGCGCGAGCGGCTCGCCGAGTGGAACGCCTTTTCGCCGCGCTTCCAGCAGCTGGCGGAACAGCAGCGCGTCCAGCTCGAGCGCCTGCGCGAAGCGCGCATCCGTCTCTGCGAAGCGTTCGACGTCGCGCTCCTCGGCAAGGGGCTCGGCAAGAAGCTCCGCGCCACGGCGCACGAAGTGCTCGAGTTCCTGCTGCGGCCGCTGATCGAGGAGGATCCCGGGGAAGCGCTGCTGGCGATGGCCGCGCGCCACGACATTGAAGTGGATCAGTCCGGCGCTGCCGCGCGCAGCGTGGAGATGATCGAATCGCTGGCCGGCGAGGTGTTCGGCGTCGAGTTCGAAGCCGGGCACGGCGCCTCGACGCCGGAGGAGCTGCTGGACCAGCTGCGCGAGCGCCTCGCCGCCGCCGCCGATCGCGCCGCGCGCCGCAAGCCGCGGGCCAGGAGCGAAAAAGCGCGCCAGCGCGAAGCGCAGGCCGAGCAGCTCGCCAAGGATGCCAGCCAGGCGCTGCGCGAGGTGTATCGCAAGCTGGCCCGCGAGCTGCACCCCGACCGCATCGCCGACGAGGCCGAGCGCACGCGCAAGACCGGGCTGATGCAGGAAGTGAACCGCGCCTATGAGGCGCGCGACCTCTTGACCCTGCTCCAGCTGCAGTGGCGAATCGAGCAGATCGACCCCGCCAGCATGGCCGGCCTCGAAGACGAAAAGCTGACCCGCTTCATCCACACCCTGAAGGATCAGGTCAAGGCCCTGCGCGAGGAAATCGAGGCGGAGAGCCAGCCCTATCGGATCGGCTTCGGCGAGCCGCCGCCGCGTCAGCTGCGGCCCCGGCACGTGGAGCACGAGTTTGCGCGCCAGCGCGCCGAGATCGAGCAGGAGCTGGCGATGGCCACGCGCGATCTGCGTCGCTACGCCGATCCCGCCGAGCTCAAGCGCGACCTGCGGGGTCCGCTGCGCGCCCTGCTGGACGAAGAGGCGTTCTTCGCTGGCCTGCTGGCCGGCCCGCAGTTCTGGAAGGAGTGATCCGACGCCGAGGCTGCGCCTCGCGCCGGACCGGAAACCTCAGGGATTCGCGTACAGTGCGTGCGCATCGGCGCGCAGCGCCGCCTGGCTCGATGCGCGGCTGTAGAACATGTGCCCGCCCGGGTAGCTCTTGACCCGCACCCGCTGCGGATCGCCCATCAGCGGCATCTGATCGACGATCAGCACCGAGGCCATGAACGGGCAGGACAGGTCGCTCCAGCCGTGCACGATCAGTACCTTGAGCCGGGAGTCGATCGCGACCGCCTGACGCAGCTGGCCGACCGAGCCGCGCCCGGAGTCGCGGCCGAAGCCGCCGCCGCTGCTGCTGCGATCCCACAGGCGGCCGACCTCGTAGCTCAGCGCGTTGTAGCGGCCGTCGTATTTCCAGCCGACCTGGCGGGTGATGAAGTCGACCATCGCGGTGGTGGTCGGGGCGATGATGCTGTCGAGAAGCGGATCGTTGCTGCGCTGGTAGGGTGACAGCGGGAAGGGATCCCAAGCCGTCACGTTGGAGTCGTAGCGGCTGCCGAGCTTGCCCTCGTTGCGGAACACCTCGCGCAGGTAGGCCTGGGTTTCCAGGCGCCCGCCGGAGCGGCGCACGAAGGTCGGATCGAGTCCGGTCAGCTCGGTGACCTTAGCGATCATGCGCTCGGTCGCCTGCGGATCGGAGCGACCCTTGAGCAGGGTGGTGGCGTATTCGCCGCGAGTGTAGGCGACCACCTCGGCCATGGCGGCATCGCTCAGCTGACCGCGACGCTCGAGATTGGCGGCGGCGATGCTCGGCAGGGTCAGCATCCAGGGCATCGGCGACACGTCGCCGTCGCTGTAGGCGTCGGGATCCAGGTAGGGCGAGACCAGGATCAGTCCATTCATCGCCACGCCCAGCCGCGTCTGCAGGTAGTGCGTGATGCGCGGCCCGCGGAAGCCGCCGTAGCTCTCGCCGACCAGATACTTGTGCGAAGGCAGGCGGTCGTTGGCGAGCAGCCAGTCGTAGATGATGCGCGACAGGTATTCGATGTCCTGCTCGGTGCCGTAGAAGGCCTTCTTGGCCTTATCCTCCGGAATCCGTGCGCGGCTGAAGCCGGTGCCTACCGGGTCGATGAAGACCAGGTCGGTGAAGTCGAGCCAGGTGCCGGAATTGTCGCGCGCCACGGCCGGATCCGAGGGGCTGTCCCCTTCGGCGCCGAACTGCACGCGCTTGGGGCCGATCGCGCCCAGGTTCAGATACACCGAGGAGGCACCCGGTCCGCCGTTCAGGGCGAAGGTCACCGGACGTTCCCGGCCTGCCACCGTATAGGCGGTGAACATCACGTCGGCAATCACCTCGCCCTTCTCGTCGCGCACCGGCAGCGAGCCGACCGTCGCGGTGTAGTCGAGCTTGCGGCCGTCGAGCTGGATGCTCTGGCGCAGGCTCTTGTCGGCCGGGAACGGCGGCAGGTCGAATTTTGCCTCGGCCTTGTCCTGCGGACCCTTGGGCGGTCCGTCGGCGGCCAGCGCGGAGCTTGCGCCAAGCGCGAAGCCGAGCAGCAGCGTCGGCAGGGACAACAGGACCAGAGAGCGGTTCATGAGGGCCTTCCCAAGCGATAGGGTGGAAGCTTCAGCCTAGCGCCCGCGGAACTCACTGCGATGTGCCAAAAGGCGCACGCCGGATTCCGGACGGCTACCATAGGCAGATGCTTTCCTGGTGGTTCAACGCCGTCGCCTGGCTCAGCGCCCATCTGGTCGCGCCGCTGCTCGGCTGGCTGCACCTGAGCGAGCTGGCGGGTGATCCCGACGAAATCGCCGGCGCGATCCTGATCGGCCTGCTGCAGGTCGCGATCATCGTTTGCGTGCTCCGTCCGCTGGAGACTCTGGCGCCAGCCGAGCGCTGGCCTGACCGCCGCCTGACCCGCATCGATCGGCTCTACACGCTGATCATGCTGCTCGGCCTCAATCCGCTGTTCGCCTACCTGGTGCTGCTGCCGCTCGCCAACTGGCTCGGCGGCGGCGCGGAAGTGGTCGCCGCGGCCGAGCCGAGCGGCATCGCCGCCTGGTTTCCCTGGTTCCAGGATCATCCGCTGGCGCTGTTTGGCGTCTACTACCTGATCTACGACTGCTTCTACTACTGGATGCACCGCATGCAGCACATCCTGCCCTGGTGGTGGGCGCTGCACAGCATGCACCACAGCCAGCGCCAGGTGGGCTGCTGGAACAACGACCGCGGCAGCTACGTCGATGGTTTCATCCAGTCGATCCTGCTGGCCACCCTGGGCCTCGCGATCGGCGTCGAGCCCGAGCAGTTCGCTTTCCTGATGCTGCTCGGCGAGCTGGTGCAGAACCTTTCCCACACCAACGTCCGGCTCGGCTTCGGCCGTGTCTTCGAGCGGCTTTTCGTCGATCCCAGGTTCCATCGCCTGCACCACATGCTGGTCGACCCGGAGCGGCCGAACCTGCACAACTGCAACTTCGGCCAGGTGCTGTCGGTCTGGGACAACCTGTTCGGCACCGCGCTCTACGGCGAGCCGCCGCGGCCGACCGGAGTCGGCGACCCGATGGTCGACGTCGACAACGAGCGCGGCTTCTGGGCCATGCAGTGGGGCGCTTTTCGTCGTTTCTGGGGTGCCGTCTGGACTCGCGCCGGTTGGACCCCCGGCGACGTGGCCTTCGACGAGCACTACCGGCCGATACCGGTCAGCGAAATCGACCTGCACCAGCTGGTGCCGCCAGCGCCGCGCGCCGCGCGAAGCGAGTCTTCGTAGGGCGGCCGGAAGCCCCGAGTCGACTCGTAGTGGCGCAGCGAGGCGGGAATCTGCTCGCGCTTGCGGCCTCTCAGGGCCGCTCGACGTCGACGCCGGCGATCAGCATCTCGGCGCAGCCGGCGGCGCGGGTCAGCTCGAGCGAGCGGACCACCCGCGCGGCGGCTTCCCGCGTCGCCTCGAGCAGCGGCAGGCCGCCCAGCAGGCAGGCCGCGAGGCTTGCGGAAAACAGATCGCCGGTGCCCTTGGGCTCGACCTCGATGCGAGCGTGCTCGACGAGCTCCACGCCTTCGGCGCTGACCAGGGCGATGCGCATGCGTCCGGCCGGCATGCGTCGCGGCGTCGCGCTGGTGACCGCGATCCAGCGGGTGCGCCCTCCAAGCAGGCTGCGCGCGGCAGCGGCAAGCGAGTCGAGATCGTCCACCGGCATGCCGGAGAGCCGCTCCAGCTCGAAGCTGTTCGGAGTCAGGCCCTCGGCCAGTGGCAGCAGCTCGCGCCAAGCGTCGATCATCGTCGGGTCGACGTAGATACCGTGATCGTGATCGCCGATCACCGGGTCGATCTGGACCAGCGGCGGGCGCTCGGTTTCCAGATGTCGCGCGATCCAGCGCGCGAGCAATACGGCCTGCCCCGGATTGCCCAGATAGCCAACCTGGATCAGGCGCAGCGCTGCGGTCGCGCCGCGCGCGTCCAGATCGGAAAGCCAGCCGCCGAACCAGTCCTCTGGCACCGCGCCGCCGTGGATCGTCGGGTAGTGAGGGGTGTTGCTCAGGATCACGCTCGGCACGGCGGAAACGCGCAGGCCGGCGCCCTGCAGCACCGGCGCGGCGGCGCTGTTGCCGACCCGTCCGTACATCACCTGCGACTGCACCGAGACGGCGTCGAGCCGCATTGGCGCAAGCGCCGCCGGCCCGCTCATGTCGGCGTACCGATCGGCCAGTAGTGGCTGTCCGGCACCGCGCGGGCGCCGAAGATCGCCTGGCCCACGCGCACCACGCTGGCGCCTTCCTCGATCGCCAGCTCGTAGTCGCCGGACATGCCCATCGAAAGCTCGGCGAGCCCGGCCGCAGCGGGCTGGTCCTGGCGCAGGCGATCGCGCAGCTCGCGCAGGCGCACGAAGCAGGCGCGCACCGCGGCGTGGTTCTCGCTGAACAGCGCCAGCGTCATCAGCCCGCGCACGCGCAGCGCGCCGAAGGCCGGCAGCGCGCGGACGAAGGCCGGCACGTCTTCCGGCGCGAGCCCGAACTTGCTCGCCTCGTCCGAGGTATTCACCTGCACGAAGACGTCGAGACTGCGGCCTTCCGCCTGCAGGCGGCGGTCCAGGAGCTCGGCCACGCGCAGGCTGTCCAGCGCCTGGAATTCGGCGGCGAAGCGGGTCACGTAGCGCACCTTGTTGGTCTGCAGATGGCCGATCAGGGACCAGCGCAGATCGGCCAGGTCGGCCAGTGCCTGCGATTTGTGCAGGGCCTCCTGCACCTTGTTCTCGCCGAGCTCGCGGCAGCCGGCGGCGTAGGCGTTGCGGATGCGCGGCTCGTCGACGGTCTTGCTGACCGGCAGCAGGCGCACCGAGGCCGGATCGCGGCCGGCCCGCGCGCAGGCCGCCTCGATCCGCGCCCGCACCGCGGCCAGGTTGTGGCGGAAATCCTCGACGCTCGCCGCACGCGGATAGCGCGGCGGGACAGACGATGCTGTATTCATGAGCGCCCCTTGCTGACAGCCGATTCACCATCCTACGGCGGATCGCGCGGGTCGGCGACTGCATGGCCGCCTGTCCGGCGCGCCATCGAGCTTTCGGCGCGGAGATCGACGGTCGCGTGCACCCGCGAGATGGCCCGACCGTGAGATATGGCCACGGCGAGCCCGTCCCCGCGCGAGCACCTGGTCCAGGCCGCAAAGCGGCGCCGCGATCGGGGCTTTGCCAACGGCTGAACCGGGTTTCCGCAAAGGGCGCTACCATGATCGGCGCGGTCCGCGTTCGCGCAGGGCTGCCAGGCCCGGGCCCGGCCGCGCCAGCGACGAGCCGCCAACAGGAAAATGGATGCGTGAGCGGACCCGGCGGCGCCGGGTCTTGCCGCCGCGCGCGTCGCAGACCCGCTCATGTCACAGCCCCACGCAGCTGCCCGCTTGCGCTTCGAATCCGGACTGAGCACCGGAACGCCGCAGCGTATCCGCGCCGCGCTCGACGGACGTGGCGGGCCGTTCTCCTTCCTGCTTTTCGTCGGGCCGGCGCTGATCGCCTCCATCGCCTACGTCGATCCGGGTAACTACGCCACCAATATTCAGGCCGGGGCGCGCTATGGTCTCGCGCTGCTGTGGGTAGTGCTGGCGTCGAGTCTGGTTGCCATGCTGTTTCAGGCACTGGCGGCGCGGCTCGGGATTGCCACCGGCCAGAATCTGGCCGAAGTCAGCCGTGACCACCTGCCGCGTCCGCTGGTGTGGGGCATGTGGGCGGTCTCCGAGATTGCAGCCATGGCCACCGATCTGGCGGAATTTCTTGGTGGCGCCATCGGTCTGGCCCTGCTCTCGGGGCTGCCATTGCTTTGGGGCATGGTGATCACGGCGGTTGTCACTTACGCGCTGCTGCTCCTGGCCGGACGCGGCTTCCGGCCCATGGAGCTGGTGATCGGCGGCTTCGTCGCCCTGATCAGCCTGTGCTATCTGGTCGAGCTCGTCGTGGTGCCGGTGGATTGGGCTGCGACCGGGCGCGGCCTGGTGACGCCGAACTTACCCGACCTGGACGCACTGGTGATCGCGGTCGGCATCGTCGGCGCCACCATCATGCCCCACGCGATCTTCCTGCACTCGGGCTTGACCGCCGAGCGGGTGCCGCACGCCACCGCGGCCGAAAAGCGCCGCCTGCTGCGCTATTCGAATCTCGAGGTCATCGGCGCGCTGGGTGGCGCCGGTCTGGTGAACGTGGCCATGGTCGTGATGGCCGCCGGCGCCTTTCACCAAGGGCACACCGAAGTAGCCGAAATCGGCAGCGCCTACCATCTGCTGACACCGCTTTTGGGGGGCCTGGCGGCGGGCGCCTTCCTGGTGTCGCTGATCGCTTCGGGGATCTCGAGCTCGGTGGTCGGCACGCTTGCCGGGCAGCTCATCATGCAGGGCTTCGTCCATCGGCGCATTCCGATCTGGCTGCGTCGCGTGCTGACCATGGCGCCGGCCTTCGCCGTCGTCTTGCTTGGCGTCGATACGACGCGAGCGCTGGTCTTCAGCCAGGTGCTGCTGTCGATCGCGCTGCCGGTGCCGATGCTGTCCCTGCTCTGGTTCGTCTCGCGCCGCGCGGTGATGGGTGAGTTCGCGATCGGCTGGCACATGCGGCTGCTCGCCGGCGGCGGCGCTGCCGTCGTGCTGGCGCTGAATCTCGTGCTCCTGGCCAGCGTCTTTGGCATCAGCCTGCCGGGCTTCGGCGCTTGAGCCGGCCTCAGCCGGCGCGCTGGGCTCGCGCGGCCAGGGCCTGCTCTCGACGCGCGGCGCGATGCTGGCGCCAGCGCGCACTCCAGCGGGCGAAGATCAGGTAGATCGCCGGCGTCGAGAGCAGAGTCAGGCTCTGCGAGACCAGCAGGCCGCCGATCATGGCGATGCCGAGCGGGCGGCGCATCTCGGCGCCGGCGCCGAAGCCGATGGCGAGGGGCAGGGCGCTCACGATCGCCACCATCGAGGTCATGATGATCGGACGAAAGCGCACCAGACAGGCTTCCCGAATCGCCTCGGAGGGTGGCAGACCGCGCTCGCGCTCGGCGGCGAGCGCAAAGTCGATCATCATGATCGCGTTCTTCTTGACGATGCCGATCAATAGCACGATCGCGATCACCGAGACGATCGACAGCTCGGTGCCGGTCAGAAGCATCGCGAGCAGTGCACCGACCCCGGCCGAAGGCAGCGTGGAGAGGATCGTGACCGGATGGATCAGGCTTTCGTAGAGCATGCCGAGCACGAGATAGACGGCGATGATCGCGGCGAGGATCAGCGCGCCCTGACTGTCCTGGCTGTCGCGGAAGCGGCGGAAATCGCCGCCGAATTCGCCGCGCACGCCGGGCGGCGCGCGCATGCCGGCCATCGTCCGGTCGACCAGCACTCCAGCTTCACCCATCGACACCCCGGGCGCCAAGTTGAAGCTGATATTGGTTACCGGAAACTGGCCCTCGTGCTCGACCTGGGTCGGACTGCTGCCCGACTCGAGGCGCGCCACTGCTTCGAGTGGCACCATCGCTCCGCTCGAGGCGCGCACGTAGAGCTTGCGCAGCGCGGCCGGCGAAGCCGCTTGGCCCGGCAGCGCGTTCACCACCACCTTGTACTGGTTGATGTCGGAATAGATGGTCGAGACCTGGCGTTGACCGAAGGCGTCATAGAGCGCGCTATCGATGGCGCCGGTGCTCACTCCCAGGCGTGAGGCGGCGTCGCGGTCGATCACCAGGTTCTCGCGCAGGCCCGACTTGGAAACGTCGAGGTCCACGTCGCGCAGCTCGGGCAGCTTGCGTAGCGCGCTGACCAGCTCCGGTGCGAAGCTTTGCAGGGTGTCGAGACTGTCGCCCTTCAGGGTGTAGTTGTACTGCGCGCCGTCGCCTCCGCCGCCACCTCCGCCGCCGCCGACGTCCTGCACCGGCCGCAGGCGCAGCTGGATGCCAGGGATTTTGTTGGCCTTGGCGCTCAGCCGATTCATCACCGCGAAGGTGGAGTCGCTGCGCCCTTCGCCAAGCGGCTTCAAGTTGATGTAGAGCGTGCCGGAGGCCGCGCTGCCCCAGTGCCCACCGCCGATTCGCGAGCCGACGCTCTCGACTGCGGGATCGGCCTGCACCATGTCTGCCATCTTCTGATGGCGCTCGGCCATCGCCTGATAGGAAATATCCGGATTGCCGCGGGTGAAGCCGAACAGCTGGCCGGTGTCCTGCTGCGGGAAGAAGCCCTTCTGCACCTGGCCGACCAGGACGAAGGTGAGCGCCGCGAGCAGCAGTGGCGTCAAGGCTAGCCAGCGCGGGTGGCGCAGAGAGAAATCGAGTCCGCGTCGATAGACGGCCAGGGTGCCGGCGTGGAACGCGTCGATTCGCTGCGCCAGGCGCGACGGCGGGCGCTCCTCACGGTGGCCGCGCAGGAATCGGCCGCACAGCGCCGGGGTCAGGGTCAGCGAAATCAACGCCGAGATCGCGATGGCCGCCGTCAGGGTGATTGCGAACTCGCTGAAGATCTTGCCGAGAAAGCCGCTCATGAAGGCCAGCGGCGCGAACACCGCAAGCAGCGAACCGGTGATCGAGACGATGGTGAAGCCGATCTCGCGGGCGCCATCGAGCGCTGCCTGCAGGCGCGGCTTGCCCTGGTCGATGTGGCGCACGATGTTCTCGATCACCACGATTGCGTCGTCGACCACGAAGCCGATCGCGATTACCAGGGCCATCAGCGACAGGTTGTTGAGGGTGAAATCGAGGAAATACATGGTGGCGAAGGCACCGGCCAGCGACAGCGGCACCGCAGCGCCGGCGATCGCCGTCGGCGCTGCACGCCGCAGGAAGAACAGCATGGTCAGAATCACCATGCTGATGCTGATCAGCAGACTGATCTGCACTTCGCGCACCGAAGCGCGGATGGTCGGCGTGCGGTCCGAGAAGGGAATGATCCGGACGTCCGGAGGCACCCAGGTCTGCATCTCCGGCAGCTGGGCGCGGATTGCGTCGACGGTGCCGATGACGTTGGCGTCGGCGCGCTTGCTGACCACGATCAGAATCGCCTGCTGGCCGTTGAACCAGGCTCCCTGGTAGAGATCCTCCTGGCCGTCGTAGACCGTGGCGACATCGCGCAGGCGCACCGGCACGCCGCTGCGCACCGCGATCACCAGATCGGCAAACTCGGTGGCGCTGTGCAGGGAGTCGTTGGCGGATACCGCCATGGTGGTGCGGCCGTCGGACAGAAAGCCCTGCGGAGAGGTGACGTTCGCGGCGACCAGGGCGTTACGCACCTGGTCTGCCGAGAGCCCCATCGCCGACAGCGCGCGCAGGTTGAGATCGACCCGCACTGCCGGGGTGGCGCCGCCGGCCAGGTCCACCGAAGCCACGCCCGGTTGTTGCGCAATGCGCGGCGAGAGCAGCGAATCGGCGATGTTGTAGAGCTCGGACAGCGGCCGCTGCGGCGAGGTCAGCGCGAGCAGCAGCACCGGCGCGTTGTTCGGGTTGGCCTTGCGGTAGACCGGCGCGTTCTTGAGCCCCGAAGGCAGATCCGGGGCGGCGGCGTTGATCGCCGCCTGCACGTCGCGTGCGGCGTCATCGACCTCGACTCCGGGGTTGAAGAAGAGGATCACCGAGGTGGAGCCTTCCGAGCTGCGCGAGCTCATCTCGTCGATGCCGGCGATCTGGCCCAGATGGCGCTCGAGCGGCGCCGCCACGGTCGAGGCCATGGTGCGCGCGTCGGCGCCGGGCTGGCTGGCGGAGACGAAGATCGCCGGAAATTCCAGGTTCGGCAACGCCGCGACGCCGAGCAGGCTGTAGGCGATCGCGCCGCCGACGAAGAGCCCGAGCGCCAGCAGGGAGGTGCCGATCGGGCGCCGGATGAAGGGCCCGGAGAGGTTCACGCCGGCCGCTCCAGCGCAGGCGTCGGTCGCCCGCGCGCGGCACGCGCGCGCAGCCAGTCCGAGAGGCGCTCGAACCAGAGATAGATCACCGGTGTGGTGTACAGGGTCACCAGCTGCGAGAGCAGCAGGCCGCCGACGATCGCGACCCCGAGCGGACGCCGCAGCTCGGCGCCGATGCCGCTGCCGAGCGCCAGCGGCAGTGCGCCCAGCATGGCGGCGGCGGTGGTCATGATGATCGGTCGGAAGCGCAGCAGACAGGCGCGATGCACCGCATCGAGCGGGCTCAGACCCTTGCGCTGGGCTTCGATCGCGAAGTCAATCATCAGGATGCCGTTTTTCTTTACGATGCCGATCAGCAGGATGATGCCGATGATGCCGTCGATCGACAGGCTCATGCCGAACAGCATCAGTGAGAGCAGCGCGCCGACGCCGGCTGGTGGCAGCGTGGAGAGGATCGTCAGCGGGTGGATGTAGCTCTCGTAGAGCACCCCGAGCACGATGTAGATCACCACCAGCGCGGCCAGCAGCAGCAGCACCTGGCTGGTCTGCGAAGAGGAGAACTCGGCCGCCTTGCCGATGAACTGGCCGCGCACCTGCGCCGGCAGCTGCAGCCCGGCCTCGACTTGCTGGATCGCCGTGACCGCCTGCGACAGCGAATAGCCGGGCGCGGTGTTGAAGGACAGGGTGATCGCCGGCAGCTGGTTCTGGTGGCTCACCACCAGCGGCGCACTGGTCACTTCGGCGCGGGCCAGCGCGGACAACGGGATCGAGCCGCCGGCGCCGATCAGAACCCCAGTGTTGCCCTGGCTGCCGATGCCGCTCGGGGTGGCGGCGTTGCTCGAAGTGAGCTGGCCCAGGGTGGTGGCGTTGCTGCCGGTCAGCGCGCCGCTGCCCGAGCCGCGCACGCTGAGCTTGGTCAGCAGGTCGGTTCCGCTGCGAAACTCCGGCGCCACCTCCAGCACCACGCGGAACTGGTTGAGCTCGGTGAAGATGGTCGACACCTGGCGCTGGCCGAAGGCGTCGTAGAGCGTGTCGTCGATCGCCTGCACCGGCACGCCGAGACGGCTCGCCTGATCGCGGTCGATGCTCAGCTTGTACTCGAGCCCGGTGCTGGCCAGGTTGTTGCTGACGTCGGTCAACTCGGGGCGCGAGCGCAGCGCCTGGGTCATGCGGGTGGCGGTATCTTCCAGCAGCTTGGAGTCGACGCTTTCCAGTGAATACTGATACTCGGTGGCGGAGATGCGGGTGTCCAGGGTCACGTCCTGCACCGGTTTCAGGTACAGGGCGACGCCCGGCATCGACTGCACCGCTTGGTACAGTCGCGGCAGCAGCGCGTCGAGTGATTCGCGTTCGCCGCGTGGCTTCAGCACCAGGCTCAGCTGGCCCTGATTCAGGGTCGGGTTGATCGAGCCGGCGCCGACGAAGGCGGCCACGCCGAGTACCGCCGGATCCGCGCGCAGCGCCGTCGCCACCCGCTCGGTGCGCTCGCGCATCGCTTCGAAAGCGATGTTCTGGTCGGCCTGGACCACCGCCGTGATCAGGCCGGTATCCTGTTCGGGCAGCAGGTTTTTCGGGATCGCCACATAGAGCAGCACGGTCAGCACGATCGCACCGCTCGCGATCAGCAGGATCAGGCCCTGGTGGCCGAACACCCAGCCGAGGCTGCGGTCGTAGGCGTTCAGAAGGCGGGCGAAAAAGCCGCTGCCAGCGAGATGCGCCTCGGCGTCCTCGCCCTCGACCGCGACGTCGCCCGGCTTCAGCAGGTAGGCGCACATCATCGGGGTCAGGGTCAGCGAGACCACCATCGAGATGGCCACCGCGATGCTCAGCACCCAGGCGAACTCGTGGAACAGGCGCCCGACCACCCCCGGCATCAGCAGCAGCGGCAGGAACACGGCAATCAGGGAGACGGTCAGCGAGAGCACCGTGAAGCCGATCTCGCGGGCGCCGATCTCGGCCGCCTCGCGGCCGTCGCGGCCGCCCTCGAGATAGCGCACGATGTTTTCGATCATGACGATCGCGTCGTCGACCACGAAGCCGGTGGCGACCGCCAGCGCCATCAGCGACAGGTTGTCGAGTGAAAACCCGGCAAAGGCCATAACGCCAAAGGTGCCCATCAGCGACAGTGGCACCGCGATGCTCGGAATCAGGGTGGCCCAGAGCCGGCGCAGGAACACGAAGATCACCGCGATCACCAGGATCACCGACAGGATCAAGGTGAACTGCACGTCCCGCACCGAGGCGCGAATGGTCACCGTGCGGTCGGAGAACACATCCAAATCGACCCCCGCCGGGAGCACCGCGCGCAGCTCGGGGAGGATTTCCTTGATGCGATCGACGGTGGCGACGATATTGGCGTCGGGTTGACGGCGCACGTCGAGCAGCACCGCCGGCTTGCCGTCGGCCCAGGCCGAAAGCTGGTCGTTCTCGACTCCGTCGGTGACCGCGGCGACGTCGGACAGGCGCACCGGCGCGCCGCCGCGGTAGCTGATGATGGTCGAGCGGTATTCAGCGGCGTCGGCGAGCTGATCGTTGGCGCCGATGCTGAAGGTCTGCTGCTCGCCGCTGATCTGTCCCTTGGGCGCATTCACGTTGGCGCTGGCCAGAGCGCCGCGCACGTCTTCGAGGGTCAGGCCGAGGTTCGCCAGCGCCGCCGGGTTGACCTGCACCCGCACTGCGGGGCGTACGTTGCCGGCGATCGACACCAGGCCGACGCCGCTCACCTGCGACAACTTCTGCGCGAGGATCGAGTCGGCGTAGCTGGTGATGTCGCGCAGCGGCACGCTGTCGGAGTTCAGCACCAGGGTCAGGATCGGCGCGTCGGCCGGATTGACCTTGTTGTAGACCGGCGGATACGGCAGCCCGTTCGGCAGCGTGCCGCGGGCGGCGTTGATCGCCGACTGCACGTCCTGCGCCGCCGCGTCGATATCGCGGTCCATGGCGAAGGTGAGGTTGATGGTGGAAAGCCCGGCCGAGGAGTCCGAGGTCATCATCGCCAGCCCGGAAATCTGGCCGAACTGGCGCTCCAGCGGCGTGGTCACCAGCACCGCCATGGTGCTCGCGCTGGCGCCCGGATACTGGGTGGTCACCTGCAGGCTCGGCGCCTCGATGTCCGGCAGCGCGGACACCGGCAGCATGCGGTAGCCAAGGATGCCGGCCAGCAACACCGCGATCATCAGCAGCGAGGTGGCGATCGGGCGGCGGATGAATACCGAGGAGAAGCCGGCGCCGCCGCCGCTCGTGCCCTCCTCATTCAGTGGAGTCGACAAGGGAATGTCCGCCTGCGTTCAGCGCCCGCCGCGGCGGCCGGGACCGGCGGCCTTCTGCAGCTCGTCGGCGCTCGGCGCCGGCGGAGTTTCGCCCGGCGCCAGCGCCAGCACCTTGGCCCCGGGCTTCAGGCGGAACTGCCCTTCGGTCACCACCCGCTCGCCGTCGGCCACGCCTGAGCTCACCAGCACCGTGCCGTCGCCCGCCTCACCGGCAGTCTCGATCGGTTGCATCGACACCGTATTGTCTGGCTCCAAACGGTACACGTAGTTCGAGTCCGGGCCTCGCTGCACCGCCTGCACCGGAATCACCAGCGCACCTTGCACGGTGCGCGTGCGCAGGCGCACGTTGACGAACTGCCCCGGCCACAGCTGGGTCTTCTCGTTGGCGAACTCGGCCTTGAGGCGGAAGGTGCCGGTCTGCGGATCGATGCTGTTGTCGACCACCTTGAGCACGCCCTCCGCCAGCGCGTGGCTGTCGGCGCGGTCGAGCGCGGTGACCTGGAGATTCTCGCCCCCGGCTGCGCGCACCGCGGCCAGGTCCTGCTGCGGCAGGCTGAAGATGACGTTGATCGGGTGCACCTGGGTCAGAGTGACGATGCCGGCGCCGCTGGCCGAAACGAGATTGCCGACGTCGATTTGGCGGATGCCGGCGACTCCGGTGATCGGCGCGGTGATGCGGGTGTAGTCGAGCTGGGTGCGCGCGCTCGACACCGCGGCGGCATCGGCCGCCACCAGCGCCTCCTGCTGACGTACGGTCTGGCGCTGGTTCTCGAGGTCCTGGGCCGAGACGAAGTGCTGCTTGCCGAGCTCTTCGTAGCGCTTCAGGGTGCTGCGCGAGGCGGCCAGTTGGGCCTGATCCTGGTTCTGCCGCGCCACCGCCTGGTCGAGCGCGGCCTGGAATGTGCGGGGATCGATCTCGGCGAGCAGCGTGCCGGCCTGGATCTCGTCGCCCTCCGCGAAGTGGAGCGCCTTGAGCTGGCCGGTGACCTGGGCGTTGACGCTGACGGTGTTGAGCGCCTGCACGGTGCCAAGCGCGGTCAGGTACACGGGTACGTCGGCGCGCACCGCTTCGACCACGGTCACTGGGATCGGCGCATCGAAGCCGCCACCACGGAAACCCGAGCCAGCCGAAGGCGCGGCGGGCGCGAACAGGCGCCAGCCCAGGAGGGCAAGGAGGACGACGCCGACGGCGATCAGCGCGAGTTTCCAGCGCGGCATGGGGCTTTCCTTGTGGAACGGACAAACTGCGGGAGAAAGGCTAACAGCACGACTTTCAGGATGGAGTTTGCCGCGCGTAAATCCATCTTTACATGCGTCTCGGCGTGGGCTTGGATGGCGCCGCGGAACGCAAGTTCCGCCCTTCTTCAGCGCACCGCTTCGCCTGCCCTCATAATGGTTTCCAAGCGGTGCGGGTGCGCCGCGCACCGCTCAGGAGTTTGCAATGAACGCAGCATGTGATGTCCCCGGCGCGAGCCTCACCATCGAGCGTGCAGTGTTTCCTGACCCGCTCCTCGATCCGCCGGCGACCGCATCCGGCGAGGCGCTCGCGGTGCTTGCCGGCGGCTGCTTCTGGTGCACGGAAGCGGTCTTTCGCGAGCTCGACGGCGTGCTCGACGTGACCCCTGGCTACAGCGGCGACTCGGCCACGAGCGCCGACTATCGGACCGTGTGCAGTGGTCTCACCAACCACGCCGAATCGATCCGCATTCGCTTCGATCCAGCGCGCTGCAGCTATGGGCGGCTGCTGAAGATTTTCTTTGCGGTGGCCCACGACCCGACCCAGGTCGACCGTCAGGGTGAAGACCGTGGCCGCCAGTACCGCTCGGTCGTCTTCTACGCGAACGAGGCGCAGCGCGAAGTGGCCGCCGCCTACATCCGTCAGTTGGAGGCCGCCGGCGTCTTCAGCGCGCCGATCGCGACCCAGCTGGTTGCGCTCGAGGGTTTTCATGTCGCCGAGGCCTGGCACCATGACTACGCTGCGCAGAATCCTTCACAGCCCTACATCGCGAGCGTTGCCGCACCCAAGGTCGAAAAGCTCCGCCACGCTTTCGCGGGCTTACTGAAGCGCGCCGGGGGCGCGCCGTGAAGGCCGGCCCCGTCGATGGCGATCGTTCACCCTCCGGTTACGATCTGCGTCTCGACGCCGGCCAGCGCGCGCGGCTCGTGCAGGCCTTGAGCGCCGAGCAGCGCCGCGTCCTGCTCGATCACGGCACCGAGGCGCCTTTCTGCAGCAGCCTGCTGGACGAGCGCGGAGTCGGCATCTTCGCCTGCGCGCTGTGTGCCCTGCCGCTGTTCCGCTCTCGCAGCAAATACGCTTCGGCAAGCGGCTGGCCGAGTTTCTTCGAGCCCTTCGATGCGATCCATCTGCAGGCGCTCGAAGACAGCAGTCATGGCATGCGGCGCATCGAAGTCCGCTGTGCGCGCTGCGGCGGCCATCTCGGCCACCGCTTCGACGACGGACCGCCGCCGGACGGCATCCGCTACTGCATCAACGGCGTTGCGCTGCGCTTCATTCCCGAGGAGGCAGCAGCCCGCGGGTGAACGAAACGCCACCCGCCGACGCCGCCATGACCGCGGGCACGGGCGCCGGGCAGCCGCAACTTGCTAAGCTCGGCGCTTCCCCATCACTCGGGACGCACCCCATGCGTTTTCCTGCTCTCGCGGCGTTCGCCATGGCCAGCGGCGCCGCCTGTGCCGCTGCGGCGCCGACGCGGCTCGCGGTGCCGCCGCTCGATTTCCACCAGCGCACGCTCGACAACGGCCTTCAGGTGCTGAGCCTCGAGGACCACTCCAGTCCCAACGTCAGCGTGCACGTCTGGTATCGGGTCGGCTCGAAAGACGATCCGCAGGGCCGCTCCGGCTTCGCCCACCTGTTCGAACACCTGATGTTCAAGAGCACCAGGCACATGCACGCCGAACAGATGGACGAGCTGACCGAGGCGGTCGGCGGCATGAACAATGCTTCCACCGGTGGCGACATCACCAACTATTTCGAGGTGGTGCCGTCCAATCATCTGCAGCGTCTGCTGTGGGCGGAAGCCGAGCGCCTGTCGAACCTGAACGTCGACGAGGCCAACTTCCGGTCCGAACGCGCCGTGGTGCAGGAGGAATATCGCCAGAGCGTGCTGGCCAACCCCTACGGACTGCTGTTCAACGCGCTCGACGCCGACAGCTATCTCAAGCATCCCTACAAGCGCCCCACCATCGGCAACATCGCCGAGCTCGACGCCGCCTCGCTCGATGACGTGATCGCCTTCCACCGCACTTGGTACCGGCCGGACAACGCCGTGCTGATCGTCGTCGGTGACTTCGCACAGAAGGAGCTCGACGGCTGGGTCGACCGCTACTTCGGCGCCATCCCGAAGCCGGCGACGCCGCTACCGCGGGTCGTCATGCACGAGCCAGCCTGGACACGCGACCGCCACTACGACGAGCATGGCCCCAACGTGCCGCTGCCGGCGGTGGCCCAAACCTGGCTCATCCCGCCGGCCGCGAGCGCCGACGCGATCCCGCTCGAGGTCGCGGCTGCGCTGCTCGGCGACGGTGAATCCTCGCGCCTGCATCAGGCCCTGGTCTATCGCGAGGAGCTGGCGACCCGCATCTGGTTCAGTGCCGATCTGCGCCGGGACGAGGGACTGATGATGGGTTTTGCGATCGTCGCCAGCGGCCACCAGCCGACCGAGGTGCGCAAGGCCATGCTGGCCGAAATCGCCACGTTGGCCGCCACTCCGCCCTCGCCGGCGGAACTCGACAAGGTCAAGACCCAACTTCTGACGGGCATCCTGATGCAGCGCCAGACCGCGCTCGGCAAGGCCTTCGCCCTCGGCCAGGCGGCCCTGACTGAGGGCGATCCGGCGCGCGCCAACAGCGACCTGCTCGCGCTGCAGGCGGTCAGCGCACAGGATGTGCAGCGCGTGGTGCGGAAGTATCTGCTGGACGCTCACAGCGTTTCGATCGATTACTCGCAGGCGCCCGCCGCCGCGGAGGAAAAGCCATGATCCGCCGTCATCCCCTGCTTGCCGGTGCTTTCGCCGCGAGCCTCAGCCTGCCGGCCCTCGCGACCGTCGAGACGGCGCCGCCGCCGCCCGGTCCGCCGCGCGCGGTGCAGGTGCCGCCGGCCAGTGAAACGACCCTCGACAACGGCCTGCGCGTCATTGCCGTGCGCCGCGCCGATTTGCCCCTGGTGACCATGAGTCTGGTACTGCGCTCGGGTAGCGAAGTCGATCCGCCGACGCGTCCCGGCGCCGCCTCGATGCTCGCGGAGCTGCTGACTCAGGGCAGCAAGACCCGCAGCGCGCCCGAGATCGCCAGTGCCGCGGCGGCGCTCGGTGGCGAGATCGACGTGGTCTCCGGTTGGGACGAAACCCGCGCCGGCCTCACCGTCACCACCCCGCGCGCGGGCGCGGCGCTGGCCCTGCTCGCCGACGTGGTGCGAAATCCCGCTCTCGACGTCGAGGAACTCGAGCGTCTGCGTCGGCAGACCGGCGACGATCTGCGTCTGGCTTTCAGCCAGCCGGGCGCGCTGTCCGGCATGCTGGCCCGGCGCGCCACCTTCGGCGCCGGCGGTTACGGTCATCCCGCCAGCGGCACGCCGGCCTCGATCGTGGCCATCACCCGCGACGAGCTCGAGGCGCTGCATGCGCGCTGGTACCGCCCGGACAACGCGATTTTGGTGTTTGCCGGCGACCTCACTGCCGATGACGCGTTCAAGCTGGCGCGCGGCGCCTTTGGCGACTGGGTGAAGCCGGCGACTGCGCTGCCGCAGGGTGAGGCGTTGATGGCGAAGAGCGCGGTACCTACCCGGCTTGCGGTCGACCTGTCCGGCAGCGGCCAGGCCAGTGTGGTGGTGGCGCGCCCGGCGGTTGCCCGCAGCGCGCCCGACTGGTATGCGGGGACGGTCGCCAACATGGTGCTGGGGGGCAGCTACTCGGCGCGCCTCAACGAAGAAATCCGCATCAAGCGCGGACTCAGCTACGGCGCGCGCTCGAGCCTGGATGCGCTGCGCGGCGGCGGCTGGCTGACCACCAGCGTGCAGACCAAGAATCCATCGGCCGCCGAAGTGGTGCGCCTCAGCGTCGAGCAGATCGACTCGCTGGCCAGCCGTGCTCCCGACACGGCCGAGCTTGCGGCGCGCAAAGCCACTCTGATCGGCGGCTTCGGCCGCAGCCTCGACACCACCGGCGGGCTGGCAGCGCAGCTCGGCGCGCTGGCGGTATACGGCATCGCCCTCGACGAACTCAACCGCTTTATCGGCAAGGTCGAGGCGGTCAGCGCCGATGATGTAGCCGCCTTTGCCCGCCGCCACCTGACCGGCGAGGGCGCACATATCGTGGTGGTCGGAGACGCGGGCGAATACGGTGAGGCGCTCTCCCGGCTGTGGCCGGGCGTGAAGCCGGTCGCGGCCGAGCGGCTCGACCTCGGCCGCGCCGATCTGGGTCTGGGCGCCGGCGGTTGAACGCTGCGCGGCTTCACCGACCGGCCGCGCTGCGGCCGCGTCGGTGCGGCGCGGGTGTCGTACAACGTGAACGATGGTAACCGTCCGGCCGCACCCCGCGCGGCGTCGCTATAGTCCGCTGGCAGGTCTTGCGGCGGACGAGCGGCAGTCGATGGAAGCAGATGAGGATGCGGAATATTCGGCGCTGCGCGCTCAGTATCGCGCGTCGCTGGCCAACAAGCAGGCGGCGCTCGCCACCGCCTGGAAGGTTCTGCGCGAGAATCGGGGCGACCCGGCCGCTCGGCGTGAGCTTGCCATGCAGGTGCATCGCCTGCGCGGCTCGGCGCCGGCCTATGGCTACCCGAGGCTCGGCGAACTGGCCGGCGTGGCGGAAAAGCGACTCGGCGAATATGGCCCGCTTGACGCGGCGTTGAGCGACGCCGTCGAAGCGCTGCTCGGCGAGCTCGGCAACGGGCGCTAGGCAAGGCCCGAATCCATCCGGCTTTCGTCGTTCCAGAGCCCGCGGGAACCCTTTGCCTTCGGCTCAGGGGGTATCTGAACAAGCCGACATCTGCGCGTCACTCCCGCGAAGGCGGGGGTCCTGGGTCTTTGATCTCACGGGCCTGAAGTCGCTGGATGCCCGCTTTCGCCGGCATGGCGGACTTGTTCGGACATTCCCTCAGGGAGCGCAACGTGCTCGAGCGCCCTCGCGGGCACGACGGAACGGTCTTGTCCTTTCCTTCTGCACTCGCCGAGTTCGCGAGCGGTGCAAGCCCGGCGATGCCGGGCTTGCCAGGGGAAATGGAGGCCCGCCCGTCGTTCAGGCGCGCCCGCGTGAGCCGAACATACTGGCGCCGACCTTGAGCAGGTCGCCGAGCCCGAGCTGGCCGTCGCCGTCCTGATCGAGGATCGAGCTGAGCAGGCCACCCTGGCCACGCTCGTTCATGCCCTGCAGTTCGCGACCGAGCATGCCGCCGAGAGCGCCGCTGTCGAGGCTCTGGGCCTGCGTCTGCCGACCCAGCACGCCCATGATGATCGGCGCCAGCATGGCCATCAGCTGCCCCGCGCCGGCCGCGCCAAGACCGCTGGCCTGACCCAGGCTCTGCTCGGCCGGACCACGTTTCGTGCCGAAGATATGGCCCAGGATCGCCCCACCTTGGCCGCCGCCGCCGAGCACGCTGCCGAGCACCGAGCCCAGATCGAAGCCCGCGTGATCGCCGAGCGCGCGCTGCAGGGAGCTGGCACCGCCCTCGGTGCCGGCGTTGCGCGCCAGGCCGCCGAGCAACATCGGTACTGCCTGCTCGACTGCGCTCTGCGCCTGTGCTGGCTGCACGCCGAGCTGCGTGGCCATTTTTGCGACGCTGCTGGCGTCAAGCTGGGACATCACTTGGTCGAACAGGCTGGACATCGGAATTCTCCGCGGGGTGGAGCTCGGCAATCTAGCGCATCGCCGTCCGGCGGCGCCCGGATGCTTGCCAAACATTTGTGAAACGTACGATGCGGGGTGACGCGTGAGGGCGTTTGCTCCATCATCCGCGGTTCCGGCCCGCACCTACGCCCGTGTCCAATGCCCGAGCGTCGCGGCAAACCGCTGACGAGGTGTGAACATGTCGCCCCAAGCCATTTCGTTGATTGGCGCTCCGACCGACGTCGGCGCCGGAGATCGCGGCGCCTCGATGGGGCCGGAGGCGCTGCGCGTGGCCGGCATAGGCCGCGCGCTTGCGGCACGCGGTCTGGACGTGCGCGACTGCGGCAACCTGCGCGGCCCGCTCAACCCCTGGCAGCCGCCGGTCAACGGCTTCCGCCATTTGCCCGAGGTGGTCGCCTGGAATCGGGCGGTGATGGATGCGGTGGCGGCCGAACTCGCCGAGGAGCGGCTGCCGATCCTGCTCGGTGGCGATCATTGCCTCGCCATCGGCTCGATCACCGCCGTCGCAAGGCACTGCCGCGAGCGCGGCAAGCATCTCACGGTGCTCTGGATCGACGCCCACGCCGATTTCAACACCAGCGGCATCACACCCTCGGGCAACATCCACGGCATGCCGGTCGCCTGCCTCTGCGGCCTGGGGCCGATCGAGCTCACCGACCTCGGCGGCCGCGGTCCGGCGATCAAGCCGTCGATGGTGCATCAAATCGGCGTCCGCTCGGTCGACCCGGCCGAAAAGAAGCTGGTGCGCGATATCGGCATCGATATCTACGACATGCGCTACATCGACGAAGCGGGCATGAAAAAGACCATGGAAGAGGCGCTGCTCAATATCGGCGGTGACGGCCACTTGCACGTCAGTTTCGACGTCGATTTCCTCGATCCGTCGATCGCGCCGGGCGTCGGCACCACGGTGCCGGGCGGGCCGAACTACCGCGAGGCCCAGCTCTGCATGGAAATGA
The DNA here is from genome assembly GCA_964582225.1 of uncultured Dokdonella sp. Classification (GTDB taxonomy): domain Bacteria; phylum Pseudomonadota; class Gammaproteobacteria; order Xanthomonadales; family Rhodanobacteraceae; genus Dokdonella_A. The sequence goes on along the minus strand of CAZORA010000009.1, from coordinate 57,431 downwards.
TCGCCGACACTGGCCGGCTCGGCTCGCTCGACATCGTCGAGCTCAACCCGGCGCTCGACGAGCACAACCGCACCGCGAAGCTGGCCGTCGATTTGGTGGAAAGCCTGTTCGGCAAGTCGACCCTGATGCGCGGCTGAGCGGGTTCAGGACTCGAAGCCGCTGCTGAAGATCGAATCGTTGTCCGGCACCAGGCAGGTCGGCGTGTTGGCGGCGATCAGGCCGGCCACCCAACCGATGTGCGCCGGGTGGAACTGCATCACGTTGTCGCCGCAGCCGTTGATGTGGCAGTAGCTCATCAGCGTGCCCTGCGGTGCGCCCGGTCCGGAACTCGGGCAGCTGGTCGGTCCCGCATAGCAGCCGGAGCCCGCTTCGCCGTTGAAACAGCGGTCGATGGTGTTGCTCGCGACCGGCCCGCTGCCGGTCGCGGCATCGGAGCAGTGCGTGTGGCGCGCGCCGAAGTTGTGGCCGAGCTCATGGCCGACGATCGCGGCCGAATGGGCGATGCCGACGCCCGGGTCGTGAAACACCTTGTTGACGCTGTAGCTTCCGCCGTAGCTCGGCTTGCGACAGTAGGAATCGAGCCAGGCGATGCCGGATGCCTGATAGCCGCTCGACATGGCGCCGGAAAGGAGCATCGCGAAGGCGCGCTGCACGCCGCCGTGATGCGCCTCCCACCAGCCGCCGAAGGCATCCAGGTCGGCACCGTTGGCGGCGCCAGAGCCGATCGGATAGGGCGTCTCGCTGCTGCGCAGGATCAGCGTGCCGAGCTCCAGTCTCAGCTGCAGATCATTCTGGTACATCACGTTCATCGCGCCGAACAGGTCGGCCACCCAGTCGACCGCCTGGGCCTGCTGCGCCGCGCCGGTGCCGCCGAAGCGCTTGATCAGAAGCTCCCGATCGACGTCGACTGCAACCAGCGCGCGGGTCGGCGCGACGAGTGCGCCCGGCGAGTCGAGTTGGAGCAGGGGCGTCTTCGTGGCAAAGGGATGCGGCAGCGCGTCGTCCGTTGCCAGCACCTCCGGTTCGACGCCCCGCGGCAGCGCCTCGTGCGCCGGCTGCACCGCGAGACCCGATGGCGCACTCCGACCGTCGCCGCGCACCGCGAAACTTCCCGCGGGTGAAAACCCGGAACCGCTGATGCGCCCCAAATCCGGATCGAAGGCCAGATGTGCGCGCATGCGGTCGTCGTCGCTGCGACCCAGGAACTGCAGGCGCGCGCTGCGCGTCAGCTCGCGCGCGCCGCGCGTCGTATCCACCAGCACCCGCGCGCCGGCGGCATATACCTCGATTCGCTCGAAGCGCAGCCGTGCGCTGCCGCCGTAGCCATCCGGGAACCCGTCGACCGCCAGCCGCTCGCCCGCCTTCAGCGCCCGCAGCCCTGCGAGCATCCCTGCCGGGGCGCCGGCGACCGCGGTCGGGGCGTTGGTTTGCGTGGGGGCGACTTCGGTCGTGCGTCCCCCCGCCGCCAAACTCGATGACACCGCGAACAGAACCAACAGCGAGAGCGATCTTCGCATGGTCGACTCCGGAGGACGGCTCGCAAAACGTACCGGTTTCGCCGACATGATTGGCGATTCCGCACATACGCGCAAGATCGCCTGCCGCGAAGCGTTCCGGCGTTTCAGCGCCAGGGATCCGGCGCGAAGCCGCCAGGAAACGGATTCGGGTCCGGCGCCAAGCGGCGTCCCGGAACGATCCCCAGAGCTGCGAGGTTCCGATAGCTGTCGTAGCGCAACGCCAGCGTTTCGGCGGGATGGTCGCTCGCGCGTTCGAAGCGGGTTTCCGAAACCCTCGCGTATTCGCGCTCGCCGTGCCCCGTTCCGAGACGCTCGCTCTCACGCGCGGCCATCCCGTTCGCGCTCGCTCCGCGACGCATCGCCGCTGCGGGCGCATCCGCCGCCCGTGCGGCTTCACGCTCGGCGATCTTCGGCAGCGGCTTTGGCAGCGGCCGCACCCGCTGACGTTCGGTGAACACCGCCGCCCCGATCACGCCGACGTTATCCGGCCGATCGGTACGCGCCGCGTAGCTGTCCGAAAGCGCGGTGAAATAGAACTGCGCCACTTCGTCCAGGTTCTTGCGCCAGCCGGAAACTTCGGTCGTCTGCCAGGGTTCAAGCACATAGCCCGACTGTCCGCTACTCGCTGTCTCGCCGCTCACCGCGTTGACGCCGTCCACGCTCAGCACCACCAGCAAACGCCCAGCCGTGCGATTGTCGAGCCTGACGGCATAACGGTGACCCGGCGCGCCGGCAACGTACAGTTTGCCGCGATCGGGCCAGGTTTCCAGGGTCTCGCCGGTATCCCGGTCGACCACGCTCAAATCGAACAGGCGCCCGGCCCGCGCTGGCAGCGCCGTCAACAGCGCAAGGGCGGCAAGCATCACGATGGCAAACGTACGCATGGCAGTGCTCCTCGGTTGGGGTTCGAACACTGCAACGCGCCGGCGCGTGCCGCGGGGTTTCACGCAGGTGAGCGCTCTGCGCGCCGTCGCTGCGGGCGCAGGAGCTCCGACCCCGGGGCGTCATTCGCCGTTGTGCCTGCAGCCAGCGCCCACTAGGATGACCGGCCTTCGGCGCCGGACGCGCGGCTGCGGGGTTCCGTGGGCGAGTTCGGGGCGCGTTTCGTTCGCTTCCTTGAAGAGCCCATGTCCAAACGACGCATTCTGACCGGCATCACCACTTCCGGGACGCCGCATCTCGGCAACTACGTCGGTGCGATTCGCCCGGCGATCGCGGCCAGCCGGCGTGCCGACGTGGAGTCGTTCTACTTCCTCGCCGACTATCACGCCCTGATCAAATGCGGCGACCCGCTGCGGGTGCAGCGCTCGACCCTGGAGATCGCCGCGACCTGGCTCGCCTGCGGGCTCGATCCCGAGACGGTGTTCTTCTACCGGCAGTCGGACATTCCGGAGATTCCGGAGTTGACCTGGCTTCTGACCTGCGTGACGGCCAAGGGGCTACTGAATCGCGCGCACGCCTACAAGGCGGTGGTGGAGGCGAACGTCACCGCAGGCGAGGACGCCGACGCGGCGGTGACTGCGGGACTCTATCTGTACCCGGTGCTGATGGCGGCGGACATCCTCGCCTTCGGCGCACACGAGGTGCCGGTCGGGCGCGATCAGATCCAGCACATCGAGATGGCGCGCGACATCGCGCAGCGCTTCAATTATCTGTATCAGGCCGGACTGGTCGAGCGCAAAGTGGCGCTGACCCTGCCGCAAGCGCGAATCGATGCACAGGTGGCGACCCTGCCCGGCACCGACGGGCGCAAGATGTCGAAGAGCTATGACAACACGATTCCGCTGTTCGACCCGCCGGCCAGGCTGCGCAACGCGATCCTCGGGATCGTGACGGATTCGCGCGCGCCGGGCGAGCCGAAGGAGCCGGATCAGTCGAGCCTGTTCGAGATCTATCAGGCTTTCGCGAACGGCGAGGAAACCGCGGCCATGCGTCAGGCTTTCACCGAGGGCATCGGTTGGGGCGAGGTGAAGCAGCGGCTCTTCCAGCGCATCGAGAGCGAGCTGGCGCCGCTGCGCGAGCGCTACGACGCGTTGATGGCGAAACCGGCGCGAATCGAGGAGCTGCTGCAGGCCGGCGCGACGCGCGCGCGCGCACGCGCCGCGCCCTTCGTCGCCGCCCTGCGCTGGGCGGCGGGCATTCGGCCGTTGGCCGGGGTTTCCGCAGCGGAGCGCGCGGGCGAGGCGCAGGCTGTGGTGCTGCCGCAGCTCAAGAGCTACCGCGAGAAGGACGGACGCTTCTACTTCAAGCTGCTCGACGCCGCCGGCAAGTTGCTGCTGCAGAGCCGCGGCTTCGACACGCCGCGCGAGGCCGGCCGCCTGAGCGCTTCGCTGGTGGATGCCGCTGGCGATTCGGCTACGCTGGCCGCGCTGCTGGAGAGCGCCGTGCCCGAGACGCCAGCGCAGCCGCAGATCGAGGCGATCGCCGTCGCGCTCGATGCCTTGCTGCAGGAAAAACTGGCGCGGGCGCGCGAGCGCTCGTAGGGACGCCGGCAGACACGGCCGAATTCGTATCCTTGCGGCAACGTCATGTCGCCGGTCGGGCCTTGCGGCCCCGCCACGGGCTACGCAATTCCGCAGCCGTCGGCGTGTGGAAGGGCGACCGCGAATCCCTTGCATGCTCTCCTGTAAGCTCGCCAGGTCGCCGCCTGGGCCTCGTCATGCCGCTTCCTATCCTGCTGCTCGTCCTGCCGGCGTTCGCCCGCCTGCCTTCGCCGTGGCTCCTGCGGCGGAGCTGAGCGCAAGCGGCGAAGTGCCGGCCGAGCCGATCGAGCTGCTGCCGGAGTATCGCCGAGTGCTGCAGGCGGTGCGTGGCGGCTGCCTCGCGCAGTTTGTCACCGGCCGCGCCGGCACGGGCAAGTCGACCTTGATCCGCTGGCTGCGCGAGCAGCTCGAATCCACCGCGGTGGTGGCGCCGACTGCGGTTGCCGCGACCCATGTGCAGGGTGAGACCATCCACTCGCTGTTCGGCCTGCCGCCGCGCCTCATCGATCCGGGCGAGCCGCCGCCGACAGCGCGGCGAGTGCGCGAGGTGCTGGCCCACCTCGACTGCCTGATCATCGACGAGGCCTCGATGCTGCTGCCGAACCTGGTCGACGTGATGCACGCCGTGCTGGTCCGCGCGCGGCGCAGCGCAGAGCCCTTTGGCGGCTTGCCGGTCGTGTTCGTCGGCGATCTGCTGCAGCTGCCGCCGGTGGTGGCCTCGGCCGAGGAGGCGGCCTACTTCAGCGAGCGCTACGCGACGCCGTATTTCTTCTCCGCGGACGTGTTCCAGCGCGCGCCGCTGCTGCCCACGGTGCTCGAGCGCGTGCGACGTCAGGCCGATGCGGTCTTCATCGAGGCGCTCAGCCGGATTCGCCTGAACGAGGACTGCGCCGAGGCCATCGCGCTGTTCAATCGGCGCTGCCTGCTCGCCACGGCGCCGACCGCGCCGGCCGGGGTGCGCCTGGTGCCGACCAATCGTGCCGCGCGCGCGGTCAACGCCGCCGAGCTGCGGCGTCTACCCGGCGCGGCGGTCGGCTATGTCGCCGAGGCGAGCGGTGAGCTGCCGGCCTCACGCTGGCGGTTGCCGGTGCCGGAACATCTGGAACTCAAGCCCGGCGCGCGCGTGATCTTCCTCAAGAACCACCGTCCGGACTGGATGAACGGCGAGCTCGGCGAGGCGCTCGCCCTCGAGCCGGACTGCGCCAGGGTGTGTACTGAGCGCGACAAGCGCGAGGTCGGCGTGCGAGCCGCGGTGTGGCAGCGCTATCGCTACGCCTATGATCGCGTCAGTGGTCGGGTGCGGGCCGAGGTGGTCGGAGAGTTCCGCCAGCTGCCGCTAGCGCTCGGCTGGGCGGTGACCATCCACAAGGCACAGGGGCTGACCCTGGAGCACCTGACGCTCGACCTCCGTGGCGGCGCCTTCGCCCAGGGTCAGACCTATGTCGCGCTGTCGCGGGCGCGCAGCCTCGACGGCATCCGCCTGGTGCGCCCGATCCGGGCCGCCGACCTGCGGGTCGATCCGCGAGTCATCGCCTTCTACCGCGAGCGTGGACTCGATCGTTGAGTGGGCTCGACTTCACTGCTGCTCAGGCGGGCGTACGTCGGGCAGAAACACGGCGAGGATGCCGATCAGCGGCAGGAAGGCGCAGATTTGATACACGAGCAGGATGCCGAAATCGTCGGCCAGCAGTCCGAGCACCGCGGCACCCAGGCCGCCGAGGCCGAAGCTGAAGCCGTAGAACAGGCCCGAAACCATGCCGATCCGGTGCGAGAGCATGTCCTGCGCGTAGACGATGATCGCCGGGAAGGCGGAAGCGAGCACCAGGCCGATTGCGACGCTGAGCGCCACCGTCCAGGCGAGTCCAACGTAGGGTAGCGCCAGGGTGAAGGGCGCACAGCCGAGGATCGAAAACCAGATCACTCGCCGTCGCCCGATGCGGTCGCCGATCGGCCCGCCGATCAGGGTGCCGACCGCGACTGCGGCGAGGAACACCGCCAGGAGGTTCGCCGCCGCATGCTCCGACACCGCAAACTGATGCATCAGGAAGAACATGTAGTAGCTGCTGATGCTCGCCAGATAGAAAAACTTGGAGAACATCAGCGCCAGCAGCACCGCCAGCGTGCGCCGCACCACGGGTGCTGGATAGCGCATCGCTGTTCCCGCCTCGTGCTTCGGCCCGCGCAGGTCGAGGTGGGCCCCATACCAGCGGGCGACCTGCAGCAAGATGACGATCGCGAGTAGCGCAATCAGGCCGAACCAGGCGACGTGAACGCGCCCGCCCGCGCCGTATTTGAGGACGATCGCCGCGGCAAGAAAAGGCCCGAGCGCTTGACCGGCATTGCCGCCGATCTGAAACAGTGACTGGGCGAGGCCGTAGCGTCCGCCCGAGGCCATCCGCGCAACCCGCGAGGACTCGGGGTGGAAGGTGGACGAGCCACAGCCGATCAGGCCGACCGAGAGCAGCACCAGCGGATAGCTGGGCGCGATCGACAGGAGAAACAGACCGGACATCGTAAAGAACATGCCGAGCGGCAGGATTCGCGGGAACGGGTGCCGGTCGGTGACCGCGCCGACCACCGGCTGCAGCAGCGAGGCGGTCAGCTGGAAGGTCAGGGTGATCGCGCCGATCTGGAAGAAGCCGAGATCGAGCTCGCCCTTGAGCAGCGGGTAGATCGTCACGATCACCGACTGCATGATGTCGTTTAGCATGTGCGCCGCGCTGACCCCGGCCAGCACGCCGTAGCGGCCGAGCCGCCCGTTGCCGGCCGCGTGCGGCCCGGCGCTCGCGGCGATGCTCGCGGGGTCGGCTGCGGCTGGAGGACTGTGGCGCTGCATCGCTCGCTCCCTGCGAACGCGGAACGGGAAACGATCCATTATGACAGCGAGCCGCGGCGCCGGGTCCGCGGCTCGCCCATCGTTCAGGCTGCGGCGGCGAATTCGTGGGCGAGGCCGGCCGCCAGTGCGGCGAAGTATTCTTTAGTCAGGCGATGTTGCTCGGTGGCCGTCTGCGCGCGGTTCACCACCGCCCGGAAGGTGGCATTTTCGGGGCGGTCGCGGGCGTACCAGCCGAGATGCTTGCGCGCGATCCGCAAGCCCTGCTCCTCGCCGTAAAAGGCGTACAGCGCTTCCAGGTGGGCCAGCAGGATCGCTGCCACCGCCTGCGGCGCGGGCGGTGGCAGCACCTCGCCGGTCGCGAGGAAATGCGCGATTTCGCGGAAGATCCACGGCCGGCCCTGCGCCGCTCGGCCGATCATGATCGCGTCGGCGCCGGTTGCCGCCAGCACCTCGCGGGCCTTCTGCGGGCTGTCGACGTCGCCGTTGGCGAACAGCGGCAGCGACACCGCGGCGCGGATCGCGGCGATGGTTTCGTATTCGGCCTCGCCCAGGTAGAGATCGGCGCGGGTTCGCCCGTGCACGGCCAGCGCCGCGACGCCGCTGGCTTCGGCGATCCGCGCGATGGTCACTCCGTTGCGGTGTTCACGGTCCCAGCCGGAGCGAATCTTGAGGGTGACCGGCACGCTGACTGCATTCACTATCGCCTCGAGGATGCGACCGACCAGGCGCTCGTCGCGCAGCAGCGCCGACCCGGAAGAGACCCCGCAGACCTTCTTTGCCGGGCAGCCCATGTTGATGTCGATGATCTGCGCGCCCTGGTCCACGTTGCAGCGCGCCGCCTCGGCCATCTGCGCCGGATCATGGCCGGCGATCTGCACGCTGACCGGGTCCGGCTCGCCGGCGTGGTCCATGCGCAGCAGCGATTTGCGGGTGCTCCACAGTCGCGGGTCGGCGCTGGTCATCTCGGACACCGCAAGGCCTGCGCCAAGCTGCTTGCAGAGCTGGCGGAACGGTTTGTCGGTCACGCCCGCCATTGGCGCCAGCGCCACCGCGGGCTCGATGAGGAAGGGGCCGATCTGCATCGGCCAATTGTATCGGAGGATGCCGGGGCGCCCGACGGCGGGTCGGGCGACGTGCGGTCCGGACGCGGGGCTACAATCCCGCGCGGCGATCCCCCGACCCGCTCGCCGAACCCGCCAGCGATTCGCGATGAATCTCCTCGATGCATTGATCGGCCTGTTCACGAACTACGGCTACCTGGCCGTGTTCAGCGTATTGCTCGCCTGTGGCTTTGGCGTGCCGATTCCGGAAGATGTGTCGCTGGTTGCCGGCGGCATCATCGCCGGCCTCGGCTATGCCGATCCCTGGATCATGTGCGGCGTGGGTCTCGCCGGCGTCTTGCTCGGTGACGCGAGCGTGTTTCTGATCGGCCGCCGCTTCGGCGCGCGCGTGCTCGGCCAGCGCTGGGCGCGGCGCCTGCTGAGTCCGCGCCGCTATGCCCAGGTGCAGGACCGCTTCGATCGCTACGGCAACCGCATGCTGTTCATCGCCCGCTTCCTGCCGGGTCTGCGCACCGCGGTGTTCCTGAGCGCCGGCATGACTCGCCGCGTCGGCTTCGGTCGCTTCCTGCTGCTCGACGGCGCGGCGGCCTTGATCAGCGTGCCGCTGTGGGTCGCGCTCGGTTACTACGGCGCCGAAAACCGCGACTGGCTGCTGGCCTGGATGCGCCGCGGCCAGGGCGGCATCACCGTGGCGGTGGCCCTGCTGCTGATTGCCCTGCTCGTCTTCTGGGTCTGGCGCGGCCGCCGGCGGCGCCAGCGCCTCGCCAGCTGCCGCACGCAGCGCGCCGCCCGCCATCGCGAGCTGCCCTGACGCCCCGCGGCTTGCTGTGCGCGGCGCTGGCCGCAACAATGGCTGCTCATGACGGTTCCGCTGCTCGCGCTTGAAGCCGCCGGCTGCGTGCTCGCTGGCCGCAGCGTCGTGCGCGGACTCGACCTCACGGTGGCGAACGGCGAAGTACTCGGTCTGCTCGGGGTCAACGGAGCCGGCAAGACGACCACCTTGCGCATGCTGGTCGGAGTGCTGACGCCGAGCAGTGGAACGCTGCGCTTCGCGGGCCAGGATCTCCAGGAGCATCCGGAGCTCGCCCGCCGCGGCATCGGCTACCTGCCTGACCAGGCACCGCTCCACGCCGAGCTCACGCCCGTCGAGTTCCTGCGCTTTTGCGCGCGCTTGCGCGGAGTCCCGCGCGGCGAAGTCGCGGCGGCAGTGGCGCGCACGATCGAGCGCTGTGGTCTCGGCGAGGTGCGCCGGCGCTTGATCGGAGCGCTCTCGCGCGGCTGGCGGCAGCGCGTCGGCATCGCCCAGGCGATCGTGCACGAACCACGCCTGGTGGTGCTCGACGAACCGGCTGCGGGCCTCGATCCGGTGCAGGCGCTGCGTCTGCGCGAATTGGTCAGAGCCCTCGGCCGCGAGAGCGCCGTGGTGCTTTCGACCCACGTCCTGTCCGACGTCGCCGCCTGCTGCGATCGGGTCGCGATCCTTCACGAAGGCATGCTGCGCCATAGCGGCCCGACGACCGGCGGCGCGGTCCCGCTCGACCGCCTCTTTCTCGAAATCGCCGCCGGCGGCGCGGCCGCAGCATGAGCGTGATCGGTCTGCTCGCTCGCCATGAATGGCGGCGCCTCGTGCTGCAGCCCTTCGCCTGGACCCTCGCGGCGCTGCTGCTTGCGCTGATGGCCTGGCAGTTCCTGCTTGCCCTGCAGACCTTTCTCGACGTCGCGCCGCGCCTGGGCGGCCTGCGCGACGCGCCGGGCGTCACCGACCTGGTGGCCGTACCGCTGTTGCGCAGCCTGGCGAATTTGCTGCTCCTGGTGGTACCGCTGGTCACCATGCGCAGTCTCGCCGGGGAGCGCCGTGCCGGCACCCTGCCGCTCCTGCTCGCCAGCGGAGTCGGTGATGGGCGGATCGTCCTGGGCAAGTTTTTCGGCGCGCTGGGCTATCTGCTGGCGCTGCTGACGTTGGTCGCCCTGATGCCGCTTGCGCTCGGCTTTGGCGCCGCGCTCGACTGGGGCAAGCTGGCGGCGGCCCTGCTCGGGCTGGCGCTGTTTACCGCCGCGCTGACCGCGATCGGCATTCTCTGCTCGGCTTGGGCGGCGCAGCCGGCGCTGGCTGCGGCCGCCGCGCTCGCGCTGGGCGTGCTGCTCGCGGTGGTCGACGCCGGCGCGCGCCTGCAGGGCATCAGCAACGCCGGCATCAACTACCTGGCGCTGTCGAGTCACCTCGATCCTTTCTTTCGCGGCATCGTCGCCAGCGTCGATTTGATCTATTTCCTGCTGCTGATCGCGCTCGTCTTGATGCTCGCAGCGCGACGGCTGCAGGCGCTGCGGGCGCGGGTGGACTGATGGGCGAGCGCCTGGCCCGACTCGCCCACCTGCTGTTGCTGCTCGCGGTGGCCGCCATGCTCGGGTTTCTGAGCACTCGCTTCGGCTTTCGGGCGGACTGGAGTTACGCGCAGTCGGCGAGCCTCGGTCCCGAATCGCTGGCGATCTTGGCAAAGCTCGATGCGCCGGTCGAGGTGACCAGCTATGCGCGCCGTCCGGGCGAGCTGCGCGCCCTGGTCAGCGATTTCGTCGCCCGCTACCGCCGTGTCAAGCCCGACCTTTCGCTGCGCTTCGTCGATCCCGACGCCGATCCCGCCGCCATGCGCGAGGCGGGAATCACCACCGACGGTGAGCTTGAAGTCCGCTACGACGGGCGCAGCGAGCGGCTCAAGCTGCTGAACGAGGCCGAGTTCTCGGCTGTCCTGCTGCGCCTGTCGCGGCCGCGGCAGCGCATCGTCGCCTTCCTCGAAGGCGAGGGTGAGCGTGACCCCCTGGGGCAAGCCAATGCCGACCTCGGCCGCTTCGCGGCGACTCTCGGCGCGCGTGGCCTGCGCGTAGTGCCGCTGCCGTTGGCGCGCACCGGCAAGGTGCCGGAGAACACCGATCTCGTCGTCATCGCCAATCCGCGAGTCGCGCTCCCGGACTCGGTCCGCGACGCCCTGCTCGGCTATCTCGATCGCGGCGGCGCCCTGCTCTGGCTCGCCGAGCCGGGCGAGCCGGGGCTCGCCGCCGGGGGTGGCCTCGACGCCCTGGCCGACGCGCTCGGCCTGCGCGTGCTGCCCGGCGTGGTGGTCGACGCCAGCGGTCAGGCCTACGGCATCGGCGATCCGAGCTTCGTCGCCCTGAGCGAATATCCGCCGCACGCCATCACCCGCGACTTCGCGCTCACCCTGCTGCTGCCACAGCCGGCGGCGCTGGCCAAGCTGACCGGCGCGCGCTGGGCGCTGGCGCCGCTGCTCCGCTCCGGGCCGAGCTCCTGGAACGAGACCGGCCACATTCCGCAGGCGAGCGAGGCCACCGACACGATTCGCCAGGACGCCGAGGAAGGGGAACTGGCCGGCCCGCTCGACCTCGGCTTTGCGCTGAGCCGCGTCTCGCCGCGGCCGGATCGGCGCGAGCAGCGCGTGGTCGTGCTTGGTGACGGCGATTTCCTCTCCAATAGTTTTCTCGGCAACGGCGGCAACCGCGAGTTCGGTCAGCGCGTGTTCGACTGGCTACTGGGCGATGACGCGCAGATCGAGGTGCCCGACCGCAGCGCGCCCGACCGCGAGCTGAAGCTGTCGCAGGCGGGGCTCACGGCGCTCGCCCTCACCTTTCTGGTGGTCCTGCCGCTCCTCCTCGCGGGCAGCGGCTGGTTCCTCTGGTGGCTCCGGCGGCGGCGCTGAATGAAGCGCCGCACGCGCTCGCTGCTGTTTCTCGCCGCGATTGCCACGCTGCTTGGCGCGGCGATCTGGCTCCAGCTCCGGCGCGAGGCGGCGCGGTTCGCCGACCCGCTGATTTCGATCGATCCGGCGAGTGTGCGCCTGGTCGAGCTCGACTGCACAGGCTGTACGCCGCGCCGCTACGAGAAGCGCGCCGAGGGCTGGTACTTGAGCGCGCCGCGCGAGGCGCCGGCCGATCCTGGCTACGTCGAGAAGCTGATCGCCATCGCGCGCGCGCCGGTGCGCACGCGCTATGCGCCGGGTGAACTCGATCCGGCGAAACTCGGTCTCGAGCCGCCGCAGGCCAGCCTGCGCCTCGATGGTCTGCTGCTGCGTTTCGGCACCACCGACGCGATCCACGCTGATCGCTACGTCGCGGTCGGTGGAGCGATCGCCCTGGTTCCCGACCGCTTCAGCGCCTTGCTCTTTGCCGGCGAGCGCGGCGGCGATCTCAATCCGCTGTCGCCCGGCGCCACTCAGTAGCCGCCGTGCCCGAGCTGCCCGAGGTCGAAGCCACCCGCCGCGGGCTCGCGCCGCATCTCCTCGGCCATCGTGTTCTCGCCCTGGACGTGCGTCAGCCGCAGCTGCGCTGGCCCGTCGCGCCCGAACTCGCGCTGCAGCTGCCGGGGAAGCCCATCCTCGCCGTCGAGCGGCGCGCCAAATACCTGCTGGTGCGGGTTGCGAGCGGCAGCGCGCTGCTCCATCTCGGCATGTCGGGGAGCCTGCGCCTGGTCCCGGCCGACACGCCGCCCGGCCCGCACGACCACGTCGACTGGCGCCTCGATTCGGGACGCATCCTGCGGCTGAACGATCCGCGCCGTTTCGGCTGTGAGCTCTGGCAGCCGGCCGGGACGCTGCATCCGCTGCTGGCCGGGCTCGGTCCCGAACCGTTGGGGCCGGACTTCGATGGCGACCTCCTGTGGGCGCACTCGCGCGGGCGACGCGGCGCGGTCAAGGTGTTTCTGATGAACCAATCGGTGGTGGTCGGCGTCGGCAACATCTACGCCAGCGAGGCACTGTTTCTGGCCGGAATCGACCCGCGCCGGGCGGCCGGGCGGGTCTCGCGCGAGCGCTACGCGCGGCTTGCCGATGCGGTGCGCGTGGTGCTCGGCCGGGCAATCGAGCGCGGCGGCACCACCCTGCGCGATTTCCTCGCCCCGGACGGGCGGCCCGGCCATTTCGCCCAGGAGCTTCTGGTCTACGGCCGCGAAGGCGAAACCTGTCGGCGCTGCGGCGCGGCGATCCGCGCCGTCGCCCTCGGCCAGCGCGCCAGCTATTTCTGCCCGCGCTGCCAGAGCTGAAATCGAGCCGCCTCAGGCCGGTCAGCGCAGTGCCAGATACGGTAACAGCCGGGCCGGCTGTGGCACAGTATGAGGATCGTCCCTCGCTGGCGATCCCGCTTCGCTTCCGCTGGTCCTCGTCCTGTGTTGAATCCGCAACAGCGCGCCGCCGTCGAATACTGCGACGGCCCCCTTCTCGTGCTGGCCGGCGCCGGTTCGGGCAAGACTCGGGTGATCACCGAGAAGGTCGCCTACTTGATCCGTGATCGCGGCCTGGCCGCCGAGCGGATCGCCGCGATCACCTTCACCAACAAGGCCGCGCGCGAGATGCGCGAGCGCGCCGCGCGGCTGCTGCGCGGCGCGGCGGGCGAGGGGCTGACGGTGTGCACCTTTCACGCGCTCGGTCTGCGCTTCCTGCAGATCGAGGCCGCCCGCGCCGGCCTGCGCCGCGGTTTCTCCGTATTCGACGCCGATGACAGTCGGGCGATCGTCAAGGACCTGGCGCCGGCCGGGGCCAAGCCCGAGGTGCTCGCCGGGCTGCAGTCCCTTGTGTCCCGGGCCAAGAACGAGGGCCTCACGCCGGAGCAGGCAGTGGCGCGCGCGACGAGCCCGCGCGAGCGCGAGGCGGCGGCGCTCTATGCCGCTTACCAGGCACGGCTGGCGGCCTTCAACGCAGTCGACTTCGACGATCTGATCCGCCTGCCGCTTTCGATCCTCGAAGCCGACGAAGAAGCCCGCGCGACGTGGAGTGAACGCCTGCGCTACCTGCTGATCGACGAGTATCAGGACAGCAATGCCGCCCAGTATCGCCTGGTGCGCGCCCTGGCCGGCTCGCGCGGACGCTTCACCGCGGTCGGCGATGATGATCAGTCGATCTATGCCTGGCGCGGCGCGCAGCCGGAGAACCTCGCCGAGCTTGCACGCGACTATCCCGCGCTCAGGGTGATCAAGCTGGAGCAGAACTACCGCTGCTCGCGGCGCATTCTGCGCGCCGCCAACGCGCTGATCGCACACAATGCGCACCTGTTCGAGAAGAGACTTTGGAGCCGCGAGGATGAGGGTCCGCCGATTCGGGTGCTGGAATGCAGCGACGCCGAGCAGGAAGCCGAGCGGGTGGCGGCGGCGATCAGCCATCTGGCGCTGCGTCGTCAGCTGCCCTGGCGTGAGTTCGCCGTGTTGTATCGCGGCAAGCATCAGTCGCGGGCGCTGGAAAAGGCGCTGCGGCTTCTGCACATTCCCTATCGGGTCAGCGGCGGCACCGCCTTCCTCGACCGTGCCGAGGTGCGCGATCTGCTTGGCTATCTGCGCCTGCTCGCCAATCCGAGCGACGACGCGGCGTTTCTGCGGGTGGTCAACCTGCCGCGGCGCGACATCGGCGCAACCACCCTCGAGCGGCTCGGGCAGCTTGCCGGCCAGCGCCATCTGCCGCTGCTCGCGGCGGCGCGCAGCGACGCCGTGCTCAGGGAGCTTGGTGCGCGCTCGGCTTCAGCGCTGGCGGGCTTCACCCGCCTGATCGATGCGCTCGAGGCGCTGGCCGCGCGGCTGTCGGCCGCGGAGCTGGTGGGCGAGCTGGTTCGACGGATCGGCTATGCCGCGCATGTCGCCGCTGAAGTGCGCGATCCGGCCCTGCGCGAGCGGCGCCTCGGCAATATCGCCGAGCTGGCCGAATGGTTCCGCGCCATGGAGAAAAATCGCGGCCTGGGCGATCTGGCGGCCCAGCTCGCCCTGCTCGGCGGCGTCGAGCGCGACGAGCAGGGCGAGGCGGTGCGGCTGATGACCCTGCACTCGGCCAAGGGCCTCGAGTTCCGCTGCGTGTTCCTGGTCGGGGTCGATGACGCCACCCTGCCGCACGAGAGCAGCGTCGCCGAGGGCCGGATCGAGGAAGAGCGGCGCCTGCTCTACGTCGGCCTGACCCGCGCCAGGGAACAGCTCAGCCTGTCCTGGTCGCGGCGCAAGCGCCAGTTCGGGGAAATCCTGCACAACGAGCCGAGCCGCTTTTTGGCCGAACTGCCGCAGGCCGACCTGCACTGGGATGGCCGCGACCCCGAGCAGGACGCGGCGCAGCGGCGCGAGCTGGCGAGCTCGCATCTGGCGCATCTGACGCAGCTGCTGGGCGACTGAGGAGCGCGGGCGCTCAAATCAGCCCGGCAGCAGCCAGCTCGCGCTTCAGCCAGGCGTAGTAGATCGGTGCCGCGACCACCCCGGCGAGGCCGAAGGCGGCTTCCATGAAGAGCATGGCGACGAGAATTTCCCAGGCGCGGGCGCGAATCTGCGAGCCGACAATGCGCGCGTTCAGAAAGTATTCCAGCTTGTGGATCAGGATCAGGAACACCAGCGCGGCGATGCCGACGCCGAGCGAGACCGACAGCCCGACCACGAAGATCAGCGTGTTGGAAACCAGGTTGCCGACTACCGGCAGCAGGCCGAAGACGAAGGTGGCGGCAACCAGGGTTTTGGCCAGCGGCAGCTCGACTCCGAACAGCGGCAACACGAGCAGCAGGAACAGGGCGGTGAAGACCGTATTGAGCGCCGAGATCTTGACCTGTGCGAAGACGATGTCGTGGAAGGCCTGGGTCAGGTTGCGGGCGCGCGTGCCAAGCGCCGCGGCGAGCGGTGCAGGTGGCTCGCGCTCACGCAGGTGCGCGGCCGCACTCGACAGCGCAATCATCGCGCCGAGCACGATGCCGATCAGCACGTGCACCAGACCGCGCAGCGCGGTCTGACCGGCCAGCTGGAGCTGCGAGGCGTGCTGACGCATGGCGTCCATGGCGGTCGTGCGGAGCTCGTCGATGGTATCTGGCAGGTGATCGACGACGAAGGTCGGTAGCTGCGTGCGTGCCCGCTCGACCAGCGGCATCAGCTTCTCGAACGCGAGGCTGGGGTCGCCGATCTCGCTGCGCAGGAAAGAGATGAAGCCGAGGATGCCGACGCTGAGCAGCGCCACGATCAGCGCACCGAGCAGCGCTACCACCACCACGTGGGCGCGGGTGCCGGGCAGGCGCCGCTGCAGGAGCGGCGCCAGGGCGTCGATCAGCGCGTATACCAGCAGCCCGGCGAGCAGCGCCGCAAGCAGATGGAGCTGGATGGTCAGCAGCAGCGCCAGGCCGGTAAGGAGGTGGGCGGCAAAGATCACGGCGAGACGGGGAGGGGGCGTCATGAGGACTGCGACAGGGCTCGGCTGTGCGGCTGCGACCGGGGCGCGCGGCGGATGCGCAAGTATGCCTTGATGCCGCGTTGCGCGTCAGCGCCGCACTCGCGCCGATCGGCGTGCCGCGCAGCGGAAATCGGCGCAGATCCAGCGCGGCGCCCCGACGTCCGGTTGCCGAGGGTTCAGCGAAGTTCACCGCAAATAGGCGGCGCTCGCACGCGGCCGCTTTTGGTCGCCGCGCTTGTGCGCATCTGGTGGTGGCCGGGCGCCGCGAGCGACTGTTACAGTGAAGCCTTCACCTGATCGGAGCTGCGGCATGCTGAAGAAGTTCCTGCGTGCGGCGCCAGCGGTGCTGTTCCTGCTTGCGCTGTCCGCCTGCGGCGACAAGGCTGACGATCTGGCCGTTTCCGCGCCGCCGAGCGCGGAGACGCCGGACGGCGCGGTCCTGGGCGTGGTCACCCGCCTCAAGGCCGGTGACATCGACGGGCTGCTGCGCGCGGCGGTGCCGCCCGAAGGCTACGCGCGGCTGCGCGCGGAGTGGGCGCAAAAGCGCGCCAGCATCGTGGTCAGCGAGGAAGAGCGCGCGGAGTTCGCCGCGACCATGCGCAAGCTGGCTGCGCCGGACGCGGCGGAGACCATGGCTGCTGAGTTCGAGCCACAGCGGAAAAAGTTTGAAACCGAATACGAACCGATGCGATCGACGTACGTGAGCATGGGCATCGCCTGGCTGCAGGCGGGGCTGCAGGCCGACAAGACGGTTTCCGAGAACTCCCGGAACGAAGCCGAGGCAATCATCGGCGCGCTGGGCGCATGGGCGCGCACCGCACCGTTCACTGACCGCGAATTGTTGCACAAGTCCCTGATGATCCTGACCCGCGCCGTACGCGAGATGCACGTGGAGTCCGTGGATCAGGCGTTGGCGCTCGATTTCGAGCAGGCCATGGGCAAGCTCGGCATCGGTTTTCTGGCACTCAAAGACGTGCTCGCGACCTACGGGCTGTCGCTCGACGACTGGCTCGATTCGGTCCGGGTCGAAGTGCTGGAAAATAACGGCCAGACGGCTCGCGTCGCATTCCGCTACACCCTGCTGGGCGCGGCGCTGCACGGCACGGCGGACCTCGTGAAGGTGGACGGGCGCTGGTACGGCAGGGAGGCGGTCGAGCGTTTCAAGGCGCCGATCGAAAGCACCTCCGCCGACACCAGGGATGGCGCGGGCGGCGCATGACTCAGCCCAGGGCCGCGAGCGCACCGCTGCTGCTGCGCGTGCTCGGCGCGCTGCTGCGACCGTGGATTCGCATGCGCTGCACGCCGGAGGACGCGGCCGCGCTGCTGCCCGCGGATCCGCGCCCAACCGTCTACGTGATCGAGCACAATGATCTATCCGACGTGCTGATCCTGGAGCGCGCCTGCGCCGAGGTCGGATTGCCCTCGCCGCACGCAGGGCTCGAGCTGGCCGGCCAGCGGCGCATGCGGAGCGCTTTCGCGCTGCTGCGGCGCCCCAGGCTGTTTGCCACTGGTTCTTGGCACAGCCGTTCGCGCGCGCTGACCCGGCTGGCCGAGGCGGTGCGGGCCGGCGCCGATTTCGACGTGCGGCTGGTGCCGGTGTCGATCTTCATCGGCCGCGCGCCGGCGCGCGAGTCGGGCTGGTTCCGCGTGCTATTTTCGGAAAACTGGGGAGTGGCCGGACGCTTCCGCCGGCTGCTCGCGATCCTGCTCAACGGTCGTGACACCCTGGTGCAGTTCTCCGCGCCGATGTCGCTGCGTGAGGCACTGGTCGGACCGCCCGATCCCGAACGCGCGGTGCGCAAGGTGCAGCGCATCCTGCGCGTACACTTCCGGCGCATCCGCGCCGCCGTGATCGGCCCGGATCTGTCGCATCGGCGTACCCTGGTCGACGGCCTGTTGAACGCCGAGCCGGTGCGCGCCGCGATCGCCACGGCGGCGACCAAGGATCGGGTGGGACCGCGCAAGGCGCGCGCGCAGGCGCGTCGCTACGCGCTGGAGATCGCTGCCGACTACTCGCACCCGGTGGTGCGTTCGCTGTCGTTTCTGTTGAAGAGCTTCTGGAATCGCCTGTATGAAGGCGTCGAGGTGCAGCACTTCGACACCGTGCGCGAGGTGGCGCCGGGGCGCGAAGTCATCTACGTGCCCTGCCACCGCAGCCACATCGACTACCTGCTGCTCTCCTACCAGCTGCTGCAGCGCGGCATCGCGATTCCGCACATCGGCGCCGGCGTCAATCTCAATCTGCCGCTGATCGGTCCGATTCTGCGCCGCGGCGGTGCGTTTTTCCTGCGCCGCAGCTTCAAGGGCGACCCGCTGTACTCGACGGTGTTTCGCGAATATCTGAGTCAGCTCTTCGCCCGCGGCGTGTCGCTCGAATACTTCATCGAGGGCGGTCGTTCACGCACCGGCCGGCTGCTGCAGCCGAAGGCCGGCATGCTGTCGATGACCCTGCGCGCCTTCCTGCGCGAACCGCGTCGGCCGGTGGTGTTTCAGCCGGCCTATATCGCCTACGAGAAGATCATGGAAGGCGACGCCTACATCGGCGAGCTCTCCGGCCAGCGCAAGGAAAAGGAATCGCTGGGCGGCCTGCTGCGCGCCTTCGGTGTGCTGCGCAAGCGCTACGGTCGGGTGGTGCTGAGCTTTGCCGAGCCGATCGAGCTGGTGCCGCTGCTCGACGAAGTCGCTCCCGAGTGGCGCGAGGCGACCGAAGGTGACCCGGAGGCAAAGCCGCTCTGGCTGAACCGCGCGGTCGACCTGCTGGCGATGCGCATTCAGCAGAACATCAACCGCGCCGCCCACGTCAATCCGGTCAATCTGCTGGCGGTGGCGCTGCTGGCGACGCCCAAGCATGCGATGGCTGAAGCCGATCTGGTCGAGCAGCTCGAGCTGTACCGGGCGCTGCTCGCCGCACGCCCCTACTCCGAGCGGGTGACGATGACGCCGCTGGATGCGCGCGCCGTGATCGCCTACGGCGAGAGAATGCAGTGGATCCGCCGCGTCGCGCATCCGCTGGGCGACGTGCTCACGGTCGATGCCAAGCCGGGCGTCCTGCTCAGCTATTTCCGCAACAACGTCAGTCATCTATTCGTCGTCGGCGCCTGGATCGGTTGCTGTTTCATCAACAACCAGCGTTTGAGCCGCGCTTCGATTCTGCGTCTGGGGCGGCTGGTCTATCCCTTTCTCCAGGCCGAGCTCTTCTTGCCCTGGGGTGCGGACGAATTTTCCGAGCGCGTGCAGGCCACGCTGGTGTTCTTCGTCGAGCGAGGGCTTCTCGAAGCCGGCGCGGACGGCCGTATCCTGCGCCGCGGACCGGGCCAGAGCAGCGGCGCCTTCCGTCTGCGCACCCTGGCCTGGACGCTGCTGCCGGCGATCGAGCGCTACTACATCGGGCTCGCGCTTCTGGTGCGTCACGGGCCCGGCGTGCTGTCCGCCGTCGAGCTCGAAAACCTCAGCTGGCTGACCGCGCAGCGCCTGTCCCTGCTGCACGAGCTCAACGCGCCCGAGTTCTTCGACCGCGCGCTGTTCCGCGGCTTCATCCAGAAGCTGCGCGAGCGCGGCGTGGTCAGCAGCGACGAGAACGGCAAGCTCGGTTTCGACCACGAGCTCGAGACGGTGATCCACGATGCGCGGGTGCTCCTCTCGCGCGAGATTCGCCACGGCATCCTCAAGCTGACGCCGGATAAGCAGGCCGAGCTTGGCGGGAGCGCGGTCGAGACCGACACGAAGCCGGAATCGAACGCGGAATCCTGAACGGTGCGCCGCTTCAGGCGTCGAGATCCGGTATCTGCTGGTTCTCGAGGTAGCCGATCATGTCCTTCAGGCGCAGCTTGCGCTTCTTCATCCGCTTCAAAACGAGTTCGTCCGCCGCTGGCTGCGTCTGCAGGCGGCCGATCGCGGCGTCGAGATCGCGGTGCTCGACGCGCAGTTCGGCGAGTCGGCGGGCGATGGCAGCGGGGTCGGTGCTGGACATGGGATCTTCGAACGGATTGCGCGATCGAGTGTAGCGCGCCGCCGGCGGATTCCAAGCCTCGCGCGGCAAGGTCGCCTCAGCGCGCCGCCAGCAGCGCGGGCAGCTCGGCGAGACTCGACACGATGGCGTCGCCGTCGAGCGTCTCCGGCGGTCGGTCGGCGTGATAGCCGTAGTCGACCAGCACCAGCCGCATGCCCGCCGCGCGCGCCGCGTTGGCGTCGTTTTCCGAGTCGCCGAGCATCAGGCAGGCGCCGGGCTCGACTTCGAGCAGGCGTGCGGCGTGGAGCAGTGGCTCGGGTTCGGGCTTGCGCTTGGGCAGGGTGTCGCCACCGACCAGCGCGGAAAAGCAGCACTCGAGCCCGCAGTGGACGAGCAGGAAGCGCGCGGGCGCTTCCGGTTTGTTGGTGACGCAGGCCAGCCGGATGCCGGCTTCGCGCAGCCGCGCGAGGCCCTCGCGCACGCCCGGGTAGATCGTCGCGCGGCGACCGTTGAGTTCGGCGTAGGCGGCGCTGAAGAGGCTTCGCGCGCGGGCGAGATCGGCCTCCCCGACACGACCTTCGATGTCGTCGGTCAGCGCCCGCTGCAGCAGCACGTCGACGCCGCGGCCGACGAAAGCCGCAATCCGCGCGAATCCCAGCGGCGGCAGGCCGAAGGCGGCGCGCACGGCGTTGGTGGCTGGCGCCAGGTCCGGCAGGGTGTCGAGCAGGGTGCCGTCGAGGTCGCAGAGCACCGCCGCGACCCCGCGCAGCGGGGAGCGCGGAAGCCCGCGAACGGCGGCGCTCACGCCGCGCCGCGCGCCGCGTCGGCGATCCGCTGCGCGCTGAGGCCGAAGTGCTCGAACAGCACGCCGGCCGGCGCTGACTCGCCGAAGCGGTCGATGCCGATCACGCGGCCGCGACAGCCGACGTATTTCCACCACAGCCCGGTGCAGCCGGCCTCGATTGCGAGCTTGGGCAGGTCCGGCGGCAGCACCGCTTCGCGCCAGGCGTCCGGCTGGCGATCGAAGGTTTCGGTCGAGGGCATGGAAACCACCCGCGTCGCCAGGCCTTCGGCGTCGAGCAGGTTCTTGGCCGCGAGCGCCAGGGCAACCTCGGAGCCGGTGGCAATCAGGATTCGCGCCGGCGCGCCGTCCGCTTCCGCGAGCACATAGCCGCCGCGCTCGACCGCGTCGATCTGCGCGGCGCTGCGAGCGACGAAGGGCAGGCTCTGGCGCGACAGCACCAGCGCGGTCGGTGCGTCGGCGCGCTCCAGCGCGAGCTTCCAGGCCACGGCGGTTTCCACCGTGTCGCAGGGGCGCCAGACCTCGAGGCCGGGCATCAGGCGCAGGCTCGACACCTGCTCCACCGCCTGGTGAGTCGGCCCGTCTTCGCCCAGGCCGATCGAGTCGTGGGTGAACACGTGGATCACCCGCAGGCCCATCATGGCGCCGAGCCGGATGGCGTTGCGGCTGTAGTCGCTGAAGGTGAGGAAGGTGCCGCCGTAGGGAATGTAGCCGCCGTGCAGGGCGATGCCGTTCATGATTGCAGCCATGCCGAATTCGCGCACGCCGTAGCTGATGTGGCGCCCGCTGCCACCGTCGAGCAGGCGCGGAGCGTCCTTCCAGGCGGTCAGGTTCGACCCGGTGAGGTCGGCCGAGCCGCCGAGCATCTCGGGCAGCGCCGGCGCGAAGGCCTCGATCGCCTGCTGGCTGGCCTTGCGCGTGGCCACGGTTTCGCCGCGCGCGTTGGCGTCGGCGATCAGCCGAGCGGCGCGCGCGTCGAAATCCTCCGGCAGCCGGCCGGAAAGGCGGCGCAGGAGCTCGGCTGCCGCGTCGGGATACGCGCTGCGGTAGCGCTCGAAGCGCGCCTGCCACTCGCGCTCGCGCGCGGCGCCGGTGGCGCGGGCATCCCAGGCCGCGTAGACGTCGGCCGGAATCTCGAAGGGCGCGTGCGGCCAGTCGAGCGCGTCGCGCATGCCGGCGAGCTCCTCGCCGCCGAGCGCCTCGCCGTGCGCCTTGGCGCTGCCGGCGCGGGTCGGCGCGCCGCGGCCGATCTGGGTGCGACAGAGGATGAAGCTGGGGCGCGCGGTTTCCTGCTTGGCTTCTTCGATGGCGCGGTCGATCGCCTCGACGTCGTGGCCGTCGACGGGGCCGATCACCTGCCAGCCGTAGGCGCGAAAGCGCGCCGCCGTGTCGTCGGTGAACCAGCCCTTCACTTCGCCGTCGATCGAGATGCCGTTGTCGTCGTAGAGCGCGATCAGCTTGCCGAGCTGCCAGGTGCCGGCGAGCGAACAGGCCTCGTGGGAGATGCCCTCCATCAGGCAGCCGTCGCCGAGGAACACCCAGGTGCGGTGATCGACCAGCGCGTGACCCTCGCGGTTGAACTCGAGCGCCAGAAGCTTCTCGGCCAAGGCGAAGCCCACCGCGTTGGCGAGCCCCTGGCCGAGCGGGCCGGTGGTGGTCTCGACGCCGGGCGTGACGTGGACTTCCGGGTGGCCGGGGGTTTTCGAGTGCAGCTGGCGGAAGTTGCGCAGATCCTCGATCGACAAGTCGTAGCCTGTCAGGTGCAGCAGCGCGTACTGCAGCATCGAGCCGTGGCCGTTGGAGAGCACGAAGCGGTCGCGATCGACCCAGGCGGGATTGGCCGGGTTGTGGCGCAGATGCCGCGTCCACAGCGCGACCGCGATCTCGGCCATGCCCATCGGCATGCCGGGGTGGCCGGACTTGGCGCGCTCGATGGCGTCAGCGGCGAGAAAGCGGATCGCATTGGCCAGCCGCGCCGAATCGGCGGTCGGCGCATTCGACGCGGACACGGAATTCATCAAAGACACTCCACGGCAGAAGGGCGCACCACCGTTCCGACGTGGACATGGGCCGGGCTGCGGCGGCAGGCAAAACGGTTGGACACGCGCGCTGCGCGCAGTTCCAGAAGGCGTGCGATCATAGCACGGTGAGCTTGCTCGCCGGCCGCGCCGCGCCGCGTGGGAGGCGCTGCGAGGCGCCTGCGGGTGGCCGTATGATGGACGGCTCGGCGTGTCTGGCTCGGCCACGCGCCGTTCCTGCTCTAAGACCCCGGACGCCATGTTCTTTCGCAACCTCAGCCTGTTTCGCTTTCCCGCCCGGTTCGCCGATGTCCTCGAGACGCTCGAGGCGCGGACCGAGCGCCATCGCCTGCGCCCCTGCGGGCCGCTCGAACTCGCCACGCGCGGTTTCGTTTCACCCTATGGGCGCGGCGAAGAAGCCTTGGTGCACCGACTGGGCGCCCGCGCGCTGCTTGCGATCGGCGTCGAAGAGCGTCTGCTGCCGGCGATCGTCATCAACGAGGCGCTGGCGGCACGGTTGGCCGAGATTCGCGAGCGCGAGGACCGCCGCGTCGGCGGCAAGGAGCGCAAGCGCCTGCGCGAGGAGCTGATCGCTGAGCTCCTGCCCAGAGCTTTCATCCGGCCCTCGCGCCTCGCCGCGTATCTGGATGCCGATGCCGGGTGGCTGGTGGTGGATACCCCCAGCCGCGGCGCCGCCGAGGCCGCAGTGAGCGAACTGCGCGCGGCGCTGGGCAGCTTCCCTGCCGTGCCGCTGGTAGCGACCGAATCGCCGCGCCTGCTGATGACCGCCTGGCTCGGTGGCGCGGATCTGCCGCCCGGACTCGGTCTGGGCGACGAGTGCGAGCTGCGCGATCCGGCCGAATCCGGCGCGATCGTGCGCTGCCGACGTCAGGACTTGGACTCGGACGAGGTGCGCGAACACCTGCGCAGCGGCAAGCAAGCCTGGTGTCTCGGTCTCAATTTCGAAGACCGCATCAGCTTCGTGCTGGGCGAGGACCTGATGATCCGCAAGCTGCGCTTTCTCGACGTCGTGCTGGATCAGCTCGACGCAACTCCGGCGGAGTCGACGCGAGCAGAAATCGACGCCGGCTTCGCGCTGATGAGCCTGGAACTGGCCCGATTCCTGGCGCGCCTCGAGGACTGGTTCGGCCTGTCGCGGCCGGACGCCGACGCCACGCCACGCTAGCCGACCAGCACGTTCGCGCCGGGTCGACCCGAACCGCGGCCGCAATGGCTTCCATCGGCGCGCGGATCGTGCAGAATCGGCGTCAGGGCAGCGACGGTGCCGGACGAGGTTGCGGCGCCGGTCGAACGGGTTTGGCAAGTCGGCTGAAGGCATGAATACGAGCGGCGATTATCTCGAGCTGGCGACGCCGGACGGGGCGACGATTCGGGTGTTGCGCACGGTGCATCCGCGCGCTCGACGCCTGCGCCTGACCGTGAGTTCAGGCGGTGCTCGGGTCAGCTATCCGCAGGGCACCCACGCCGCGCAGATATTCGCCTTCCTGCGCAAGCATGGCGAGTGGCTGGAGCGCAAGCTGGAAGAACTGCGCCTCGACGCCCCGCTCGCGCCGCTGCGGCCCGGCGCGCCACTGCGTTTGCGGTTGCGCGGGGAGCCGCTGCGCCTGGTGTGGCGGCGTGGCTTGCGACCGTCGATCGAGATCGACCAACAGGGTCTGACGCTGACCCTGCCGCAACCTTACGCGCGCTCCTCACTGCCGCTCGCCTACGGGCTGTTGCGCAGCTTTCTGGAGGCGCGCATGCGTCGCGATCTCGGTCGCCAGCTGGGGCGCCACTGCGCCCAGCTCGGCGCCGCGCCGAGCGGCCTGCGGCTGCGGCCGCTGAAGAGCCTCTGGGGCAGTCTCGACGTGCGCGGCGGCGTGTCGCTCGATCTCGCCCTGGTGCTGGCACCGCCGGCGGTCCTGCGCTACGTGCTGATCCACGAGCTCTGCCATCTGCGCGTGCGCAGCCACGCGCCGCGCTTCTGGGCGCTGGTCGAGCAGCTTTGCCCTGACTGGCGGCAGCAGCGGGACTGGCTGCGCCTCAACGGCCAGGCCCTCAAGGCCGAGCTGCAGCGTCTGATCGGGCCCTCCGCGTCAGACTGAAGGTCCACGCTCCTGGCTGCGGCTGGGACTGCGCTCAGGCGCGCGGCGGAGGCGCCAGCAAGAGCTGCGCGACCTGCGCCGGCTGCTCGAGGTGCAGGTGGTGGTGGCCGGCGAGCCGTTCCACGCGGATACCGCTGACGCTGGCGATCCGCGGGGTCATCAGCGGCGGCTGCAGATAGGGCGTTGGCGGATCGGCCAGCACCAGGGTGGTAGGCGCGCGGATCGCGCCGAGCATGACGAGGATCTCGGCTTCGGTGAAGCGCACGGCGCTCGCCAGCGTGAGGCGCGGATCGCTCGACCAAACCCAGCCGCCGACGACCTGCTCGAGGCCGCGCGCAACGATCGGCCGGGCAGCTGCGGCGGAGAGTCCACCGGCGCGCGCGCGCGCCGCGACCGCATCATCCAGAGTCGGAAAGACCCGCAGCGGACGCCGCGCGCGAAAACGCAGGCGTTCTGCGAGCGCATCGCGCAGGCGCGCGAGCGCATCCTCCGGGCGCGTGCTCAGCGGCCCAAGGCCTTCGACGAGCAGCAGCTGGTCGATCCGCGCGGGCTCGAGGGCGGCGTACAGACTGACCAAGGTGGCGCCGAGCGAATGCCCTAGCAGGCTCGCGCGTTGCCAGCCGAAATATTCGAACGTGGCCCCAATGTCGTCGAACGCGTCGACATAGTGATACCAGACTCCGGGGGGCAGGTGCGCCGAGCGGCCATGGCCGCGAAGATCGAGCGCCACGACCTGCCAGCGCTCCGCGAGCAGTGGCGCCAGGCGGTCGAAACTCGCTGCGTTGTCGAGCCAGCCGTGGAGCGCAAGCAGCGGTGGCTGGCTCGGCGATCCCCAGCGCTTGGCGCGGAGCCTTGCCTGCGGCAGCGAGAGCTCGAGCTCTTCAGCCTGCATCGTGAAGTCGCTGGCGGCGGGTGCGAGCCGCCTGGAGCTGGGCCTCGGCACGAGCGCGATTCCAGCCGGGATCGAACTCCGGCCAGCCCTGGCCGTGGCGCAAAATCAGTTCGGCAAGCGCCGCGACCTGGTCGTCACCCGCGTTCAGCGCCGGGATGTACTGCAGCCACTCACCGCCGGCGTGGAGGAAGCGCGCGTGGTTGCGCAGCGCGATTTCCTCCAGGGTTTCCAGACAGTCGACGGCGAAGCCTGGGCACAGCACCTGTACGCGACGCACACCTTCGCCGGGCAGGGACTCGAGAATCGCGTCGGCGTAGGGTTTGAGCCACGCGCCGCGGCCGAAGCGGGACTGGAAGCAGACCGTCAGCTCGGCCTCGGGCAGGCCGAGGCGCTCGCGCAGGCAGCGCCCGGTTTCCAGGCACTGCTCGAAATACGGATCGCCCGCCCGAGCGTAGCGTTGCGGGATGCCGTGAAAAGCGAGCAGCAGGCGCTCGGCGCGTCCGTGACGCTGCCAGTGCGCCTCGATGCTGCGCGCCAGCGCTTCGATGTAGCGCGGCGCGGCGTGGTAGTCGGTCACCAGACGCAGTTCCGGCAGGCGGCGCCAGCGGGCCAGCTCGCGCGCCACCGCGTCGAAGGCGGAAGCCGTAGTGGTCGCCGAATACTGCGGGAAAAGCGGCAGTACGAGCAGGCGCCTGGCACCCGCTGCGGCCAGTTCACGCATCACCTTGCCGATCTCGGGTTCGCCGTAGCGCATCGCATGGCGGACCAGAATCGGGCCGGGGCGGCGTTCGCGCAGGGCCTCCCCGAGCCGAGTGGACAGGGCTTCCGTGCCGAGCGCGAGTGGCGAGCCCCGCTCCGTCCAGATGCGCGCGTAAAGCGCCGCCGAGTACCGTGGACGAGTGCGCAGGATGTAACCGTGCAGGATCGTCCGCCAGAGCCAGCGCGGCATTTCGATTACCCGCGGGTCGCCGAGAAACTGCCCGAGGAAGCGCCGCAGCGCCCCCGGTGTCGGCGCCGCCGGAGTTCCCAGGTTCAGCAGCAGTACCCCCGCTGCCGGAAGCTGGTCGCAAGCGTTGTCCGGGGGTGAGAAAAAGCGCGACATGGATTTGCTGAAGAACCTCGAGCTGGCGCGCGGATCGACGATACGCATCGACTATCAATTACTTGCACGTCGAAACGTCGGTTCGTCAGGGTGCAAATCACAGTGACAGACGGACGCCCGCCAATCTGTTAGACTCGAGCGGTGATCGTGGGGTACACCGCGACACTGACGATTGCAGCAACGATAACACGACGCCATGCGCTCATCGCCCAGCCTGATTGCCGCAGGTGCATTGCTCGTCGCCGCAGGATTCGCGGAGGCGACGACGGGCGGCTTCGGGCTCGCGTTCGATACGCTCTACGAGGTCGACCTGGACCGCCAGAGCGCGGTGCGCATCGGCGAGGCCGGCTACGTGGCGGGACGGCTGCTCGGCAATCTGAGCGGCCTCAGCATGACCGCCGACGGCACGCTCTACGCGGTGACCTCCGGCGCGGGCGTCAAGCAGCTGGTGCGCATCGACCCGGCCACCGGCGCGGCCACCGGCGTCGGCAACCTCGAGCTCGACGACACCGGCAGCGGGCCTTACGACGCGCTCGATCTCGGCATGACCGCCAGCTGCGACGGAGATCTGTGGCTCGCTTCCGCCTCGGCCGGCAAGCTGTGGCGGCTCGATCCGGCAAGCGCCGAGGTGCACCTGGTCGGCGATACCGGCTATGTGATCACCGGTCTGGTCGAGCGCGACGGGGTGCTCTACGGGGTTGGCGGCAAGGGTGATAACCTGTTTTACGAGATCGACCAGGAAACCGGCGCCGCCAGCGTCATCGGTTCGCTCGGCAGCGAACTGGCGCCCTGGGTCAATGCGATTTCGCCGGCCTTCGACGAGAACGGGATGCTGTGGGCGGTCATCAGCTATGTGCCGCCGCGCGATGACGGCGATATTCCGGAGGAATGGAACGATCTCGCCGTGATCGACCCGACGAGCGGCAGCCTGAGCATCGTCGGTCCGCTGATCGGGCCGTCCTCGTTGCGCGAGATCGGCATGCGCGGCTTCACGCTCGGTCCGCCCGAGTGCAGTGCGCGGCCGACGGCGGGTGCCGTGCCGGTGCCGGCGGACGGAGTCCCCGCGTTGGCGCTGCTGGCGCTGCTGCTGGCCGCGCTGGGCAGCCGGTATCAGCGTTTGCGCGGCGTCTGATCCTGGCGTTCGCTGTGTCTGCGATGGTGGCGCCTGCGAAGCAAATCCGGCGACCCTTGCCCGCGCGCTGGTGCGCGCTCTGGCTCTGCATCCTGTCCCTGTCGTTGCCGCTCGGCGCGCGCGCGGGGGATGCGGAGGATGCGCTCGCCGGCAATGCGGTGCGCGTCCTTCGCGAGGTGATGCAGGCCCCCGACCGAGCGATCCCGCGCGAGCTGCTGTCCGGCGCCGAGGCGATCGCGGTGATTCCCGAAGTCATCAAGGCCGGACTCTTCTTCGGCGGGCGCGGCGGAGAAGGCCTGATCGCGGTGCGCACGGCCGCGGGTACCTGGTCCAATCCCGTATTCATTCGCCTGCGGGGCGGCAGCGTCGGCTTTCAGGCGGGCGTTTCCGCGACCGACGTGGTGCTGGTGTTCCGCAGTGGGCGTAGCGTCGATTCGATCGTCCACGGCAAGTTCACCCTGGGTGCGGACGCCGCGGTCGCTGCTGGACCGGTCGGTCGTGCGACCCAGGCAGCAACCGACATTCAGCTGCAGGCCGAAGTGTTTTCGTGGTCGCGCTCGCGGGGCCTGTTCGCCGGCGTCGCGCTGGACGGCACGTCCCTGCGCATCGACCACCGGGCCGATCGCGAGGCTTACGGCGAAGACGCCACTCCACAGCGGATCTTCGAGGGCGACGTCGTCCGCGTGCCGGCGGCTGCGGTCGACTTCCGCGATCAGCTCGAGGAGTATGGCGCCCGCTGAGGCGCTGCGCGCGGGGTTCACGATCTTGCTATGCTGACCGGCCGCTCGCGGCAGCGCGGCGCGGCATACTGCATCCACGCGATGCGAAGAGGTAGGCAACGATGGGTGGTTTTCTGAGTGGCTGGCACTGGCTGATCGTGCTGCTGGTCGTGGTGCTGGTGTTCGGCACCAAGCGCGTGCGCAACATCGGCGAAGATCTGGGCGCCGCGATCAAGAGTTTCCGCAAGGGCATGCGCGAGGGCGACGCCGACGAGCAGGCTCGGCTCGAGGCCGATCAGTCGGCACCGCCGAGCGCCGAGGGCGCGCGCAAGAGCGAAACTCCGGCGCCGTCCAAGCATTCGCACTGAGCGTCGACTGATCGCGGCGGCGGCGCACGCGCATGTTCGACGTCGGCTTTGGCGAGCTTGCGCTGATCGCGCTCGTCGCTCTGCTCGTGCTCGGCCCCGAGCGCTTGCCGAAGGCGGCGCGCACCATCGGCGCTCTGCTGCGGCGCGCACGCACCAGCTGGCAGACGGTGCGCGGCGAAATCGAACGCGAGCTCGCGGCCGAAGATCTGCGCAAGTCGATGGACGAGCTGCGTCGCGCTGCCGACGTGCGCGCCGAGGTCGACCAGGCTGCCTCCGAGTTGCATTCCGCAGCGGCGCAAGCCGCGTCCGAGGTCAAGTCGTCGGATCATGAGCGGAACTGAAACCGAAAGCGGCGACGAGCAGTCGTTCGTCGCGCACTTGGTCGAGCTGCGCTCGCGGATGCTGAAAGCGATCGCCGCGGTGCTGCTGGTGCTGGCGGCGCTGCTGCCGGTCGCCAACCGTCTCTACGCCTGGCTCGCGCAGCCGATCGTCGAGCGCATGCCGGTCGGCGGCAGCATGATTGCGACCGAGATCGCTTCGCCGTTCCTGACCCCGCTCAAGCTGGCCTTTTTCGTCGCCCTGTTCCTCGCGGCGCCAGTGGTGTTGTATCAGCTCTGGGCCTTCGTCGCGCCGGGCCTGTATCGCAGCGAACGGCGCCTGGCGATGCCGATCCTGGTGTCTTCGGTGCTGCTCTTCTATATCGGCTGCAGCTTCGCCTACTTTCTCGTCCTGCCCGCAGTGTTCGCCTTCATGACCCATGTGGCGCCGGCGGGCGTCGCGCTGATGCCGGATATCAACCAGTACCTGAGCTTTGCGCTGAGCCTGTTCTTCGCCTTCGGCCTGTGCTTCGAGGTGCCGGTGGTGCTGCTGATTCTGGTGGCGCTCGGCGTCCTGACCCCAACCCAGCTCGCCGACAGCCGCCGCTATGCGATCGTCGGCGCGTTCGTGATTGCCGCGGTGCTCACCCCGCCCGACGTGCTGTCCCAGCTGCTGCTGGCGATTCCGATGATCCTGCTCTACGAGCTCGGCATCATCGGTGCTCGCCTGGTATCGCATCGCCCGCCGCCGGAACGGTCATGAGACCAACCGCTGGAGCGCCGGAAGGCGCGAGGGGGTTCGCCGCTCCGTCGGGGGCGTGATAGGCCGATCGGGCCTTCGCGCCCTTCTACGCGGTCCGCGCGAGACAGACGGCGCGGAAGCGGTGCAAGAGGTCGCGAGCGAAGGGCGCGGGCGCGGCGCGGCGGTCGCGGCAGCAGGCTTCGCCGCAGTTATGCGGATCCGGGCGGCGCAGATAGGCGCGCATGATCTCGACGCTGAACTCGGGATGGAACTGCAGGCCCCACGCGCAGGCCCCGAAGCGCAGCGCCTGATTGGGGTCGTGCGCCGAGGCCGCCAGCCGCAGCGCGCCGTCCGGGAGTTCGAGCACCGCTTGCTGGTGGGTGGCGTGGGCGCGAAATCGCGCCGGCGCAGCGTCGAACAGCGGGTCGCCGTCGGCCGCGGGCAGGCGCTCGAGCTCGATCGTGCCGACTTCACGGCCGCGAGGGTGGTCGCCGACCTGCCCGCCGAGCGCGTAGGCGAGGAGTTGGTGGCCGTAGCAGACGCCGAGCACGGGCACCTGCGCGGCGACCGCATCGCGCAGCCAGGCGGCGGTGTCTTCGCTCCAGGCGAGGTGATCGGTCACCATCGCGCCGGAGCCGGTGACGATGATTCCAGCGTAGTTCGCGGCCGTCGGGAGCGGCGCGCCGTCTGCAACGCACACGCTTGCGATTTGCTCTGGCGCGAGGCGCAATCCGTGGCGGAACCAGTCGGGAAAATCTCCGTGACGCGGCCGCAGCGTGGCGAGCGCGTGGCCGGTCTGGACGACGAGGATCGGGGCCGCGATCTCAGTCGACCGGCGGCAGGACATGCAGTACTTCCTCCATGGTGGTGACGCCGCGCGAAATCTGCGCTGCCGCCGAAATGCGCAACGGGCGCATGCCCTCGCGGTAGGCAGTTTCGGTGAGCTTCACGAGATCCATGTCGGACTGGATCAGCGCGCGTACGGCGGGGGTGATGCGCAGCATCTCGTAAATGCCGGTGCGGCCAAGGAAGCCGGTCTTGCGGCACTCGAGGCAGCCCGAGGGTGCATACACGTGTCTGGGCGGCTGGGTCGCCCAGCGATGGGTGAGACCGGTCCAGGCGGCGATGTCGAAATCCGCTTCGACCTTGCAGTGCGGACAGAGCGTGCGCACCAGGCGCTGGGCGACCACGCCGGCCAGGGTCGACTGAATCAGGTAGTGGGGCACGCCGAGGTCGAGCAGGCGGGTGAGCGCGCTCGGCGCATCGTTGGTGTGCAGGGTCGAGAGCACCAGGTGACCGGTCAGCGAGGCCTGCACTGCCATCTCGGCGGTTTCCAGGTCGCGGATCTCGCCGACCATGATGATGTCCGGATCCTGGCGCAGCAGGGTGCGCACGCCGGTGGCGAAATCGAGGTCGATCGCCGGCTGCACCTGCATCTGGTTGAACTCGGGCGAGACCATTTCGATCGGGTCTTCGACCGTGCAGACGTTCAGCTCGGGCGTCGCCAGCACCTTCAGGGTGGAGTAGAGCGTGGTGGTCTTGCCGGAGCCGGTCGGGCCGGTCACCAACACGATGCCGTGCGGGCGCTCGACGAAGCTGCGCCAGACCTTCTCCTCGCTCTCGGAGAAACCGAGCTGGCGAAACTCCTTGACCACGATGTCCGGGTCGAAGATGCGCATCACCATCTTCTCGCCGAAGGCGGTGGGCATCGACGACAGGCGCAGCTCGACTTCGCGGCCCTCGGCCGAGCGGGTCTTGATGCGCCCGTCCTGCGGGCGGCGCTTCTCGGCGACGTCCATGCGGCCGAGGATCTTGATGCGCGAGGTGACCGCGGTCATCACCGGCGTCGGCAGCTCGAACACCCGGTGCATCACGCCGTCGATGCGGAAGCGGATCGGACTGGTGTCGCGGCGCGGCTCCAGATGGATGTCGGAGGCGCGTTGCTCGAAGGCGTACTGCAGCAGCCAGTCGACGATGTGCACCACGTGGCGATCGTCGACGCCGACGTCGCCGGTCTTGCCGAGCTCGACCAGCTGCTCGAAATTGAGGATGGCGCGACCGTCGTTTACATCGCTCTTGGCGTCGCGTGCGCGCTCGATCGAGCGCTGCACGGTCCACCATTCCGCCAGATAGCGGTTGACGTCGAGCGGGCTGGCGACCACCCGCTGTACCTCGCGGCGCAGGATGTGGGCCAGATCGCCGGGCCAGCGGGTGTCGAAGGGCTCGGGCGTGGCGAACACCACCTGGGCCTCGTCGACCGCGATCGGCAGGATGCGGTAGCGCCGGGCATAGGCGTGGCTGATGACGCGCGTCGCGGCCGCCACGTCGATCTTCATCGGATCGATCTTCAGGTAAGGCAGCTCGGCGCGCTGCGCCAGCCACTGGGTCAGCACCTCGAGGCTGAGCGGCTTGTCCGGCGCGCGCCGATCGGGCAGCTTGAGGTTTGCCACCAGCACCAGCGGATGCAACTCGGCGCGGCCGCGCACGGTGCGCACGTCACCACGCACGCGGCGTGCGTCGGCTTCGTCGATCAGGCCGTCGGCGACCAGCGCCACCAACGTCTCGTCGAGCTCCAGACGCGGGCGCTGTCCGAAGGTGACATCGTCGGCGGCCGCGTCGCGGCTCGCTTGGGCCTTGCTCAGGCCGGCCATGGCTGCGGGTTACGGTTCGGCATCGCCGCTATACTAGCTCGCTTTTGTGCGCAACCATGCGAGTCGAGGCATGTCCGGACCGGCTTTCCAGGACGTCATCCAGACCCTGAACCACTATTGGGCCGAGCAGGGCTGCGCGCTGCTGCAGCCGCTCGACCTCGAAGTCGGCGCCGGCACCTTCCATCCGGCAACCTTCCTGCGGGCGATAGGCCCCGAGCCCTGGGCGGCAGCTTACGTGCAGCCTTCGCGGCGGCCGACCGACGGCCGCTACGGCGACAACCCGAACCGACTGCAGCACTATTACCAGTATCAGGTGGTGATGAAGCCGAATCCGGATGACGTGCTGGAGCGCTATTTCGGCTCGCTGCGCGCGCTTGGCATCGACCCGCTGGTGCATGACCTGCGCCTGGTCGAGGACAACTGGGAGTCGCCGACCCTTGGCGCCTGGGGCCTCGGCTGGGAGGTCTGGCTGAACGGCATGGAGGTGACCCAGTTCACCTATTTCCAGCAGGCCGGCGGCCTCGAGTGCCGGCCGGTCACGGCCGAGATCACCTACGGCCTCGAGCGCCTGGCGATGTACCTGCAGAATGTCGACAACGTGTTCGACCTGGTCTGGACCGAGGCGCCCCACGGCACGGTGCGCTACGGCGAGGTGTTCCACCAGAACGAGGTCGAACAGTCGATATACAACTTCGAGCAGGCCAACGTGACGAAGCTCGCCGAGTGGTTCGACACCTGCGAGAACGAGGCCCAGCGTCTGGTCGAGGCCAGGCTGCCGCTGCCGGCCTACGAGCAGGTGATGAAGGCGAGCCACACTTTCAACCTGCTCGACGCGCGGCGCGCGATCAGCGTCACCGAGCGGCAGCGCTACATCCTGCGCGTGCGCGCTCTGTCGCGTGCTGTCGCCGAGGCCTATCGCGCCCAGCGCGAGCGGCTCGGCTTTCCCGGCCTGCGCCCGCGGGCTGCCTGAGCGAGCCGTGTCCCGGTCGCGCGGGGCTCCAGCGAAAGAATCTCCCATGAGTCAAACCCCTGCCTCCCTGTTGGTCGAACTCGGCACCGAAGAGCTGCCGCCCAGGGCGCTCGACGAGCTGGCCAGGGCCTTTGCCGCCGGGATCTGCGGCGGGCTCGACAGGCGCGGAGTGGCCGGTGACTTCGCCGGCGCCGGGGTCTGGTGTTCGCCGCGGCGGCTCGCGGTCTGGATTCCCGCGGTCGGGCGCAGCCAGCCGGAGCGGGTCGAGGAGCGGCGCGGGCCAGCGGTCTCCGCCGGCCTCGACGCCGCGGGCGCGCCGACCCGCGCGCTGGCGGGCTTCGCCGCCAGCTGCGGGGTCGGCGTGGATCAGCTCGAGCGCCTGGAAACCGACAAGGGCGCCTGGTTCATGCACCGCGCGACCCGCCCCGGACAGGCGACCGCCGCGCTGCTGCCGGAGGTTCTTGCCGAAGCGGTCGAGGCGCTGCCGATTCCCAGGCCGATGCGCTGGGGCGACCACGACTACGCCTTCGTGCGCCCGGCACACTGGCTGGTGATGCTGCACGGCAGCGAGGTGATCGAGGGCGAGCTGTTCGGCCTGCGCTCTGGACGCATCTCACGCGGCCATCGCTTTCATCACCCGCAGCCGGTGCACGTCGCCGACGCCGATGCCTGGCTCGAGGCGCTGCGCGGTGCCCGGGTGCTGGCTGACCCGGCGGAACGCCGCGAGCAGGTGCGCGCGGAAGTCGCGCGAGCGACTCCGCACGGGCTGCAGCCGCGCCTGTCGCCGGAGCTCCTCGACGAAATCGCCAACCTCACCGAGTGGCCGGTGGCGATCGCCGGCAGCTTCGAGCGCGAGTTCCTCGCCGTGCCGCAGGAAGCGCTGGTGACGACGATGGAGACCAACCAGAAGTTCGTGCCCCTGTTCGACGCCGAGGGGCGGCTCAGCGAGCGCTTCATCGGCGTCGCCAACATCGAATCGAGCGATCCGGCGGCGATCGCCGCCGGCTACGAGCGGGTGATCCGACCGCGCTTCGCCGACGCCAAGTTCTTCTTCGACGAGGATCTGAAGACGCCGCTCGCGGAACTGCAGCCGGCGCTGGCGCGGGTCACCTATCAGCAGGCGCTTGGCAGCCTGTGGGACAAGAGCCTGCGGGTGGCCGAGCAGGCGCGGGTGATCGCCAACCGCCTGGGCGTGGATGCCGGGCTCGCAGCTCACGCCGCGGCGCTCTCCAAGTGCGATCTGCTGACCCGCATGGTCGGCGAGTTTCCCGAGCTGCAGGGCGTGATGGGCCGCCACTACGCGGCCGCCTCTGGCCAGCCGCCGGCGCTCGCCGAGGCGCTCGACGAAATCTATGCGCCGCGCCACTCCGGCGACCCGGTCGCGCGCGGCGCGCTGGGCCAGGTGCTGGCGCTCGCCGAACGCTTCGACACTCTCGCCGGAATCTTCGCGGTCGGCCTGAAGCCGTCCGGCAGCAAGGATCCCTTCGCCCTGCGCCGCGCCGGACTCGGTCTTGCCCGCACCCTGATCGAGGCGCAGTTGTCGTTGGATCTCGATGCCCAGCTGCAGGAGGCCCTGGCGCTGATTTCCGACGAGGCGCTGGCGGCCGGCCTGCGCCCGCGCAAGGACGGCAGCCGCCCCGAGCTCGACGCCGGCGCACGCCGCCGCGAGCTGGCGGACGAGCTGCGCGAGTTCATCCTCGACCGGCTGCCGAGTTACTACGCCGAGCAGGGCCTCGGCGGCGAACTCTTCGAGGCGGTGCGCGCGCTGGGTCCGAGCGATCTGGCCGACTTCGACCGCCGCCTGCGCGCCGTCGCCGCCTTCGCCGAGCTTCCCGAAGCGCGCGCGCTGGTGGCGGCCAACAAGCGCATCGGCAACCTCCTGCGTCAGGCCGGCGCGGCGCCGGCGGGCGTGATCGACGCGATCCTGCTCGAAGCTGGTGCCGAGCGGGAGCTGGCGGCCGCACTCGCGGCCGCCGACGCCGAGGCCGCGCCGCTCCTCTCCGGGCGCGACTACGTGGGTTTCCTGAAGCGCCTGGCGCGCTTGCGCGAGCCGGTCGACCGCTATTTCGACGCGGTCATGGTGATGGTCGAGGACCCCGCTCTGCGCGCCAACCGGCTGGCGCTGTTGGGGCAACTGCAGGCGCTGTTCCTGCGTGTCGCCGATATTTCCCTGCTGCCGCTAGGCTGAGTCCCGCCCCGGTGGCGGCGCGGCGCTCAGTCGAAGCCGTTCTGGAAAATCCGCTCACCGACGACTTCGATGGTCCAGCTGCGCGTGCGCAGCGGCAGCTCGCCGACCCTGCTTGCCGAAACGAGATCCGAGAGCCCGCGCACGCGAAGCTCGAGCGTGCGGGTCGCCGGGGTCGCGCCGCCCTGCCAGAACGCATACTGCGCGTCGCCGGGCACCGGCTGTCCGTCGAGCAGCCACTGGATGTCGAAGCTGCCGCCGGGAGGGCCCAGCAGGGCCACGCTGAAGTGGAGCGTGGTGCCGGGTACGTAAGGGACCGGCTGGCCGACGGGAGGAGATTCGCTGCCGGGCTCGATGACGTCGATGCCGTTGACCGGCACGCCCCATCCGCCGCGATAGAGAGCGAGCACATACTCCTCGCTGCAGACGGGACAGAACGGCTGCAGCAGGTTGCGCATCAGGCACTCGGCGTCCACCGGACGATACATGCCCTGACTCAGATAGCGCGCGCCCTCGAACAGGCCGACCCCGCCCATTCCCGGCGGCGTCGGAATCGGGTTGCCCGGAGTCAGCCAGTCTTTCCACTTGATCTGTCCAGGGACGCTGACGTCGGTCACGTTGGCCTCGCAGGGCTGTGAGCCGGAGACGTCGCTGCAGGGCGGGAATCCCGGATAGGGACTGTCGTATTCATCGGCCAGGCCAGTGAAGGTGTGGCCGTATTCGTGCAGCACCACCTGATCCGCGTAGGGATGCGTCGACAGGGCCGCGACCGCGCCGCCCGAGCCACCGTAGACCGGATCGTTGACGACCACGATGATCTCGTCCCAGTCTGGATAAACCGCTGCGGCCGCAAGCGCCTTGTTGTAGTCGACCGTCAGCAGGCGGTGGATCTGCCAGTCGCAGAACTTGCCGTCGAAGGCCGTGTCGACGAATGTGCCGGCAAACGGGTCGCTCTGCGCCGCCGAATCGGCGCAGCAGCTCGCGTTGCTGCAGCCTGCCTGATAGGGCGGATGATCGGCGCCGGATTGGCTGGAAGAAACGAAGGCGGTGGTCCAGTTGATGAAATTCGGGTAGTCCGCGTAGGGCGTCAGGCCGAAGAAAGCGTTGCGCAGGATTTCGGCGTCGGCGTCGAAGAGGCCCCGCTGGGTGCCGGTGTAGCCCTCGGCGAGCACCAGGATGTCGACCCGGTTGGCCGGCGGTCCGCCGCCGCCGGGCGACGCAAGCCGCGGGGTGAGCGCCTGCGGCAGAGCAGTTGCGGCGCGGGCCAGCGTCGCGAAATCGAAGCGCTGGCGGCTCGCGGCCTCGCCGAATTCGATCGCGTCGGCCGCGT
Organism: uncultured Dokdonella sp.; assembly: GCA_964582225.1. GTDB lineage: Bacteria > Pseudomonadota > Gammaproteobacteria > Xanthomonadales > Rhodanobacteraceae > Dokdonella_A. The sequence continues at coordinate 20,075 of CAZORA010000009.1, read as the reverse complement.
CCAGCGGCACGCGCACGACGAAGGTGCGCGGCGCGCCTGCGGGTCGCGTCGCGACGATCGTGCCGTCGCGGCCGGGATCGCGCGCGAATTCGCCGTGCAGCCGCGGTACGCGAGCCTTGCGGGCGCCGACCGCGACACCGGCGCGATAGAGTTCATAGCCAACCTCGTCGCGCGTGAGCCCAATCGCCGCGGCGTCCGCGCTGGGCAGGTCCGCCGCCGTCGCCTGCAGCTCGACGCGCGCGTAGTGGATCGGCCGGATCCCGCCGTCAGCGTCGATCTCGAACACTACGTAGTGTGCGGGCGTCGCCGCATCCGCCCGCTCGATGCCGGGCAACGCCAAAGCTGCCACGAGAAGTGCGGCAAGGATGAATTTCATGGTCCCCTCTTCTTCGCGTGGTGCGTCTGTCTGGGTGCACCGCCGAACGCGGGCCAGACGCGTGGATGGTGCATTTTGGGTTGTCCGGAGCAGCAAAGCAATGTGCTGATTTGGCGGCGGAATCCTCCACGCGCGGAGCGATGATGATTGCGCGCGGCAAGATCGCGGACTATTGTTTCCGGCAGTCATTCGCCAATTCACTCTGCGCGAGCTCGAAGCCGCGTGCGCGACCTCGTCCCGTCCGCCGTTCCGGTCTGGGCGGCGCGAGTGGCAGTCCCTCTATCGATTCGGAGATTTCATCATGCGGAACCCCTGGATTGCGGCAGTCGCCGCCATGGCTTTGCTTGCCGGCTGCAGTCCCCCGGATCAGGACGCCTCGCGGCAGCCGACGACGACCCCGAACATCGCTCCTGCCTCGCGCGTCACCGGCAGCGTGACGTTGCGCGAACCGACCGCGATCGGTGCCGGCGCGAAGCTCGACGTGCAGCTGGTCGACGTGGCCCAGCCCGAGCTTGCGCTGGCGCACCAGAATCTCAGTGTGAGCGGAATGCCGCCCTTCAACTTTGCGCTTGATTTCGATCCGTCACGGCTGCAGGCGAGCCGCACCTACGTGGTTGAGGTTACCCTGCAGGATGGCCCGCGGCGCTATGTGCAGGCGCTCAATGCGCCGGTCCTGACCCACGGTGCGGGCAGCACCGCCAATGTAGTGCTGAATCCGGAGCCCACCGCGGCGGAGCTCGCGGTTGCCGAGTGCACGCACATCGAAAAGCGCATTGGCGGCATGAAGATGGTGGCCGGCACCTACACCACCGATGATTCCTCCGTTGGCTGGGACGGTTTCGCGCAGACCGGATCGGTGCGCTACGTGCGCGTCAATACCGACTTTGACAGCGGCGCGCACAGCTCCGCGCACTATGCGTTCGACGGCGGCAGGCCGCTTTGCGTCAAGCAGCCCGGGACGGTCAAGGCGCGCTGGAACGTGGGCTGGAACGAGGCCGGCGAAGTCTTGTTCGCAGTCAAGGCCGACGGCAGCGAGCTGGAGCAGGCGGACATCGACGCGATGCGCTCCGCGGCCGAAAAAGCGCTGAAGATGGCGCAAGCGAAAGTCGACGCAAGCCGCAAGAAGTAGGCTGCGCGAATGGCCGCCGCCGCGCCTCAGGCAGCGCGTCGGCGCTTGAGGTACACCAGCAGCAGGGCGATCGCCGCCGGCGTGACGCCGGAGACGCGTCGCGCCTGGGCGACGGTTTGCGGTCGCGCGGCGCTCAGCCTGGTGCGTGCTTCAGTCGACAGGCCGCGCACGGTGGCAAAGTCGAAATCAGCCGGAATCGCCGCGCCATCCTCGCGCTGGCTGCGCTCGATTTCCGCACGCTGGCGCTCCAGATAGCCGGCGTATTTCAGCGCAACCTCGACTTCCGCGGCGGCCTGCTCCTCGGTCGAGCCGGGACCGAAGCCGTCGACGGTCATCAGCTCGGCGTAGCCGACGCCGGGCCGGCGCAAGATGTCGCAGGCATTCTGCTCGCGGGACAGGATCAGTCCGAGCCTGCTCTGGAGCGCGCGGCCGAGCGCGTTGCCGGGCGTGGCCCAGAGGTTTCGCAGGCGCGCGGTTTCGCGCTCGACAGCCTCTCGCTTGCGTAGCATCGCCGCGTGGCGCACAGCGGAGACGCAGCCGAGTTCGTGTCCGCGCGGCGTCAGGCGCAGATCGGCGTTGTCTTCGCGCAGCTCGAGTCGATACTCGGCGCGCGAGGTGAACATGCGATAGGGCTCGCTGACGCCGTTGGTCACCAGGTCGTCGATCAATACGCCGATGTAGGCCTCGTTGCGGCGCGGTGTCCATGGCCCCTCTCCGCGGCAGGCGCGAGCCGCATTGATGCCGGCGATCAGGCCCTGGGCGGCGGCTTCCTCGTAGCCGGTGGTGCCATTGATCTGCCCGGCGAAGTAGAGCCCCGGCACGGCCGTCGTCTCGAGCGAGGACTTGAGCGCGCGCGGATCGAAGTAGTCGTATTCGATCGCGTATCCTGGGCGGGTCAGATGGGCGCGCTCGAGGCCCGAAATCGAGTGCACCAGTTCCTCCTGCACGTCGAAGGGCAGCGAGGTCGAGATTCCGTTGGGATAGATTTCGCTGCTGTCCAGGCCCTCCGGTTCCAGAAAGATCTGATGCGAGCCGCGCTCGGCGAAGCGCACCACCTTGTCTTCGATCGAGGGGCAGTAGCGCGGGCCAGTACCCTCGATCACCCCGCTGTAGAGCGGCGAGCGGTCGAGCGCGCCGCGAATGAGTTCGTGAGTGCGCTCGCTGGTGTGCGTGATGTGGCAGCTGACCTGGCGCGGATGCTCCGCGCGCGAGCCGAGGAAGGAGAACACGGGCGCCGGATCGTCGCCCGCCTGCTCGGCCAGGCCGGCGAAGTCGATCGTGCGGGCGTCCAGGCGCGGCGGGGTGCCGGTCTTCAGGCGCCCCACCGGCAGCGCGAGCTCGCGCAGCATCGAGGCCAGACGCAGCGAGGGCGCTTCGCCCGCGCGCCCGCCGGCCTGCTGGCTCAGGCCGACGTGGATCTTGCCGGCCAGAAAGGTGCCCACGGTCAGTACCACGCAGCGGGCGGCGAGGATCAGGCCCGATTGCGTGATCACGCCGCAGATGCGTCCCTGCTCGATCCGCAGTCCGTCGACCGCCTGCTGAAACAGCTGAAGTCCCGGTTGTCGCTGCACGGCGCGCTGGATCGCGGCGCGGTACAGCGCGCGGTCCGCCTGACAGCGCGTTGCCCGCACCGCCGGACCCTTGGAGCGATTGAGCACGCGCCAGTGAATGCCGGCCTCATCCGCCGCCGCGGCCATGATTCCGCCCAGCGCGTCGATCTCCCGCACCAGCTGGCCCTTGCCGATGCCGCCGATGGCCGGATTGCAGCTCATCGCGCCAATCGTGTCGAAGCTGTGGGTCAGCAGCAGGGTGCGTGCGCCGCAGCGCGCGCTGGCCAGCGCCGCTTCGGTACCGGCATGACCGCCGCCGACCACGATGACGTCGAAGGATTCCATTCAGAAGCCTGGTGGCACGAAATCTGCTAGTCCTGTTGGGCACTCCCACCGGTGCACGGCGTTTGCGAGCACGTCGAACCACCGGAATTCAGGGGCCGGTTGCGCCGGTGGGAGGCCTTCTCCGTTGATCTCGCCAGGCGCAGCCCGGTACCGGGCTGCGCGCGTTTCCGTTCGCGGGTGATCACCACGTCGGCGAATGTCGGGTCGGTTACCCCGAGCTGCGTGGGCTGTGGCGGCTGGTGCGCGACACATCGACAAGGGGCGGCGGCCGATCGGCGCCTGTACGTCAAAAAAAAGACTGGCGCCCGGCGGTTCCAGGAACAGGGGGATCCAGGAGAACCGTGTGTGCCGGGCGCCAGTGATCGAAAAACCGGCGATGGAACGCGCGAGAGCTCGCGCTGATCCACAGGCCGTCACGATAACACGTTTCTGGCGGCGGAAAATGTGACAACTGTCTCAAAATCCGTCGGCGCGCCGCGAAACGCTTCTCGCCGCTGTCAGTTTGCGACGGTTTTCGTGGAGAGTGCACGCGCAGTGGACATCGGGCGGGTTCACAAGAACTTGGCACGGTGCTTGCTTTACCGAGATACAGGAGCAGTCCGGGAGGCAACATCATGCAAAGCAACCTCGCGATGAACTTTCAACCGCTGTTCGTGCGTCACGATCTGATGATCGAGCTGGGGCGCCTCGAGGCCGCCATGAACGAGGCCCGCGAACGACCCGCGAATGATGCACTCGATCAACTACGCGCACGCAGCGCGTGCCTCAACGAAGCGCTGCAGCGGCTTCCCAACTGACGGAATCGGTGGCAGGAACAGGGGCCACGGGGCCGCGCCAAGGCGCGGCCCTACTTTTTGGGCGGGACGAAAAGCGCAGTGGCGTCGTGATGGTCGCGTCAACGCACCGGGGATCCGCTGCCGGTTCAGCCGCCCGCGCGCCGGCTCGTCGGGTATACGGACACTTACGTCGCCACGCCGACAAATCGGCGAAAATCCCTTCTTGTGCGGACCGGTTGCCGCTTTCGATCGCCTCGCTGCGATGATTCGTCGGGCGCTGGAGGAGCGAGCATCCGGACCGGCGGTTTTGGTTTTGCGGACGGCCTTCAACGTTGCGCTCCCGCGTCCGGAAGTCTGGCAGTGCGCCACGAGCTCCGCAAAAGGCCGGAATCGATCGAAGCTTGTTCATCACCAGCAGACGAGAGTTCGGCGCCTTGGGCGGCAACGGCTTGAAACCGCGGGCACGACGAACTTGTGCGCGTCTCTCCACGAAGGTGGCGTCGCAAGTGGCCAATCTGCGGTAGGTATCTACATATGGTGACCCCTGCCTCCACGCCTTCCCGGCCTGACTTTGCCGCGGTTCTGAGCGCGGCGGCGCGGATCGCCGAATTCGTGCACCGCACGCCGGTCCTGCAGTCTCGATCGCTCGACGCGCTGAGCGGCGCCGAGCTGCATTTCAAGTGCGAGAACCTGCAGCGCGCGGGAGCTTTCAAGTTCCGCGGCGCCTGCAATGCGGTGTGGTCGCTGTCGCCCGCAGAAGCGGCTCGCGGCGTGGTCACCCATTCCTCCGGCAATCATGGCGCTGCGCTGGCGCTGGCCGCGCGCAGCCGCGGCATCCCCGCGAACGTAGTGGTGCCGGAAGGCGCGGCGCGGTGCAAGCTCGTTGCGATCGAGGCCTTCGGTGGAATCCTGCATCGTTGCGCGCCGACCATGGTGGCGCGCGAGCGCCAGGCGGCGACCGTGGCGACGGCGACCGGAGCTACGCTGGTGCATCCGTTCACCGACCCGACGGTGATCGCCGGGCAGGGGACGGCCGCACTGGAGCTGCTCGAGGCGGCCGGTCCGCTGGATGCGCTGGTGGCGCCAATCGGCGGCGGCGGTCTGATTGCCGGTTCGGCGATCGCCGCGCACGCGCTGCGTCCAGAACTCGCCGTATACGCCGCTGAGCCCGCCGATGCCGATGACGCCGCCCTGTCGCTGGAGCTTGGGCGGCGCGTGAGCGATCGGATCCCGGACACCCTGTGCGATGGGCTGCGCGGGACTGTCGGTGAAATCAATCTGCGTATCCTGCGCCGACATCGAGTCGAAGTGCTGCGGGTCGACGATCGCGACACGCTGACGGCGATGCGCCTGCTGTCCGAACGGATGAAGCTGGTGGTCGAACCATCGGCAGCGATCGCGCTCGCTGCCGTGCTGACTCACCCGCAGCGCTTCGCCGGCCGCCGCGTCGGGGTGATCTTGAGCGGTGGCAACCTGGACCTCGACACCTCGTCCGGGTTGCTCTCGCGCGCCGGCTGAGTCAGCAGCAGTCGATCTCGTTCAGCCGCGACGGAAGCGGAGCGTCGCCAGCGCCAGCGCGGCGACGATCAGGACGATGCCGGCGGCGTCAGTTGGCGATGGACGCTCGCCGAGCTGCAGCCAGGCGAAGCCGACTCCGGCGACCGGTACCGCCAGGCTGGAGAGGCCTGCGACGTGCGCCGGCAGACGCTCGACGATCCACGACCACATGAGCCAGGCGAGCCCCGAGGACAGAATCGCGTTGTAGGCGAGAGCGGCGTAGAACCACGGCGACCAGTCGATCGTCCGCTCGGGTACGGCAAGGGCGATCGCGATCAGGCCGAGCGAGCCGAACAGCATCTGCCAGGCGGTCAGCGACAGCGCGTTGACCTGCCGCCGCGCGAACAGGCGCTTGGAGGCCACCACACCAACGGCCCAACCGATGCCGCCGCAGACCGCGAGCCCTCCGCTGCCGAGTTGCGTGCTGCCAAGCCAGGGCGCGAGCAGGAGCCAGAGGCCGCCGCCGGCGGTGGCGAGGCTCAGCAGGATCCGCGGCGCCGGTCGCTCGCCGAACGCCAGCCAGTTGATCAACACCACCCAGAACGGCATGGTATAGGCAAACAGCGCGGTCTTGCCGGCACCGCCATCGACCAGCGCCCACTGCACCAGCGCCTGGAACACCATGGTCTGGGCGAGCCCGATCAGGATCGTCGGCGCAAGCGGCGGCGGGTGCAGCGGGACTTGGCGCAGCGTCAACGCCAGGAACAGCACCACAGTGCCGAACCCATAGCGCAGCGCGGAAAACGTGAAGGGGCCGGAAAACTGCAGTGCCGCCTTCATGACCACCCAGTTGTAGCTCCAGATCAGGGTGAGGATCAGCAGGACGAGCAGCGCCGGACGGCGGGAAGGGACGGTGGACACGGCGCTCGTGCTTGCTTGGTCCTGCGTGTGGGTAGAGCGGAGGCGGACTACTGTTTCCGGTAGTCGCAAGCCTGCTCTTACGCGTCGGCGGTTGCCGGCAGCGGCATGTTTCGCTCGCGTATGATACGGCTCCGATGCCCACTTCCGTGCTCGCCGTTGCGCCCGATCAACGCCCTCGCTGCGGCTGGGCCGGACCGTCTGCAGGAAGCGCCATGCGCGAATACCACGACCGCGAATGGGGCAATCCACAGCATGGGGATCGTGCGTTGTTCGAGTTGCTCTGCCTCGAGTGCGCCCAGGCCGGGCTTTCCTGGCGCACCGTGCTCGACAAGCGCCCGCACTATCGACGCGCGTTCCGTGCGTTCGACATCGCCGGCTGCGCCGCGCTGAGCGACGCCGAGCTTGCCGCGCTGGGTCAGGACTCCGGCTTGATCCGCAATCGCCTGAAAATCGCTTCGGTGCGCGGCAACGCGCGCGCCGCGCTGCGTGCGATCGCTGAATTCGGCAGTCTCGACACCTTTCTGTGGTGCTTCGTGGGTGGTCGGCCGATCCGCAACGCCTGGCGCAGCGCGGCCGAGGTGCCGCTCACGAGTCCCGCCGCGGAGCGCATGAGTCGCGAGCTGCGCCGTCGCGGCTTCCGCTTCGTCGGTCCGATCATCTGCTATTCCTTCATGCAGGCCGTCGGCATGGTCAACGACCACCTGCTCGGCTGTTTTCGCCAGTCTGCGGCCGCTTGAGCGCGGTGCCAGGTTTTCCCATCTCTCTTTCTGCAGCGTCCGCCGTGTTCGTCACCGATCCCGCCGCCTTCCTCGCCGCATTCTCTGCTGAGCGTTTTCCGCCCTGCGCGCCCGCGGTCGCCCGCGGCGCCTTTCTGGTCAGTCCGGCGAGCCCGGTGCTGGCCACGGAATCGACCCTCGACAACCGCTACATGGCGGATCCGGCCCGGTTCGATCCGAGCCGCATGCGTGATCAGCACTCCGTTCTGGTGAGCCGCCTGGCCGAGGAACTGCCCACGGTCTGCTTCCCGGGCGATCCGCAAAGTCCCGACGACCTGTTCCCCAACAACGTCTTCGGCAGCACGCGCGGGCGACTCATCGTCGGTCGCATGCGCCATCGCGTGCGCCATCGGGAAGCGGATCGTGCGGATATTCGCGGTTTTTTTCGCGACGTGCTGGGCTACGCCACGCTCGACCTCTCGCGACGTGAAGACTTGGTAGCCGAGCTGACCGGCGCCCTGGTCATCGACCGCGCACGCGGAATCGGCTTCTGCGGCCTCTCCGAGCGCTGCGATCTGGCCGGCGCGCGCGCCATGCATGAAGCCTTCAACCTGCGGTTGAGCTTTGCCTTCGAGTTGGCCGAGGGGGAATATCACGCCAACGTGGTGCTGGCAATCCTTGCCGGGCGGATTGCTCTGCTGGCCGCAGACGGCTTCCGCGATCCGGCCGCGGCGGAAGCGATCGCGCGGGCCTATCCGGGCAGCGTGCGGCTCGACGCCGCGCAGAAGCGCGCATTTGCCGGCAACGCAATCGCGCTTGCGCCGCGGCGCGCTTGGATGAGCGCGCGCGGCGCGGCGGCGCTGCGCCCGGAACAGCTGGCGCGGATCGAGCGCGCGGGTTTCCGCCTTGCCGAGACGGAGCTCGATGAAATCGAAAAAGCCGGTGGCAGCCTGCGCTGCTGCGTCGCCGAGATCTTCTGATTCGCGCTGACCCGCCGAGATCGAATTCAGGACCAATTCAATGCGTTGTCGACACACTCGCGCCGCTCTGCGAGGAATCACGAGGCGTTGCGACAGAATGCATGGTTCAGGTTGGCGCTGTGCCGGTGCGCTGCTGGTCGCACTGCTCGTGTTTCCGACGGCGGCGCCGAGCGCGCGCGAGATCAGCGCGCAGGAGGCCGCGGCGCAGGCGCAGCAGGAAGCCGACGGCAAGGTGCTCTCGGTGCAGGCCCTGACGCTTGGCAAGCGCCGGTTCTTCCGCATCAAGATCCTCACCCACGATGGCCAGGTGCGCGTCGTGCAGATTGCGGCCGAGCAGTAGACTGCGGCAGCGTGAACCCGATCCGCGACAGGAGACCCCCGACATGCGCGTGTTGCTGGTGGAAGACGAAGCGCCGCTGCGCGAGACCCTGGCCGCGCGCCTGAAGCGCGACGGCTTCGCCGTCGATACGGCGGGCGACGGCGAGGAAGGCCTGTATCTCGGCAGGGAAGTTCCCTTCGACGTGGCGATCATCGATCTGGGCCTGCCGAAGCTGTCCGGCATGGAACTCGTGCGCGAGCTGCGCGAAGGTGGCCAGCGCTACCCGATCCTGATCCTTACCGCCCGCTCGAGCTGGCAGGACAAGGTCGAAGGCTTGCGCCACGGTGCCGACGACTACCTGGTGAAACCCTTCCACGTCGAAGAGCTGCTGGCGCGTTTGAATGCCCTGGTGCGCCGCGCCAGCGGCTGGACGCGACCGCTGCTCGAGTGCGGGCCGGTGGTGCTGGACACGACCGCGCAGACGGTCACAGTCAGCGGCGCCCCGGTGGACCTGACCAGCTATGAGTACAAGGTGCTCGAGTATCTGATGCTGCACGCCGGCGAGCTGGTCTCCAAGGCCGACCTGACCGAGCACATCTACCAGCAGGATTTCGACCGCGATTCGAACGTGCTGGAGGTTTTCATCGGCCGCCTGCGGCGCAAGCTCGATCCGGACAATCGGATCAAGCCGATCGAGACCGTGCGCGGGCGAGGTTATCGCTTTGCGCTCGAGCGCAGCGAATCCAGCGGCGAATCTTCGGCTGCCCAGGTCGCCGACGGCAGCTGAGCCCGGCATGGCGCGTCCGCTGTCGCTGCAGACCCGCTCTCTGGCGGCCGCCGGCGCGGTGCTCGCGGCATTCCTTGCGCTGACTTTCATCGCTCTCGACCGCGCCTTCTATCAGGCGGCAGAGACCGCGCTGCGCGATCGCCTGCAGGGCTATCTCCATTCCTACCTGGCGGGTTCGGATGCGACCCGCGGCGGCGTGCTGATTCCGCCCGAGCTGGGGCCCGACCCGCGCTTCGACCAGCCGGACGCGAGCGGGCTGTACGCCGGCATTCTCGGTGCCGCGGTCGGTGCCGCCGACGTCGCGGAGTGGCGTTCGCCTTCGGCGAGCGGGCGGTCCTTGCCCTTCGAGAACGAGTTGCCGCGCGGCCCGGCGCAATTTCGCGGGCCCCTATCAAGTCCGCTCGGCACGCTCTACGTGCTGGCGCAGGGGATCGACTGGAGCGTCGCCGGCGGCAAGCACCTTCATCTCACCTTCTTCGTCGCCGAGGATGACCGCGAACTGCACGCGCAGGTCGACGTGTTTCGCGGCACCCTGCTGGTCTGGCTCGGCAGCCTCGGAGTCGCCCTGTTGGTACTTCTCGCTGCCGTTCTGCGCTGGAGCCTGGCGCCGCTGCGCGAAGTGGCCGCCGATCTGGCGCAGGTCGAACGTGGCAGCGTCGAGCATCTGGCGCCGATCTATCCGGTCGAGCTTTCGGGGTTGACTGCGAGCCTGAACGAGTTCATCGACGCCGAGCGCGAACACGTCGCGCGCTACCGCAACAACCTCTCCGACCTGGCGCACAGCCTGAAGACGCCGCTGGCGGTCATGCGCAGCCAGTTGGAAAGCAGCGACGACCCCGCTGCGCTGCGCGAGACCGTACGCGAGCAGGTCCGGCGCATGGACCAGATCGTTGCCTACCAGCTCTCGCGCGCAGTCGCTTCAGGGCATCAGACCTTCGCTCCGCCGCTCGCGGTCGAGCCCTGCGCCGAGGACATCGTGCGCAGCCTGGAGAAGGTGCACGCGGATCGCGGGGTGCTGTGCGAGTTCGACATCGACCCACAGGCCCGCTTTCACGGCGACCAGGGCGATTTCATGGAGCTGCTCGGCAACCTGCTCGAGAATGCTTTCAAGTGGGCGCGCCGGCGCGTGCTGCTGAGCGCGCGCGTGGTCAACGACGGCGCCAAGCGCAGCGGTCTCGATCTGGTAATCGAGGACGATGGCCCCGGCATCGCCGAAGACCGGCTGCTGCGGTTGCTGCAGCGCGGCGTGCGCGGCGACGAGCGCGTGCAGGGGCACGGCATCGGTCTCGCCATCGTCGACGATCTGTTGAAGATCTACCATGGCGAACTCGCGGTCGATCGTTCGCCTGAGCTTGGCGGCGCCCGCTTCAGCGTGCACCTGCCGCCGCGCTGACGATCGCGCTCAGCGCGGCGCCGGCGCGGCGTTCGAAGTGCCGATGGCCGTCGGCTCGGCGACGGCGGATTGGGCGAACGGGCGAATGCCGTAGCGACGTGCGGTCGCGATGTCGATCACCGCGTAGTCGGGGCCGTGCCGGCCATCCAGCCGACTCGCCGCGCGCCTCCAGCGCTCGCGCCCTGCTCGTCGTGCCGCGGTAAAAGATTCGCCTTGGCTGCGCGCCTCGCCCAGGACTGTGGTCTCCAGCACCGTCGATTCGCTGCCATTGCGGAAGCCCACCAGGGCGTGGCCGGGGAGCAAGGCGATGAATGGCCGCGCGTCTAGCCGCTCCAGCACCGCTGCGATCAGCACACTGCCGTCGACGCAGTTGGCGCGGCGATCGCGCCAGACGTCTTCCGGCATGCGCACGCGCTGGCTCCACAGCAGTGGCCCCCGGCTGATCGCGGGGTCGCCTTCGGCGTAGCGCAGGCCGTGCTGTTCGAGTGCGCCCCAGACCGCTTCGACCCGACTCGGCAGCGGAGCCCGATCGAAGTCGGGCCGAATTCTCCGCGCCTGCGTCAGGATTTCATCGACCGTCGTCGCCTGTGGGTCGACATAGGCGGCGAAGGTCCAGCCGAGATCGACGTGCTCGTCGCCCTCGCGCACGTAATAGAGAACTTCGCTGAGCGGATGCAGCCGCACCTCCACCTGGCGGGTGCTGGTGGTGAACCCGGGCGCCTCGAGCGTCGCCGTCAGCGTCTGGCGTCGCGGCGCCTCGAGCCCGCGCAGCGTTGCCAGGTCCCACTCGAGGCGCGGACGCAGATCCTGCGCGCGCGCGGCGTCGCCGACGCCGATTTCGACCTGCGCCGGACCGCGCAGTCCGGGCGTATCGAGCGTGACGCGCAGGGCGCCGCTGGCGGCCGGGCCACGCACCTGCACGCTGACCAGCCCGCTGCCTTCGCCGCGTCGGGGGCTGCGCTGCTGCGACAGATCCAGCGCTGGAAACAGCTCGCCTCCGGGCAGGATGCGCAATTCCCACTCCGGCGCTTGTGTCGGTGCCGCCGCGACCGGTGCGGGAGTCGACAGGAACGACAGGAAGAGGATGGTTGCCAGCAAGCGCATGGTCACACTATCGTTGCAGCGCCAGTGGCTGTCCACCACCCGATTTGCGCAGATGTCTTCCAGGGAGTCTCCCATGCGTTCACTCGTTTTGACCCTGTTCGCGGCGCTTCTTTGTGCCTGCAGCTCCCAAGCTCCGGATTCGCCGACGCCCGGCGCGACCGGGGTACCCGCCGCGGTCCCTGCGGCGCCGGCGCCTGCGGCGGCGCCGCCCGCGCAGGCGGCCGTCCCTGTCAAGGAGGTTCCCGAGGGCCAGTGTGGCGACCAGTCCGCGCTCGCGCCGGACGATCGCGTAGCCAACACCGCGCGCTGGACTACCGCGAGCGAGCAGGACAGCTTCGGCTTCGACGTCTACCGTGGCGACAGCGAGAACGGACCTTTCACCAAGCTCAGCAAGGAGCCGGTTCTGGGCGCCGGGACTTCCGACGAAACCCACAAATACGAGTTCCGTGACGACAGCATCGACCCGTGTCAGGACTACTGGTATTACATCGAGGCGATTTCGACCGATGGCTCGCGGGAAAAATTCACCCCGACCTTCCATGCGCCCGCCAAGCGCCGTGCGCCTGGCTCCGCGCCGGCGGAGTGAGGCGCTTAGCATCCGCCCCGCGCCGCCCCGGTTCGCGCGGCGCGCTGCTGCGATAGCGCTGGATGTGGCCGTTTTCCCGTCGCGCTCGACCTAGCGCACCCGCGCTGCGTCCGCCGCTCGAGCGGCTTGACTGGGATGGCCGCAGGTTGCGCCTCGTGCTGGCTGCGGACGACACGCCGGTCGCGCTCGATCTCGACGGCAGTTACTTCGCGGCGCTGCCTGCCGACGGCGGGCGCGAGCGGTACATCGACTTTCCGTATGCGCCCAGTGGCGGCCGCACGCTTGATCTGCTGCCGCGATGCGGCCGTGCCGGCGCCGCGCTCGCGGCCGCGCCCGCGCGTCTGCAGATCGGCCGCTCCGGCGCAAGCGCGGCGCCGCAAGGGCGTCCGGTGGAGCTCGCGCCTCTGCGCGATGAGGCGGCGCTGGTCCCCTTCGGCACCGACGTCGCGAGCGGCGAGGTGGCGGTGATCGTGCCGGTCTACAACGCGCCGGAGCTCGCCGCACGCTGCCTGGATTCGGTACTCGCTCAGCGCGATGCGCGCACGCGCCTGATCGTGGTCGACGACGCCAGCCCGGACCCTGCGATCGCCCCGCTGTTGGCGGGTTATGCCGGGATCGAGCGCGTCGCCCTGCTGCGCAACGAGCGTAACCTGGGTTTCACCGCCACCGTCAACCGCGGTCTGGCTGAGGCGCGCGACGCCGACGTGCTGCTGCTCAACGCCGACGCCGAAGTCGGGCCGGGCTGGCTGCCCGGCCTGCGTCGCGCGGCATACAGCCGCGCCGATGTCGGCACGGTGACGGCCGTGTCGGACAATGCGGGCGCCTTCTCGGTGCCGGAGCTCGAGGCCGCAAATCCGTTGCCTGCGGGCTGGAGCTTCGGCGACGCCGCGCGGGCACTCTGGCAGCAGGCCGGGCTCGCCTATCCGGAGCTGCCGACCGGCAATGGCTTCTGCCTCTATGTGCGCCGCGCGGTGCTCGAAGTCATTGGTGGCTTCGACGCCTGGGCCTTTCCTCGTGGCTACGGCGAGGAGAACGATTTCTGCCGGCGCGCCGCGCGCCACGGCTTTCGCCACCTTGTGGTAGGCAACGTGCTGGTGCGCCACGCGCGTAGCGCGAGTTTCGGCGCTGCCGAACGCGAGGTGCTCGGCAGCGCCGGCATGGAAGTGCTGCGCCGGCGCTGGCCGGACTATGAGCAGCAGGTCGGCGAGCAACTGTTTTCCTACGCGCGCCGGGTGCTCGACTGGCGCGTGCGACGAATCTACGCCCAGGCGGCTGCCGGCTGTCGGCCGCGGCCGCGGCTGCTCTGGGTGGGCGCGCAGGCGCCGGTCTGGTCCGATGCGGAGATCTGGACCCTGGTCGCCAACGGCAGCGAGAACGAGCTGCTGCGCGAAGATGCGCTGATGGCTGCCAATACCTGGCTCGAACATGATCCCGAACCGAGTTACCGCGCTCTCTGGGACTGGCTGCAGCTTTACGCCTTCGAGGGCCTGCTGGTGCGCGAGGGCGGCAACTCGGCGACCGAGATCCTCTGTCGGCTGCTCGGCGTGCCGGTTTGGCCAGTGGATTCGAAGGCCGCGTCGGCGCGTGTGGCGCTGCCACCGGCGGCCGCCACGGCCCTGTTCGGCGCCTGATTCACCCGCTGCGGTATCTCAGGCGCCGCCGGGAGGTGCTCCGTAATAGCGGGCCAGCACGGCGGCCACCGCGGGCGCGGCTCGCTGCAGGCTCGCCGGAGCGGAGAAGTGGAGTTCGCTGGTGACCGCGAAAAACTCCTCGACGCTGCTCGCCGCATAGGGATCGATCAGCGTGTGTCGCCCGCGCTCGACCTGATCTGCGAGCGCGTCGAAGGCGGGCTGCATGGCGGCCAGCCAGTCGCGCGCCGGCAGCTGGCGCGGCAGCCGTGGCGTGCCGTTGAGCGCGCCGTCACGAAGATCGAGCTTGTGCGCGATCTCGTGAATCACGACGTTGAAGCCGTCGAAGGGCCGCGCGAGATCGGCGGCGACGTCGGCCCAGGAGAGGATCACCGGTCCGGCCTCCCAGGCTTCGCCGATCAGGTCATCCACGACTTCGCTGACCACGCCGGTGTCCTCGTCGTGATGTTCGCGGCGCACGCGAAACTCGCCCGGATAAACGATGATTTCACGCCAGCCGGCCAGCTCGTCGAAGCCGAGCTGCAGGACCGGTAGACAGGCGAGCGCGGCAATCGCAAGGCACTGTGGATCGTCGAGCTGATGCCCGGCTGCGGCGCTGAAGCGCTTGCGATTCAGAAAGCGCTCACTCAGCGCGCGCAGCTGCGTTTGCTGGTCGCGCTCGAGGTGGCCGAACAGTGCGGAGCTCGCCAGCAGTTTCGACCAGGCGTCGTTGTGGATGCGGGCGGCGGATGCGAACCGCGCCCGCGCCCGCGCGAACCAGCCGCTCACGCCTGCAGCGGAGCGCGGTGCGGTGCGCCGCCGATCATTTGATGGCGCCCGGGACCAGCGACTGCCAGCGGTAGCTCGGGCGAATCGGCTCATGTGCCGCCGCGGACGGCGCTTCGGCCTTGCGCGCGGCAGGTGTTCTGGCGGCAGTCGGCGCAGGCGCCGGCGCGCGCCGCACGGGCGCGCCGGCGTCGTTGGCGCCGTCGAAAGCTGCGCTCGCGGCGGCCAGGTCCGCTTCGCCGGCAGCCACCTCGCCCGAGGCACGACCGGCGCGCCCGGGCTCGGTGCTGCCCTGGGTGCTGACCTCGGCCGGCACATCGAAGTCGGGCGGCATCATCTCTTGCGCGACCAGATCCTGGCCGCTCCAGGCCAACGCGAGAAGCAGGACGAGGGCGACGGACTGGTTCATGGGCGCGCCTCCGACGGCAGCGGCCGACAATCAAGCGTGAATGGACGCCCAATCGTCGCACGATCACCGCCCCAACTCCAGCCGAATGCTGTGCCTTTACCTTGGTTAAACTTTCGCCGATGGTGACTCTCCGCTCGCACGCGTTCACGCACCGACCTGCCCGCGACAAGCACCTGCCCTGGGTGCTCTTGACGACGCTAGCGTCGGGGCAGATCTGGACGGTGGCCGAGCTTGCCCTCAGGCTCGGTCTGGCGCCATCGAGCGTGCGCCGCCAGCTCGCGCGACTGCGCGTTCTGGGCGTCGAGATCAGCCCGCAGCCGGGCGCCGGTTATGCCCTGCGCGAGCCCATTGAGCTCTTGGACGCCGAACGGATCCGTGGCGAGCTGACGGTCGCGGCGCGACGGACCTGCCGCGAGCTGAGCGTGCTGCCGGAGGTCGACTCCACCAACGCCGAACTGCTGCGTCGCCAGGCAGTGCCCGCGCCGGCTTGGCGTGCCTGTCTTGCCGAGCTGCAGACGCGCGGCCGCGGTCGCCGCGGCAGGCGCTGGCGCATGCCGCCCGCCGGGGGGCTCGCAATCTCCGTGCTGCGCAGTTTCGACGTGCCCCTGCGCTCTTTGGCCGGGCTCAGCCTGTGCGCTGGCATTGCCGCGGCGGAAGCGCTCGAATCCTGCGGGCTGTCGGCGATCGGGCTCAAATGGCCGAATGACCTGATGGTGGAGCGGCGTAAGCTGGGTGGTGTCCTGGTCGAACTCGGCGGCAGCCCCCGCGGCTTCTGCCAGGCCGTGATCGGGATCGGCATCAACTATCGCCTGGGTGGCATGAGTCGGTCGATCGACCAGCCTGCGGTCGATGTCGAGGCCTTGAGCGGATCCGCGGCGCCATCGCGCAACGCGCTCGCGGCGGCGCTGTTGAGCCGTTTGGTGGAGGCTCTCGAAAGCTTCGCGGGGGACGGGTTCGAGCCTTTTGTCAAGGCCTGGGAGGCCCGCGATCTGCTGCGCGGCCGCGCAGTGCGGGTGGAAACCGACGTGGGTCCGCGGTTCGGGGTGGCTCGCGGCGTAGACGGGCGCGGTGCGCTTCGGGTTCAATTCGTCGATGGCGAACGAAGCGTCGAGGCGGCAGCGGTGAGCCTGCGGAGCGCCCGGTGAAACTCCTGATCGATTTCGGCAATACGCGCCTGAAGTGGGCGCTGCTCGAGCATGGCGCGCTGCACGCCGGCGGCGTCTTCCAGCACGTAGGCAAGTCGCTGAGCGCAGCGCTGCGCGCGGAATGGTCGAAGGTTGCGCCGGTCGGCGCCGTGCTCGTCGCCAGTGTCGTCGCGCCGACGCGCGAAGGCGAGCTCGCGCAGCTTGTGCGCGAGTGCTTCGGGCTGGAGGCGGAATTTCCGCGCAGTCCGGCGGCCGCGCTCGGCGTTCGCAATGCCTACGCCGATCCGCCGCGACTCGGCATCGATCGTTTTCTGGGCCTTGCGGCGCTGCACGCCGCGGCACCGTCCACGCAGGTGCTGGCGAGCGCGGGAACCGCGGTCACCGTCGACGCGCTCGCCGCCGATGGCCGCCACCTCGGCGGGCTGATTCTCCCCGGACTGGGCCTGATGCGCACTGCGCTCCTCGCCAGTACGGCGCGGGTCGGTGACGCACCGGGAAAGTTCTGCGCGCTGCCGGACAACACGGCGGATGCGGTCGAAAGCGGCGCACTGCAGGCCGCGGCCGGTGCGATCGAGCGTTTTCGGGAGCTGGTTCGGCAGCGTTGCGGCGTCTTCCCGTCGCTGACTCTCACCGGCGGCGACGACGAACGCCTGGCGGCCGTGTTGCCGGACGCCGAGCACGCGCGCGACCTCGTCCTGCAAGGACTTGCGCTGTGGGCGGACCAGGCGCCGAATGGGAATCGGGTGAAGCCGTGAAGGATCGATTGCCAATCCACCCCTGCGCGCCGGCCTCCCGCAAACCATGGGTGGATGGAGTCACGCTGATCCGGCAAGGCGGCGAAAATCGTTCCTGCTCCGGGCGAAACCCTGCTCGCGATTCCACCAGTCCGCGAGCGTCGCTTGTGAGGTCCATGAGCGAATCAACGAACACGTATTCATCGCAATCGTCGATCTGCGCCGTCCGCGCGAACCCGACGTCGTGGCTGCCGGCGTGCCGCAACGGCGCGAGCGCCGGATCTGAAGCCACCCGCGCGGTGGCCTGGATTGCCGCTCTGAGCCATCGCGTTGATGTCTAGCCGAACCCTCGTTCTTCTGCTCCTTGCGCTCAATCTTGGCGCCGCAGCCTGGCTCTGGCGCGAGCGGTCGACGCCGCCGCTGCCGGTCGCGGATCCGGGAGTCGCCGCGCTGGTCCTCTTGTCCGAACGGGATGCCGGTGAAGACGGCGCGGAGCTTGCCGACGCGCCGGAGAGCCTGATCGACCTAGCGGGCGATCAGTGCCGCAGCCTTGGCCCGTTCGCGACCCGCGCCGACCTGCGCGCGGCCACGAGCGCCCTTGCTCCGCGCGTCAAACGGCTGCGCGGCCGCGAAGAGCGGGTGACGCAGATGCGCGGAAACTGGGTCTATCTGCCCGCGGTCGCAAGCCGTGAACAGGCGCTTGCGACCGCCCGTCAGCTGTCGGCAAAGGGCGTGCGCGACTATTACATCGTGACCGCCGGTGACCAGCAGAACACGATTTCGCTGGGCTTGTTCCGCGACCCGGCGAATGCCGAGCGCCGTGCGGCGGCGATCAGCGCGCTGGGGTTTGCGCCCAAGACCGAGGCGCGCAGTGAGGAAGTGCCGGTGTACTGGCTCGACTATGCGCTGCAGGACGAGGCGGAGCTCGATTGGCGCGCCATGGTCGCCAATGCGACGGAGCTCGGCGAAGCGAAGATCGAGTGCCGCTGACCCATTCCGCCACTCGCGAACGATCGAGCCCTGCCACGCCGGCGGGTAGAATGGCACCGCCGGCGCCGCTTTAGCTCAGCTGGTAGAGCAACCGCCTTGTAAGCGGTAGGTCGTCCGTTCGAGTCGGACAAGCGGCACCAGACACAGGCCTCAGCCGGAGGACGGGCAGGGGTCGGCTGGGCGTGCGTCGGGCCGCAGGCAGAGCGCTTCGCGCAGTCGGTCGAGCTCCCGCCGCGTCGATTCCGGCGGCTCGTGGAGCCTCGCGTATAGGTCTCGGGCGCGGGCGTACAGCGCGAGCGCGTCCGCCGCGCGCTTCTGCGCCAGGCGAATCTTGCTCAGCATCGTCAATGCGTCGACCTGGTATTCCGCGGGTTCCAACACATACAGCCGAGCCGCCATGTCGACTGCGGCCTGGGCGGTCGCGGCGGCCGCGTCGAGCTGGCCGAGCTCGCGCTGGGTGTCCGCCAGATTGGTCATGCTGAGCAGCACCCGTGGATGATCGCCCTTGAACGAGCGCCGGACCATCGCCGTCGCCTGGGTCTGCAGCTCGAGCGCCCGGCTGCGGCGACCCTGCTTCCAGGCCAGGTTCGCGCGACCATCGAGCAGGTTGGCCAGGGTTGGCCCGCCGTTCGGATACAGGCGCTCGAGAATGGGTTGTGCTCGGGCGTACAGCTGGTCCGCGCTCTCCAGATCACCGAGCTCCAGCGTGACCCGTGCCAGATTGCTGAGCATGAACGCGCGGCGGTCGTCGCTGCCTCCGCTTGCCTCCAGCACCTCGAGCGCGCGCTCCAGATAGCTCCGGGCCCGCGCATAGTCTTCCTGCAGCCAATACAGCGTGGCGCTGGCGTTGAGGGCGGAGTAATAGGGCGAGCCCGAGGCCTGACCGCTGCGTTCCATGCGATCGATGACTTCCCGATATAGCGCTTCGGCGTCACCCAGGCGATTCTGGGTTTGGCGGAGGTAGGCGAGGGTGGTCATGGCGCGCAGGCTGTGTGCGTCGTCCGCGCCGAACAGGCGCTCGGCATCGGCTCGGGCACGCTCGAGCTGCCGCTCGGAGGAATCCAGCTGATTGCGCGCAAACAGGCTCTGGCCGAGGGCGATGCGAATATCCACCGTCAGATCCGCGCGCGCGCCGAAGTAGCCATCAATGTCGCTCGCGGCGTCATCCAGCGCTTCGGCCAGGGTGATCTCGGTGCCGCCGCTGCGGTCAGGCGTGTTGATCACTTCGAGCAGGAAGGCGTTGATCTGTTCGGTATCGGCAGCGGCGCGCTTCGCCTCGGCCTCCTGAAACAGCGCAAAGCCGAGGGCGGCGAGGATCAGGAGCACGGCGGCGGCGGCGCCGAGGCTGCCGGCGGGATGGCGGCGCAGGAAGCGGGTGAAGCGGTAGCGGGTGGAATCGGGATGAGCCAGCACCGGGCGATGCTGCAGGAATCGGGCGAGGTCCTCGTCGAACGCGCGGGCCGAGTCGTAGCGGCGCAGCGGGTCCTTGTGCAGGGCCTTGGCGAGGATGCGTTCGAGGTCGCCGCCGAGGCCGGCGAGACGGGCCTTGCGCTCGGCGGCGGGCAGGTTGCCGGTGGTGATCGCGCGGCGCAGGGTGGGCGGGTCGGTGTGGCTGATGACGCGCTCGCTTTGCGCCGGGCTGAGCCCTTCGAGCGCGTAAGGGCGGCGTGCGCAGAGGAGCTCGTAGAGCACGACGCCGAGCGAATAGACATCGGATGCGGTGGTAAGCGGCTCGTGGCGCACCTGCTCGGGGCTGGCATAGGCCGGGGTCATGGCGCCGATCACGGTGGGATCGGCGGCACCGCTATCGGAATCGGCGGCGCGGGCGATGCCGAAGTCGAGCAGGCGCGGCTCGCCGTCGGCGCCGACCAGGATGTTGCCGGGCTTGAGGTCGCGATGGATGA